>LFSC01000014.1 GCA_001512505.1 Clostridiaceae bacterium DTU079 | reverse complement strand
GGTGTTAAAATTTGGCGTATCAATCAGGATGGGTATAGATATGCCAATAAATATTATATATAAAAAACAAGGGGGAGATTGATTGTGAAAAAAACGGTAGTATTTTTGCTGACGGCTGTATTGATAGCCGTGTTGATACTTCCGCAGGGTATGGATACTTATGCGGCGGATTTCAACTATGGAGAAGCACTCCAAAAGGCAATTATGTTCTATGAATTTCAAAGATCAGGAAAACTGCCTGAAAACACAAGAAACAACTGGCGTGGTGATTCGTGTCTCGAGGACGGTGCCGACAACGGCCTGGATCTGACGGGCGGTTGGTTTGATGCCGGTGACCATGTAAAATTCAACCTTCCTATGGCTTATGCCGTTACCATGCTGGCATGGAGTGTGTATGAGTCCCGGGATGCTTATGAAAAAAGCGGACAGCTTCCATACATACTTGACAACATTAAATGGGTTACGGACTACTTTATTAAATGCCATCCCAGTCCGAATGTGTATTATTATCAGGTAGGAGACGGTGCATTAGACCATGCTTGGTGGGGACCGGCAGAGGTATTGCAGATGGCAAGGCCGTCCTTTAAAGTGGATACGTCAAACCCGGGTTCAACGGTTGTTGCCGAGACAGCAGCGGCTATGGCTGCATCCTCGATTATTTTTAAACCCACTGATCCTTCATATGCAGCTACACTTCTTCAGCATGCAAAAGATCTGTTTACCTTTGCAGACACTACACGGAGCGATAAGGGATACACGAAAGCGGAAGGATACTACTCATCCCACAGCGGTTTTTACGATGAGCTTACTTGGGCAAGTGTATGGCTTTATCTGGCAACAGGAGACGATTCATACCTTCAAAAAGCAGAGTCTTATAAACCCTATTGGGAAACCGAAAGAGGAACCACTATAATCAAGTATTCGTGGGCTCATTGCTGGGATAACAAATCCTTCGGTACTTATTTGCTGTTAGCCAGAATTACCGGGGATTCTTTCTATAAGCAGTGTATCGAAAACCATCTTGATTGGTGGACCACAGGATATAACGGAACCAAGGTTCAATACACACCGAAAGGCCTTGCATGGCTTGACGGATGGGGCTCATTGAGGTATGCAACAACCGAGGCATTTCTTGCCAGTGTTTATGCTGATTGGGAAGGCTGTGATCCCTCCAAGGCAGCTAAGTATCAAGAGTTTGCCAAGAAACAGGTTGATTATGCATTGGGAAGCTCAGGAAGAAGCTTTGTAGTGGGATTCGGAGTGAATCCGCCCAAAAACCCCCACCATAGAACTGCACACGGATCTTGGTGCGGAATGATGGATACTCCGCCGGAGAGCAGGCACGTTCTTGTGGGAGCTTTGGTCGGAGGTCCCGGAAGCAGTGACAATTATAATGACAGCCTGAGCGACTATCAATGCAATGAGGTTGCAAACGACTATAATGCCGGTTTTGTAGGGGTACTTGCAAAAATGTATGAAAAGTACGGCGGCAATCCTATTCCTAATCTCACCGCTTATGAAACTCCGGGTGAAGAGTTTTTTGTTGAAGCGGCAGTGAATGCAGCCGGAGCAGGTTTTGTCAATATCAAGGCAACAATTAATAACAGAAGCGGGTGGCCGGCAAGGGGATCCGATAAGCTGTCAGCCAGATACTTTGTTGATATAACGGAAACTTTGGCGAAGGGTATAGGCCTTGACCAGATTGTTGTAGATTCGACTACTACCGGTGGTGCCAAGGTTTCACAGCTTCTGCCGTGGGATGAAGCGAATAATATTTACTATGTAAATATCGACTTTACCGGTGTAAATATATTCCCGGGCGGAATGAATGATTATAAGAGAGATGTATACTTTACCATTACGGTTCCTTATGGTGAAGGTAACTGGGATAATACCAACGACTTCTCCTTCCAGGGTCTGGAACAGGGCTTTATAAGCAATAAGACCGAATATATTCCGATATATGACGGCAATGTGAGAGTTTGGGGAAGTGTTCCTCCGGGAGGAAATGAGATTGAACCTTCACCGACACCGACGAGTATCAAACCTACTCCAACACCCACGTCAACGGTCGGTGTAAAATATGGAGACTTAAATGATGATGATAGTATAGACTCACTGGATTTAACGTTAATTAAGAGATATGTATTGAGAAAATATAAAATCTCAAATCCGGAAGATGAAGCAAAATTCAGAGCTGCAGCAGATTTGGACGGAGACGGCGAAATTACTTCTTTGGACGTTACGCTGCTTAAGAGATATGTTTTGAGAAAAATTAATAAATTCCCTGTAGAGGGATAATCAAATAAGTAGATTGAAATAACTGATATCCATATTAAACTGGCTTACATTTATATAAAATTCAATTATATGAAAGACGATAATAATAATAGAGACTTTACAATTTCAGGGGAGCACAGAGCTCCCTTATTTTTTTCTAACTTGCGGGGGTGGAGACAATAGGGATAAGATATGCGGAAGTTGCAATTCTTACAGCAATTGCACTTGCAAGTGATATCAAACATTATAAAATAAGAAATAAACTCACATTTCCGTTTATGTTTATCGGTCTTGTAACCGCATGTATACTGGATGGATTTGATGGCCTTCTGGATTCTATCCTCGGTATTGTTGCTCCTTTTGTCCTATTGATTCTTTTATATGCATTACGAATGCTTGGAGCCGGAGATATAAAGCTTTTTAGTGCAATCGGTGCGGTTATGGGCTTTAGAGAAGTGATTCAAATCATGATATACTCATTCCTTGCAGGAGGAGTTATTGCGGTTTTTATTGTTATTGTTAATAAAAATGCCAAAGAGAGATTTTTATACATGTTTAACTATCTAAAATGCACATTTCTTTCAATGAATATACAGCCATATACGGATTTTGAGAAAAGTGACAGCAAAGCAAAGTTTAAAATGGCCTATGCAATAGCTTGTGGAGTTATAATTTTTATAGCGGTGGATATATTATTGAAATAATGTATAAATTGAAGTAAAATAATCGTATTACAAGCTTTTTAAATCATTCTGAATATATTATTGATTATTTGCAGAAAATGTGTTAAACCGATGGAGCACTTTTGGTGATGCTTATTATGGAAATTTAGAGGGTGGATATTATATGAAAAAGTTGGCAGATGATATATTGGCTAAAATCGGATGTAAAAATACAAAGCCCAGAAAAGCGGTTATTGAAGTGTTGGAAAGTACCGATAACCCTCTTTCCGCTGAGGATATTTTTTTGCGTATTAAGCAGCTGGGTGAATCTGTCAACTTGTCTACCGTTTATAGAACCCTTGACCTTATGGAAACCAAATCCCTTGTAAGCAAAACCGTTATGAGTGACGGTAAGGCAAGGTATGAGCTTACGGTGGACGGACATAGGCACCACTTGGTTTGTACCAATTGCCATAAATCGGTACCGATAGATTTTTGCCCTTTGGAGAAGCTGGAAAAGGATATCGGGAAAAAAAACGATTTTGATATAACGGGACATAAATTAGAGATATATGGTCTTTGCCCCAAGTGCAAGAAAGAATAAACGGCTTTTTGCGCATATCTTTCTTTATAATAGTGTCTTAAAAGCAGATGGAATTGTCATGGAGCAAAATCTTTACTTGTTTGATTTATTCCCAAAAAGTTTTATAAAAATTCACTATTGACTTGGTTGTTATAGCCAATATATAATTATTTTAAATGCAAATGATTTGCATTTGAAGTAAGACGTTTAAACATGGGCTTCAATGGATATAATTTGGCTAATAACAGCATTTTACGAGAGGGATGTTCCAATGAAATATATTGCTTCAATGAAGAGACGCTTATTGGGGATTGTTACACCAATGGTGTTCATACTTTATATATTCTCAGGATGTACAGGAGATCTTAAAGCCGGCAGTCAGGATAGTGACGGCAAAATCAGTGTGTGTACAAGTTTTTATACCATGTATGACTTTGCAGGAAAAATCGGCGGCGATAAATTAAAGCTTACCAATATTATTCCTGCCGGTGCCGAAATACATCATTGGGAACCGTCGCCCAAGGATATTCTCGCTATTGGGAAGTCGGATGTTTTTATATATAATGGTGCGGGCATGGAGCCTTGGGTGGAAAAGGTACTGGGTTCTGTTAGAAATGAGGACCTTCTGGTTGTGGAAGCATCCAAAGGGATAGAGCTATTGAAAGGAGAGCATTCCCACGAAGAAGAGCGGGAAGACGGGAAAGAGAGCGCAGAAGAAGACCATGATTTATCGGAATATGACCCTCATGTTTGGCTTAATCCCCTTTTAGCCAAGAAGCAGATGGAAGCTATAAAGGATGCTTTGGTAAAGGCTGATCCGGAAAACGGCGATTATTATCGGAAAAATTATGATGATAATGCCAAGAAGCTGGATGAATTGGATATGGAGTATAGAGAGACCTTGTCAAAGTGTTCCAAAAAGGATATTGTGGTGGGGCATAAGGCTTTCGGATATCTTTGTGAGGCTTACGGACTGAGACAGAATGCTATTGAGGGTCTGAATTCAGAGTTTGAGCCTACACCGGCTAAAATGGCTGAAATAGTGAAATTTATAAGGGATAATGACATAAAGGTTATTTTTACCGATGGCAAATCAAATACCAAGGTGGCCAATACCGTTGCCAAAGAGGTAGGAGCACAAATATTGGTTTTAAAAACACTGGATGGGCTTACCGATGAGGATATTAAGGCAGGGAAGGATTATTTTGCTGTAATGAGGGATAATCTCGAGGCTTTGAAGAAGGCTCTCGAGTAAAGAAAAGTGTGCTATGGATGAGGCGGATATTTTATGGAAAAGGTTATTGAAGTAAAGGACTTAAGCTTTGGATATGGAGAGCGGCTTGTACTGGAGAATTTGAATTTTTCAGTTGAACGGGGCGATTTTGTAGGAATAATAGGTCCCAACGGTTCGGGAAAAAGTACCCTTATAAAGCTGCTTTTGAATATTGTTAAGCCTCTTCGGGGTGAAATAAATATTTTAGGACAGAGCATTGAAAAGTTTAACTGTTGGAGCAAGATTGGGTATGTGTCCCAGAAGGCAAATTCTTTTAATACGGCTTTTCCTGCAACTGTGGAAGAGGTTGTAAGTGCCAATTTGTATTCTAAGGTGGGACTTTTCAAGAGGATAAATAAGGAGCACAAAAACTTGGTTTATGATGCCCTTAAGACTGTCGGAATGGAGGATTATAAGGATAAATTGATCGGCAATTTATCGGGAGGACAGCAGCAAAGGGTGTTTATAGCAAGAGTTTTGGTTTCAAAGCCTGAAATTATGTTTTTAGATGAGCCAACTGTAGGGATAGATGCCCGGACAGAAGGAGCTCTGTACTGTCTTTTGGGGAAGCTTAACAGTGAAATGGGAATTACGATAGTTATGATAAGCCACGATATAGGGGCAATGACTGTACATGCAAATAAAATTGCTTGTATGACCAATAAGCAAATAATCATCAACCAAAACTCAAAGGAATTTATAAACAGCAGTCTTAGAGATGTTTACGGTTATGATGTAAATCTTCAAGTTCCCAGACATTTTTGTGAAAACTGCTGCATGAAAGAGGGAAAATAATGTTTGCAATTTTCGGTGAGGATTTTGTTTTAAACCTGGAGTTTATGCAAAGGGCGTACTTGATTGGAATACTGATTGCCGTTATGGCTCCGGCCATAGGGGTTATAATAGTTTTAAAAAGACTGTCGATGATAGGGGATTCCCTTTCCCATGCTTCTTTGGCCGGTGTAGCCTTCGGGCTTATATCCGGATTAAACCCTATTATAGGTGCTACGGTTTTTTCCATAGCGGCGGCCTTGGGGATTGAGAAGATTAGGAGAGCTTTTCCCAAATATTCCGAGATTTCCATAGCAGTTATATTATCTGCCGGGATAGGGCTTGCGGGGGTATTTTCAGGCTTTGTGAAAAACGGATTTTCGTTGACATCCTATTTGTTCGGCAGCATTGTTGCAATAAGCGATTTTGAATTCGGATTGATAGTCACCCTCGGTATTGTTGTCATTTTAACTGTTATTCTTATGTTCAAGGAGCTTTTCTTTATTACGTTTGATGAAGAGGCCGCGCAACTTGCCGGAGTTCCGGTTAAAGGGATAAATTTTATTTTTATGGTTCTGACTGCAGTGACGATTGCCGTATCGTCCAGGGTAGTAGGAGTTCTGGTCATTTCTTCGCTATTGGTTCTTCCTTCCGCATCGGCCATTCAAATAGCAAAGAGCTTTAAGCAAACTGTGGTTTATTCCGTATTGTACGGTATGCTTTCCATAATAACGGGACTTACCCTTTCCTTTTACTTGAACCTGGTTCCGGGAGGAACAATTGTGCTGATAAGCGTTGTTCTTTTGGTTCTAACCTTGCTTTATAAAAATCTGGTTAAAGGCTTACTGTTTAGAAGGGTATTAAACCAAGAAAAAACGAGGGTTTAATACTATGAAAAAGGTTTTGTTAGCACTCGATGCTGTTGAGTGCTAAATTGTCCTTGACATGGTTTTGTTCACAATTGTAATATATGTATTAGTTAAGAAATTATTTGGATTAACAGTTAATATTAATATGGGAGGGACCTGAATGTATCAAGAAAATGGAACTATATCCATTAATGCGGAGAATATATTCCCAATTATAAAGAAATGGCTGTACTCGGAAAAGGATATTTTTGTCCGGGAGTTGGTTTCAAACGGCAGTGATGCTATAAGCAAATTGAAAAAGCTTGTTTCTATCGGAGAAGCAGAGGTCGAAAGTGACGAAAAATATTACATAAAGGTTGTAGTGGATAAAGAAAAAAAGACTATACAAATAATAGACAACGGAATTGGCATGACTGCCGATGAAGTAAAGAAATACATAAACCAGATTGCTTTTTCGGGAGTAAAGGATTTTGTTGAAAAGTACAAGGATAAGACCGATGAGGCTCAGATAATAGGGCACTTCGGATTGGGATTCTATTCTGCTTTTATGGTTTCAAGCAAGGTGCAGATTGACAGCCTTTCCTACATGAAGGATGCTGAGGCTGTCAGATGGGTGAGTACAAGCGGTATTGAGTATGAGATGGACAAGTCCGACAGAAAAGAAAGGGGCACTACAGTAACACTGCATATTGCCGAAGACAGTGAGGAGTTTTTGGAGCCCTATAAATTGAGGGAAGTTTTGGTTAAGTATTTTTCATTCCTTCCCTATGAAGTGTATTTTGAAGATGCCAATGCCGTAAAAGATGATAAAGACAAGGAAAAGCCGGAGGAGCCGATGCCCATAAACGATACCAATCCTCTATGGCTTAAAAATCCAAAGGATTGCACCGAGCAAGAGTATAAGGATTTCTATAGGAAGGTATTTTTTGATTTTAATGATCCTTTATTCTGGATACACCTTAACATGGATTATCCCTTTAATCTAAAAGGAATACTGTATTTTCCGAAGCTTAGAAATGAGATAGACAGCTTTGAAGGCCAGATTAAGCTGTTTTATAATCAAGTTTTTGTTGCGGACAATATAAAAGAGGTTATTCCCGAGTTTTTGATGCTCTTGAAGGGTACCATTGACTGTCCCGATCTTCCGCTCAATGTTTCCAGAAGCTTTTTGCAAAATGACGGTTATGTAAATAAAATCTCCAACCATATAACCAAGAAAGTGGCAGACAAGCTGACTACATTGTTCAATGATGAAAGAGAAAACTTTAACAAGTACTGGGACGATATCAATCCTTTTGTAAAATTCGGGTGCATAAAGGAAAAGAAATTTTATGAAAGAGTTAAGGATATAATTATATTTAAGACCATATACGGAGAATATGTGACCTTGAAGGATTACCTTGAAAAGAATAAAGATAAGCATGAAAACAAGGTGTTCTATGTATCGGATGAAAAGCAGCAGGCCCAGTATATAAAGATGTTTAAAGATAATGGCCTTGATGCCGTTGTGCTGTCGGCGATAATAGACAATCATTTCATTCAGTTTATGGAAATGAATGAAAAAGATGTTAAGTTCGTGAGGATAGATGCGGATTTGAGCGATAGCATGAAAGACAATGATGCCGGCGTGGACGAGGATTCTCTTAAGAAGACCGCAGAGAATCTGGAAAAAGTGTTTAAAGAAAGCCTTGGCAACGATAAGCTGAAAATTAAGGCGGAGGCTTTGAAAGGTACCTCGGTTCCCGGAATGATTCTTCTGCCGGAACAGACCAGAAGAATTCAGGAAATGAGCAGAATGTATGGAGGATTTAACTTCGGTGGATTTGAAGGGGAGGAAGAAACCCTTGTTCTAAACGTTAACAGCAATCTGATTAAATCGATTCTTGAGATTAAGGACAAGGAAGATAAAAAAGAAGATTTGAAGCTAATATGTGAACATATATACGATCTTTCAAAGATGAGTCATACACAGCTGGAGCCCGATGCTATGACTAAGTTTATTGAAAGAAGCAATTTAATACTTTCAAGGTTTGCTTCGGTAAATTAAGAGAAGTGCTATTAATTGAAATTTCGAATAAAAGCTCGGGACATCGAGTCCCTTCTCTTTTGCCTCCTTCATTCCAAGAGGCCAAAAAAGTCCTGCATGGTTATTTAGCATAACATTGCAGGACTTTTTTTCTATACTTAAAAAGTATATAGATTTTTAGGTTTTGATTAAGTATATTGGTGAAGAAAAAATATGAAAGAAACATAGTTAAGCAAGTTTCTGAAATATTTTTTCTTTACTTACTTTATTTATTTTCTTTATCCTTATCTCTTATTTCAACTCTTCTTATTTTACCGCTGATGGTTTTGGGAAGTTCCTTTACAAATTCAATTATTCTAGGATACTTGTACGGAGCGGTAACCTTTTTAACATGGTCTTGAAGCTCTTTTACAAGTTCATCGCTGGGTGTATAGTTTTTAGTAAGAACAACAGTGGCTTTAACCACCTGGCCCCTGATTGGGTCGGGAACAGCAGTAATTGCACACTCAAGAACTGCCGGATGCTCCAGTAGGGCACTTTCTACCTCAAAGGGTCCAATACGGTATCCCGAGCTCTTTATAACATCATCGGCCCTTCCGACAAACCAGTAATAACCGTCTTCATCGCGCCATGCCATATCTCCGGTGTAATATACTCCGTCATGCCATACCTTTTTCGTCAATTCCGCATCCCGGTAATATCCCATAAACATTCCTACAGGTTTGCCCTTGTCGGTCCTTATAACTACCTGGCCTTCTTCACCGACCTCGCAGGAATTGCCGTTTTCATCAAGCAAATCTATTACATAACCCGGTGCAGGCTTGCCCATGGAGCCTGGCTTTGGTGTCATCCAGGGGAAGATGCCCAAAGTAACGGTTAATTCTGTTTGACCGTAACCCTCCATCAGCTTTAATCCCGTTGCTTTATAAAACTGATTGTATACTTCAGGGTTTAGTGGCTCTCCTGCAACGGCACAATATTTGAGTTTGCTGAAATCATACTTTGTGAGGTCTTCTTTAATAAAGAACCTGTAAATTGTAGGTGGTGCACAGAAGGAAGTCACACCGTACTTGCATATGACATCCAGAAGCTCATGAGGAACAAATTTCTCATAATCATATACAAAAACAGCACTGCCGGCCAGCCACTGACCGTATATTTTTCCCCATACTGCTTTTGCCCAGCCTGTATCGGCAACAGTCAAATGAAGTCCGTCATCCATTACGCTTTGCCAATATTTAGCGGTGACAATATGCCCTAAAGGATATGTAAAATCGTGAGCTACCATTTTGGGCATACCGGTAGTACCGGAAGTGAAATAGAGGAGCATCATGTCGTCATTCGTCGGTGCGTCTTCACCGGTAGGTCTCTTAAATTCGGAGGATTCTTTATCAATTTCGCTGTTGAAGTTAAACCAACCTTCACGGTCTTTATTAATAAGTGCTTTAACTTTGACGGAAGGAGAATCCTTTAACGAATCCTCAATATGCTTAATTACTTCATCTTCAGCAACGCTGACTATCATTTTTATATCCGCAGCGTTGTTACGATAAATAATATCTTTTGCTGTCAAAAGATGTGTAGCGGGTATAGCTATTGCACCTATTTTATGAAGGGCAAGAATAGCAAACCAGAACTCATAACGTCTTTTTAAAATCAGCATTACGGGATCGCCTTTTTTAATTCCGGCCCTCTTGAAAAAGTTGGCAGCCTTGTTGCTGTATTCTTTCATCTGGGCAAAAGTGAAAGTAGCTTCATCCCCGTTTTCATCACACCAAACCATAGCTATCTTGTCGGGGTTTTTTGCGGCAATTTCATCTACAACATCATATGCAAAGTTGAAATTTTCCGGAATATTAATTTTGAAATTTTCAACAAAATCCTCATAAGAATCGAAATTTATTTTTGATATATACTTTTCTAACATTACTTTAAAACCTCCATTAAATTATTACAGCCAAAAATCTGGCAATCTTACCGTTTAATGCTTTCATTCCATGCTTTTCGCTCGAGTCAAAGAACAAGGAATCACCTTCATTGAGTATTATTTCATGACCGTTGATTAATACCTTTAATGTTCCTTCGATAACATAGTTGAATTCCTGACCGGGATGGGAATTGTAATGAATTTCATCGTTGGAATCCGGTTCAACGGTAACAAGAAACGGCTCCATTTTTTTGTTGATAAAATTGTATGCAAGACTTTTATACTTATAGTCTTTTCTTCTTTCCACGCTTACTCCCTTATCCTTTCTTACAACGGAGTATGTATGAAGCCTGGGAGCCTCACCGGTAAGAATTTCAGAAAGAGTAACATTAAATTTGTTTGCTATTTCGTATAAGAAGCTTACAGGAATGTCAACTTCACCACTTTCGTATTCTAAGTATGTTTCCTCGGAGATATTCAATTCCTTTGAAAGTGATTCAACACTAATACCTGAAATCTCTCTCAGTTCTTTAATTCTTTTACTGATTTGCCTAATTTGTTCAGACATGGAAACACCCTTTCTTTTAATATTTTTAGATTGCTTTTTATATTTAAAAATGCTTGTGCTTTTAAAACAAGATAACTAATCAACTGTCTATACTATTAATTTAACCTAAGTAATCCTAGTTTTTTTATACTGTTAATATCGTAGCATATATGGTACAAACATGTAAAGATAAAAGAGAGCAGTTTGATGCGGTTTTTTTAAAAAACTATTTATTTTTGTATAGCTTGTGGTATGATGTATTATATATTGTATTATGAAAACTTAGGTGTTTATCTATGCATAAGGTTGGGTTGAATCTATAATGGATAGAATTAAATCTGTAATTAATAAAATTCTTTGCTTTATTAGCCCCTATTGGCTTTTATTGTTTTACTTCTTGTTTTTATGCTTTAATGAGCTTATATATAAAATTCAAAGACTAAACGGAATAAATTCGGACTTCTTGTTCCCGGTACTGTTTTCAATTCCCTTTAGCATTCTTTTATTTGTAATAACCGGTATTTTACCGAAAAAGGTTGACAAATTTGTTTCAATAGGTTTAACTTCTTTTTTTGCGCTGGTCTATATGGTTCAGTTGATTTATTATCAAATATTCAGGGTACCTTTAAACATATTTTCCATTGTAGGTGCCGGTGATGCCATGCAGTTTGGAGATGTTGTGGTATCAACATTGCTTAAAAATATTATACCGCTGATTTTATTATGTATACCGCCTGTTACACTATCTATTCTTTATATTAAAAAATATCCTTGTCAGAAATTGAATCTTAAGTCAGCAGGCCTTTTTTTGACAGCTTTTATAATAACTTATCTGATTAGACTGCTTTGTATAAATATGACCGGTGACAGTCCGGTATCCCAACGTACTTTGTATTATAAAATGAATTCCATGGAATTGGCAGTTGATAAGCTTGGTCTTATGCCGGCAGTGCTTTTGGATATTAAGCAGCTTATATGGGAAACGGATGAGGAGGTATATGCCGACCATGACGTCGTTGATATTCCGGCAAACGGAAATGACAAAAACACCCCCGGTCATGAAAACGGTATTACGCATGATGTTATTAATACACCTACGCCGTCACCGGAAAGAACTGCAGAAATTATAAGCCCGACACCGTTCAATTTGATGAATATAGACTTTGAGGGTTTGATTAGTAATGAGAAGAACAAAAATATTCTGGCTATGCACAACTATTTTTCAGCGGTGCAGCCTACTCAGCAAAACGAGTATACAGGCATGTTTAAGGGATGTAACCTGATTTTTATTACGGCAGAGGCTTTTTCGTCCTATGCGGTTGACGAAAATATCACTCCGACGCTTTATAAAATGGCAAACAACGGTTTTGTATTTACCCAATTTTACAATCCTATATGGGGAGTAAGCACATCTGACGGAGAATATGTTGCCTGTACCGGCTTGATTCCCAAAAACGGTGTATGGAGTTTTTCAAGGTCCAGTAAGAATTATCTTCCTTTTGCTATGGGAAACCAATTTAAAAATCTAGGTTATGTCACAAAGGCCTATCACAATCATACTGCATCCTATTATGACCGCAAACTGTCACATCCCAATATGGGGTATGAGTTTTTTGCAATAGGAAGAGGACTGAAGATAAAAGAAACCTGGCCGGAATCGGATTTGGAAATGATGGAAGTGACATTACCGCAGTATATAGACAAGCAGCCTTTTCATGCGTACTATATGACTATCAGCGGGCATCTGCAGTATAATTTTGGGGGAAACTATATTGCAAGGAAGAATAAGGACTTTGTAAAGGATTTGACTTACAGTGATACTTCAAAAGCATATCTGGCATGTCAGAAGGAACTGGATTTGGCGTTGGAATATCTGGTTGAAGAGCTGGAAAAGGGAGGTATGCTGGATAAAACCGTATTTGTGTTAAGTGCCGACCATTATCCCTACGGATTGCCCAAAGAGAGTATTGATGAACTGGCAGGACACAAGGTTGAAGATAATTTTGAACTGTATAAAAGCACTTTGATTATTTGGAAAGAAGGTATGAAGCCTGTAAAAGTGGATAAGCCCTGCTCCAGTCTTGATATTATACCGACAATTTCCAACCTCTTCGGATTGGAATATGATTCAAGGCTCCTTATGGGGAGGGATATTCTTTCGGACAGTCCGCCACTTGTGATTTTTTACAACAAGAGCTGGATTACCGACAGGGCGTTCTATAACAGCAAAACCAATACCGTTACTTTTACCGACGGTTCGGAATATGACGAAGAGTATGTGAAACAGATACATCAAGTTGTGAAGGATAAGTTTAATTATTCTGCAAAGATCCTGGATACGGATTACTATAGGATAGTTTTTAACCCATCCTCACCGAACTAAAGAGCCTGTTAATATGACGAGGAAAGGGAGAGCAACCTTTCCCGCGAAGCGAGTTTTGCTCGACCCTGAGGAGTATTTAAAGGCTCTGGACTTGCGAAACAAAAGTTTCTGAAGCATTTTTCTTTACATTAATAATGCACCCTTATAACAATTAAGGTTTGATAATCTCAGATTATCATATTATAATGTATTGTGTGAAACTTAAAATGCTTGTAAAAAAGGTTTAATTTAAGCCTGATTATTTACTTAAGTATTTAGAAATACAGTCAAATTATTTTGAAAGAGGTATGTATATGGAAAAAGTAGTAAGAAGGGTTTTTGTCGAAAAGAAAAAGGGATTTGATGTTGAAGCCCAAAGTCTATACCGCGATTTAAAATACAACCTTGGAATAAGCGGACTTACGGGCGTTAGAATAATTAACAGGTATGATGTGGAAGGAATATCGGATGAAGAATATGAGAATTCAAAGAAGACCATATTCTCCGAGCCTCCGGTAGACGAGGTGTTTGACGAGGATATATATATAGATGCCAAAGACAAGATGATCGCTATAGAGTATTTACCCGGGCAGTATGACCAGAGGGCTGATTCTGCTTCCCAGTGTGTTCAGATTTTGACTTGCGGCGAAATGCCTCAAACCAGGGTTGCAAAGCTTGTAGTGCTTCAGGGTGAGGTTTCGCAGGAGGAATATGAAAAGGTAAAAAACTATTTGATAAACCCTATCGAATCTCAGGAAGCATCGCTTATTAAGCCTTCCACCCTGGATGTGGAAGTAAATATGCCCGAGGATGTCAAGGTTATCGACGGTTTTATTGACATGTCCCGGGATGAGCTTAAGGCTTTTATGGATGATATGGGATTTGCCATGTCTCTTGAGGACCTGGAATTTTGCCAGCAGTATTTCAGGGATGAGGAAAAGAGAAATCCAACGGTTACCGAAATAAGAGTTATTGACACCTATTGGTCCGACCACTGCCGTCATACCACTTTCCTTACCAGTATTGAAGGGGTGGATATTGAAGACGGTAAATATACTGCTCCTTTGAAAGATGCTTACAAGAGCTATCTTGAATCCAGGAAATTTGTTTACGGTGACAAAAATAAGGACGTTTGCCTTATGGACATTGCCGTAATTGCCATGAAGGAGCTGAAAAAAAGAGGAAAGCTTGAGGACTTGGATGAGTCTGATGAGATAAATGCATGCAGCATTGTGGTTAATGTTGATGTAGACGGAAGAAATGAGGAATGGGTGGTAATGTTCAAAAATGAGACCCATAACCACCCCACGGAAATAGAGCCTTTCGGAGGTGCGGCTACCTGCCTTGGCGGAGCCATAAGAGATCCTCTTTCCGGAAGGTCTTATGTGTATCAGGCTATGAGGGTTACAGGGAGCGGCGACCCGAGAACCAGGATTGAAGATACGCTTCCGGGAAAGCTGCCCCAGAGGAAAATAACCACGGGAGCTGCTCAGGGCTATAGCTCTTACGGAAATCAGATCGGTCTTTCCACAGGGCAAGTAGCAGAGATTTATGACGAGGATTTTGTGGCTAAGAGAATGGAAATCGGTGCGGTAATCGGTGCTGCTCCGAAAAAGAATATAAAAAGGGAAAAACCTATAAGCAGTGATGTAATAATTCTGTTAGGAGGAAGGACAGGCCGGGATGGCTGCGGTGGTGCTACCGGCTCTTCAAAGGAACACACCGAAGAATCTCTGCTTACCTGCGGTGCTGAGGTACAGAAGGGTAATCCTCCCACGGAGAGAAAGATTCAGAGGCTGTTTAGAAAGCCTGAGGTTAGCATTATGATCAAAAAGTGCAATGACTTCGGAGCCGGGGGAGTGTCTGTTGCCATAGGTGAATTGGCCGAAGGACTTAAAATAAACTTAGATGCCGTACCCAAAAAGTACGAGGGTCTTGACGGAACTGAGCTTGCCATTTCGGAATCCCAGGAGAGAATGGCGGTAGTGGTGTCCAAGGATAATGTGGATGCTTTCATTAAAGCGGCAAGGGAAGAAAACCTTGAAGCTACACCGGTTGCTGAAGTGACAGAGGAAAAAAGACTTGTTATGTACTGGAGAGGCAAAACCATTGTAAGTATTAAAAGAGAGTTTTTAGATACCAACGGTGTAAAGCAGAGATCCAGGGTGGAAGTTACGGCACCTTCCGAGGATGAATATTATTTTGGAAAACTGCCCGTGGAGGTTGGCAATTGCTTGGACAACCTTTCCGAGGCCTGGATTAATAATTTGCAGAGACTTAATGTATGCAGCCAAAAAGGGCTTGTGGAGAGGTTTGACAGCACCATCGGTGCAGGAACGGTGTTAATGCCTTTCGGAGGCAAATATCAATTGAGCCCTTCCGAGGGAATGGTTGCAAAAATACCGGTTTTAGACGGTGATACCAATACGGGAACGGTCATGACTTTTGGATACAATCCGCTAATCGGCAAGTGGAGTCCGTTCCATGGAGCCATGTTTGCTGTATTGGAATCCGTAGCAAAAGTTGTTGCAATGGGCGGTGATTACAGAAAAATCCGGTTAACCCTTCAGGAGTATTTTGAGAAGCTGGGTAAGGATCCCAAAAAGTGGGGCAAGCCCTTCAGTGCACTTTTGGGAGCATATTATACCCAGATGAAGCTGGGGATACCGGCTATTGGCGGAAAGGACAGCATGTCCGGAACCTTTAAGGATATGAATGTGCCTCCGACACTGGTTTCTTTCGCTGTAACCGCAATGGATGTGAATAATACGGTGTCTACCGAGTTCAAGAGATCGGGAAGCAAGGTTGTTTTGGTACCCTTAAAGATTGATGATAACGGAGTACCCGATTTTGAACAGCTTGACAGAAATTATACCGCCATCTATGAAATAATAGGGAAAGGTAAAGTACTGGCGGCCCATACCGTAAGATTCGGCGGTATAGCAGAAGCGATAAGTAAAATGTGTTTCGGAAACATGATAGGCTTTAAATTTGAAGACTCTGTTGATGCTAAAAAGCTTTTTGAGCCTATGTATGGGTCAATAGTGCTTGAGATAGACGCAAAAGAGAATTTGGAAGATATATTCGGTACGGTAGAGTTTAAGGTTCTTGGAGTGACTCAAGAGAAGCCGTCGATTGATGTTAATGGGGAGAGTCTTGACTTAAATGTGCTTTGCAGTAAATGGCAGGAACCTTTGGAGAAAATTTTCCCCACTAAGGTTGAACAGCCAGAAGCTACACCAAATCAATATGAGTATAAAGAACGAAACAATAAAAAGCCGGCGGTTTCTGTGGCAAAACCGAGGGTGTTTATACCCGTATTCCCCGGAACCAATTGCGAATATGACACTGCAAAAGCTTTTGAAAGAGCCGGAGGACAGGTGGATATTTTTGTTATTAAAAACCTGTCTTCAAAGGAAATAGACGAATCTATTGATGAGATGGCAAAGAGGATTGAAAAATCACAAATTGTTATGATACCCGGAGGATTCAGCGGAGGAGATGAGCCGGACGGTTCTGGAAAGTTTATTGCTACCGCATTTAGAAATCCCAGGGTTAAGGAAGCGGTAATGAAACTGTTAAACCAGAGAGACGGACTTATGCTGGGAATATGCAACGGATTTCAGGCATTGATTAAACTCGGGCTGGTACCTTACGGAGAGATAAGGGATTTAAATGAGGACAGTCCTACACTTACGTTTAACACCATTGGCCGACATGTTTCCTGTATGGTCAATACCAAGGTAACTTCGGTACTATCGCCATGGTTTAGCAATGTTAAGGTTGGAGATGTTCATACCATTGCCGTATCCCACGGTGAGGGTAGATTTGTTGCAAGCAAAGAATTGTTGGAAACTATGGCAAAGAACGGGCAGATTGCAACCCAATATGTTGACCTTGACAATAAAGCAACCTATGATATCAGGTTTAATCCCAACGGTTCCTTTGATGCTATAGAAGGAATAACCAGTCCTGACGGAAGAGTGTTGGGTAAAATGGGACACTCGGAGAGAATAGGAAGAAATGTGGCTAAAAATGTACCCGGTGAAAAGGATCAAAAAATATTTGAAGCAGGTATTAATTATTTTAAATAATAAATGGACTGACAATATATAAATTTTTGTTTATTGTTTTGTAAATTATATGATATAATCGAATTGCGCGATATTGAAAATTGTGAACACGGTTAGGGGTGAACTGATGAGTTAGTGAATAATAAATTATAGTTTGTGTTAATAGATTGTTTATAGTTTAGACACAAATATTGCAAGATTTATGTGTTATAATAAGTTTTATTGAAAAATAATTGATAAAGGATGAATCGAGATGAAAAAGCTTAGAGGGATTATTATCGTTGTATGTTTAGTTGTATTAATAGTTGCCGGTGTAACGGCCGGGGCCTACTTTGTTTTAAGGCCTAAATATCTGGAAGAAGAGAGAGCAAAGCTTTTGTTTAAGGGACCTTCAGCATTGTCGGACAAGCAGGCAAGTGTTGTGGTAGCTGAAGTAAACGGAGAAGCAATTACCTATAAAGATTTCTTTAACCAATTGTACCCGTATTTTCAGCAAACATCCTATTCGTTTGGTATAACTCAAGACAATATTAACAGCGAGGCGAACAAGGAAATAATAAGGAGTTTCAAAACTGATGTTTTAGATTCAGTGATTAAGCAAAGACTTGCAGTGCAAAAAGCTGCGGAACAAGGTTTTACATTGTCGGATGAATATATTAAGAAAGCTACCGATCAAATGATTACAGCAGTTTCACAAGAGCTGCAAAGCACTGATACTTCGGAAAATACGGATAAAGATTACAGACAAGAGGCAATGAAAACAATTGAGGCTGAAGCTGCAACTTACGGAATGACAGCTGACGAGTACTATAAAGAATATGCTCAATATTTGCTTATTACAGATTTTCTTGACCATCTTACAAAAGATGTTGAGGCTACAGATGAGGATATTAAAAAATACTATAATGAACAACTGGCAATACAGCAAAGCAATCCTGAACAAGCGGATTACGCTGATGTGGTTTTGGTGAAGACCGGAGGTACAAGGGTAAAACATATATTGATTTCTTTGCCGCAGGAAGAACAGGATGAGTATAGAAGACTTTTGGATGCGAACAAAGAGGACGAGGCCGAGAAGTATCTTCAGGAAAGGCTTGAGGCAATAAAACCGAAGGCACAGGAAGTGTTGGATAAGGTTAACAGCGGCGGTGACTTTGAAGAACTTTTGGAGCAATACGGGGAAGACCAGGGCATGAAAAGTGACCTATATAAGGATGGCTATTTTGTAACCGGAAACGGTGAGTTTATTTCATCCTTTGAAGAAACTTCACTGGCTTTAAAAGAAGGCGAAGTATCGGGACTTGTACCCGGACCGTACGGTTATCATATTATAAAAGCATATGAAGTTGTTGAAGAAGGGGCATATGCTCTTGAGGAAAAGCGGGATGAGATAAAGAATTTTCTAGATAACCAACAAAAATCAGTTTATATTGATAATAAAATGACAGAGTGGATGGCAGCTTCCAAAATAACCAAGTATGAAGACAGGCTGTAATTAAAATCAGCGGAAGCTTTGTTAAATGGAGCTATGGAGAGGCTCTTAAAAAAGCTTTATTAACTTTACCTTATTATATATTTGCCGGTATTATTGAGTTTTCTCAAAAAATTCAATAATACCGGCAATAATTTATTAATCGGGATTTGTCTTGTTGCAAAATAAAACAGTACACATTTTAAAAAGTGAAAAATGAGGGAAACTTTAGTTTGCCCAATGTTTTTCACAGCATTAAAGTATATATGTCTTGAAAATAAAATATTATAATTCAGGACCATTAATAGAAATTGGAAGATGTAAATAATGAGATTTTATGTTGTTAAAGTCAATGCCCTGCTTAAGTGCACTGTTCTTGCGGCTATAGTGTTATTGGCTGCATTAATTGTCTATTTTTCTGAAGGAGAGGTTACGGCAGTATTTCAACAAAAAAGAGATCTTCCCATTTATTCTGTGGATTACCCGGAGAAAAAGGTTGCGTTAACTTTTGATTGTGCCTGGGGGAGTGAGGATATACCACAGATACTCAACACCCTAAAGGAACATGATGTTAAGGCATCTTTTTTTATGATAGGTGTATGGGCGGAAAAGAACCCCGAAGCAGTAAAAATGATAGCCGAGCATGGGCATGATGTGGCAAATCATTCTTATTCACATTTTAGAATGGGAAGTATTGATAATGGGAAGATTAGAACGGAGATAATTAAGTGTGACAGTGTTTTAGAGAAGCTAACGGGAAAAAAGGTTGAGTTGTTCAGAGCCCCCTATGGGGATTATAACAACAATGTTGTAAGAATTGCTAAAGAATTAAACCATTTTACCATTCAATGGGATGTGGATTCTCTGGACTGGAGGCCGGGTATCAAGCCAGAGGAGATTAAAAGCCGTGTATTGAAAAACGTAAAGAACGGGTCAATTTTATTGTTTCATAATGACACGCCCCATACTGCCAAAATACTTCCCGGTATAATAACTGCTTTAAAAGACAGAGGCTATGGTTTTATTCCTGTATCGGAACTGATATATAGAGAAAATTACGAGATTGACCATACCGGAAGACAAATAAGAAAAAATTAATTATATATACAATATATTTTTTGCCTAAAAATTTACTTTTATATAAAGTGTTATAATTCCTCTACATAAAATTTATAAAAAGGGTACATTATAAACTTAAGCTATCAAAAGAAATGGGGTTGAATTGGTGCTGATAACAGGTATAATTGGGCAAGATGACAAGGAAAAAACAGCTGGCTTAATTAGTTCCATATTACAAAATTCTGAAAAAAGAATAAGTATTCTTGATTCAAAGAACTTGTCCAGCCTGAACGTTAAGCAGGTTAAGAGTTATCTGGCTGAGCTTGAGAAAAATAATATCGACATACTTATATTAAAGGTTGATTTGTCCGACATCAAAAGTGAAATTTATGATTTTTTAAGATTTGATATTATTGTTTTTACCGATAAAGCCGATGAAATAAGTGGACATGATAACCAACTTCATATGGAATTAATGAGAAAAGCGTTTTCATTGTTAAACGAGAAGGGAATAGCGATAGTGAACGCTGATGATAATAATTTAAGCCAGTTTTTTCAAGGGATAAAGCATTATATTGTCACCTACGGTTTTAACCTGAAAGCCAGTATTACAACATCAAGCATTGGAGACCTCGTAACAAAAGACAATATTTTATGCTGCCTGCAAAGGCGAATTTATACAAAAAACGGAACGGTAATCGAACCCCAGGAGTTTAAGGTGAAGACCGACATTGAAGGCGTTGATCCCAATAATGTTTTGGCTGCCGCTACTTTTGCCTTAATAAACGGCATTGACTTGAATGAGATTAAAAATTAGTTTTAAGCAGGATACCAATGAGAAAAAGTACTTTCGGGGATTTTCAAGTTAAAAAATATATAATATAATATTAATTAGTTTTATTAAATACTGGGTATTTAGCAAAGAAGTGCATTTTAGCGTTTTGCTTAAAGAAAGATTTGGTACTGAAAAATTAGTATAAGTTATTATAGGTGCATTGATAAAGAGGAGGTCTTCTGAAAGAATGCATACATCCGCACCGGATTCCTTTCTTCAGGAATGTTTGATTGATTATTGATTTTTATTGACGGTATATTTATATAAAAAATTTAGTTTATTTCAGAAAATAGCTATAAAAATGGCTAATGTAGTAATAAATTAATTCTAAAAGGCGTCTTATATGAATAAACATTACATTAGATAAATTTATGGATATACGTAAGAAGCCTAAGAGAGGAGTGTGGGGGTCGGATGGTCGGAAACATCATTGAGAACAACATGGTGACCATTTCCGGTAAAATAGTATCAGAAACAGAATTCAGTCATGAGGTTTATGGTGAGGGGTTTTATACTTTCACTATGGAAGTACCTAGACTAAGCGAAAGCTATGACAGAATTGTTGTCACTGTTTCAGAAAGATTGGTATCAAGGGAAAAGCTAGTTATTGGCGAATTTATTGAGGTCGAGGGTCAATTCCGTTCGTACAATAATTATAACAATGACTCGGGAAGCAAGCTCGTTCTCACGGTATTTGCCAGAGAGGTTAACTTTTTAGAGGATGACAGGAAGGTCAGAAATCCCAATCAGATTTTTTTGAACGGATTTATATGTAAAAAGCCAATATACAGGACGACTCCTTTCGGTAGGGAGATTACGGATATATTATTGGCAGTCAACAGGCCATATAATAAATCGGATTACATACCCTGTATTTGTTGGGGTAGAAATGCCAGGTATGCATCAGGGCTTGAGGTGGGAGATAATATTAAGATTTGGGGAAGGATACAGAGCCGTGAATACCAGAAAAAGCTGGTAAACGGTGAAGTTGCTACAAAAGTAGCTTACGAGGTATCGGTTTCCAAAATGGAAGTTTGCTCTTCTGAAAAAATCGAACGCTCGACTGATGAGGTGGATTCTTAAGAGTTTATAGGATATCCTGTTGATTTATTATAAGGTGGCTGCCGGACAGACCACCTTAAGTTTATTTTAAGGATTGTATTATATGGTAAAAAGAGGAGCCCGTTACTGCATAGCTTATATAGAGGAATTGATTTTTCTTAAGTGGTGATGAATTTGTGAAAAAGAGGATTAATTTTTTTGCTTTTGGAATTCTATTTGCTTTTATATTTTCTTCATGTAATTACTCCGATAGGGATTCATATGAGTCAACGGATTATATAATGGGGACGGTAGTGATTCAAAGAATATACCATAAGGAAGCGGAAAAGATCGGTGAGAAGGTAAAGAAAAGAATTGCTGAAATTGAAGCGAAAATGACCATAAACAAGCCCGGGGGAGAAATAAATGCTCTGAATGATACTTCGGGTAAAGATTATGTAGTGCTTGGAGACGATACGCTTTATGTGCTGGACAAGGCCAGGCATTTTTCGGATATCAGCAATGGAGCCTTTGATGTTACTATAGGGCCGCTTGTTAAAGCATGGGGAATATGGTCGGATAACCCTAGAATACCTCAAAAGAGTGAAATCGACGAGCTTTTGGAGCTGGTCGATTATAAAGATGTTTTGATTGATAAGGATAATTCCAGGGCAATGCTGAAAAAAACCGGACAAGTTGTGGATCTGGGAGGAATTGCGAAAGGATATGCCGCTGATGAAGCTATAAATATTTATAAAGAAAACGGAGTGGAGTCTGCATTTATCAGTATGGGAGGAAATGTTGCGGTACTGGGAGGCAAACCCGACGGCAGCCCATGGAGGATCGGCATACGAAATCCGAAGGGATCGCAAGGATCATACATCGGTATTGTCAGCGTGAAGGATAAAACAGTGGTCAGTTCGGGAGAATATGAAAGGTTTTTTGAGAAGGATGGTGTGAGATATCATCATATTTTGGATCCTAAGACAGGTTATCCTGCAGAATCCGATCTTACCGGGGTTACAATTGTTTCAGACCTTTCAATAGATGCGGATGCCCTTTCGACGGCAACTTTTGTATTAGGCTTGGAGGAAGGTATGAGATTTATTGAGGGACTTGACGGGGTTGAGGCGGTATTTATTACAAAGGATGATAAAATATATATAACCGGCGGATTAAAGAACATTTTTGAGTTTAAGGATGAGAGTAAGGAATTTGAATATGTTGAAAAAAGGTGATTTATTTATTGTTTTAATTGTTATAATAATGATAGCGGTGTCTTTTGTCGGTGTCTCAATCTTTAGAGGACGGGAAGATGATGGGCATAAGACGGCATTAATAATCCGGGACGGCAAAGAGATCAGAAGAATTGATCTCGACGCTGTTGATGAGCCAATAGAGATTACGGTTGATGGAGATTACAACAATACAATAATCGCGGAAAAAGGGCGAATAAGGTTTATGGAAGCTGATTGTCCCGATAAGGTGTGTGTTGATACGGGATGGCTTTATAAAACCGGAGACATGGCAGTGTGTCTTCCCAATAAAGTTATGATAAAAATTGAAGGAAAATCTCAAGACATAGATATTGTAACTTACTAGATAAAAACATAAATGAACGGGGTAAAAAGTGAGCGGTGTAAAAAAGATTGTTTTGCTTGGATTGTTGATTTCGCAGGCATTAGTTTTATCGATAATTGAATCGTGGATACCTATACCCATGCCTGTACCCGGAGTGAAGCTTGGTCTTGCCAATATTATAACTGTTACGGTAATTGTTTTTTTTGGATTTAGAGAGGCTTTGACGGTAATGACTATTAAGTGCGTTTTATCCTCTATATTCGGAGGAGGAGGCTGGATGCTCTTTTTATTCAGCTTTTCCGGAGGATTGTTAAGTACCGTGGTTATGTCGGGGTTATATAAAGCAGGACGGGACAAATTCAGTATTATCGGAATAAGTATAGCCGGGGCAATATCCCATAATATCGGGCAATTATTGGTGGCGGCTTTTTTCATGCAGGACTTGGCTGTGGCGTTCTTTCTTCCTTTACTGCTTGTTTCGGGCTGTATAATGGGTTTTTTCGTAGGAGTTATTAGTAGTTTCTTGATAAATGCATTAAAAAATACAAAATTGTATTAATGTGATAGATCAGAACCTGCAAAACCCCGAAATACACATATTTTGGAAGTAAGCAGAGTATTAAGTAAATATAATATATTAAGTAAATATAATATTAATAAAATAGGCTTGAAAACCTTAGAAATTTATATTATCGTATAATTATAGAGTAAAATACAAAGAAGGGATAGATGCTGATGATTAAGGTAATTTGTGGAAAAAAAGGCGTGGGAAAAACAAGGGTACTTGTGGATTCTGCCAACAGTTTTCTTGCTTCAGCTTCGGGCGACATCGTTTTTATTAGCGGAAAAAAGCAGTTAATGCACGATTTAAGTCATAAGATTCGATTAATAAACTTGTATGAATTTCCGGTCAACATCAGCAGTTCCTGTACTTTTCTGGGTTTTATCTGCGGTATAATTTCTGCGAATTACGACATTAAGGAGATGTATATCGACGATCTTGTGAGCATTGTCAAAAATAATCCCGATGCGTTGAGGGAGATGTTTGACGGCATGAAAGAAATCTCAGAAAAATTTAATATCGATTTCCATGTTTCAATTGAAGGGGATCCCGATTCCATGCCGGATTTTGTGAAGGAGTGTTATTAAAGGCTGGAAGAGGGATTTGTTTTTTATCATTAAAAATGATAAAACAGAATCAGTTTTAAGCCGGATAGATGTAAAAAATTTATCCGGCTATTTTGATGTAAAAATTCCAGCTGTTATATTGAGGTTCTTGTATGGAAGTAGAGAGGAAAACTCATTAATTGGTTCCGGATATGATGATATAGGTTTGGATGAACGGTAATTATGTGTGATTATAAATAAAGTTTCCCTGTTTTATTTTAATTGGGGAACTTTTATTTGATTTACCGACAATGTAATTGTTATAATATATTAATACCATTGAGTTACGGATTTAAAATAAAAAATAAAAAAGGTGCAATAATGAGAAACATTGCTTCTGTCGTAATAAAAAACTCAACAAGGAAATTCGATAAGGAATACCATTATATAATCCCCGATGAGTACATTGATAAAGTGGTTCCTGGGGTTAGGGTTATTGTGCCCTTCGGCAAGTCAAACAGGCTGATGGAGGCATATGTTCTCGATACATGCGAAAAGGCGGATGTGACGGAGCTTAAAGAGATAGACAGGGTTCTGGATGAAAAGCCTGTTCTGAATAATAACTTGATAAAGCTGGCACAATGGATGAAACACAGGTATATCTGTACCTATTCCGATGCAATTAAGTGCATGATTCCGTCGGGGATAGGCGTTAGCAGTACAAAAATAATTAAGCTTAAAAAAAGCGAGGGCATGCTCAAGGGCACTAAAAAAAAGATAGTAGACTGTTTGTGTGAACATCAAGGGGAAATGGATTTTGAGGAACTGAAAAGCCTGACAAGAGCAAAAAACTTGTCCAGGCAAATAGATAGCCTTGTTAGTGAAGGTTATATAGAGGTTTTGGAAGAGTTTGCAGCCCGGGTCAGGGAGAAGCAAATAAAGGCCGCATACCTCATAAAGCCTGAGGACGAAGTGATTTATGACATAGAAAGCAATAAAGTTAAAAACATAAAGCAGATACGGGTTCTTGAGATGCTTATTGAAAACGAATATATTGCCGTCAATGACATAATAAAGTTTGTGGGCATTTACCGTGGGGGATTGGAAACCCTTAAGAAGCTGGGGTATATTGAGTTTATGGATGTAGAAATAACCCGGGATCCTGTAGGGGACAAAAGCTATGAAAAAACCCGCCCATTGGATCTGACCCCGGATCAGCGGAGTGTTTATGACCGGGTTACGAGGATGCTGGACTCGGGAAGCTTTAATGAGGTATTGCTCCACGGCATTACCGGAAGCGGGAAAACCGAAGTGTATCTTCAATTGATAGACCATTGTATAAAAATGGGGAAACAGGCTATTGTGCTGGTTCCGGAGATATCCCTGACTCCCCAGATGGTTGAACGGTTTAAGGGCAGGTTTGGTGACGATGTTGCTGTAATACACAGCAGGCTTTCTTTGGGAGAAAGGTACGATCAGTGGAGGCTCATTAGGGACGGAAAAACCAAGGTTGTGGTAGGGGCAAGGTCCGCTGTATTTGCACCTTTGAAAAATCCCGGACTTATAATAATTGATGAAGAGCATGAAAATTCGTACAAATCTGAAATTGTGCCCAAATACCATGCTGCCGATGTTGCAAGACAGCGTTGCTTATATGAAAACGCCGTTTTATTGCATGGCTCGGCAACTCCCTCGGTTGAGACTTATTATAGGGCTGAAAACGGAGAGATTGAGCTTCTTGAAATGACCAAAAGGGCCAATAATATGCTTCTTCCCAAGGTAGAGGTTGTGGATATGCGGGCGGAATTGAATAACGGCAACCGGTCGGTGTTCAGTGAAAGGCTGAAAGCCGAGATTACAGATAATATCAACAAGGGAGAGCAGACCATTGTCTTTTTAAACAGGAGGGGATATGCATCCTTTGTATTGTGCAGAAATTGCGGCTATGTTTTAAAATGTCCTTATTGTAATGTTTCTTTGACCTATCATTCTCATGAAGAAAGGGTTATCTGCCACTACTGCGGTTTTACCGTTAAAAACCCTGCAGTATGTCCTAAATGCAAGAGCAATCACATAAGAAATTTCGGTACGGGAACGCAAAAGGTCGAAGAGGAGATAAAAAAGCAGTTTGAAAATTGCACTGCCATAAGGATGGATATGGACACTACGACGGGAAAGAATTCTCATGAAGAAATATTGAGAAAATTTCGTGAGGAAAATATAAATATTATGGTGGGTACTCAAATGATTGCGAAAGGGCATGACTTTCCCAAGGTTACTTTGGTGGGAGTACTTGCTGCGGACAGTATTTTAAATACCGGGGATTTTAAAGCAACGGAGCGCACATTTCAGCTGATTACACAGGTTTCAGGAAGGGCAGGAAGAGGAGAGCTTCCGGGGAGGGTAATAATTCAGACGTATAACACTGAAAACTATAGCATTGTATGTGCCTGCAACCAAGACTATAAATCCTTCTACGATAAGGAAATACTTGTAAGAAAGCAACTGGATTATCCTCCGTTTACCAATATTGCTTCCGTATTGCTAAGCGGAGTAAATGACAAAATGGTTCTAAGCAGAGCGGTTTTTGTAAAGAATGAAATCAATAAATATATAGAAGGACTGAACGTTTCGGCGCAGGTTTTGGGCCCATCGAGAGCACCATTGTCGAAGATTAGAAACAAATACAGATGGAGAATAGTTATAAAGTGCAAAGAATTAGATAAACTTATAAATGTATTGACAAACATTACGGACGGTTATTATTCCGGCAGCGGAAATAATTCTGTCGCTCTGAGTGTGGATATAAATCCTGTCAATATGTTATAATACATTTATATCTGATAGTGAAAAAAGAACATGGGGGAATAGAATAATGGCTATAAGGATAATAAGAGAAGAAGGGGACGAGGTTCTTAGAAAGAAGTCGAAAGAAGTGGATGTAATAGACGATAAAATTAAAACACTTTTAAGCGATATGGCTGAAACTATGTATGCTGCCAATGGAGTAGGTTTGGCAGCACCGCAGGTGGGTATTTTGAAAAGAGTGGTCGTTATCGATGTGGGAGAGGGCCTTATGGAGCTGATAAACCCTGTTATTGTAAAACAGGAAGGGGAACAGACTGAGGTGGAAGGATGCCTTAGCATACCGGGAGTTGCCGGTGAGGTTAAAAGACCTGCGAAGGTATTGGTGGAGGCCTTAAATCGTGACGGAGAAAAAATCAAGGTAGAGGGTCAGGGACTTCTTGCAGTGGCGCTTTGCCATGAAATCGACCACCTGGATGGGATATTGTTTATTGACAAGGTTATAAGGTTTATTGACAGGAATGAAAAGGATAATGAATGATTAATTTTTGTATTGATGAGGTGACAGCTTTGAGGATAGTATTTATGGGGACACCGGAGTTTGCACTTCCAAGCCTCCAAATGCTTGTAAATGAAGGGTATGATATTGCGGCGGTTGTAACCCAGCCTGACAAACCCAAGGGCAGGGGAAAGAAGGCTTCGATGCCTCCGGTAAAGGAGTATGCAATTAACAATAATATCAATGTTTTACAGCCTGAAAAGGTAAAGACGCAGGAATTTGTTGAAACCATGAAAGAATTGAAGCCGGATTTGATGGTTACCTGTGCTTATGGTAAAATTTTACCAAAGGATATTTTGGATATTCCTCCCTATGGTTGTATAAATGTTCATGGATCCCTTCTTCCGAAATATAGGGGTGCGGCTCCGATTCAATGGGCGATAATCAACGGTGAGAAGACCAGCGGAATTACAACAATGTTTACCGATGTGGGTATGGACACGGGAGATATGCTTTTAAAGGCAGAAATAGAGATTCCTGACGATATGACGGCCGGTCAGCTGCATGACCGACTGGCAGTATTGGGGGCAGATGTTTTAAAAGACACGCTTTTGGAGATTAAAAACGGAACGCTCCGCCGCATTCCTCAAAAGGAGGAGGAGGCTACATACGCACCTATGCTGAGTAAAGCAGACGGCTGCATTGATTGGTCAAAATCTTCAAGAGAGATTCATAATCTTGTCCGGGGAACAAATCCCTGGCCGGGTGCCTTTACCCAGTATGAGGGCAAAATGATGAAGGTTTGGGCTACTTCGGTATTTAATGAAGAGAAGCACGATAAAAAGCCCGGGACTATTGTAAAAGTTGAGAGAGAAAGAATAATTGTTGCCTGCGGCTTGGGAATGGTTGAGGTGAAAGAGGTCCAATTTGAATCATGCAAGAGGTTGTGTATAGGGGATTTTATTTGCGGACACAGGATGGACGAAGGTGAAATCCTTGGATAATCCTATTAAGAGGTTTGCTTCCCTGACGGGAAAGATAGTTGTTTTGTTCTTGTTGATTTTAATAATTTTTGGATTCTTGTATAATTACTCAACAATTAAGACATATAATTTGATATTATTTATTTTAATTTTGCTCACAATAGTATTAATGTTATATTATTCGGTTTTATCTCTGGCGGTAATTTACGTTTATAAGCACAGAGACGCGGGAAAATTGATACTTTATATAGCGAGAGTAGGTTTAAAAGTTCTTCTTCCCCAGATTATTTTTTTTGAGGGGATGCATAAGAGCAATAAAGACAGCATAAGAAAGTTTTATGTGGAATTAAACAATATATTGGTGAGTAAAACGGGCAGCAAATTTGCCCCTGAAGATATATTGGTACTATTGCCCCATTGTTTACAGTATTCCGAATGTGGGTATAAAATTACAAACGATGTTCAAAACTGTAAGAGATGTGGCAGGTGCTCCATCGGCAAAATAATTGAGTACTGTAACGAAAGAAGCGTAAAGGTGCATGTGGTTACAGGGGGAACGGCCGCAAGAAACATTGCCTCAAAGTATAGACCTAAGGCTATTATTGCTGTAGCCTGTGAAAGGGATTTGAGCAGCGGTATTGCCGATGTGGGTAAAATACCGGTCATCGGAATAATTAATGACAGACCCAACGGACCGTGTTATAATACTCTTGTAAATATTGATGAATTCAATAAAAAACTTGATGATATTATATTTGAATAAAATAACCTAAAAAAAGGAGGTATTGTATATGTACTTCGATATTTATTACTTGATTTTAATTGTTCCGGCGCTTATTTTGTCCATATATGCCCAAATAAAAGTAAAAAGTGCCTTTAATAAATACAGCCGCATCCGCAACACCAGCGGTATGACCGGTGCAGATGTTGCAAGGGTGATTCTTGACAGAAGCGGACTTTATGATGTAAGAATCGAGAGGATTGCCGGCGATCTTACGGACCACTATGATCCGAGAACAAAGGTTGTAAGACTTTCCCAGTCGGTTTACGGCAGTAACTCTATTGCTGCCTTGGGTGTTGCAGCCCATGAAACCGGGCATGCCATTCAACACAGTGAAAGCTATGGGCCTTTGGTTTTAAGAAGTACTTTGGTACCGGTGGCACAGATAGGGTCATCCCTTGGTGTACCTCTTGCTATGCTTGGGTTGATTTTCAGTTTTCCGTTCCTTGTTAATGTGGGTATTATATTGTTTTCGTTGGCGGTGGCATTTTATATAATTACTCTGCCGGTGGAGCTAAATGCCAGTAGCAGAGCTATTCGCACCCTTGAAGATACCGGTATTTTGAATTATAACGAAATTGATCCGGCAAAGAAAGTGTTAAGAGCTGCGGCTATGACCTATGTTGCTTCTGCAGCTGTTGCTGTCGCAAACCTTTTGCGTCTGATTTTAATTTCGAGAAACAGAGATTAAGGCTATGATGGTGGATAAAGCAAGAGAAACGGCGTTAAAAATACTGTATGATATAAATGACAAGGGAGCATATTCCAATATCTCCCTAAATAAGTATTTAAATGATCAGGAGCTTCGGGATATAGACCGGAGCTTTATCACTGATATTGTTTACGGTACGATGAACAGAAGGCTTACCGTTGATTATTTTATTGAAAAATATTCTTCAATTAAGATTAAAAAGCTTTCACCCTGGATATTGAACATTTTAAGGATGGGTATTTATCAATTGCTTTTTACCGACAGGATACCGGTATCCGCTGCATGCAATGAAAGCGTCAGGCTTGCCAAAAAGTATGGGCATATGGCCAGCAGCAAATATGTAAATGCCGTTTTAAGAAATATTGCAAGAAACAAAGATAACCTGCAGTATCCCGACAAAGACAGTGATCTTTTGACTTATCTTTCGGTAAAATATTCTCATCCCCAATGGATGGTGGAAGAGTGGTTGAAACGCTTTGGAGAAGAGTTTACGGAAGAGCTTTTGAAGGCAAATAACAGTATACCTCTTTTTACGGTAAGGGTAAACACGTTAAAAATTTCCAAAGACAGTCTTGCAGAGATATTGGAGAAAGACGGGTTTGAAATAGAGAACGGTAAGTATCTTGAGGAAGCATTGATAATAAAAAACCCGGTTTCGGTTCAGAAGATGGAGGCGTTTAAAAAGGGATATTTTCAGGTACAGGACGAGAGCTCCATGCTGGTGGCAAAGGTGTTGGACCCAAAACCGGGGGAAACCGTTTTGGATGTTTGCAGTGCTCCGGGAGGTAAATCGACCCACATAGCACAGCTTATGAATAATAAGGGTACAGTTATATCCCGCGATATTCATGAGCACAAAATCAAACTGATTGATGAGGCTAAAAAACGGTTGGGTTTGGATATAATCAAAACAGAGGTCTTTGATGCTGTAACCTTGGATGACGGATTAATTGAAAAAGCCGACCGGGTTTTGGTGGATGCTCCGTGTACCGGGTTGGGTATAATAAGAAGAAAACCGGATATCAAATGGTCAAGAAATTCAGGGGATAAAAAAGAGATAACAGAGCTTCAGGAAAGGATTCTTTCTACAGCTTCTAAATATGTAAAAAAAGGTGGCGTACTGGTTTACAGCACCTGTACCGTTGAGCCGGAAGAAAATGAAGAGACGGTGGAGAGGTTTATTAAGAATAACGGGGATTTTTATTTGGAGGACATAACACCTTTAGTACCGAAGACCCTTAAAAAAGAGAGTCTTATAAAAGGATATTTGCAGTTGTATCCTAATATTGACGGTGTTGACGGATTTTTTATATCCAGAATGGTAAGAAGGAGTTAGATTGATGAAGGATAAATTGGATCTCCTCAGTATGACAATTGAAGAGCTTGAGTCTTTGCTCCTTGAAACGGGGCATAAAAAGTTTCATGCAAAGCAGATTTTTCAATGGACACACAAGGGAATTAAGGACATTGACGGGATGACAAATCTGTCAAAAGAGCTTAGAAATCAATTGAAGGAGATTGCTTATATAAACAGGTTGGAAATTGTCAAAAAGCTTGTTTCGAATATTGACGGTACGGTAAAGTACCTTTTTAAGCTTATAGACGGAAGTGTAATTGAAAGTGTTTTGATGAAATATCAGCACGGTTACAGTGTATGCATTTCTTCACAGGTAGGCTGCAGGATGGGCTGCAGATTTTGTGCATCAACCGGTATAGGGTTTGTAAGAAACCTTGCCCCGGGAGAGATTCTGGATCAAATTATATCCATTCAGACGGATGTAAAGCAAAGAATAGGTAATGTGGTAATAATGGGTATAGGAGAGCCTTTGGACAATTATGATAATGTCGTCAAATTCTTAAGGCTTGTCAATCATAAAGATGGCTTGAATATCGGTGCAAGGCATATTTCGGTTTCCACATGCGGTCTTGTACCCAAGATTCTTGAACTGTCAAAGGAAAATATACCGGTTACATTATCCATATCTCTACATGCTCCCAATGATAGTATAAGGGATAAAATTATGCCTGTAAATAAAAGGTATTCTATTGACAAATTAATTGAAGCATGTAAGATATATACTGAGACCACAAATAGAAGAATAACTTTTGAATATGCTTTGATTGAAGGTGTAAATGATTCGAAAGATAATGCTTTGGAGCTGGCCGGACTGTTAAAAGGTATGCTGTGCCATGTCAACCTTATACCGGTCAATACTGTTGACGGCGCAGGATTTAGAAGAAGCTCAAAAGAAACGATTGCGAAGTTTAAAGATATTTTAGAAAAGTACGGTATTGAAACAACAGTAAGGCGAGAGCTGGGGAGCGATATAAATGCAGCATGCGGACAGCTTCGGAGAGGTTTTATGGACGAGAAACGTAATTAAGTGATATAATAAAGGAATGTAGAAATTCATTAGTAACATATATTTTAACATATGGCTGTTGACCAAAATATTTTATAAGCTGACCTGGGGAGTGGTATGGTGAGATTTTCCGCAAAAAGCGATAGAGGAAAAGTTAGAGAACTTAATGAAGACAGTTACAGGGTAATAACGGGATATTCGAATGTGCCGGACGCTTTTATTGTTGCCGACGGAATGGGAGGACACAGTTCCGGTGAAGTTGCGAGCAGTATGGCTGTGCAATTTGCAGAAGAGTACATATTAACCCATCCCGAAGAGTTTTCCAATGAAGAAAGTGTTTTATCCGGTATTAAAAAGCTAATGGAAGAAGCAAATGCAGCTATATATACCAAGGCTTTGGAATCGCAATCGACATTGGGAATGGGTACCACCTTTATTACCGTTGTAATGCTGAAAAACAAAATGTACATAGGTCATGTAGGCGATAGCAGAGTATATTTGATAAGAGACGGCGTCATGGAAAAAGTAACTACTGATCATTCCTTTATAGAAGAATTGATAAAAAACGGCTCGCTGACAAGGGAAGAAGCGGAGAATCATCCTAAGAGGAATATTATTACGAGAGCATTGGGATGTGAGCAGGAGATTCTTGTAGACACTCTTACAGTGGAAGCAGGGGAAAAAGACATTTTTGTTTTGTGTACCGATGGATTGACCAATATGCTAAAGGAAGAAGAAATACTGGACATAGTATTAAGAAACGACGACCCTGAAGCGGCTTGCAATGAATTGGTATATTGGGCAAATGAAAAAGGCGGAGAGGACAATATTACTGTTATTGTGATAAAAAACAGTTAATGAAATCGTAGAATACGGTGTCAAATGTAAATTGTTAATGCTATAAAAAGCAGAGGTGCTGATATGGTAGGTCAAATTTTGGGTAATAGATATGAGTTGATCGAGAAAATCGGTGGGGGCGGTATGGCCCTTGTATATAAGGCTAAATGTAGATTGTTAAACAGGTTTGTGGCTATAAAGGTTTTAAGAACCGAATTTATAAACGACGAGGAATTTCTTAAAAGGTTTCGCATAGAAGCTCAGGCTGCAGCAAGTCTTTCCCATCCCAATATTGTTTCCATATATGATGTTGGGCATGAGGGCGACATACATTATATCGTTATGGAATATGTAAACGGAATGACTTTGAAGGATTATTTGGAACAAAAGGGTCCGCTGGACTGGAGGGAAGCGGTTAATATTGTAAGCCAGATTGCCATGGCAATTGAGCATGCCCATAAAAACCATATTGTACACAGGGACATTAAACCCCATAATATTCTTTTTACGAAGGAAGGCATCGTCAAGGTTACGGATTTTGGAATAGCCAGGGCCGTAAGCTCGTCGACAATAACTATGGCCGGAAATACCATAGGTTCGGTACATTATTTTTCACCGGAACAGGCACGGGGTGGATTTACGGATGAAAAATCGGATTTGTATTCTTTGGGAATAGTATTGTATGAGCTTTTAACGGGAAAGCTTCCTTTTGACGGGGATTCCCCTGTTGCTGTTGCACTGAAGCATATTCAGGATGATCCTGAGGAGCCTGTTAAAATTAATCCCACAATACCGAAGGGTGTAAACAGTATTGTTATGCGTACCATTCAAAAGGATCAGAGTATGAGATATCAATCGGCTACTGAACTTTTGAAGGATTTAAATAAGGTGTTAAAGGAACCCTATGGTGATTTTAATAAAGTTGAGTCCGTCAAGGACAGTCCTACAGTCAGAATACCGTCAATCGGAAAGGATAAGCTGACTGTCAATAAGGATATTTCTGAAAATACGGGTGATAAAAACGTGAAAAAGAAAAATGAAAAAATGACAACAATTCTGGCTGTTGTCACATCGATAATCATTATTGTAATTATCGGTGCGTTTGCAGTCAAGGCATTGGGTCCGATGGTTTCATCCCTGGTCAACGGACCTAAGGATTTTATTGTACAGGACTATACAAATCAGAATTTTTATGAGGTCAAGGGCAGACTGTCGGAATATGGAATTGATGTGGTAGAAAACAGAAAGCATCATGATGATATTCCCAAGGACATTATTATAGATCAGGATAAAGCTGAGGGTGAAAGAATAAAGCCCGGAGGATATGCGAAAATAGTTTTTCAAGTCAGTGACGGACCTTTGTTGGTAAAGATAAAGGATTACAGGAGAAAGGAATACCGTGAGGTTCAAACGGAGTTGGAGCAGTTAGGACTTAAAGCGGAATTGGTTGATGAGTACAATGACGGTATTGCCAAGGGATATGTGATTAAGACGGAACCTGATATCAATGAAGAGGTAAAGCCAGGTACTGTAGTCAAGGTATACAGGAGCCTGGGACCGAAAATAGTAACCAGTCTTGTACCCAATTTGATAGGAAAAACTCAAAGAGAGGCATTGAATTTGTTAACCGGTGTTAAGTTGACTTTAGGTGATATATATCCGGAAGATAAGACGTACGCCATTGATAAAATAATAAAGCAGGAGCCGGAAGCCGGTACTGAAGTTGAAGAAGGTACTCCTGTGAAAATATTTTTGGAGGATTATAATCCGGACGAGAAGAAAGTTAATAGTACAATACAGCTTGAGAATCCCGATAATTATGGGGATACTATAAAGGTAATAGTAAATATTACAAGATCGGATACCAACAGGACAGAAACCATATACAGTGAAACCCGTAAGAAAAGTGACTTTCCGATAACAGTTCCGATTCCAGTTCCCAATGGGGGAAGTACTCTGGTTCGTGTTTATCTGGATAGCGCTCTTTACAAGGAATTCACTGAGAATTTCTAAGGAGGTAGAAAGTTTGCCATCAGGTGTAATAATTAAAGGTATTGGAGGATTTTATTACGTAAAAGCGGAGGATGGAGTATATGAATGCAAGGCAAAAGGTACGTTCCGAAAAGACTCCAAAATCCCTTTACCTGGTGATAACGTTTCTGTATCCGTTGTGGACCGAGAAAAGAGGCTTGGGTTTATTGAGGAAATATATTCGAGAACACTGCAGCTTATAAGGCCGGCTGTGGCAAATATAAATCAGATTGCAATAGTTGTTTCGGTTAAATCACCTCTGCCGGACTATTATTTATTGGATAAATTATTGATTACCGTAATGCAAAAGGAGATCAGCGGAGTAATTTGCATAAACAAAATTGACCTTGACGAGAAAAACATAAATAACATAGTTGAAAGCTATAAATGCACAGGTATAAAAACAATTCTTTTGAGTGCGGTATTGAATGTAGGCTATGACGAGCTTGAAAAGGTTCTTGCGGGTAAAACTACCGTTTTTGCAGGACAGTCGGGAGTTGGAAAGTCCACAATTTTAAACAGGATTATGGATTCCTACGTTATGAAAACAGGAGAAGTAAGTGATAAAATTGAAAGGGGAAAACATACAACAAGGCATGCAGAGTTGATAGAACTAAAGTCAGGTGGATTTGTGGTTGATACACCGGGCTTTAGTTCTTTTGAGATAACAGATATTGAACCCGGTGATTTGCAGAAATATTATCCGGAATTTAACCAGTTTATCGGTAAATGTAGATTTGCCGGGTGCAATCATATCAGCGAGCCGGGATGCGAAGTCAAGTCTGCTCTTGAAAATGGATTGATATCTCCCGAAAGATATGGCCGTTATATTGAGTTTTATAACGATTTAAAGGAAAAACAGCGTAAAAAGTATTCATAGACTCATAAAGTGGGTAAATGAATGCAAGAATAATTTAGATAAACATATTAAGTTGAAATGATTTGATTTTTTAATTCTACCGTTTATTTGGAAGGGAAGTGTTTTGTATTGATTAAGATAGCTCCGTCCATTCTCTCAGCCGATTTTTCTAAATTGGGTGAGGAGATTGTGCGTATTGAGAAAGCAGGAGCGGATTTGGTACATATTGATGTTATGGATGGGCATTTTGTACCTAATTTGACGATAGGTCCTCCGGTTGTAAAGTCTTTAAAGAAAGTAACAGGACTGCCATTTGATGTTCACCTTATGATTGACAATCCCGATAGCTATATAGATGCTTTTTCCGAAGCGGGTGCCGATATCATTTCGGTTCATGCGGAGGCATGTATCCACTTGCATAGAACAATTCAGAGAATAAAGCAGCTGGGGAAAAAAGCTGCCGTGGCATTGAATCCGGCCACACCGCTAAGCGCTGTTGAGTGGGTGCTGGACGATGTGGACATGATTTTAATTATGTCCGTTAATCCGGGTTTCGGAGGTCAAAAGTATATAGAGGGTGTTACCCGTAAAATCGAGTTGCTTAAGAATTTGATTGAAAGCCGGGACATTAATATAGATATTGAGGTGGACGGGGGAATAGATACCGGCAATATTTATGATGTCACCAAAGCCGGGGCAAATCTAATTGTGTCAGGTTCTACAATTTTTTCTGCTGAGGATACCTCAAAGATCATTAAGGAACTCAGAGAAAATGCTTGCAGGGAATAGGACCGGTGAAAATTATGTTGGCTGTTGTTGTTTCCAGCGGAAATATTATTGATTATTCATATTACGATAGATTCTTTAAAGAAGCGGATTTTATCATTTGTGCCGACGGAGGTGCCGTACACCTCAAGAGGATGGGAATTTTCCCGGATGTCCTTGCCGGAGATTTTGACTCTATTGATAACGAGCTTTTTCAATATTATGCCCAAAAAAGTGTAGAAATAATTAAATACCCTGTAGAAAAGGACATGACTGACACAGAGCTTGCGGTTGAAGCGGCTGTTGAAAGAGGGTACAGGGATATTGTTATTATTGGAGGTACGGGCACCAGGCTGGATCATACGTTGTCTAACATATTCCTCTTAAAGAAAATGTTGGATCGAGGTGTCAAGGGAAGAGTTGTCAATGAGCAAAATGAAATTTTCTTGATTTCCGACAGCGTTGAGATTATGGCTCGGGAGGGATACAATTTAACTCTGCTGCCTGTCACGGAAAAGGTTGAAGGGATTACCACCGAAGGGCTGTATTATCCCTTAAGGGGTGAGACCATTGAAATGGGGTCGAGCAGGGGAGTGAGCAACCAGTTTGTTGCCGATAAAGCACAAGTATCCATAACTTCGGGAATATTAGCCGTTATATTGTCTAAAGACTAGCATTGCCCGTTACAAGTGCTTAATCACAATATAATAGATGGATGTTAAGAAAAATATGGAAGAAACGTTGTGAAGCAAGTATTAGAGCCTGTTAATACGACGAGGAAAGGGAGAGCATTGTATGAGCAAAGCGAGTTTTGCTCGACCCTGAGGAGTATTTACAGGCTCTGTACTTGCGAAACTTTAGTTTCTGGAGTATTTTTCTTAACATCATTAATGAGGTTCGTAATTAGAACAATGATTTTATTAGCTAAACGTAAATAAAGCTCCAGGAGAAGATCCTGGAGCTTTTTAAAAAGCAAAGAATGATGTTAGAATACTTTGCAAGAATTATAATTCCATCTTACGCAAAATAACACGCTTTAAGATTGATACGTCAAGGGAGTCTATCGACCCATCTTTATTTACATCCGCGGCAAGAAGACTCTTAGCATGATCACCACTCGGGAATTCCTTAAGCTTCCTTAAAACAAATCGCTTTAACAAAGTAAGGTCAAATGAGTCAACCGAACCGTCTAAATCTAGGTCTCCGAGTTTAATTTCCGGTGAACTGCTGGTCGACGGAGTAGGAACCGGTGTCGGAGTATTATTCTTAGTAGGAGTAACTCCTGAAGAGCGGGTAGGTGTCGGTGAAACCGGAACACTACCGTCAGGTTCTTCTCCAAATATCAAGACTCCGTTATCGTATACGGGAATTTTCGGAACAATTTCTTCATCAGCCATAATTCCCTTATATGAAAAGTCATTAGTATTGTCCCAAGGAGCACCGTTGGGTGGCTGTATATTAAACTGAACTTCTTTTTTATGGTCCATATTGCTTCCGGGGTATATTTTTGTACCTGTCAAATCTACTTCCACATAGTAGATATTTTTGGAAGCATCGTAAACCTGAGGCTTTGAAATTTTAGCTGTATTGGCAGCGCTATAAACTATATTGGTGTTTATATCAGCCGGGTTAAATCCTGCAGATACATATTCCGATAAGTCCATATAATATCTGAAGGAAAGCTTGTCGTACATTCTTGCCGGCCATCCCGACTTGTTATAGATGAAAGATTTAACAGCCAAACCGTTTCCGGAACTTACTGTTGCTTCAACGTATACTTCTTCATTTGTTATTTCTTCTATAGCCATGAAGTTAGGTATGGGATTACCTCCGTAAAGATCATACATTCTTGCCAGAAGTCCCACAAAACCGGCATTATAATCGCATGCAACCTCATTGGTTACATAGTTTGCTACATCATCAGAATATCCGTCACTGGAATCCGGTCCACCGACCAATGCACCGTAAAGAACATGTCTATGTTCAGGCGGCTCTTTCATTGTATCACACCATGAACTGTGAGCGGTTCTGTGGTGAGGACGCTTGGGAGGATTGACACCAAATCCAACTACGTAGCTCCTGCCGGCACTTCCCAATGCGTAATCAGCTTGACTCTTTGCAAAATCCAAATAGGTTTTAGCTTTGCTGCTGGAGCATCCTTCCCAATCGGCATAAACACAGGCTAAGAATGCGGTAGTTGTAGAATGCCTTAATACACCCCAGTCGGTCAGGTGAGCTAAACCCTTGGGAGTGTAACGGATTTTGTCACCGTTAACTCCTACTGTCCAATAGTCAAAATGTCTTTCTATGGTTTCTTTATAAAAATCGTCATTTGTGATTTTAGCCAATAACAGAGCTGCACCGTAATGAACGTCATCCCAGCATTGGCCCCATTTATAGGCAATGTAAGGAGTCTGGGATTCAAGACCCCATTCATCTACATACTGCTCTGCCTTGTCAAGATAAGTTTGACCGCCGCCGGCAAGGTAAATCCATGCACCTGCCCAGGAAAACTCATCATACCAACCGCTGTGGGATGTGTAAAAGTTAAGAGCGGCAGTATAACCTTTATCACTCTTGGTTGCCTCTGCAAAATTGAAGAGGTCTTTTGCATGCTGAAGGCATTCTGCGGCATAAGCCGGGTTGGAATCCTTGAATACAACAGCTGTAGCCGCAAGTGCTGCAGCCGTTTCGGCAGCAACGGTGGAACCCGGGTTTGACATGTCTATCTTATACGACGGTCTTGCTGTCTGAAGATCAATACATTCGGCAGGAACCCACCACCTATGGTCTAAATCTCCGTTTCCTACCTGATAGTAGTATACGTTTTTCTCAGGGTGGCATTTGATAAAGTAATCCGATGCCCATTTGATTTGATCCATCAAATAAGTCAATTGACCGCTTTTTTCGAGAGCATCCCTGTACTCATAAACTGCCCATGCAAGCATGGCAGTTGTATAAGCCATGGGAAGGTTGAACTTAACGTGGTCTCCAGCATCAAACCAACCTCCTGTAAGGTCAAGGCCTACATCACTTCCGTCATTGAGGCACGAGTCACCACGCCAGTTATTGCGAATGTTATCGGGTAATTTACCGGACATTTGGAACTCGTAGAACATTATAGCTTTCTGTAATGCTTCGCCATAGTTGTAGTTAGCTGCATAAACCGGTAGCTGAGGTACTAGAAAAGCAGCAAGCAAAACAGCAGCTATAATAATACTGGTAAGCTTTTTCATTATACATCTCCCTTTCATAAAATTTATATTTAGCCGAAATCATCAAAGGATGACCAGCGGCTTAAAATTCCGGAGTAGAATAATATAAAGTATAAAATATTTAATTGATTGCTGTTTAATACGGTAGACGAATTAACGGATAGTTAAGTAAAGATATTGCCTGGTGGATTAGAAATATATTGCTTAAGAATAACGATAAACAAACTGATTCGATTTTATGATAGAAATATTTCTATTTATCTAAGTAATGGTGTTTAATAAGTCTACCCCCAAATAACATATATTACAAATTAATGCTTTTAATTGCGTAAGCAAATATTCCAACAAGATAATTATATCATAATCTTCTTTATTTGAGTACACTTATACATGTTTTTGGTTATTTTAAATTAAGCTCTGCCCAATGGAGGGCAGAGCCTTGGAACAAGCCTTGATGGGATATTTATCCGCAGTAATTTTTTATTTTAAACCATAGTCCTTAGCCAGAGCTTCAAAAGCAGGCAAAGACCTTTGGATAGTATCGACGCTTACGCAGTAAGCAATTCTGAAATATCCGGGCAAACCGAAGCCTGTACCGGGAACCAAAAGCAGGTTGTATTTTAATGCATCCTTGACGAATTGTACATCATCTTCTATAGGTGATTCGGGGAAGAGGTAGAAAGTTCCCTGGGGTTTTATGCATTTAAAACCGAAGGAAATAAGATTGTCGTACATCAAATCCCGTCTTTTTTTATAGCTTTCGATATCGACTTCTTCATCCAATGCATCGGCGATTACTTTTTGAAACATTGACGGAGCATTTACATAGCCTAAGGTACGATTGCAAAATACAAGGCTTTCAATTGTGAGCTCCAGGTCGGCTATTTCAGGATTTACAGCTATATAGCCTATTCTTTCCCCAGAAAGTGCCAGGGATTTGCTGAAGGAGTTTACAACAAAGGAATTTTTGAATATCTTTAAAACAGACGGAATTTTTGCGTTGTCATAAACCAGCTTTGTGTATGGCTCATCGGAAATTACATATATGCTGCTGTTATACTCTGCTTCTTTCTCATTCAAAACCTTGGAAATACTCCTGAGGGTTTCCTCGTCATATATGTAACCTGAAGGGTTGTTGGGCGAATTGATAATAAGGGCTTTGGTTTTTTCGTTAATGCTGTTTTTCAGCAGATTGAGGTCGGGCTTGAAGCTGCCTTTTTCGGGAGTAACAATTACCGGCTTGCCACCGTGGTTTCCGATATAGAATATATATTCTGCAAAAAAAGGTGACAGCACAATTACTTCCTCACCGGGGTTTAAAATAGACTTTAACACTACATTAAGTCCGCCGGCGGCACCACAGGTCATGACTATATGTTTGGATGAAAGGGATAATCCGGTTTCCTTATTTATGTGGTCTGCCACCTTTTGTCTTACATCCTCGTACCCTGCGTTATTCATATAACGGTGAATACCCGGTCGGTCTTCAACTACCATTTTTTTAAGGGACTCCTTTACAGCTTTGGGAGGCTCATGATCCGGATTTCCCAAAGTAAAATCAAAAACCTTGTCTGCGCCGTGTATTTTACGAAGTTTTTCACCTTCTTCAAACATTGCCCGTATCCATGAAGCTCTCTTTAAATTGTTCGTTACATTTTCCGATAACATTTAAACCACTCCTTGTCTATTTATCGATTTTTAAATTATTTACTGCATTTTCATCAGGGGTTACAACAATAGTTTTATAATTATTATAAATCACCATTCCGGGTTTTGCACCATTGGGTTTTTTTACATTTCTCACCTGAGTGTAATCAACCTCTACATGGGATGAATGTCTGGCTTTGCTATGGTATGCTGCCAGTAACGCGGCCTCAAAAAGAGTTCTGTCGGAGATATTCTCCTTGCCTTTCTTGATTATAACATGGGAGCCCGGAATATTTTTCGTATGAAGCCAGATATCGTTGGAGGATGAAAACTTCAGCGTCAATACATCGTTTTGTACGTTATTTTTCCCAACATATATATAATTACCGTCAGAGGACTTATATACATGGGGTTGAAAGGTATCGGATTTTTTCTTGTTTTGCTTCTTTTTTCTTGACGTTATATATCCCTCATCCACAAGCTCCTGCCGTATTTCTTCAATATCCTTCAGAGAGTCTGAGGTCTCAAGAGAATGGAGAACACTTTCTAAATACTCCAGTTCGTTGAAGGTTTCTTTAAGTTGCTCCTGGGTATATGCAAAAGCGGATTTTGCCTTTGTATATTTTTTAAAATACCTCTGGGCGTTATCCTGCGGCGAAAGATTTTCATCAAGGGGTATATCGATATATTCATTGTTTTCACTGTAATAGTTCAGTAAAGTAACCTTTTTTGAATTTTTAGGGATACAGTATATGTTTGCAGTTATAAGCTCACCGTAGAGCTTATATTTTTCCCTGTCCGCAACTTCCCTCAGCTTATCCTGATGAATGGAAATCTTCTTGTTGCAACGGGCAATGCCGTTGTTTAAGACCTTTACAAGGTCGGCTTTTCTTTGATTGAGTCTGTTGATATTGTCCCGGGCAGTGTAAAAGGAATCCAGCACAACACTTATGGATTCAAAATAATCCGTTGTATTATACCGGCTCATTTTTATAGCATGAAAATCCAAAGGCTTTTCTCGTTTTTCACCGTTCCAAATAATGCAGGGAGTAAATTGGGAATTCATAATTGTTGATATTATTTCCTCCAAAACAAGCCTGAGCCTTTGAATCATATCGTCGGAAATGCTTGAAACAGTTGCGTTTTCGTCTATCCCGGCACGAAAGCATATTTCTTCGCATAAAAGAGGACTAAAGCCCTTTATGCTTTTAAGCAAGTATTTTGATATGCTTGAACTTCCGTATTTCTTTACCAGTTCAATGAATTGCATCACATCAAGGAGGCGGGGACTTGTCTTATCCTGCTCCGGTGGGAAGGTATAGGGCCTTGCAGGCATAACTTCCCGGACGCGGCTTATATCACTGTCAACATGCTTTATGCAATCGATTATAATATTATCACTGTTGACAAGGATTATATTGCTGTGCTTGCCCATTATTTCAATTATCAGTTTTTTAGATGTAATGTCACCAAGTTCGCTTATGCTTTCAATATGAATGCTTATGATTCTTTCAAAATCGTGAAATTCTATCCCTGTTATTTTTCCTCCCGAAAGGTGCTTTCTTAGAAGCATACAAAAAACAGGAGGATTTGAAGGATTCTCCTTTGTTTGGTCCGTAAGATGAATTCTCGGATAGCTGGCGTTGGCAGAAAGAAGCAGCTTAAGGTTCTGCCCTTTGGACCTTAAATATATAATTATCTCATCCTGCTCGGGCTGATATATTTTTTCAATACGGCCGCCGATAACGGCATCCGACAGTTCATTAACCACACATTTTACAACAACACCGTCAAGTGGCAATTTACACACCTCATTTTCAAGCAATTATTATAAGCTGTCTGAAAAAGCATTTTCATTGCGAAATGCTTTTAACAAAACCGCTGCCTCGCAAATGAATTTATAGGCATGAGGCAACGTACCATCGTAATTTGGTATAATGGCAGTATGAAGACAGAACTAATTGTCAAAGGCATACGATAGTATATATCATACCACTTTGGAGAATTATTAACAATAAATATTATTAAGATAGATAAAGATATGGATAAAGACAGGCATTTATTCCATTACTTCTATACCGAGAATAGTGATGTCATCATGAAATGTGTTATCGGAAAAATCTCTCACGGATTTCATTATTTTATCTATAACCGACGGCAATGAATCGTCTTTGTTATTGTTGAGAAGCTTTAACAGGTTGTCGACTCCGAATATTTCATTGTTACGGGATGCTTCAACAATACCGTCGGTGAAAAGCCATATTTTATCTCCAGGTTCCAATTGATTTACACAGCAGCAATATGTTGAATCTTCAAATACTCCGAGGATGGGACCGGTTGACTCCAACGGAACAAAACGGTCAGCTTTAACTATATACTGAGTTATATGTCCTGCAGATACCGTATAAAGCACCTTGGTTTTCTTGTCAATGAAACCCAAAAACAGGGATGCAAACACATTCTGCGCAGTATTGGAAAAAAGCTGAAGATTAAGGTCAAGAACAATTTCCGGGAATCTTCTCTTATTTATTCCTTGTTTGTAGTTGTATTCAATGTTTTTAAGGAAGCTCTTGATAATTGTTGAAATCACGGCAGCAAGAATTCCGTGGCTGGAAACGTCAAAAACATAAAAGCATATATAGTCTCCAATATCGGACACATCGTACATATCGCCGCCGACGGCATCGCAGCTTTTATATTCCACGTCAAAGTTAAAGCCTTGTATATGGGGAAGGCCTTTGGGAAGCATGTTCAGCAATATTTTTACTGCAGAATCATGAAGTCCGTGTAAATATTCTTTTTGTTCAAAAAGTTCTCGGATCATTTTTGTATTTTCCAGAAGAAGGTTTTTATAATTAACGGCATTTCTAACGGAAATTAATACGTCTTCGGTTATAAAGGGTTTTTTTATGTATCCGAAAGCCCCCTCCTTGATTGCAAAAACGGCATTTTCCAATTCATCGGCTTCGGTCAGCACAATTACACTCAAATAGGGCATAACATTTTTGATCTTTCTTAATACTTCTATTCCGTAACCGGATAGAAGATTTACGTCAATTATAAGAGCATCAATGGTACTGCAATGGCTGTTTAAAATGTCAAGACATTCTATGATGCCGGAAGCAGTAATTACTTCATAATTATCATGCTCTAGAATAAGCTTTATTTTTTGCAGTATTTCATTTTTTTCATCAATTGCTAAAATTTTAGCCATTGGCATTTACTCCTCGTTGGTGTTATATATTATAATATCAAGTTTTTTTGAGTAAAAGCAATAATGCCGTTGTATCTCGATTTCTGCGATTTATAAAGGAATTTAGACGGTTTAATAAATGCCGGTGAGTAAATTTAATAATATAACATATAAAGTTGTGTTATAATTATAATCGTATAAATTGGGACAATACTTGAGTAGTAGGTGATAGATATGGTTATTGGCGTTTGCCGTGTGGTTTTATATATTGATGAGGTGTTTTCTCTGAAAGAAAAAAGACACATTGTAAAAAGCATTGTAGAAAGGCTAAGATCCAGGTTTAATGCATCGGTTGCAGAGGTTGACCTGAATGATAAATGGAAGAATGCGGTTATAGGTATATCCTGTGTTTCAAATGAAGCGGCACATGTGGACAGTATGATGGCAAATATGGTTAATTTCATTGAAAATGACGGCAGGGTTGTATTGACCGATTACAGCACAGAAAGCATATTTGTAGAGTAGTGTTTGGAAATTCCACTGAAAATTGATATTGAATTTTTATTGAAATTGTATTAAAATATTGCTTGCGATATAAAAATCCGGGGCTATAGCGCAGCTGGGAGCGCGCTTGAATGGCATTCAAGAGGTCAGGGGTTCGATCCCCCTTAGCTCCACCACAATTTGTCCGAAAACCCTTGTTTTGCAAGGGTTTTCGGCATTTCTATACTGTTTTTTAAATGCCTGTGTAAATTTTTATACAATATTTTAAAGCCTGCTGGGATTAACCCAACAGGCTTTTTCGATAAACCGTTATTCCATGAAAGTATGTAATCATTTAAGATTTAGTGAAAGATTCTCAAGTTTTGAGGTGTCAATACGCTGTCCGTCCAGGGTTATATAGATATCCTGACCGTTGTGGGTTTCCTTAAGGCGGATGGTATTAACCTCAACAAAAGAATCCATTTTTAGCTTTTTCACTTGCTCAAGGGTGGCTGCATAGAGCTCATGGGATCCCTTGGCAGAACATGCATCGCAAGTGCAGAAAGTAATCTGACGCGTCATAAATGCGGAATTAGCCTTCTTGCGGATGGTGCCACAGCGGATATCACCATTGACGGCATGATAGTGGGTATGCAAAAGCTGATGAGCCAACGGTGAATTGGCTTCCCCGTAGAAATCCTTGTAGAGATTCAATATGTCGGGGTTTTCCTGGGATTTACGGTAGGTGGAGATCTTGTCAATGTTAACCAAGACCTGCTGACGCTGTTCAAGGGTACCTACCTTCTCCGGTACAGGATGGCCGGCACCGCAGATACAACCTCCCGGACAAGCCATAACTTCAATCAAATCATAGCCCACATCTACTCCTTGAATAATCTTTTCCACGATGGGTTCCACATTATGAAGACCACTGATGACAGCTACGCGAACAGTTGTTCCGTTGGCTTCAATCGTTGATTCCTTCAGACCGGCAAAACCGCGGACTTCTTCGAAATCCAGGTGGTCGGTTATTACTTTACCAGTAAGCTTCTCAACGGCCATACGAAGAGCAGCTTCTGCCACACCGCCCGATGCTCCGAAGAGAACGCCGGCTCCCGTTACCTGCCTGTAAGGTTCGTCAAATTCCTGAAGTTCAATGGACGATGTATCAATACGCCTCAACTCAGCCATATCTATCATGTCGGTAGAGGTAAGAACCGCATCTACATCACGTATTCCGTCGGGCGCAAACTCAGGACGGGCAGCCTCATATTTCTTGGCAATACAAGGAACGATGGAGACCACGTACAGATCTTCCTTATTGAGACCTGCCAGCTTGGCGTAATGATTTTTAACAGTAGCACCCATCATCTGCTGTGGTGATTTACAGGTAGACAGATGGGGAATGAGTTCCGGATAACGCCGCTCAACGAAATTTACCCATCCCGGACAGCAGGAGGTAAACTGGGGCATAACACCCTTATTGGCTACACGGTTGAGGAATTCTGTGGTTTCCTCCACAATGGTCAAGTCGGCAGCAAAGGAGAAGTCGAAGACCTTGTCAAATCCGAGCTTCTTTAAAAGCCCTGCCATAAAGCTGGAAGCCTTATCAAAAGGAATACCGTAGTGGGAAGAAATAACGCTTCTTACGGCAGGTGCGACAAAGGCAACTACAGTCTTGGAGGAATCATTGAGAGCCCTAAAGACTTTACCTTTTTCACTCTTTGCTTCCAGTGCTCCACAGGGACAGGCATTCACACATTGTCCGCAGCTGACACAATCGGTTTCCTGAAGGGGAAGACCGCTTCTGGTTCCTACCAACTGACGGCCCTGCTTCATATAAAAGGCAAGGACATCGGGACCCTCAACCTGTGCGCAGGCGGCAATACAGCGGCCGCAGGAAATACATTTATTGTGATCTCTAATGATAAAGGGATGGTCGTCCACAATAGGAATGTAGGGCCTTTCATGAATCGGTTGTTCAAACTTGATATCATGGGCAGATGCCTCTTTTCTCAAATCACAGTCATAGCGCTTGTTACAACCGCATCTTAAGCAACGGTGGGCTTCCTCGCGAGCAGCTTCTTCGGAAAGACCCAGTTCAACCTCCTTAAAGTTACCTTCTCTTTCTTTAAGGTCAATAGAAGGCATCTTGGCACGCTCCAGCTTGGGGAATTGCTCAAAATCCCATTTTGGAAGATCCTCCAGAGAACCTCTGCTGCAACTGTAATCTATATGACTCTCCTGAACATAACCCTTCATGAGGAAGCTGTCGATAGCTTCGGCAGCGCGGCGACCGGCGGCTACAGCCTGAATGACTGTTGCGGGACCGGTGACACAGTCTCCACCGGCGAAAATATTAAGTTCTGAAGTTTGTGAGGTATTACCGTTAATCTCAATATCTCCCCATTTGTTCAGCTTAACAGGGAGGTCATTATAGAGGAATTGAGTATTTGTGCTTTGTCCGATTGCACCGATTATGGTATCTGCCTCTATTTCAAAATTGCTGCCTTCAATGGGCACAGGACGACGACGGCCTGAACGGTCAGGTTCTCCCAACTCCATCTTGATGCATTGCAGCATCTTCTTACCGTTTTCCATAACAATACTTGTAGGCGCCATTAAAAAGAGCATTTCAACTCCTTCGTGAAGTGCCTCTTCAACTTCATAAGGCTCGGCAGGCATTTCGTCACGGGTTCTTCTGTAGATAAGCTTAACCGACTTGGCGCCCATTCTTAAGGCAACGCGGGCACAGTCAATGGCTGTGTTACCTCCTCCGATGACTACTACATTGTCACCCACCTGAACATCGGCTTGCTTGGTGACCTGCTCTAAAAACTGGATACCAAGCCATACACCCGGGAGATTTTCTCCTTCAATATGCATTGGGGTAGCACGCCATGAACCGATAGCCAGATATACGGCATCGAAATCCTTCTGAAGATCTTCAAGACGGATATGGGTACCCAGCGCTTTTTTTGTCATAATCTTGACACCAAGATTCTTAATAATGTCGATTTCCTTGTCAAGAGTGGCCTTTGGCAGCCGATACTCGGGAATTCCGTAACGCATCATACCTCCGGCATAGCGCTGACGTTCAAATACTGTAACGTCGTGGCCGTTGATTGCACTATAATAAGCGCAAGTAAGACCTGACGGACCGGCACCCACAATGGCAATGCGCTTTCCGGTAGGCTCTTTCTTTTTGGGTATCCAAGGTTCTTCCTGTGACATATCCAGGTCAGCGATGAAGCGCTTGACGTGATTGATAGCTACGGGAGAATCCACCAGATTTCTACGGCATTGAGCTTCACAGGGATGCGGGCAAACACGGCCACAGGTAGCAGGGAAGGGATTACGATCTTTGATAACCTGAAGAGCCGCACTGAAATTACCGTTTGCCGCATGATGCAAATAAGCCTGGATATCGATATTGGCCGGACAGGTCATAACACAAGGCGCGACGCAGTCCGCATTGTGATCCGATAGGATCTGTTCCAAGCGGATCTTTCGGTAGCTTTTAAGTCTAGGGCTGTTGGTAGTGATTACCATGCCTTCTTTGATAGGTGTCTGGCAAGCTTTTACATCAATTTTTTGATCCCCTTCGCCTACCTCTACCAGGCACAATCCGCAGTTTCCGTTTGAGCGCTCAAGACGGATATCATAGCAAAGATGGGGAATATGTATATCCTCTTGCAGCAAGGCCTGGAGGATGGTCAGATTATCATAGACTTCCATTTCCCGGCCGTTAACATTAACTTTAATCCGTTTGTTTTTTGTGATGACTTTCATTTTATAAAACTCCTTCTTTTAATGTGTGATAGTTTGCGTGATGAAATATCAATAGAACCGTATCAATTATACCAAAAAAATTGTCATTTACCACTACCCAAACTCATAAAATTGATTATTTTTTAACAAAAATTTTGATTATTTTATCACTTTCCCTATATTTTTGCTTTATTTAAGGTAAACGTAATACTTTCATCGGCAATATCGATTTCTTATTTTATTCCCATATTGACGGTAAAATAAATATGGAATACATAATATTTTCATTTATCACTTTATATTCTAAATGGATGAAAAACCTATGAATCAGCTTATATGCTTTGTATAAAGGATTTATAAATAAAGCAAATGTAAACTATCGATATGGAACATGGCAGAGTTTGTAAGCATATTATAAAGTAGAATTATATTTTAAGTAAACAAGGAGGTCAATTATGAAGCTTAGAAAAGCATATATTTTCCCGTTGATTATGTGCTTATGTTTCCTTTGTGTATGCTTCATGCCGCTTACAACATTTGCCGCTTCTTCCAGTGCAACACTTACTGTGGATGGAGTGCTGATTGGCACTTTTGCATCTGTACAACAAGCGGTAGATCTGGTTGAGACTACTCCTGGAAGTAACTTCGTTATTGAAGTAGCAGAGGGAACGGTTAGCGATCCATTAAACATTTTACAGATACCGAACAAAAATGTGGTTTTGCGACCGCAGGCTGGAGCAACTGTAACATTTACAAACACGATTACAATTGACGGAAACGGAAATCTCAACAGTCCGGAAACTTTGCTGATAGAAGGATTTAATTTTGATTTTACAGCAGGAACTCCCGTTGAATGTATCTATTTTAATTTGATACCGCCAAGAGTCGGATTCTGCTATCCTCATAACATTACCATTAACGGCTGTAATTTTAAAGGCGTTTTTGGCACAACAGTAGTGGTTCAAAGTGTTACCGGCGGTTCAAGAAATATTGCAATAATGAACTGTACTGCTTCCGACGTGCACAGTCTTGCACAATTAAAGGCTGTAGCAGGTTATGCATTCATTCAAAACTGTATCGTAAGCAATTCTGCTGAGGGTGGAGTAAACTTCTATGGACCTGGAGATTTGATTATTGACAGCTGTAAATTTGATGTAGCGAACTATGCAGTTCGTAGCGGTCAAGGTGCAGGCGTAATATCAAATTTAGGTTCTGTAACTGTTAACAACAGTATATTAAATTCAAGCTCAGCGTCAGACGGTACAATTGTTTTGAGAGGCGACAGTACAAGTAATATCAATATTGTGCACTCTAATATAACAAATACAAATCCTGCCGGAGCGGCGATACAAAACCTGAATGGGGCAAGTGTGGATTTATACGATATTGATATTGTAGAGTCAAATATAACGGGTCAAATCATGGGTATTAATCTTTCAACCATCACTACCATCGATGATCCAAACGTGCCCAATGGACCTGTTAGTGTAATTGAACCGATAGAACCCGATAATCCCTTTAGGGACTTACTTCTTTTAATATTATCAATTCCGATTCTGGTTATAATTTTGGTTATTCTGGCACTGCTTTTGGCTATCTTAATTATTAGACTTATTATTAGATTTGTAAGATTCCTTATCAATTTAATTACCAGCTAAATGCTCCCGAAAAAAAGCGATAGAAAAAGATACAGCTAAATAAAAAAATGGCGCTCACCAAACGGTGAGTGCTATTTTTTGGTGTAACACTTTTTGAACTCCGGAATATTATATTACTGTTGATATATAAAAATGAAAGGGTGGTTTTGTATGGAAGAAGATAGAGGTTTTGCTTGTGGGTTTGGAAATGATTTTATATGGATAATTTTCATTATTCTGATTATCCTGTGTCTGTGTCCCGGAATTTTCGGCAATAGTGGATTCGGATGTAAAAACTAGTATTTGCCGATTGCTACCATCTAATTGCTCCAATCATGTTTTGGAAGAACACTGTTAATTCTTACATACTGACAAGGTGAAGAGAGAAAGGGGAGACTTTACTCCTCTTTCTTTTTTTTGCCATAGTGTCAATCATGGCTGTGATGATATTAAATTGGACTTAAGGGGTATGAATGGTTACTTATTGGCCACACATATAAAGAAATAAAGAGATTTACAAGCGAAGAGAGGACTTTTTTGGAAAAACCTGTTTGATTGAATTGCCAGAGGGAGCAGTTGTAAAAATAATTGCTACTATACGTGGAAGGGATAATGAAATTTTATATGCAAAAATAGAAATACCAAAAAACAAGTTGCAGGACTTTGACTCAAAAATAGGATTTAGCTATAAAGAAGTGCCAGAGGAAGAATTTGCAGGGTACAAGACTTCATATCCATGCTGGTCGCGTTTCAGGTGGAATAATATAAAAAAGAAGTCTATAATAAAGGTAATTATAGATACTAAAGGGGGCGGACATATTATTTATGTATATAAAGATATTGACAACATTGAACTTTTTTTTGCTAACGATTGTCTAAATTATATAGGGTGTTGCTATCTTATGCTTGAAGACTTTGATTCTGCTTTTGAAGTGTTTGAAAGATTAATAAAGCTTGCTCCTGATTGGGAAAGACCTGTTTTTAATTTAGGAAGGGTTTATCTGCAATCCGGAAGATTAAAAGAAGTTTTGGAATGCTTTAATAAAGCCGCAGGATTAAATCCTTATAATGAAGATTCTTACTTTTATTTGGGAATTTATTATTATAAAATTGGTGATTGTGAAACTTCAAGAAAATATTATAAAAAATCTTTGAAATAAACGATGAACAATCAAAAACCCATTTGAATTTAGGTTTGTGCTTTTTTAAGTTGCGGATTTTTAAAAGAGTTTTGGAGGAATTCGAAACTGCATATAAGTATGATAATAATTGTTTAGATGCAATTTATAATAAAGGTTTAACGTTGATTTCAATGAAAAAGTACCGGGAGGCTTTAGATACTTTGATGTTTTTTAAAAAAGCAAGTCCCGATGAAATAGAAGTTATGTTTCATATAGCACATTGTTACTGTATGCTAAGAGATTACGAAGAAGCTAATATATGGGTCAATAATCTGCTTGCTGTTAATCCACGACACTAATTAGGGAATAAACTACTCAAAAGACTAACCTACTTAAATAATGATTCTTCATGTTGATTTTGCTCAGGATAATTCCCCAGGAGAAATAAAAAAACGTGGATAATGATTGCAATATAAGGATAAATATGACAAGGCAGTGGAGGTAAGTACTTTGAATCGAAACATAATAAAGCTATTCTGTATTCTTATTTTACCGATATTAATTATTGCTGGGTGCTCAACTCGTTCAATTAATATAGAAACTGCAAACTCGACTGAACAAGGGAACACTAACGGCAATATTAAGCAAATGGGATTTGCTGTTGAGAAGGATGGTTGGATTTATTATAGTGTTTATGCACAAGGTGGTTTATATAAGAAAAGAGCAGATGGAAGTGAAAAACAAAAACTAATTAATAGTCGTGCCTATGAAATTAATGTAGTAGGAGATTTTATTTATTATATAAATGGGGAACCTGGCTATATTTATAAAGTAAGCAAAAATGGCGGAGAAGCTAAGAAACTTGAAGGAAAGCGTGCTAGCAACCTAATTGTATTAGGTGATACAATCTTTTACAATCGTGAATCCGGAAATTTATACAGAATGGATACAAACGGAAACAATAAGGTTAAAATAAAAAATGCAGTTCTAGAGTTCAGCATTTATGAAAGTAACATATATTTCACAGATCAGAATGACAAATGCCTGTATAAAATGGATTTAAATGGTGACAATGTCCGGAAATTGAGTGACCACTATGCAGTTGACATAAACATTGATAATGGATGGATCTACTTCTGGGATTTTAATGACCAAAATATATACAAACTAAAAATTGATGGAACAGAAAAGAAGGTTTTGTGTTCTGATGAATGTTCAAACTTAAACTTGCATCAAGGAGTGTTATACTTTCGTAATCAAATTGAAGGAGTTTCATTATGTAAGATAAATATTGACGGAACCGGAAAAACCAAAGTGGTTGATGGTAACATTGTAAATATCAATATTGTAAAAGATTTTATAGTTTATTATGAAGTAACAGGGGACAGCGGGATATATAGGATTAATTTTGATGGCACTGAAAAAGAATTGTGGAAGTAACTTTAATAAGAAATTTAGAGATAAATTCAGCCAAAGGACAAAGGACTTAGGTTGATTCTAATCAGTTAGTTGTGATAATACTTATAGAGTTGGCGGTTCAGAGCTTGTAGATGAAAATAATGGAGATTGATAGGTAAGTACTTATACTAATTCTGTTCTTTAAAAGACAAGAAGAGTATCAAAACTCAAAGTGATAGGAGCTAAAAGAATGAAAAAATTTAGATTAAGTTTTGTGATAGTTGTTGCAGGTATAGTTATTAGCAGTCTTGTTGGATGTAGTAATCTTCAAAAAATGAAAGATTCGCCATCAAACTCAGATGAGGTAAAGTTAAAGCAAACTGATGCAGAGAACCAGGGGAATGATTCTCCGGGCAAAACTGCTTTACCATCCACGGATGCAGAAAAGGAAATAGAATATAAAGAGAATTTATGTACCGAAAGTGAAGAGACGTTATTTAGTTTTAAGCTTGCAGATTCATCAAAAACATTATCGGTATGCGTATCAAAAGAACAGCAGGATTATATTGTATATAGGCTTGGGTCCAAAGATAAAATTGAACTTGAATTTCCGAAAAATAAAGCAGATTCGTGGAGTAAGTTTACCTATTCCTACTATTTACGAGGGGGTGGAGCAGAGAATGAAGGAATGGATTTAAATTATCTATCTTTTGAAGATGATGGTTATGAATATGAAATTTATCAAGAGTTTACTGCTAAAGATAATATGACCAGTGTCGGAATAAAGATTACCGACAAGGCAACTAATAAGATAACGGATATAAAGGGGCTAAATAACACTGTTGAAGGAAGTTTGATAAATCTGAGGGAAAATGAAAAAATAAAAACAGAAATCCCATAAAATAATAAATGGTTGAACACTGTTCAACCATTATGATACTCAAATTAAATTATGGATTAACAATAACACGTTTTTTCATATTTTCATAGATGCTCTTGTACATTTTGAAAACTTTGGCGGAATTTGCGGCGTCACAGTTTATATCCGGATGATACTTTTGAATTACGCCGTTCCAACCAATCCTTAGTATTTCTTCCTGAATTTCATTAAACTTAGTGATCAGCTCTTTGTTGCGTTGAGTTGATTCCATAAAAACTCCCCCTTGAAAAAATTGCTTTATATATATTATCTAATTATTAGTTACGTAGTGTGTTATGTTGGGCTGATACTTAAATTATAGCACTAGTTTCAATTAATTTCAAGATAACTCATAACGGATTTAGTAAGATTTAGTGTAGTCGGTTTGAGGGTACTAAAACAAAGCCTAAGAAACATTTCCTTAAGCTTTATTTATTAAGCTTAGTTTAAATATTTATTTTCTTTTTTTATTCTTTGCTTTTATACTTTCAAGCTTTTTGTTAGCGGAACGCACCATTAGAAAATATGAAAGAGCCAGGAAAGCAACTGCTGCTACTAAATAAATTATTGTTTGAGCCAAATTTGACATATTCCATTCCTCACCTCCACTGATAATTGAAATTTTATCATACATCAAAACTTTTATCAATAACTTTGATTACGGCTTATGCGTATTAAATTAATGTAAAAGTTTGTTCCGGAATTTTCCTTTACATAAACAATATGCAATCTTACTGGAGCACTGATAAAATCCATCATTTTAAGAAAAACTATATTGTTGGTAGAAATAAATGAGAGTTAAATAATGTATCCATTCTTTCAAAAAATTAGTTATAAAATTATGATAACATGACGGTGGAGGTTTAAGTGAAAACAACAGTAATCCTTGGTGCCGGTTTTTCTAAGAACTCAGGGCTTCCTGTGCAAATAGAAATACCTGCTTTGTTGGTAAAAGAAAACGGTAAGGACAAATTTGAAAATGCAGTATCGAGTGTGCTAAAAGGGTTTATGGAGGATGTATTTTGTTATGGGGGAGAAATATATCCCCAATTGGATGATTTACTTACCTGCCTCGATATATCTATTGGTTCCGGACACCATCTGGGAATAAACTACCCTACTGAACGCCTATGGGCTGTTAAAAGGTTTTTGGTCTATAGAATATTCTCAATATTAGAAGAGAGCTTCAGGTATTCCGATAATATTAATAGATTGGTGAGGTTTTTTGTTGAAGAAAAGCTTGAGGACACAGGTTTTGTGGTTCTAAACTGGGATACCGTTTTGGAAAGGCACATTGCTGCAGTTAATCCCGACATTTACATTGACTATTGCAACAATGGCAGAAGTATAAACGGTGATAAAAATGATACAGTAATGAAGAAAATAAAGATTTTAAAGGTTCATGGGTCGGCTAACTGGCTTTATTGCGATAATTGCAGGACTTTATTAAATGATATGGATTATAGTATAATGCCAATAGGGAAGGCTGGTTTTAGAAAAGAACATTTTGGGCTGTTCGATGAAATGAAGGACTTCATGGATAAAACTGAACTATTGAAAGGTTCGATATGCAATATATGCCAGGATAATGTATCGGCACATATAGCGACCCAGTGCTATAGAAAATCCTTTAGAAAGAATACTTTTCCGACGGTATGGAGTGAGGCGGAGAAAATGCTTGCGGATTCCGAAAAGTGGGTTTTTATAGGGTATTCATTGCCGCAGGCAGATTATGAATTCAAGCATCTTCTTAAAATATCCGAGATGAAGCTTTTGCATAAAAAGACCAAAGACTTTAGCATCGATGTTGTTTTGCTTAACAGCAACTCTACGGTTATGAGGTATAAAAGCTTTTTTGGAGACAGGATAGGAAGGGTTTTTAATGGGGGAATGGATGAATATATAAATAACTTGTCTTTTTTTGATGAAAACTCTTAATTATTTTTCAAAATAATGCTATAATCCATATTATTAAAACTGTAAGGAGTTTGGAATAGAAGTGAGTATTAATATTAATAATGCAAAATTTGAGATTACAGCGGTAAAACCCGAACAATATCCGAAAAGCGACAAACCGGAGATAACTTTTGTGGGAAGATCCAATGTGGGTAAATCCTCACTTATAAATTCAATGCTGAACAGAAAAAGTCTGGCAAGAGTTGCGGCAACTCCCGGACTGACAAGGGTTATAAACTTTTATAATGTCGACAATATATTATATTTTGTCGATCTTCCCGGCTACGGTTTTGCAAAGGTATCAAAAACGGAAAAAGAATCATGGGGATCTGTTGTGGAAACATATTTAAAAACCAGAAAGCAACTTAAGCTGGTGATTATGCTTGTGGACATCAGGCATTCTCCAACTGATGATGACAAACTTATGAACGACTGGCTTAAATGCAATGGTATACCTTATTTGATTACTGCTACAAAGCTTGACAAGATTCCCCGTTCAAAGGTAAAGGAAAGGGTTTGTGACATAAGAAAGGTGCTGGAACTTTCCGACAGTGTTAAAGTGATACCTTTTTCATCGGAAACGAAGCAGGGAAGAGAGGAGCTTTGGAACGAAATCAAGTCGCAGCTGGGTTTTGAATAATATAGAAAATTGATTTAATATGGTTTTTGTGTGGTGTTAACTGAGAATAAAGGTGGGGTTAAATGAATCCGAAAGTGAAATTTATTTTGAAGATTGTATTGGCGTTTGTGGGAACGTTTGTCGGCATAATATTGGCTTTGAGACTGTCAATTTATGTTGCTCCGTTTATAATTGCTTTCGCCGTCTCTTCCGCTATTGAACCGTTAATAAGGTTTTTAATGAAAAAAGCCAAATTCCCGAGGAGACTTGCGGCCATAGTGTCTTTGCTTTTGGTTGTATCGCTTATAACAGTGCTGATGCTGTTATTGGTATCAAGGCTTTATAATGAAGTTGTGAGCCTTACCAATGAACGGCCGCAATTCTTAATTGAAATATACCAGAATGTTTCCGCAACCATAAAAAAGGCTTTGGATGCTTATTTGGACCTTCCCGAGGGTATTACGTCCAATATTACCAAGATGATTTCAAACCTTTCCCAATCCATATCCAAGGTAGTGGATCCTTTTGTAAAAGGACTTTACAATACGGCTGTTTCGATACCGCAGGTACTTATATTTATAATTGTTACCATTCTGGCAACTTATTTTATTTCAAGCGACAGAGACAGAATTTATGAGTCCATAAAGCATAATTTGCCGGATGTGGTGCTTGAAAAGGCTATAAGCATAAAAGACAACATTTTTTCGGCACTGTTTGGTTATATAAGGGCTCAGCTTATTTTGATGACTATTACCTTTACAGAGCTTTCTATAGGTTTTGCTATTATAGGAATAAAGCGCTTTATTCTCTTGGCATTGGTCATAAGCTTTATTGATGCTTTTCCAATACTGGGTACCGGTGGCGTGCTGGTTCCGTGGGCGATATATGAGTTTATATCCAGGGATTTCAGGATGGGTGTATCTCTTATTATATTGTATTTGATAGTACTTGTAATCAGGCAGTTGATAGAGCCCAAGATACTTGGACAACAAATCGGGCTTCACCCTTTGATTACACTGATGGCAATGTATTTGGGAACACAGTTTTATGGAATAGTAGGTTTTATTTTAGGTCCCATTATTGTATTGCTGTTTAAAAATATAGTGTCCGGATTTATTAAGCAAAAAAGTATCAAGGAGATTATAATTGAGTTCAATAAAAAGTAGGATGCGTATTATATTTTGCTTAGGAGAGTATGGAGGAGAAATTGTAAAACGAGCAATAGAGCCTGTTAATACGTCGAAGAAAGAGAAAGTATTTATACTTTTATAAAGCAAGAATTGCTCGATCCCCAAAGAGTATTTACAGGCTCCAGGCTTGCCGAACTTAAGTCACGTAGTGTTTTTTACATATCGGCTTTAAGCTCTTTTCCTAATTTTTTAATGGCTTTTTTTTCAATTCTCGAGACATAAGATCTGGATATACCCAGCATTTTTGCTATTTCTCTTTGGGTTTTACTTGTTCCGTTTAAAAGTCCGTAACGAAGTTCCAAAACCATTTTCTCTCTTTTTTTCAGGACGTCCTTCATTTTGTTATACAAGCGTTTTATCTGCATTTTCAGCTCGACTTCTTCAACTATTGATTCCGACTCATTTCCAATGACATCAATTAGTGTTATTTCATTTCCGTCACGGTCTACGCCTATTGGATCTTGAAGTGAAACCTCGCTCTGCATTTTTTTATTGGACCTTATTTGCATCAATATCTGGTTATCAATGCATTTTGCTGCGTAAGTAACCAGTCTTGTACCTTTTTCTTGATTGAAGCTGGCAATAGCCTTTATCAGCCCTATAGTACCGATGGATATAAGGTCATCACACTCATTTGGGGTAGTTGTGTATTTTTTAACAATATGTGCTACAAGCCTTAAGTTTCGTTCGATAAGAACGTTTCTTGCTTCTTCATCTCCTTCCTTGAGAAGCTTTAAATAGTGCTGCTCCTCCTCAGGGGTTAAAGGTGGAGGAAAGGAATTATCATTGGAAATATATCCGAATAGGAAGAATATATTATTAATTATCTCTATAAAAGAAGAAATAAGTAAGCCAAGCAAGATAAGGCACCTCCATAAATAGGCTACCTTATAATTATATGTTGCACTAAGAATACAGGTGCAAGTACAATTAATATCCCATTATTAAAATATTTTTTGCAATTTCTTCGAAAACCGGAGCGGCCACACTGCCTCCGCTTTTACCGTTTTCAATAAAAACGCAGACTGAATATTTCGGATCCAGCCTTGGAAAATACCCTGCAAACCAGGCATGTACAACTTTGCTTCCGTTTATGTACTGGCCGGTTTCCGCACTTCCGGTTTTTCCGCCGGCACCGCCATACGCATCGAGATTGGCTTTGGTTCCGGTACCGCTTATCGTTACTTCCTCCATAAGCTTCTTAATGCTGTCACATACCGTTTTTTCGATTATTCGCTCTCCCTTATTTTTTCTAATAACCTTTACCGTGTTTCCCTTTGAATCGACAATGGAATCCACAATATTAACCTTGTTTTTTATACCTCCGTTTGCGATGGTTGCTACCATATCGGCAACTTGAAGGGGAGTTGCCATAACATCTCCCTGGCCTATGGCTATATTTGCAGTGTCTCCGTAAGTTAAATAATTTGAAGGATCGGGAAGATAGCCGGGAGATTCACTTATTCCCTGGGCATCAATTCCTGTGACATTCCCGAGACCGAAATTTTTTGCCGTGTCAATAATGGCATTGGGTCCTACCCTGATTCCCAATTCGATGAAATAGGGATTGCAGGAGGAGGCAAAGGCTTCATGGAGATTTATTAAACCGTGTCCGCCCCTGGCATAGGCCGAACACCTGAATTCTTTGTCTCCCAGGGTCACATATCCGGGACAGTAGTAGTACATGGAGGGGTCCATGTTCTTACTGTAAGCACTGGCAAGATCGATGATCTTGAATATGGAGCCAAGATTGTAGGACGCAACGGCACGGTTAAAAAGCTCGTTATCGGGACTGTCAAGATACTTGGCAACCTCATTGGGATCAAAATCCGGCTTGCTTACCATTGCGACAATGTCGCCGGAAAAAACCTCTTCGATAACCACTGCACCTTTAAGATTATATTTATTCATAACTTCTTCTGCAATTTTTTGAATGTTATAATCAATGGTTAGCTTTATATTCAACTGTTCTTTGATTTTTGGTTTTATGAATCTGTAGCCAAGACCGGGAAGAAGATTGTCTATTCCGTCTGTAACCATACCTATACTGCCGGGAGAACCGGATTTAAGATACTCATTATAGGCTTTTTCTATACCCGTTTCTCCAGTCAGATCGATTTTATTAAGATAGCCGAGCACGTGCTTGGCAGGTGTTGCGAAATCATACCTTTTAAGCGAATTTATAAAGGATATGCCGGGAATGTTTTCTTCTTTAAGCCGGTTTTTTTTATCTTTATCCGTTTCAATTACTATGGGATTTGATTTTATTTCAATCTGTCTTTTTATGTCATTATGGTTAAGATCGAGAATATCCGATATTCTACGAATAGCATCGGGGTTATTTCGCAACTGAAAGGGTTTTATTACCACATCATATTTTTCGATTCTGTTGGTAAGAGGAATGAGATTCCTGTCAAGTATATTCCCCCTGGGAACGTCAATAGGGAGGGAGGATATTTTTTGTGCAGCAGCCTGCAGGGTAAGCTTTTCTCCCATGTGAAACTGTATGTAGATAAACCTTGTGATAAGCAAAAAAATAATCAGAGTAAATACATAAAGGATAAATTTTTGTCTTCCGTAGTTCATAGTATTCTCCTTAAATATTAGTGAATACTATAATTTTTCCATATAAATGGGTATTCTATACACTGAAAAGTAGATTGAATCATTAATCAAGAGGAGTTTTTACAGGCTCTGTACTTGCGAAACTCAAGTTTTCGGAACATTTTTCTTTGCCTTTCTTTAATACCCCATTACTTGGTGGAAGTTAAGGTGGTTGCACTTTTTAATTACTTTTGATTTTACCTAAAAAAGAAGAATAATTATTATGCTCTTACTGTTGACGGATAGAATAATTAGGAAAAGAAAAAATGTGGAAGAAACATTGTGGAGCAAGTCGTAGAGCCTGTTAATACGACGAGGAAGGGGAGAGCATTGTCTGAGCGAAGCGAGTTTTGCTCGACCCTGAGGAGTATTTACAGGCTCTAGACTTGCGGAACTTAAGTTTCCGGAGCATTTTTTCTTTACCTTTTCAATATCCGCCTACTCCGACTTCCTACGAAGTATCGTATATTCCTCAACTTCCTCTTTCATAGGCATATATACAGTCATTTGAGGATGGGGAGCAACATCGATCTCTTCACCGTCCGCATTTTTCATCCATTCTATTTTTTGAACAAAAAAGTCACCCTTCGGGTTTACTACTTCGATCTCTTCACCCTTGTACATCCTGTTTCTCTGCTCAATTGTGGCTATTTTCGTGGCTTTGTCGTAATTTTGTACAACACCTACAAAATCGTACTCCCGAATATAGGAGCTGGTGTTATATATTTGAGACTGTGAATCCGGCTTGTTGAAGAAAAAGCCCGTTGAAAATTCTCGATGGCTTGCCTTTGCTACTTCTTCAAGCAATTTAGGATCCAGGACAAAGTTATCCTTGTTTTGATAATAGGAATCCAAGGCTTGACGGTATGCTTTTACGACCGTTGCAACATAAAAGGAGCTCTTCATACGGCCTTCAATTTTAAGGCTTGTTACCCCGGACTCAATTATTTGCGGAATATATTCAATCATGCAGAGGTCCTTGGAATTGAAAATAAAAGTACCCCTTTCATTTTCATACACAGGGAAATATTCTCCGGGCCTTTTTTCTTCCATAAGGTAATATTTCCACCTGCAGGGATGGGCACAAAGACCCCGGTTTGAATCACGCCCAGCCATATAACTGCTTAGAAGGCATCTTCCGGAATAGGATATGCACATGGCACCGTGAACAAATATCTCCAGTTCCAAGGATGGGGGAGTTTTTTCTCTTATTTCTTTGATTTCGTTAAAAGATAACTCCCTGGCAAGTATTATTCGTTTAACACCTTGTTTATGCCAGAAATTTGCACTCATCCAGTTAATATTATTTGCTTGAGTGCTCAAATGTATCTCCATATCGGGAGCTATTTCTTTCACAAGGGAAAGTACCCCAGGGTCAGATAGAATTATTGCATCAACGCCAACCTTTTCCACTTCCTTGATGTAATCGGGCATGTTTTCAAGGTCTTCGTTGTGGGGGAAAATATTCATGGTTATATATACTTTTTTTCCTCGGTCATGAGCAAATTTTACTCCTTCTTTTAGATCGTCGAGCGAAAAGTTTTCCGCATATGCTCTAAGACCATAGGCTTCTCCTCCAAGATATACCGCATCTGCACCATAGACTACAGCCATTTTCAATTTTTCAAGGCTGCCGGCCGGTGCAAGTAATTCAGCTTTCATCCTACTTCACTCCAAATTTTTGTATTTTCAAAATATCAATATTCAAAATTCAATCACTTTTTATAGCTTATAGCAACTCCGTCACCAACAGGCAGTATACTGGTCTCAAGTTCATCCATACTGCAAAGGGTTTTAAGATAGTTACGCATCCTTGTAACAATGGTTTTCTTTCTTCTTACCACCAGTTCATCGTTAGCTACCATGCCCTTGTACAGTACATTGTCCGATACTAAAAGCCCACCGCTTTTAAGCATTCTTAAGCACTCGGGAAGAAATTCCGGATACTGTCCCTTGGCGGCATCCAAAAATACCATGTCATATTGTTTGTTAAGGCATTTTAGAACGTCAAGGGCATCTCCGACAATGATGTTAATAACATCGGAAAGTCCGGCATTTTTTATATTTTCCCGGGCTCTTTCCACCATCAGCTCATAACGGTCTATTGTGTCAATTTTTCCTCCCGGCTCTAATATGGTAGAGAGTAGGATGGAGGAGTATCCGATAGCCGTACCGACCTCCAAAATGCGCCGGGGCTTTAGCGTAAGACCAATTACTTTTAATAGAGCGGCTACTTCAGGATGTACGATGGGTACATGGTTTTCCTTTGAAAAGGCCTCCAGTTCCTTTAGTATTCCGGTATTTGGTTTTAGTGTTTGTCTTATATAGTCATTAATATACTCAAAGCAGATCATAGCATACCTTCCATAAAAACAAGGAGGGCGTGACGCCCCCGAGATTTTTTATTCTGACTGATATTTTTTTACAGCTTGCAAATGTTCTTCAAGAGTTTTTGAAAAATGATGAGTCCCGTCTCCCTTGGCAACAAAGTAATAATATTCCGATTCTTCATCAGGGTACAATGCTGCTTCTATTGAAGCCAGACCCGGGCAACATATCGGTCCGGGAGGTAACCCTTCGTGTAAATATGTGTTATAAGGGTGTTCTATCTTTGTGTCCTCATCGCTTATTGTTTCCTTCATCTTGTTTTGGGTATCATACAAAACATATTGTATTGTAGCACAGGACTGAAGCTTTTTTAACTCCGGGTTGCTTGACTTAAGCCTGTTGTGGAATACACTTGAAACAATTGCTCTTTCCTCCGGGTTTGCTGTCTCCATTTCAATAATCGAAGCAAGAATTATTACTTCATCCACTGTCATATTCAGCTCTTTGGCCCTGTTGTAAAAGTCTTCCTTAAACTTTAAATTAAAATTGTCAAGGAATTTTTGGATTATCGCCTTTGGCCCCCCGGTCGGATCGAAGAAATAGGTGTCGGGGAACAAATATCCTTCAAGCTTGTTTTTTCTGTCCGGATTATCCGGAATGTCTTCTAAAAATTTATAATCAAATTCTTCGTTATTGCATGCTTCAAGGAAATCTTCTTGATCAATCAGTTTCTTTTCGCTCAAGGTTTGGGCAATTTGCTTGATGTTTTTTCCTTCGATTATAGTAACTGTAGTGGTAACCGGATTGTCGCAGAGTATTTCCATAATTTCTTTATATTCCAGGTTTTTGCCTACAATATGTTTTCCGGATTTGTAACGCCCGTCATATCCGTTGAATTTGGATATAAACTTGAACAGGAAGGGGTGATCTATTACTCCCGCTTTTTTTAGTATTTCAGCAATATCACCGGTATCCGATCCTGTAGGTATTTCAACCTGTATTCCGGTTTCTTCGTTAATGCTTGCCTTTATTGCAGCAACATCCAATTCCTTGTCATTAATAAAATATTTGTAGGAAAGATAGCTGCTGATGGTAAACACCACTAAAAAAGTCATAAAATACGCCAAGAAAGACACCAGACGGTTTTTTTTCTTTTTCGGTTTTGGATTTTTTGCAACTGTTTTTTTATCCATTGTCCTCACCACTCATTATTATTATGGCTATATTGCTCAGCCGATTATTATGGTTTTATATAAATACGAAAGATGCATTCTATCCTGCGGAGTTTTTACTTAATTATTATGCCACTTCTAAATTGCTATGTCATTTCTTATTCTTATACGGCATCTTTGTTATTTCTACTTCTTGCTTTAGCCCGCATCTCAGTATCCAATATCTTTTTTCTTAAGCGTATGTTTTTCGGAGTAACTTCCATAAGCTCGTCATCGGCAATAAACTCTAAGGATTGCTCAAGGCTTAAAGCAATAGGAGGGGTAAGCTTTAGTGCTTCATCCGAACCCGATGCTCTCATGTTGGTTACATGTTTCTTTTTGCAAACATTAACAACTATGTCTTCCTGTCTTGAGTTTACTCCAACAACCATACCTTCGTATACTTTTGTTCCCGGTGAGATGAAAAGAGAACCCCGTTCCTGTGCATTATAAAGTCCATAAGTTACGGCTTCTCCATCTTCCCATGCAATCATGGATCCCCTTTGACGTTTCGGTATTTCGCCTTTTACCGGCTCAAATCCATGAAAGACATGATTCATTATACCATTTCCTTTTGTGTCAGTCAAAAATTCCGATCTGTAGCCTATAAGCCCTCTAGTGGGTATTTTAAACTCCAGTCTCATATATCCCTGCTGTGCGGAATGCATGTTTACTAATTCAGCCTTGCGGCTTCCCAGTTTTTCCATAACAGTACCCATGAATTCTTCCGGTACATCGATTATAAGGTATTCTATAGGTTCAAGCTTTTCTCCGTTAACTTCCTTAAATATAACCGTCGGCTTGGAAACCTGAAACTCATAACCTTGGCGCCTCATAGTCTCAATTAAAATGGAAAGGTGAAGTTCGCCTCTTCCGGAAACGACAAAAGTGTCGGGAGAATCCGTTTCTTCCACTCTTAAGCTTACATTTGTCTCAAGCTCTTTAAAAAGCCTGTCCCGTAAATGCCTTGAGGTAACGTATGTACCTTCACGTCCGGCAAAGGGACTGGTATTTACGCTAAAAGTCATGGATATTGTCGGCTCGTCGATATCCACAAAAGGAAGCGGCTCCGGAGCGGCAACATCGCAAACGGTTTCACCGATAGTAATATTATCTATACCCGAGACGGCTATTATGTCTCCCAGCATTGCCTCAGGTACTTCTACTCTTTTAAGCCCATTGAACGTATACAACCTGCTTATTTTGACATTCTCAACGCTTCCGTCCTTTTTGCACAGAACAGCAGGCTGACCGGATTTTATTTTTCCCCTTTCAACTCTTCCGATAGCTATTCTTCCCACATATTCGTCGTAGTCAATGTTTGAAACCAGAAACTGAAGAGGTTTGTCCATATACCCTTTTGGTGGGGGTACATTATTTATTATGGTTTCAAACAGGGGAACAAGATTTTTCGGTTCGTCTTTCAAATCGGTAATCGCATATCCTTCCCTTGAAGAGGTAAAAACAATCGGGAAATCCAGCTGTTCATCGCTTGCTTCCAGCTCAATGAACAGTTCTAAAACCTCATCAATAACTTCAAGTGGTCTTGCTTCAGGCCTGTCAATTTTATTTATGACAACTATGGGCCTTAAATGAAGCTGAAGAGCTTTTCTAAGAACAAATCTTGTCTGGGGCATAGTACCCTCAAAAGAGTCAACCAACAGTAAAACACTATCCACCATTTTCAAAACCCGCTCAACCTCGCCGCCAAAGTCAGCGTGGCCGGGTGTGTCCACAATGTTAATTTTAATATCTTTATAATATACTGCGGTGTTTTTGGAAAGGATCGTAATACCTCTTTCCCTTTCCAGTTCATTCGAATCCATAACCCTTTCATGTACTTGTTCGTTGTCTCTGAATATACCGCTTTGTTTTAACATTGCATCAACCAGTGTTGTTTTTCCGTGATCAACGTGGGCTATTATAGCGATATTCCTTATGTTTTCTCTGATATTTTCCATGTAAATCCCTTCTATATAGATTAATTTCAAAAAATACATAATCATTCTAAAGTAGAGACCGGCACTTGTCAACAAAAGCTTTTAATATTATTTTGCATAAAATTATCGATTTATGAGTCATTTTAAAATATATTCAACTTAAGATATATTTAACAAATATACTTTAACCGAATATATACTTTAATCGAAACGCACTCAAAAGCCAAGAGCGAGATATAAGCCGTATAAATTAAACCTAATATAATTTAACCTAATATAATATTTACCTAATATAATTTAACCTAATATAATATTTACCTAAATATATACTAAAACTAATTACTACTTAATTCTTTGCCTAATATTGTTAATACTTAATCTAGTATTCTTAACTCCATGGAGTATTGTATAAAAGTGAAGAAAATATTACAGAAACGAAAGTTTCTTAAGTCCAGAGCCTGTAAATGCTCCTCGGGGTCGAGCAAAATACATACGGAAAGCAAGTACATATAAAACAAAGTACTTTTTAGGTTTTAAAAAAATTTATTGATAAAAAAACAAGTATGTGTTATACTACTAAACGGAAAATACGCACGCAAGCCTGATTTATAGGATAGTGCCTTTGGGTCTTCTATAAAAATGAGGGTTGCGGAGGTATAAAACTAATGGAGGTGTATTAAAATGTCAGTTATTTCAATGAAACAATTACTGGAAGCAGGTGTTCATTTCGGTCACCAGACCAGAAGGTGGAACCCCAAAATGGCCGAATATATTTTCACAGAGAGGAACGGTATCTATATTATCGACCTTCAAAAGACTGTGAAAAAAATTGAAGAGGCCTATTATTTTGTCCGTGAAATTGCTATGAACGGTCAAGGAATTCTTTTCGTAGGAACCAAGAAACAGGCACAGGATTCTATCAAAGAAGAAGCCGAAAGAGCAGGTCAATTCTATGTAAACGCCAGATGGCTCGGCGGAATGCTTACCAATTTCAAAACAATTAAGGGAAGAATAAACCGTTTAAGAGAGCTTACCAAGATGGAAGAAGAAGGTGTTTTTGATGTTCTTCCTAAAAAAGAGGTTATTAAGCTTAAAGGTGAGATGGAAAAGCTGGAAAAATATCTTGGCGGAATCAAGAACATGAATGATCTACCCGGCGCATTGTTTGTGGTTGACCCGAGAAAAGAGAGAATTGCAATACTGGAAGCTAGAAGACTTGGTATTCCTGTAGTTGCAATTGTTGATACCAATTGTGATCCTGATGAAGTTGATTATGTAATTCCGGGAAATGATGATGCAATCAGAGCTGTAAAATTGATTTCGGCAAAAATTGCAGATGCTATTATAGAAGGAAGACAGGGAGAACAATATACTCCTGATTCCGATTCCGATAATCAGGTAGAAGAAGTTGTGGAAGAGGTTGCAGAAGTAGCAGCTGAATAGATAACGATTCTGACTTCAGTCTTTTTAGGCTGAAGTCGGATTTTGCTTAAGCGGTTCGAAAGTGGAAACGGTTTGACTTACCGGGCATTGATGACAATCGATACCTGAAAGGTTTAAAAAAAGTATAATTGTGAATAATAGTTTATAATTAATTATGTATAAATTTAATAAGGTTTGGAGGAGTTCGGATGATTACTGCAGAAATGGTAAAACAGCTTCGTGAAAGAACCGGTTCGGGCATGATGGACTGTAAGAAAGCCCTTGCAGAAGCAAACGGCGATATGGAGAAGGCTGTTGAAATTTTAAGAGAAAAGGGACTCGCTGCTGCAGCAAAAAAAGCAGGAAGGATAGCTGCAGAGGGTCTGGTAAGTGCTTACATTCATGGAGACGGCAGAATTGGTGTTTTGGTTGAAGTTAATGTAGAAACTGATTTTGCTGCGAAAAATGAAGAGTTTAAATCCTTTGTTAGGGATATCGCGATGCACATCGCTGCAAGCAAGCCTGAATACATAAGAAGAGAAGAGGTTCCGGCGGATAGGATTGAAAAAGAAAAAGAGATTTTGAAGGCTCAAGCATTGAATGAAGGTAAGCCTGAAAAAATCGTTGAAAAGATGGTTGAAGGAAGACTGGATAAATTCTTCAAAGAAATATGCCTTTTAGAGCAACCTTGGGTTAAGGATCCGGATAAAACAATTCAACAGCTTCTTAATGAGAAGATAGCTACCATAGGTGAAAATATCAATATTAGAAGGTTCGTAAGGTTTGAAAGAGGCGAAGGTATAGAAAAGAAAGAAGATAATTTTGCAGAAGAGGTTATGAAACAAATTGGTGGCTAAAACCAAAATAGAGAAAGGAACATATAATTGTTTTATATGTTCCTTTTTAATGGGATGCCCGAATAATAAAAAGATAGAATAAGATATGTTTATGATCCGTTTTTTTAAAAGAATGTCCAACCAAATATTTATTAGTTATGGGTTTCACTAGAAGTTTTTGTGTGATAAAATATCATTATGGGAGCGGAGGAGTATCTTTAATGCAAAGGGCCAAATATAAAAGAGTTATGTTAAAAATCAGCGGTGAGGCTTTGGCGGGAGATAAAGGGCAGGGAATTGACACAGAGACCGTAAACGAAATTTCTTCAAAAATAAAAGAAGTTTACGACATGGGAGTGGAGGTTGCGATTGTTGTAGGCGGAGGAAATTTTTGGAGAGGCAGAAGCGGAAAGGGAATGGATCGTACGACAGCGGACCATATGGGTATGCTTGCAACGGTCATTAATGCACTGGGACTTCAGGATGCTCTTGAAGCCAAAGGAATTCCCACAAGAGTACAAACGGCTATTGAAATGAGGCAAATAGCAGAACCTTATATAAGAAGAAAAGCTGTAAGACATTTAGAGAAGAAGAGAATAGTTATCTTTGCGTGCGGTACCGGTAATCCTTACTTTTCAACCGATACTACAGCAGCTTTGCGTGCGGCGGAAATTGATGCAGAGGTTATACTGCTGGCAAAGAAGGTTGATGGAGTATATGACAGCGACCCAATGGTAAATCCGAATGCCAGAAAATTTGATAAGCTTTCCTTCCTGGATGTGCTTAACAAGGAATTGGGAGTTATGGATTCGACTGCTGCTTCACTTTGCAAGGACAATAATATTCCGATAATAGTTTTTGGTTTAAATGAGCCGGATAATATAGTTAAAGTTGTACTTGGGGAAAACATCGGTACAACAATAATGTAATACGGAGGAGGAATATAGTATGTCAAGGGAAGAGTATAAGGTTATCGAAGAAAAAATGAAGAAGACCTTGGGAGTTTTGAAGAATGAGCTGAATACCGTAAGAGCAGGCAGGGCAAATCCTTCAATTCTGGACAGAATTACGGTTGACTATTACGGAACTCCCACACCGATCAATCAATTGGCCAGTGTATCGGTTCCTGAACCCAGAGTAATAACAATACAGCCTTGGGATGCCAGCATCCTAAAGGAAATTGAAAAAGAAATTCAGAAATCTGATATTGGTATAAATCCTAACAATGACGGAAAGATTATTCGTTTGGTTTTCCCGGTTCCTACCGAAGAAAGAAGAAAAGAACTCACAAAGGTAGTTAAGAAATACGGTGAAGATGCCAAGGTTGCTGTTAGGTCAATAAGAAGAGATGGATTGGAGCAGATGAAAGCTTTAAAGAAAAACGGTGAGATTACGGAAGATGACCTTAAATCCGCAGAAAAGGAAATTCAAAACATTACGGATAAATATATTGATGAAATCGATAAAATGATTCAGTTAAAAGAAAAAGAGATATTAGAGGTTTGATAATGGAGGTTGACGGAATAATAGGTTTTACACTCAAAGATGCGAAAATCATGATAAGCAATATCGGTAAGAAAATTAGAGCGATAAAGCTTACATCCGAGCCCAAATCCGACCCTATGGAGATTGAAGACTCTTTCAGGGTGGTTAATGTGGTTAACGAAGATGAAGAAAATTGTATCCTTATTGTATGCAAACCCCTCTAGACCATGAGGGGTTGTAAAATATTAAAGGGTGCATATTATTTTCGTGAATAAAAGTATGGAAGAAACATTGTGGAGAAAGTTGTAGAGCCTGTTAATACGATGCGGAAAGGGAGAGCCATGTTAGAGCGGAGCGAGTTTTGCTCGACCCCGCGAAGTATTTACAGGCTCTAAACTTGCGAAACTCAAGTTTCCGGAGTACTTTTATTGACATATATTACATGCACCCATCTTAAATAAGAATGTATTTGTTGATTTTAATAAAGCTTATATATATAATAAAATAATAATCACAGTTCGAGGTTGTCAGCCGTATTGGAGGTTAATATGAGTTTTTTTAAGAACATTTTTAAAAAGAGCAAAAAGAAAGAGATAGATTACAACAATTTGCCGCAGCACATTGCGATAATCATGGACGGAAACGGGAGGTGGGCTAGAAAAAGGTCTTTGCCCCGTTCGGTAGGACATAAGGAAGGTGCTAAAACCCTAAAGAGAATTACAACCTTTTGTGGAGAAATCGGTATTAAATACCTAACCGTTTACGCTTTTTCAACGGAAAACTGGAAGCGCCCCAAAAGTGAGGTCGATGCATTGATGGCTCTTCTTTTGGAATATTTGAAAAATGCAGAGACTCATATAGGGGGTAAAGATGTACGGATAAAAACTATTGGTGATGTTAGTGTTTTCAGCGACGAGATCAAAAAAGAGATTGATCGCGTGACAAAGCTTACCGGCAAGAATACCGGTCTTGAGCTGAATATAGCCCTAAACTATGGCAGCAGAGATGAGATTGTGCATGCTGTAAAGGAAATTGCAAGGGAAGTAGCTCATGGTAAAATAAAAACCGACGATATTAATGAGAAAATGATGATTGATAAGCTTTATACATCAGGTGTGCCGGATCCCGATCTTTTGATTCGCCCCGGAGGAGAGAAGAGGCTAAGCAATTTCTTGTTATGGCAGTCGGCTTATACCGAGTTCTGGTATACTGATGTGCTATGGCCTGATTTCAGGGAGGAGCATATTGTTGAGGCCATTTTGGATTATCAGAACAGAAACAGAAGATTTGGAGGGATATAAAATTGCTAAAAACCAGGGTGGCAAGTGCAGCTGTGGCAATTTTTTTACTTATTGCTGTTGTGTTTTCAGGTAAAACTGTTATCGGAATATCTGTTTTTTTTGTTTCAATAATTGCGATGTATGAGTACTTTAAAGCACTGGAAAATGCTTCATATAGACCTGTTAAGCCTGTAGGTTATTTTTCTTGTCTTTATATACTGTTGCTTAGTTTAGAGCACTTTTCCTTCGGTTCTTTAAACTGGATTAAAAATGTGTTATCGTCAGAGTTTTTGTCACTGGCTGTTTTTATAATGTTGGTGGCTTCATTGTCCTGTATTGTTTTTTTGCATAGGAAATACAACATCGTGGATGTTGCCGTTACAGTCTTCGGTGTTTTTTATATAACTTTTTTATTTTCATTTATTGTCCTTATTAGGAATATGGAAAATGGTTTTTTTCTTGTTTGGCTTATTTTTATCGGAGCTTTTTCTACGGATACCTTTGCGTATTTTTCGGGATTGCTTTTCGGCAAGCACAAGCTTATGCCGGAGATAAGCCCGAAAAAAACCGTAGAAGGGGCAATAGGCGGGATGCTCGGATGTACCGTTGCAACGACATTGTACGGAGTATATCTTATTTCAAGCGGAAATGTTTCCGTTATTTCACTTTATCATTACATAGTGTTGGGGATTTTATGCGGTGTAATATCCCAATTGGGAGACTGGGCGGCGTCTGCCATAAAGAGATTTGTCAAGGTTAAGGACTATGGAAATATTATGCCCGGACACGGAGGAGCCCTTGACCGGTTTGACAGTATACTTTTTACTGCTCCCGTAATTTATTATTATATCAATTTTATTATGTAATTCTTGGCATCCGTTGCCGGTGATTCTTTTTTATTATGTTGGTATATATCATAATGAATAGCTTAAGGAGATATATTATATGGTGGAGAGAATATCGGTTTTGGGATCTACGGGTTCCATCGGTGTCCAAACCTTGGATGTGGCTAAAAATCTTAATATAAAGGTTGAGGGATTGGCGGCAAATAAGAATATTGAGTTGCTGGAAAAACAGGCGTGGGAGTTTAAACCCCGTATTGTGGCAGTAATGGACGAAAACATGGCCGAAGTTTTAAGGTCAAGACTTAAGGATACTTCTATTGAAGTGGCCGGCGGAGTTGAGGGGCTAAAAAAAGTTGCTTCCGTTGAGGGGGCACAGACTGTGGTTTCGGCTATTGTTGGAATTGCCGGGCTTGTACCTACGATGGAAGCAATAAAAAACGGGAAAAATATTGCCCTTGCCAATAAGGAGACCCTTGTAACCGCAGGTTCAATTGTTATGGCGGAGGCTCAAAAAAGGAAGGTTGAGATTTTTCCGGTGGACAGTGAGCATTCTGCTATTTTTCAATGCTTAATGGGCAATAATAAAGAGGATGTTTCAAAAATTATTTTGACTGCTTCGGGGGGACCCTTTAGGGGAAGAAAGAGGGATGAGCTTAAAAATGTAACGGTAAAGGAAGCACTGAAGCATCCCAATTGGAGTATGGGAAGCAAAATAACCATTGATTCTGCGACAATGATGAATAAAGGCTTGGAAGTCATTGAGGCCCGTTGGCTTTTTGATGTTTCGTTGGACAGGATAGAGGTTTTGATTCATCCCCAGAGTATAGTTCATTCAATGGTGGAATTTAGGGATGGAGCTATAATGGCCCAGTTGGGCTCTCCTGACATGAGACTTCCGATACAGCTGGCACTTACATACCCCAAAAGGCTTATGAACGGTTTTTCAAAGCTTGACTTAATTAAGAACAATACCCTTACCTTTGAGGCTCCGGACACGGAAGCATTTCCATGCCTTAAGCTGGCATATGAGGCATTGAGGATCGGAGGAACAATGCCCGCGGTGTTGAATGCTGCAAATGAAGAGGCGGTAAGATTGTTCCTGGAAGAGAAAATTGGATTTTTGGAAATACCGCAGATAATTGAGAGGGTTATGACAAGCCATACGGTTGAGGATACACCGGATCTTGACGATATAATAAAAATGGATTTGTGGGCAAGAGAGAAAGTTGGGGAAACGGTTTCTGATTAATGCGTTTCAAGGAGGTTTTCAATGAGACTTTTAATGGTTTTTATGGCGTTTAATTTAATTATTATAGTGCATGAACTGGGACACTTTATTGTTGCAAAGTTATCGGGTATAAAGGTTGAAGAGTTTTCCCTTTTTGTGGGACCTAAGATTTTCAGCTTTCGAAAAGGAGAAACAATGTATTCTTTGAGGGTGTTTCCCATACTTGCCTATGTTAAAATGGAAGGTGAAGATGAGGACTCGGACAGTGAAAGGGCATTTATTAACAAGCCTGTATGGGTGAGAGCTTCGGTTATAGCAGCGGGGCCTCTTTCCAATTTGATTTTGGCGTTTTTGCTTATCTGTATTGTATATTCTTTCACAGGCTATAATACCAGAACCGTAAAAACGGTACACGAAGGCTCCTCAGCCGCTGAGACAGGCATTATGGAAGGAGACACGGTTGTCGCGTATAACGGCAAACGCATATATGATCCCATGGAAGTTATACAGTTTTTGTATATTTCAAAGGGAAAACCCACCCAAATTACAATTAAAAGAGAAGGGGAAAAGGAACTCATTACGAAAGATATTGTGCCTAAAGTTTATAGAGAGTACCTGTTCGGTTTTTATGCCGATTCCACACCGGGCAGATCCAATGTTGTAACGGACCTGGCTATGGGCGGACCGGCGGAAAAGGCAGGTATGCAAGTGGGGGATAAAATTGTAGCCCTAAACGGTACGGAGGTTACCGCTATTGAAGAGATTAAGGCTTTTCTAAAGGAAAATGAGGAAGCGGAGGTTGCTGTTACTGTTGAAAGACAGGGCAGCAAGCAGGTGTTAAATATTACACCCAGATTAACGGAAAACTATGAGCTTGGTATGGAGTTTTTAAGAGTGGAGAAGGGCAGCCTGTTGGGGATAATGGGTAGTGCTGCGAGATTTACCTATTCCAATATCCGTATGGTACCTTACAGCCTTTATTGGCTTGTAACCGGTCAAGTATCCATTACGGAAATGACGGGACCTGTGGGTATTGTCAGTACTATGAATAATGCAGCCCAGAGGAGTGAAACCTTTATGGAGGCTCTTTTGCAAATTCTTCTCTGGACGGGTCTTATAAGTGCGGCAATTGGAGCCACCAATCTTGTGCCTTTTCCGGCATTGGACGGAAGCAAGCTTTTGATTTTGGCAATAGAGGCCATAAGCAGAAAGAAGATACCGGTAGAAAAGGAAGCAATAATTACGTCAATAGGGTTCTTTATTTTGATAGGGTTTTCCATATTTGTTATGGCCAACGATATTATGAGATTTATTATAAAATGATTTTGGTATAATATAATCGTATTCTTTCGGATATGAACCGGAAGGATTTGGGGTGTCCGAAATTATTTTAAAGGGAGAAATATTAAATGAATTATATTGACAGAAAGAAAACCAAAACGGTAAAGGTCGGAGATATCAGTATCGGGGGTGGCTCGCCTGTTGCGGTCCAATCAATGACCAATACCGATACAAGGGATATAAAAGCTACCGTAAATCAAATAAAGATGCTGGAAGAAGAAGGATGTCAAATAGTTAGAGTGGCAGTACCGGACAATGAAGCAGCGGAGGCTATAGAAGAAATAAAAAAATCTATAAAAATACCTCTGGTGGCCGACATACATTTTGATTACCGGCTTGCCATTACAAGCATGGAAAAGGGAGCCGACAAAATAAGGATTAATCCCGGCAACATCGGGGACAGGGAAAGGGTTAAAAAGGTTGTTGAGGTTGCAAAGGAAAGAAACATACCCATACGCATCGGAGTGAATGCCGGGTCTTTGGAGAAAAATATTACGCAAAAGTACGGCTTAACTCCCAGGGCTATGGTGGAAAGTGCTCTGGAGCATGCCCGGATACTGGAGGAATTGGATTTTTATGATATTGTATTTTCTTTAAAGGCATCCAGTGTGCCAATGACCATTGCGGCATACAGGCTTATGTCTGAAAAAACGGATTATCCTTTGCATATCGGAGTGACCGAGGCGGGAACGTTGTTTAGAGGTACTATTAAATCCTGTGTGGGTTTGGGATGCTTGCTGGCAGAAGGTATCGGAGATACCATTAGGGTATCCTTAACCGGTGACCCGAGAGAAGAAGTCAGAGTGGGACAAGAATTGCTAAGATCTCTCGGGCTTTTGGAGGGCGGAGTTGAGTTTGTTTCCTGTCCTACATGCGGAAGATGCCAGATAGACCTTATTAAAATTGCTTCAGAGGTGGAAGAGAGGCTTGGAAAGATTGACAAATCAATAAAGGTTGCAGTAATGGGCTGTGCCGTAAACGGACCCGGAGAGGCAAGGGAAGCCGATATTGGCATTGCGGGAGGCAAGAATGAGGCACTTCTTTTCAAAAAAGGTGAAATAATTAGAAAAATTCCTCAGGATAAAATAGTGGATGAGCTTATGGAGGAAATCATGAAAATGTAGTGCAAAAGAGGGGTTCGGTTATGCAAAATGTAATGTTGCAGGATAAAAAACTTCAGGAGCTTTTTCCGGAGATACAAGACAATGACATTGTTAAAAAATATTTTGAATCGGCAAGGATACAGGGTATAAACCTTTATAGAAAATCCAGAAAGCTGGAAATTCAAATAATATCGGAAAATCTTATACCCGCAGAGGCCTTGGAAAATTTGGAGAAGACCTTAAGAAAGGCATTTGAACTTGAGCATGTCTATATCAAGGCCTTTTTTAATGTTAATTTGTCCACAGAAGATATTGTTTCAAAATACTGGGACAGTATTGTACATACAGTTAAAAATAAAATTGTGTTGTGCCGGGGAATAATGGAAGGCTGCACTTGGAGTATCGATGACAAGAAGCTTCAAATACAGCTCAAAACAAGGGGCAGTGAAATATTAAAAAGTAAGAAATGTGACAGCCTGATAGAAAAAATACTCGAGGACGGTTTTGGTGTAAAGATACGGGTTGAATTCATAGATTGCGCGATAGATGAGGAAATAATAAATGAATATATTGAGCTAAAAGAAAATGAAGAAGCAAAAATAGTGACGGATACGGTTATAAGCAATATCCCAAAGGAGCCGAAGGTAGCGGAGTCTTCCAAGTCCTATGCCACCAATGCTAAGCCGGCGGATTCGGATATTATTTTCGGAAAAAGCTTCAATGACAGTATAATGAATATGTCCGAGGTTACGCAGGATTCCGGAAGAGTTGCCATATGCGGCGATATTATAAGGACCGAGGAACGGACCCTTAACAGCGGTAAAACTCTTTACATATTTGATATTACGGACTATACCGGCTCGATTACTGTAAAAATTTTTGTGGACAAAAGCAAACATGAGAACGTTATAGAGCGGCTCAAGGAAAATGTATCGGTGAAGGTTCGGGGTGAAGCCCAGTATGATAAATTTTCCAAGGAACTTACCGTAATTGCCTCAGACATTATTGAAGTTCCCAAAAAGACTAAGAAGGATAATGCTGAGAAAAAAAGGGTGGAGCTGCATCTTCATACGCAGATGAGTGCCATGGACGGTGTCACTCCGGTTAAGGAATTGGTGAAAAGGGCTCATGAATGGGGACACAAGGCAATTGCCATAACCGATCACGGAGTTGTACAGGCATACCCCGATGCCGCTGACGCGGGGAAAAAGTTCGGAATAAAGATAATTTACGGTATTGAAGCATATCTTTTGGACGATGCCGTTCCAATAGTCTACTATGCCAACGGACATCCCATTGACGGAGAGTTTGTTGTATTTGATATTGAGACCACGGGGCTACAAGCAGATAAGGACAAGATAACGGAAATCGGTGCAGTTAAACTGAGGAACGGGCAGATAGTGGATACATACAGTACCTTTGTAAATCCTCAAATTCCAATACCGGAGCATATTGTAAAGCTTACCGGTATCACCGACGAAATGGTGGCGGAGGCACCGACCGTTGAATCGGTTTTGCCGGAGTTTTTGGAGTTTTCAAAAGGAGCTGTGCTGGTAGCGCATAATGCGTCCTTTGACGCCGGATTTATACGGCATAACGCTCGAGTGCTGGGAATAGAAATGGAAAATCCCGTTGTAGATACCTTGGAGCTTTCCAGGCAGTTGTTTCCCGAGCTTTCAAAGCATAGGCTGAATATTGTTGCAAAGCATTTAGGGGTGGAATTGAAAAATCATCACAGGGCTCTTGATGATGCTATGGCTTGTGCAGGAATTTTTACTAAATGCATTGAGATTTTGAAGAAGAAAAACGTTAAGACCATAGATGATATAGACAATGTTTTTGGGGATTGTGAAAATAGCTATAAGACCCATTCCACATATCACGCTATTATACTTGTAAAAAACTATATAGGTCTTAAGAATTTATACAAAATTGTGTCAGAGTCGCATTTAAAGTATTTTCATAAGAGGCCGAGACTTCCGAAAAAGCTTTTTATGACCTATAGAGAAGGTCTGATTCTCGGAAGTGCGTGTGAGGCAGGGGAGCTTTACAGGGCAATACTTGAAAAAAAGAGTGATGAGGAGATTTCAAAAATCGTAAGGTTTTATGATTATCTTGAAATACAACCCTTGGGCAATAACCGGTTTATGATTGATAACGGGACGGTAAACAGCATGGAAGAGCTCAAGGATATAAACCGAAAGATTGTGGCTTTGGGAGAGAGATATAACAAGCCGGTGGTTGCAACCTGTGACGTTCATTTTATGGATCCGGAAGATGAGGTCTTCAGAAGAATACTTATGGCCGGACAGGGATTTTCCGATGCGGACAACCAGGCACCCCTTTATTTCCGTACCACCGAAGAGATGCTGGAGGAATTCAGCTATCTTGGGGAGAAGAAATGCCATGAGGTGGTTGTGGAGAATACGAATTTGATTGCAGATATGTGTGAGGATATAATTCCCATACCCAATGGTACTTTCCCGCCCAAGATAGAAGGCGCCGAGGAGGAGATTCGGACTTTGGCGGAAAAAAGGGCAAAAGAGATATATGGAGAAAAGCTTCCCGAGGTTGTGGAAAAGCGGATGGAAAAGGAGCTGAACTCCATTATTAAAAACGGCTTTTCGGTTATGTATATTATTGCGCAAAAGCTTGTACAAAAATCCCTTAGCGACGGTTATCTTGTAGGTTCCAGGGGATCTGTCGGTTCTTCCTTTGTAGCGTATCTTATCGGTATAACCGAAGTTAATTCCCTGCCGCCGCATTATATTTGCGAAAGCTGCAAATACTGTGAATTTATTCAGGACGGAAGCTATGGCTGCGGTTTTGACTTGCCGAAAAAAGTTTGTCCCAATTGCGGTAAGGAACTTAAAAGGGACGGATATGATATTCCCTTTGAAACTTTCCTGGGCTTTGACGGAGATAAAGAGCCGGATATTGACCTTAACTTTTCGGGGGAATACCAGCCGGTTGCCCATAAATATACGGAAGAGCTGTTTGGGGTCGGACATGTATACCGTGCCGGTACCATTGGAACCATTGCGGAAAAGACGGCCTTCGGTTTTGTCAAAAATTATCTTGATGAGCGGGAGTTGGTTAAGACCAATGCTGAAATAGGCAGGCTGGTTAAGGGTTGTACCGGCGTAAAGAGGACCACAGGCCAGCATCCCGGGGGCGTTATGATTGTTCCCCAGGACCGGGAAATATACGAATTTTGTCCGATACAGCGGCCTGCAGACGATACCGAATCCAATATAATCACTACCCATTTTGATTACCACTCCATTAGCGGAAGGCTCTTGAAGCTGGACATATTGGGGCATGACGATCCTACGGTAATAAGGATGCTTGAGGATCTTACCGGTGTTAATGCCCGTACAATCCCCATAGGGGAAGAAAGAACCATGGGTCTTTTCAGCAGCACTGAGCCTTTAAATGTTCGGCCCGAAGACATAAACAGCGAGGTGGGAACCTTTGCCGTTCCTGAGTTCGGGACAAAGTTCGTGCGCCAGATGCTGGTGGATACAAGGCCCACAACCTTTTCCGAGCTCATAAGGATATCGGGGCTGTCCCACGGAACCGATGTATGGCTCAACAATGCCCAGGATCTTGTCAGAAGCAAAGTGGCAACGCTTTCTGAGGTTATATGTACCAGGGATGATATAATGCTGTATTTGATACATTGCGGACTTCCTCCTAAGACAGCGTTTAAAATTATGGAGGATGTAAGAAAGGGTAAAGGCTTAAAAGAAGAGTACGAGCAGATAATGAGGGAGAATAAAGTGCCCGAATGGTATATTGAGTCATGTAAGAAAATAAAATACATGTTTCCGAAAGCCCATGCGGCAGCTTATGTTATGATGGCATTTAGAATTGCATGGTTTAAGGTCTATTATCCTGAGGCGTTTTATGTTACTTATTTTACGGTTAGGGCGGACGAGTTTGATGCCAACATGATGTGCCATGGGCAGGCCAAGGTAAGAAACTGCATACGGGAGTTGGAACAGAAAGGCAATAACATGACTCAGAAGGAAAAGAATGTTCTTACAATTCTTGAGGTCGCTAATGAAATGTATGCAAGAGGTATAAGTTTTTTACCTATTGACATTTACCAATCCGATGCTACAAAATTTCAGATAACCCCTAATGGAATCAGACCTCCGTTAAATGCCCTTCAGGGGCTGGGAATTGCTGCGGCTCGAAATATAGTTGAGGCAAGGAGCCATGGGGAGTTTTTGTCCATTGACGACCTGAGGACCCGCGCAAAGATAAGCAAGACAGTAATAGAAATTTTACAGCAAAACGGTTGCCTTGACGGTTGGCCTGAGAGTAACCAGATAAGTTTGTTCGGATAAAGATGTTTGAAAAAGAATTTTCGAATATATATATTTGAAGAAAATAACCAAGAACCTTGGTGAAGCATGTTATAGAGCCTGTTAATACAAAGAAAAGAGGCAAAGCATCAGTTTGCTCGAAGCGAATTTTGCTCTCATCTGATAATATATTAACAGGCTCCGGACTTGTGAAACTTAATATTTCATATCTTAGAATATAAGTTGAAAATAGGAAGAAAGTCGCTTTTCTTAAAAATCTAATTTGTAAAAAAAAATCGAAAAAAAGTTAAAATCCCCAACCGAAAAAATATATTCCTTACGTATTAATAAAATAGAAGTATATAGCTAAATTTATATTATTTAATTTTTTAAAGGGAGGTAGGTTATGAGAATCAAAAGTTTTTTGGCGAAATTAACGGCCATAATTTTGTTAATCGGCGTGTTTTCCGTATTGCCCTTTAATACAGGGATATTATTTGCCGATTACGAGCTTGTTTACGACAATTTTGAGGTTGACTATGACGGGTGGTGTAATTTAGGAGTCGACACGGTATTAAATGCTGTTGAAAACCAAGGTAATAATGCATCAAGGGGTATGATGGTATCAAACCGCTCCAGTGAAGAAGACGGAGCCTATTCACAAAAAGGTTTTTATCTTGATGGTGGCATTGAGTACAATTACAGCATTTATGCAAAGCATGAAGGTACTGATGTGGAAACCTTTAAGCTTTCTTTGAGCTATCTGGATGCAGAAACGGAAGAGAGAATTACAAAAGTAATTGCAACCAAGGATGCTGCAGCAGGAGAATGGGTAGAACTTTCAACAAAATATAAAGCACCGAAAACTGCATTGGATATCACTTTATATATCACAACCAACAGCACTTCGGATTTCATTTTTGACGATGTGACCGTAACTCAGAAGAGAATAGTAGGATCAAATACAGCATCTGCAGCAGGTAATCGAGTATTGAAGGATATATATGCAAAGTATTTCAGAGTAGGTTCGGTACTTAACTCCGGAACGGTAAACAATTCATCTATAACTGCAATGATTATAAGAGAGTTTAACAGTATCACTTGTGAGAACGAAATGAAGCCTGATGCCACACTGGTTCAATCCGGTTCAACCAATACAAATATCAGAGTATCTTTGAACCGTGCTGCAAGTATATTAAACTTCTGTGCAAAAAATAATATAGCCGTCAGAGGTCATACATTAGTATGGCACAGCCAGACACCACAATGGTTCTTCAAGAGCAATTTCCAGGATAACGGTAGCTGGGTATCTCAATCGGTTATGGATCAGCGTTTGGAAAGCTACATAAAGAATATGTTTGCTGAAATACAAAGACAGTATCCGTCATTAAATCTTTATGCTTATGACGTCGTTAATGAGGCAGTAAGTGATGATTCCAACAGGACCAGAAATTACGGCGGTGCAAGAGAGCCGGGATACGGAAACGGAAGATCTCCATGGGTTCAAATTTACGGGGACAACAAGTTTATTGAGAAAGCATTTACATATGCAAGAAAATATGCTCCGGCAAATTGTAAACTTTATTACAACGATTACAACGAATATTGGGACCATAAGAGAGACTGTATTGCTTCAATGTGTGCATCTTTATACAACAAGGGCTTACTTGACGGTGTGGGAATGCAATCCCATATCAATTCGGATATGAATGGATTTTCAGGTATACAGAATTATAAAGCAGCTCTGCAGAAATATATAAATATCGGTTGTGATGTTCAGATTACCGAGCTTGATGTAAGTACTGAAAGCGGTAAATTTAGCTTCCAGCAGCAGGCTGACAAATATAAAGCCGTTTTCCAGGCGGCAGTCGATATAAATAATAATTCCAGCAAAGGAAAGGTTACGGCTGTTTGTGTATGGGGACCTAATGATTCCAATACCTGGCTCGGTTCACAAAATGCACCTCTTTTATTTGACGGAAGCAATCAACCTAAGGCAGCCTATAATGCAGTAGCTTCAATTATTCCTCAGTCCGAATGGGGAGACGGTGACAATCCGGTTGGCGGCGGTGGCGGAGGCAACCCAGAGGAGCCGGATGAAAACGGATATTATTACCATGATACCTTCGAAGGCAGTTTGGGCCAATGGACCGGTAGAGGAGCTGCGCAAGTTCAGACAAGCAGCAGTGCAGCATATAAAGGTTCACAGTCCCTTTTGGTCAATAATCGTACAGCTGCATGGAACGGAGCACAGCGGGCATTAAGTGCCAGAACATATAAGCCCGGGAATAAATATTGCTTCAGTACTGTTGCAATGTTTAAGCAAGGTGCTGCTTCCACAACGTTCTACATGAAGCTTCAATATGTAGATTCAAACGGTGATCCTCATTATGATACTATAGCTGAGAAGACGGTAGGCCCCAATCAATGGGTTCACTTGTATAACCCGCAATTCACAATTCCTTCAGATGCAAGTGATATGTATGTTTATGTGGAAACAGCCGATGATACCATTGATTTTTATATTGATGAAGCAATCGGAGCGGTTGCAGGAACTGTAATAACCGGACCTGCAGATCCTAAAAAAATTACGTATGGAGATTTAAACGATGACGGTTCTATTGACTCCTTGGACTTAACAATATTAAAGAGAATTGTACTGAGAAAAATTGTTCCCGATGAAGAGACTAAAGCTGCAGCTGACGTTAACCGGGACGGATCAGTAGACAGCATGGACGTGACTCTTGTTAAACGTTACGTTTTAAGAAAAATTGACAAATTTCCTGTAGATGAAAATAATGATCCGGGAAATAATGACCCTGAAAAACCTCCTTTTAATTACGATGCTGCTTTACAATATCGTCCCGCTCCGAACTCTTATTTGAATCAGTGCCCACAGCCGGGAAGAATTGTAAAGGAAACATATACAGGGATAAACGGAACCAAGAGTCTAAATGTATATCTTCCTTACGGTTATGACCCAAGCAAAAAATATAATATTTTCTACCTCATGCATGGCGGAGGAGAAAACGAAAATACGATTTTTAGCAACGATGTTAATTTGCACCGTATCCTTGACCACATGATTATGAATGGCGAGCTTGAGCCATTGATTGTGGTAACACCTACCTTCAATGGCGGAAACTGCACAGCTCAGAATTTCTATCAGGAATTCAAGGCAAATGTAATTCCCTTTGTAGAAGGCAAGTACTCTACTTATGCAGAGTCAACAACTCCTGAGGGAATTAAAGCTTCCAGAATGCACAGAGCCTTTGGAGGATTCTCAATGGGAGGTTTGACAACATGGACGGTAATGGCTAACTGCCTTGATTACGTTGCATACTTTATGCCTCTCAGCGGAGATTACTGGGCTGGAAATTCCGGTCAGGATAAAGCTAATGCCCTTGTTACATCAATAAATAATTTCGGATATTCAAATAGACAGTACTTCGTATTGGCAGCCACAGGTACCGAGGATATTGCATATAATAATATGGTACCGCAAATTGAAGCTATGAAAACGAAGCCGCAATTTGTATATACTTCGGATTTTTCCAAGGGTAATTTCTACTTCCTTGTAGCTCCGGGCCTTACACACTGGTGGGGATATGTAAGACATTATATTTATGATGCTCTTCCGTATTTCTTCCATGAATAGTGTAAATCTCGGTCAAACTATAAAATATAATTAATTGCTAATAAAATGTTGATATTTACAAATAATAATGATATAATACTTCTGGACTAAAGCAAATAGTAACTTAAGGTAAAGAGTGGGTCATTCCCACTCTTTCGTATTAATTTGAACTACTTGGAATTTTACGAAGCAATGTACTTTAAGATTTAGGGGCTTGATGCCCCTGAGATTTTATTGGTTAATTCTACTGGAGGTTAATATGACAAAAAAGAAAATAGAAGAGTTGGTTACAAAATTTGCTACTCCCATAGTTGATAAACACTCCTTTGAACTGGTTGATGTTGAGTTCATAAAGGAGGGATCCAATTATTTTTTGCGGATCTATATTGATAAACCGGGAGGTATAACTATTGACGACTGTAAGATTGTAAGTGAAGAAATAAGTGATATTTTGGATAGGGAAGATCCCATACCGCAGAAATACTTTCTCGAAGTGTCTTCTCCAGGTTTAGACCGGCCGTTAAAGAAGGACAGTGATTTTGAACGGTTCAAGGGAGAGATGGTTGAAATCAAGCTTTTTAAACCTATTGACGATAAAAAGATATTTGAAGGAAAGCTATTGGGTCATAACAGCTCTGTGATTCTTATAGAAAAAGAAAACGGAGAAAAAATGGAGTTTGAACGCGATAAAATTGCATTGGTAAGAAGATTGATTAAGTTCTAACTTTATTTGTAATTTAATTTTATAATGTTTGCCACGTAGTTGGTAATATTGTGAAAACCGTCAAGTTTAACTTTAGTTAAAAATATAATTTTAAAATGTGCGCTCCTGATTGATATTGGATATTATATAACATGAAAACTAAATAAGGAGGATCTAAAAAAATGAGTGCGGATTTGATTCATGCATTGGAGCAGTTGGAAAAAGACAAGGGGATTGATAAAGAAGTTATAATTGAAGCCATTGAGGCTGCTCTTATATCGGCATATAAGAGAAGCTTTGGCTCGTCACAAAACGTGAAGGTTTTTATTGACCGTCAGACCGGTGATTTTAAGGTATTTGCCTTGAAGAAGGTTACCAGTAATCCTCAGAATGATTTGCTGGAAATATCGGTTGAAAATGCAAAGAAAATCAATCCTGGGCTTGAAGAAAACGATGTGGTTGAGATAGAGGTTACACCGAGAAAATTCGGAAGAATAGCTGCTCAAACAGCCAAACAGGTGGTTGTTCAACGAATCAGGGAAGCTGAAAGAGGAATTATTTTTAATGAATTTTCCAATAAGGAAGGCGAGATTGTTACCGGGATTGTTCAAAGGACGGAAAGGAAAAACGTGATTATTGACCTTGGAAAAGCCGAGGCAATTCTGCCGCTCTCAGAGCAAATACCGGGTGAAGAATATAAATTTAATGACCGTATAAAGACGTATATAATTGAGGTTAAGAAAACCACAAAAGGTCCTCAGATTATAGTTTCAAGAACGCATCCCGGAATAGTTAAAAGACTTTTTGAGCTTGAAGTTCCGGAAATCTATGAGGGAATAGTAGAGATCAGGAGTATTTCAAGAGAGCCGGGATCAAGAACGAAAATTGCGGTTTTCTCCAAGGACGATAATGTAGACCCCGTCGGTGCCTGTGTGGGTCAAAAGGGTACCAGGGTTCAGGCTATTGTTGATGAGCTGAGGGGCGAAAAGATAGATATAATAAAGTGGAGCAGCAATATTCAGGAATACATTTCCAGTAGCCTTAGCCCGGCAAAAGTGGTAAGAGTGGACGTAAATGAAGAAGAAAAGAGTGCAAAGGTGACTGTACCGGATTTCCAGCTGTCATTGGCAATAGGAAAAGAAGGGCAGAACGCAAGGCTTGCTGCAAAGCTTACCGGATGGAAAATTGATATAAAGAGTGAATCTCAGCTTAGAGCAACTATTGAACAACAGCTCTTGAATTTCGACGGCAGCTACAATGCTTTAAATGATGGAGAAGACAACTCTTACAGCGATCAGGGATATAATCCGGCAGAGTATTATGAAAATTATGAAGAGGCTGAAAACACTCTGGATGAAGACGAAAAGGATTTTGTTGACGAATCCGATGAATAGAGGATTTTAGGTTTAAACAATAAAATAGCAGAAATATATTATATTTTTTGGTGATATCACAAATAGTATTATTTGGGATGTGATGAGTGTTGAAACAAAAAAAGATTCCAATGAGAATGTGCCTTGGATGTCAGGAGATGAAGCCAAAAAAAGAGCTGATTAGAGTTGTGAAGAACAAGGAAAATGAAATATCCATTGATTTTACGGGTAAAAAGCCGGGAAGAGGTGCATACATCTGTAGAAGCCTTTCTTGCTTTGAAAAAGCAAGAAAGGGAAAGCGGCTTGAAAGGGCTTTTGAGACATCTATTAATGAGGAGATATATGAATCTTTGAAAAAAGATCTGGAGGATGGTAATGTCTGAAAGAATATACTCTTTTTTGGGCTTGGCAAGAAAAGCAAATAAGCTGGTCTCAGGGGATGAGACATGTGAAAGGGCTATAAAGGCAGGAAAGGTAAGCTTGGTAATTGTAGCGGAGGATGCTTCACCCAACACAAAAAAAAAGTTTACGGATGCCTGTCGTTATTATAATATAAATATAAGAATCTTCGGTAAAAAGGAGTTATTGGGCAAATTTATCGGTAAGGATTTAAGGTCGGTGATAGCTATACAGGAATTGGGATTTTCAAAACGGATATTGCAATTGATTGATGATGAAAAAATTGGATGCGGGGGTGAATCTATTGACGAAAAAAAGAGTATATGAGATTGCAAAAGAGCTTAATACAACAAGCAAAAGGCTGATGGAAAAATTGGCGGAAATAAATATAGAAGTTAAAAACCATATGAGTCTTCTGGAAGAGGATCAACTTGAAGCATTATATGATCATATTGGTGTTATTAGACATAATGAGGATAAATCTGATACCGAAGAAAAAAAGACTACTTCCGCTCCTCAAATTATTCAGCAAAATGTTGAAATGAAAAAAGGAGCCAAAAAGGCACCGAGAATAATCAGAACCACAGAGATTTATCTGGATTCACAGGAATCGGAAAAGGATAATGAACCTGCCGGTCAGAAGGATTCAAAAAAGGAAGGAAAGCGAAAACGAAATGATTTTGTAAAGGTAGCAAGCTCTAATTCAGGTTTAAGGCCTGGTTTTGTGAGAGATACCAAACCGGATTATAAAAAAATGGTAGAAAATGAAAAGAAAGAAATTCAGGCTAAGGAAAATAATAAGGTGATAGATAAAGGTAAGACGATGGAGAAGGAAAAAATAGAGACAATGACAGAAATAAAGGATACAACGGCTCCTGTTGATAAAGGGGTGGGTTTAAAATCACATGCTGATATCAAGGATAACAGCCAAGTTGGGAATAATAAAGAAATAGTAAGCAGTAACAAAACTGAAGCAGTTAAAGATGATTCAATAAAGGATGATGCTGTGAATAAATCGGTTAAGAATGAGGCTTTGGATACCCAGGTTAAGCCGGACACTTTGAATAATAGTGTTAATGCACAGATGAAGAGAGAAGAAGAGAAAAAGGATATGGATGTTGCTCACAAGACGGTTAATGTTCAGAGCAATCAGCCATCTGCCGAACCAATTGTTGATAATGTGAAGAATGATAATAAAAAGAAGGACTTTAAAGCCAATGAAAATAAAAAGAGCGGTTATAATAATGATATAAAGAAGAATGATAAAAAAGACAGCGGTCATAGGAAGGATGCCAATTTTAAAAGGGACGGCAATTATAATAAAGACAATAAAAACGATAATAACCGTCCGAAGGATGATAATTTTGGATCAAAAGAAAAAACTGCTTCTTTCGGTGACAGGGGTCAGGATATGAACCGTACGGCAAGTAAGCGTTTAGATATTCCCAAGGTTGAACTTACAGCTTCTCAAAAAGAGGAAATGAATTCACAGAGAGCGGAAAGACGGGAACTGAACAAGGATGTGGAAAAAGATACAAAAAGGGAATTTAAGAAAGAATCAGCCAAACAAATGAAAACCAAAAACAACAGCAAGGTTTTAAAGAGTGTTCTTACCGCAAAGAAGGGCGTATCCGAGGTATTGTCAAATGACTTTGAATTGGATGATCTCTTTGTTGACGGCATGAAAGGCAAGAGGAAGATAAAAAAGGCAAAGAAAGAAGAGAAAAAAGAAGAAAAATATATTCCTCCTAAGGCTGTGCTTACTTCAATAAAAATTCCGGAGGTTTTAACGGTCAAGGAACTGGCTGAAGCTCTTAAAAAGACCTCTGCTGAAGTAATAAAGAAGTTAATGTCCTTTGGTATTATGGCAACACTAAATCAAGAGGTTGATTTTGATACGGCAGCAATCGTGGCTGATGAATTTGGGGTAAAAGCGGAGAAGGAAGTTGTTATCAGCGAAGAAGATATTCTCTTTGATGACAGCGATGATGCCAATGATCCGGAAGCTGTGCCAAGACCGCCGGTAGTGGTTGTAATGGGACATGTTGACCATGGTAAGACATCCCTTTTGGATGCCATAAAGCAGACAAATGTTATTGATAGTGAAGCCGGTGGAATTACACAGCATATCGGTGCATATATGGTTAAAATAAATAATAGAAATATCACATTCCTCGATACCCCGGGACACGAGGCATTTACGGCCATGAGAGCTAGAGGAGCGCAGGTTACCGATATAGCAATACTTGTTGTGGCTGCCGATGACGGTGTTATGCCTCAAACCGTTGAAGCAATAAACCATGCAAAGGCTGCAAATGTTAATATTATAGTTGCAATTAATAAAATTGACAAACCGGCTGCAAATTCGGAAAGGGTTAAGCAGGAATTGACGGAATATGGCCTGGTTCCGGAAGAATGGGGTGGCGATACCATTTGTGTTGAGGTTTCTGCTAAGAAGAGAATTAATATAGACAGTTTACTTGAAATGGTACTTCTTGTTGCAGATATGAACGATCTTAAGGCCAATCCCAATAAACAGGCTAAGGGAACTGTTATAGAAGCAAGACTTGACAAGGATAAAGGACCTATAGCCACCTTGCTGGTGCAGAGGGGAACTTTGAATACGGGGGATTCCATAATAACCGGTGTTACCTTCGGAAGAATCAGGGCTATGACAGACGATAAAGGCCGCAGAATTAAAAAAGCCGGTCCATCCACTCCGGTGGAGATTCTCGGTTTGCCGGAAGTACCTGAAGCAGGACAAATTTTCCATGCGGTTACCGACGAAAAAGTGGCAAAGCATCTAGTGGAAAAGAGGAAGCTCAAGCAAAGAGAACAGCAATTGAAAGCAACTGCCAGGGTTTCACTGGAGGATTTGTTTAATCAGATTAAAGAAGGAAAGGTTAAGGAACTTAATATAATTGTTAAGGCTGATGTTCAGGGGTCTGTTGAGGCTGTTAAACAGTCGCTGGAGAAGCTCAGCAATGATGAAGTGAGGATCAAGATTATTCACGGTGCAGTGGGTGCTGTTACCGAATCCGATGTAACTTTGGCACAGGTATCCAATGCCATAATAATCGGTTTCAATGTGAGACCTTCTTCTAAGGTAATAGATGCGGCAAAGGACGCAGGCGTTGATTTGAGACTTTATAGAATAATATACGACGCAATTGAAGATATACAGTCTGCCATGAAAGGAATGCTTGACCCGACTTATAGAGAGGTTGTTCTTGGACATGTGGAAATCAGGCAGATATTCAAGGTTTCCGGAATAGGTACCATCGGCGGAGGTTATGTCACCGACGGGAAAATTGTTAGAAACTCCGATATAAGGCTGGTCAGGGATGGCATTGTCATTCATGAAGGAAAACTTGCATCATTAAAGAGATTTAAGGATGATGTCAAAGAGGTTGCTCAGGGCTTTGAATGCGGATTATCTATAGAAAAGTTTAATGACATCAAAGAAGGGGACGTTATTGAGGCATTTTCCATTGAAGAGGTAAAGAACTAAAAAATAATTGCAGAACATATTCAGAAAATTGTTGTGCAGTATTGGGAGTGTTTGATATGGACAGAATCGCACGTATATCTGAGGAGATAAAAAGGGAAATAAGCAATATAATACAAAACGAACTGAAGGATCCAAGGCTTTCCAAGCTTATAAGCATTACCCATGTTAATGTTACGAAGGACCTTCGTTATGCAAAGGTTTATGTCAGTATCATGGGTAATGATGAGGATAAAAACAGTTCTTTGGAAGGTCTTAAAAGTGCTGCAGGTTTTATCCGACGGGAAATTGGCCATAGAATACAGCTGAGATACACGCCGGAGATTCATTTTGAGATTGATAATTCCATTGAGCAGGGAGCTTATATTACAAAGCTCATCAGTGAGACAACGCAAAATCAGGAATGAGTCTTAAAATGCAAAAGACACTGTTTCTATAATGCTTGTTGAGAGGTAGAAAATGGTTGAGAACAGGATTATAAAACTAATAAACGAAGCTGAAAGAATTGCAATTTTACCCCATGTTTCGGCAGACGGGGACGCGCTTGGCTCAAGTCTGGCATTGGCTATTGCACTTAGGACAATGGATAAGGTTGTGACGGTTTATCTCGAAGAGGAAATACCTTCTATCTATAGTTTTTTGCCCGGAAGGGAGTCTGCTCAGGTTTACGGTGAAAAGCCCGATAAGTATGAGCTAGTATTGGCACTGGATACCGGGGATTTGGAAAGGCTGGGAAGAAGGATTGCTATTTTTGAGGAGGCAGACAAAACCGTAAATATAGACCATCATACCACAAATACCGAGTTTGCCCGGTTGAATCTTGTGAAGGTGAGCTCTTCGGCTGTAGGGGAAATAATATATCAGCTCATTAAAATGATGGGTATAGCCCTTGACAAGGACATGGCAACTTGCCTTTATGTTGCAATAGCTACAGATACCGGAGGATTTAGATACAGCAATACCACACCAATCACTCATCAAATTTCTGCAGACCTTATCAACAACGGTGTGGATGTGGCCAATATATCTCAACTGGTGTTTGAAACCACATCACTACCCAAGGTAAAGCTTATGGGTAAGGCAATTGATAATATGGAGTTGCTTGAAAACGGAAAGTTGGCTTTTATTTATATCACCGATGAAATGCTGAAAAGTATCGGTGCTGTGGAAGAAGACTGCGATGGTTTGGTGAACATAGGAAGAAATATTGAAGGGGTAGAAGTATCAATATTGATAAGGCAGCGTGGAGATGATGAATACAAGATTAACTTTAGGTCCAAATCTTATGTTGACGTCTCCAGCATAGCAAACAGGCATTCCGGCGGCGGTCATGTAAGGGCAGCCGGGTGCACCGTTAAGGGAGATATAAATGAAATCAAAAACGCATTGATAAAGGAGATTAGAGAAGTCTTATAGCTATGAACGGAATTTTGAATATATTGAAGCCCCCGGGAATGACTTCCTTTGATGTTGTGGCATATTTGAGAGGATTATTGAAGGTAAAGAAGATAGGGCATACCGGAACACTGGATCCAGGGGCGGTGGGAGTTTTGCCTGTTTGCATCGGCAAAGCCACAAAGGTGATTGAATACCTGACGGACAAAGACAAGGTATATAGGGCTGAGCTTACGCTGGGCATTTCCACCGACACTCAGGACAGCTTGGGAAGGATTTTAAAAGAGGCGAAAGTGAATTTATCGGAAAATGATATAGCTGCTGCGGTTAAGTCCTTTGTTGGCAGCTATAATCAATTGCCTCCTATGTATTCGGCAATAAAGAAAAACGGCAAAAAGCTTTATGAGCTCGCAAGAAGCGGTATTGAAGTGGAACGGAGCCCAAGAGAGGTTACCATTCATTTTATAAACATATTGAGTATTAAGGAAAACAAAGTTATTTTTGATGTGGGTTGTTCTAAAGGTACTTATATAAGGACTTTGTGCGCAGATATCGGGGAAAAGCTGGGCTGCGGAGGGCATATGTCTTTTCTGGTGAGAATGAAGGCAGGTTGCTTTAATATCAATGATTCATTAACCGTAGAGCAAATTAGAGAGATGGCGGATAACGGTACGATAGAAAAGGCATTTATAGGCATCGAAAAGGTTTTTGATGATTTTGAAAGGATATGTCTTGACAAAGAGGAAGAAAAGAGATTTTTAAACGGAGGCTTTATTAAGCTGGAAGGTTCGGTACCTGCTTTATCGCAGAAGGTTTGTGTATTTGGAGAAAATGAGAACATTTTGGCTCTTGGAGAGACGGTTTTAAATAAAAAGGGGGAGTTGTCTCTCAAGCCGTTGAAGATATTTATATGATAAGGTAAATTTTCTTTACTTAATTAAGTGATAGTGAGAAATGCTGAGTAGTATTAAGTTATATTAGAGAATATTAAGTAAAAATTGAGTAAGATAGAGCGATATTAAGTAATATTAAGAATATTGAATAATTTTTGGCAGTATTGAGCAATGTTGAGTAATATTGAGTAACATAAAGAAAATGAGTTTGAACTTAACGGAAGAATAGAAATATAAAATAATTGAAGTATAAAGGGTAGTATTATGAAAGTAATATACGGTACGGATGAAGGTACAAAATTTATAAGACCGACGGGTATAGGACTTGGAAATTTCGATGGTTTGCATGTGGGTCATCTGGCTTTGATTAACACGCTTATAACCGAATCTATTTTTAATTCTTTTGATTCGGTATTGTATACCTTTAGTAGCCATACTGAGAATATTATTAATAAAAAGTCGATTACTCCTTTGGTTATGACAAATGAGAAAAAAATCGAGCTTTTAAATCGGACAAGGTTGGACTATTTGTATTTTGAAAAGTTTGACGAAGCTTTTTCCAAGATGAAGCCGGAAACGTTTGTAAAGGATATTCTGATAAAGAGATTGAATATGAAGCTTGCTGTTGCAGGCTTTAATTATAGATTTGGACATAAGGGTGAGGGTGATGCCGAGCTCTTACGGAAATTGGGCAATGATCTGGGATTCAGGGTTATTATTATTGAGCCGATACGGCATGGGGATGAAGTGGTAAGCAGTACCCTTATAAGAAAGAATATTCTAATAGGTGATATGGGTAAAGTGTTTGAGCTTTTGGGAAGACATTATTCTATAACAGGGATTGTTGAAAAGGGCAGAAGGATAGGTAACACATTAGGATTTCCCACTGCCAATATCAGTCCTGAAATTGAGCTGGCTTTGCCCCCGGATGGAGTATACATATCAAAGACCTGTATAGACGGCAAAATGTATCCCGGAATTACCAACATAGGAATCAATCCTACATTTGGCGGGTTGGATAGAAGATGCGTTGAAACCCATTTATTGAATTTTGAAAACGGCGATATCTATGGAAAGAAGATTGAGGTATTTTTAATAGAACGGATAAGGGGAGAGAAAAAGTTTGAAAGTGCGCAGCACCTGGTTGAGCAAATAAAAAAGGATATTGAGACTGCAAAGAATTACTTCCGCTTATAGTATTTGATTTTGAAGTGTGTTGGAAAGAATGAAAATTATATTTAAACACCGCTGTTATCTGAGTGAAGAAAAATATGGAAGAAACATTGTGAAGCAAGTGTTAGAGCCTGTTAATACAACGCGGAAAGGGAGAGCATCCATTCACGCGAAGCGAGTTTTGCTCGCCCCCGCGGAGTATTTACAGGCTCTGTACTTGCGAAACTCAAGTTTCTGGAGCATTTTTCTTCACAGTGGCACTCCCTCAAAAAAGGCAGGGGAGTTTTGCCTCCCCATCTACCCTAGTTTTCGTTTTAGCATATACCCCCAGAACATACCATTGACAAATGTCAGTGCAAGTATTCCTGCTGCTACTGCTGCACCCATACTTATAGTGAATTCGTTATCGTCTGCCTCTTGTTGCTTGGCATGGGTCCTTGGATATTTTCGGTAATATCTGACATGTTCCATTTAAATCCCTCCGTTATTATATTATTTTCAATACATAGATTTTTATTAGTTTGTAAACATCCATAAACTTGCTTACCAATTATTGAATAAAGGTGAGGTTTTTTATTATACTATTAGTATTAATAACTTACATAAGGAGAGGATTTAAAGAATGAGTACTTTGCTTTCGGAAAGTCACGTATCACAGATTGCTGCGTTTAACGGTATAAAGGTTTTTCATATTAAGAGCCAAAAATTTAAGACCAATTCCATAAATATTTTTTTTCATGACGATTTAAGCAAAGAGAGGGCAACTAAAAACGCACTTCTTCCCGCAGTTTTGAGAAGAGGCTGCGAAGGATATCCAACGATACGGGATATTTCGTTGAAGCTTGAAGAATTATATGGAGCCGTGTTTGACTGTGGAGTTACCAAAAAGGGTGAGAGCCAGATTATACAGTTTTACCTTGAGTATGTTTCGGATAAATATGCAAAATCCGATGCAAACCTGACTCAAAAAACCTTTGATCTTCTTTTAAGCATCATTACAAAACCGATTGTTGAAAATAATGCCTTTAAGGCTGAATATGTGGAGCAGGAATCTAAAAACCTAAAAGAAATGATAGAAGGGCGGGTTAATGACAAGGTTCAATACGCGGTGGAAAAATGCCTGGAAGAGATGTGCAAGAATGAACCTTTCGGTATATATGACTACGGAAGTGTTGAGGATTTGGCAAAAATCAATGCGCAAAACCTTTATGAGCATTATAAATATTTTCTTGAAACTCTGCCCATGTACGTTTTTATATTCGGTGACCTCGATGACGGGCAGATAAAATATATTATAGACGGTTTGTCCGGGATAAAGAGGGGCAATATTAAAGTTGTCGGAAAGACAGGCATTGAAAGCAAAGCAGGAGATGTAAAAGATATAACCGAAAGAATGAATGTTACCCAGGGTAAATTGTGTTTGGGATTTAGGACCAATATTTCCCCCGACAGCAATGATTATTACAAACTGATGGTATATAACAGCATTCTCGGCGGAGGACTTCACTCAAAGCTTTTTCAAAATGTGAGGGAAAAAGCCGGGCTGGCATATTACGTGTTTTCAAGGCTGGAAAAGTTTAAGGGGCTGATGGTGATAAGCAGCGGTATTGAAATAGGCAACCGGGATAAGGCAATGGAAATTATAAAGAATCAGCTGGAAGATATTAAGAACGGCAATATTTCCGACTACGAATATGAAGCATCCATCAAAAGTATGGAGACGGGAATCAAGTCATTAAAAGACAGCCAGCTTCAGGTTGTGGATTTTTATTTGAGCCAGCACATTATAGGAACGGATGACGGGCCAAACGACATGATTGAAAAGATTAAACAGGTGACAAAAAAGGATGTGGTGGATATTGCAGGAAAGATTCAGCTGGACACCGTTTATTTCTTGACATCCTTGGAATAATCATTAGTCAATGCCGATTAATAATATTTGATTGAAGGGAGAATTCAGACAGTATGGATATTAAAACTGTTGAATATAAAAATGTTGATGAAGTAATGTATGTTCATGAGCACCAAAGCGGACTTAAAACCTTTGTAATACCGAAAAAAGGGTATTCAAAAAAGTATGCGACCTTTGCTACCCATTACGGTTCCATTAACAATGAGTTTTCCTTAAACGGAGGAAAGGATGTTATAAGGGTTCCCGACGGGATCGCTCATTTTTTGGAGCATAAGCTTTTTGAACAAAAGGACGGAAGCGTGATGGATAAATTCTCAAAGCTCGGTTCAAATCCCAATGCATATACCGGCTTTGCCCAGACGGTGTACCTCTTTTCCTGTACCGACCGGTTTAAGGAAAATTTTGAGCTTCTTTTAACCTTTGTTCAAAATCCTCATATAACTGAGGAAAGCGTTGAGAAGGAAAAGCATATCATTGGTCAGGAAATTAGAATGTATAATGATAATGCAAACTGGAGAGTGTTTTTCAACCTTCTGGATGCATTTTACGAAAAGAATCCCGTAAAGATCGACATTGCGGGAAGCATTGAAAGCATAAGCAAAATTAATAAAGATGTGCTTTATACCTGTTATAATACCTTTTACCATCCTTCCAACATGATGGTTTTGGTGGTGGGAGACGTTGAGCCGTCCGAGGTGTTCTCCCAGGTGGAGGAAAACATTGATTCAAAAGGTCAAGTCCCGGAGATCAAGAGGATTTTCCCGGAGGAACCGGAACGGATAAGAAAGGAGTATGTTGAGCAAAAATTGGCGGTTTCCATGCCTTTATTCCAGATGGGATTTAAGGATACCATTTTCAACACAAAAGGGATTGAATGCTTAAAGAGGGAAATAGCCGTAAAAATCTTACTGGATATGATAATGGGTAGAAGCTCAGAATTATATAACAGGCTTTATAATGAAGGGCTTATAAACAATAGCTTTGATTTTGACTACAGCATTGAGGAGAGCTATGCATATTCAGCCTTTGGAGGTGAGTCAGCGGATCCTTTTGCGGTTAGAGACAGGGTGGTTGAAGAAATTAGAAACATAAAAAGCAAAGGACTGGATCAAAACAGCTATGAACGCATTAGAAGGGCAATGAGCGGAAGATTTATTAAACAGCTGAATTCCATAGAAAGAATCTCTCATATGTTTATTTCCGTGTATTTTAAAGATGTAAACATGTTTGACTATTTCAATGTTTATGAGAATATGTCCTTTGATTATGTAAAAAAAGTATTTGATGAGCATTTTAATTTCGACAACCTTGCATTGTCGGTGATAAATCCTGCGTAAGGGGGAATAATAATGGATGGGATAAACATAGTAAGGTTTCCGAAACTTGGCCTGGAACTTGAAATAAACAGGGTTGCTTTCCGGATTTTCGGTTTCCCGATTTATTGGTACGGTATTATCATTTCTGCCGGTTTGTTTCTTGCAGTATATTTGGGCTTGAGAAATTGCAAGAAATTCGGAATAAAGTCGGACCACGTTTTTGATATTGTTTTGTACGGACTTCCTTCGGCTGTTATAGGTGCACGGTTATATTATATTATATTCAACTGGCACGAGTTTAACGGAGATATCATGAAGATGATTAACATCCGGGAAGGCGGACTTGCAATTTATGGCGGATTAATCGGTGCTGTGCTTTCGACTTATATTTATACGAAGGTAAAGAAAATTGATTTTTTAGCTGTTGCAGATTTGGGAGGACCATACTTTGTTATGGCGCAAGGAATCGGACGATGGGGCAACTTTGTAAATCAGGAGGCCTTCGGACGAAATACGAACCTTCCCTGGGGAATGCACAGCAACGCAATACAGGAGTATCTTGAAAGGCTTGGGGACAGCAGTATTGACCCTTTGGCACCGGTTCATCCCACATTTTTATACGAATCAATATGGGATTTTTGTGTATTCCTGTTTCTTTTGTGGTATAGAAAGAGATATAAGGTTAAAGGAGAACTGTTTTTTCTTTACATGATGCTGTATGGCGTTGGCAGGGCTTGGATCGAGGGACTTCGGACTGACAGCCTTTACATAGGCGGCACTAACATTAGGGTGTCGCAGCTTCTTGCAATAACTTTTGCGGTGGTATTTGCTGCTGTAATTTTTATAAGGCGGAGGAGGTGCTTGGGGGAAACTCCTGTATATAACACAAGCGCCGGTACAGATATTGAAGAAAGTACAGATACCCAAACAAATGCAAATATTGTGGAGAATGAGGATGCAGAAGTTAATGCAATAAACGATGCAAGCGTTTCCCATGAGGTTAATTCGGAAATGAATTCCGATGCGGGAACACAGGCACAGGAAAAGTGACATAAGTTGACAATAAACACAAAATAATGATAATCAGCTTCAATAAATACCTGCAGGTATATGAGAAATACCTACAGATATATGAGAGGACATAATAACATGACATGAATTATCTAAATATTACATTATCATTACATTTTTCGAAGACTATTGACTCGTAATTAGTATTTTTTTATAATTGAGGGGCAAAAAAATAACACGCATGTCAAAAAATATAATTTTGGGTCGTGCGATGTTTTTACAAAAGAAAATGGTGGTGTTTCACATGAACCAATTGAAAATTCAAGATTTACAGACCCAGTTGAATCATTTGATAGACAAAGGTGACGATTTTTCAAAAATATACGAACTGAGTGTCAAGCTTGATATGCTCATAGTTCAGTACTATAACGAGAAGTTAAAGCATAAAAAGACTAAGTGTCACCTAACTTAATATTCTATGATTCTCGAAAACAATATTTATAGGTTTTCGGGAAATCGTACACAATATAACCATATACCTTTGTATATTGAACTGAAATTATTGTTGTAAATTACGATGTGATTCAATATTATATCAATTGAAGACGGTTATATATTATCTAAAAAAAATACGGCATAAATTTAGCAAAGTAAGTGAATTTTCTTCATATTAATTTAAAACAATCGTTAAATATTGGTATTGGTTGACATTGTGTTAATGAAAAAATATAATTAAGATGTTATTATGATTTTATTACTACTGTTAAACCATGATTATTATGGTTTACAGTAGTTTTTAATTATTATCACACATTTCATATAAAGGTGGCCTTTATGTATATCGTTGAAAAAACAAAGAATTTCAACTTTTTTAAAAGTTTTGATTATATTCTTTTTTTGGAGATAATTATTCTTTCGGTTATTGGCTGTTTTGTTGCAAGAAGTGCGGTCAATACATTTTCAACCAGCAGGAAAATGATGATTGTTCATATAGGATGCCTGGCGGTTGGAGCCTTACTGGCCGTATTAATTAGCTTCCTTGATTATAAGGATTTTAAAATTCCGGGAATTTTGTTTTATTTCTTTACCATTGCACTTTTGGTGTTGGTCCTTTTTATAGGTACCGGTGAAGATCTGGGAAGCAGGAACAGGCTTGTATTTATGGGATTTACTTTTCAGCCGTCGGAGCTTGCCAAGATATCCGTTGTTATTGTCGGCTCTATTTTTCTTGATAGAATATATAATGGAGAAAAAAACAAAGCAGCTAATATAATTAAGTTTGTTGTTTATTCCTCAATACCTGTGCTGCTGATTGTGGTTCAAAAGGATTTCGGCGTTGTTGCGGTGTTTTTATGTGCTCTTTTTATAATGGTGTTTTTCTGCGGACTTCGTTATAAATATATATTTATGATGCTGGGAGCGGGAGTGCTAACTGCACCGTTTGTTTGGTTCTTTTTACTGAATGATAAAAGGCGGGACAGGATAAGGGTATTTTTAAATCCAAATCTGGATCCGTTAGATGCAGGTTGGAATGTTATAAGGTCAAAGATGGCAATCGGATCCGGCAAGATTTTCGGAAAAGGGCTGTTTAAGGGGATTCAAACCCAAAACTCAATGGTTCCCGTTAAGGAGTCGGATTTTATATTTTCAGTGGTGGGAGAAGAACTGGGCTTTGTGGGCGCGGTTGTAATACTGCTATTGGTGTTTTTAATACTTATGCGGTTTCTGAATATCGCAAAAAACGCAAGAGACACTTATGGATCTTTTCTCGTCATTGGCTTGGGTAGTTTTTTTGCTGTGAACTTTATTGAAAATATAGGTATGAGTATCGGATTGTTGCCGGTTACAGGAATACCGTTACCTTTCATCAGCGTGGGGGGAAGTGCGATGCTGACCAACATGCTTTCCGTAGGGATTATTCTCAGTGTATCCGCCCGAAGGCATAGAGGGCGCTTTTTGACCTAGTTGAGTAGCTGTGAGCAAAAATGACGCTAGTAAAAATAACGTGAGCAAAAATATGGAAGAAACATTGTGGAGCAGCTTGTAGAGCCTGTTAATACGACGCGGAAAGGGAGAGTATCCACTTCCGCAAAGCGAGTTTTGCTCGACCCCGCGGAGTATTTACAGGCTCTAAACTGCGAAACTTAAGTTTCTGGAATATTTTTGTTCACGTAAATAAATGCTTGCTTAATAAGCTCAATCTTAATAAATTCAACCTTAATATTTGGTATTTTCCCGAAAAAAAGATAGGACTCGTTTCCTATCTTTTATTTTTTCTGTAGGAAATTTTCAAAATAGACTTGATTATTAGCCATTTTTGCACTAAAATTAAAGTAGAAGTGGTGGAAAGTGGTGTGAAGTGGTGAATGGTACCAAAAAAGTGAGGTGAAATAGTTGTTTTATGGTGAATACCAGCATTCAGTTGATGCAAAAGGCCGGGTTATAATTCCTTCAAAGTTTCGTGACGGACTTGGAGAGAAGTTCATTTTAACCAAAGGTCTGGATAACTGTTTGTTTGCGTATTCATCAGAAGAATGGACTAATTTGGAGACCAAGCTCAGGGCACTTCCGTTCACCGACAAGGATGTAAGGGCGTTTGTAAGATTCTTCTTTGCAGGTGCTACCGAATGCGAAGTGGACAAGCAGGGAAGAATATTGATACCACAAAATCTAAGAGAGTATGCAAACTTGGAAAAGGATGTATACATTATAGGTGTTTCCACCAGAGTTGAAATATGGGATAAGAGTAAATGGGAGAGCTATTCCGGAGATGAAAACATGAGTGCGGACAGTATTGCCGAAAAGATGGCGATGCTTGGAATATAGGCACTGATGTGTGCGGCTCCGATAGTTTGAACGCAGTAGGAATACTTTAGTTGGGAGAGTTGGTTGGCTTTAATGGAATTTGATCACAAACCGGTATTACTGGAAGAATCAATATCAAATCTGGAAATCAAGCCGGATGGCATTTATGTGGACGGTACTTTAGGTGGTGCAGGCCATTCGACGGAAATTTTAAAAAGACTTGGAGAAAACGGTACATTAATCGGTCTGGATCAAGATGAGTTTGCAATTGAAACTTCACATAAAAGACTGACCGCATTAAACAGCAGGGCTAAGGTTATTCTGAAAAATACGAACTTTGAAAACATTAGGGAAGTTTGTTCACAAAACGGTATTGATGCCGTGGACGGCATATTACTCGACATTGGAGTATCCTCTCATCAGTTGGATGAAGCTGAAAGAGGGTTTAGCTACAATAAAAACGCACCTTTGGATATGAGGATGGACAGAAAAAATGGATTGGATGCCAGGACAATTGTTAATGAATACAGCTTTGAAGAGATAAGGGACATAATCAGGAACTACGGAGAGGAAAGATGGGCATCACGTATTGCAGAGTTTATCGTTAAGGCAAGACAATCAAAGCCGATCGAGATGACAGAAGAACTGGTGGAGATAATTAAAGCTGCAATACCGGAATCTGCAAGGCGCACAGGCCCACACCCGGCAAAACGTACATTTCAGGCACTGAGGATAGCAGTCAATGACGAGTTGGGAGTACTTAAAAGAGCTATTGACGAAGGGATAGAATTGTTAAAGCCGGGCGGAAGGTTTTGCATAATAACGTTTCAGTCTCTTGAGGACAGAATTGTAAAGAATGAGTTCAATAAGAGAGTTAACCCATGTACATGTCCCGGAGAGTTTCCGGTTTGTGTTTGCGGCAAAAAGCCGACAGCCAGGTTGGTGGTGAGAAAACCCATAGTTCCTCAAGAAAGTGAGATTGAAAGCAATCCGAGGTCAAGAAGTGCTAAGTTAAGGGTTTTAGAAAAAATTTAACATAAACTCATAGCAGACGGAACAAAGGATAAATTTAAAAAACACTAAAGAAAAAGCTTCGCAAATTACAAAAGAAAAAAGATTTAAAAAACAAAAGATAAAACTTATTTTACAAAAGAAAAAACCGAAAACAAAGGTTCAACCAAAACAAAAGATAAAGAGTAAATTAAACAAAAGATAAAGTGTAAGTTAAACAAAAGAAAAAGGATTATTAAACAAAAGAAAAATTATTAAAAAACCAAGGAAAAAGAGAAAGAAAAGAAACAACAAAAGAAAAAGCCTCAGAGTTGAAATTTTGAATGGGTTTTTACAAAGAGGCAAAATTTGATTAGTATCGGAATTTGTTAGTGGGATTTCACAAGGTGAAATGACCGAAAATCGAGGGGGCTCGATGCCCCTGAGATTCTGTTGTTGTCTATTATCGGAAGTTATCTTAAGCAACATTCCTGGAATTAGAAAGAAGCTTTTGCTTTAGCACTTCGAGGACGGTATAAAATCGGTATGAGGTGAATACATATGTCAAAGGAAAAAGAATTTATTCAAAGAACATATATTGAGGGAACAGCGGTAAGAAAACTCGAATATGACGTTTATGAGGAAAATAAGGTCCTTAGTGCAAAGAAAAAGCAGAGGAATAACAATAAAGTAAAAAGGAAAGTAGTATTTTGTATTCTTATTATTTTTGCTTTAGGTTGTTTGGCAATGTATAGAAATGCACAAATAACCGAGATGAATTATGAAATCAACAAGCAACTGAAAGCATACAATGAGATCAAGGATGAGAATATAAGGCTGAGGGTTGCTATTGAAAACAGTATTAATATTCAAGAGGTTAAGGAATATGCAGAAAATAAGCTCGGTATGCATAAGCCTGATGACCATCAGATAGCATATGTCAAGGTTCCTCAAAAGGATATCACTATAGTTTCAGAAGCAGCAAAGCAAGAAGAAAACAAAAATAAAGATATTTTATCAGCACTTATGAATAAGGTGGATTTAATAGTGAGTATACTGCACTAGAAAATATCATATATATAGGTCGAAGGTTTATAATAAACCGCTCAGGGGGCAGCTTATTATTAAGCCTCTTTTTATTATTATTTTGATATTTTAGTATTGTATCGGATTTACTGTAGTATAATGATAGCATAGACACGTTTTGTTTGTTTATTGTGATGGAGGGGGATAGGTTTGGCTGCTAATGCTAATACTACTCTGTTAATGAAAAAGAGGCTTTTGGTTGTATTAATGGTATTTTCCTTTTTGATTTTCTGTTTAATCGGAAGAGTTGGATGGCTTCAGTTGGTAAAGGGCGAAGAACTTCAAAAGATGGCCTTTGACCAGCAAAACAGCGATAGGGAAATACCTCCGAGAAGAGGGTCTATTCTGGACAGAAACGGTAAAGAGTTGGCTATGAGTGCCACTGTTGACCGGATAGTTGTAAATCCTACCGAGATTGCTGTATCCAATCAGGAAATGATTGCTCAAAAACTGGCGGAATTTCTGGATATGGATAAAGATGCAGTGCTGAAAAAAGTAAGCAATAAAAACAGCCGCTATGAAGTAATAAAGAAGAGAGTGGAAAAGAATGTCGGAAATCAGATAAGAAAATGGAAAAGTGAAGAGAATATAGCCGGTGTATATATTGATGAGGATTCTAAAAGATATTATCCCAACGGAAATCTTGCTGCTCATGTGATTGGCTTTACGGGTGAAGACAATCAAGGGCTTGACGGAATAGAGAAAACTATGGAGAAGTATTTGAAAGGGGTACCGGGCAAAATACTGAGTGAGGTTGATGCCGGCGGTAGACAGATGCCCAATTATCAAAATAAGAGAATTGATCCCCAGGATGGAATGAATGTGGTGCTTACCATTGATGAAACCATTCAGTATATAGCAACGGAGGCACTGCAGAAAGCTATCGATGACAATAAGGTTGCAAACGGTGGCGTGGTTATTGTGTTAGATCCAAGAAACGGAGAAATTCTCGCATTGGTATCTAAGCCGGATTACAATTTAAATGATCCCAGGGCATGTCCACCGGGAGCTGATCCGGCCACATGGACCGGAAAAAGCCAAAAGGATATAGATTTATTGTATAGAACTGTCTGGAGAAACAAGGCGGTTTCCGATACCTATGAACCGGGTTCTACATTTAAAGCCATTACAGCAGCAATTGCGTTTGAAGAGGGCGTTGTCACCCCGGAAACCAGAACCAGTGATAGAACCATTGAAGTTCAGGGCTGGAAAATTAATTGCTGGAAGCCCAATTTCCATGGTGAAGAATCTTTCCGCGAGGCGGTTTATAACTCATGTAACCCGGCATTTGTCAAGGCTGCATTGAGTGTTGGGGTGGAAAAGTTTTATAAATACCTGAGGGCTTTTGGGTTTTATGACAAGACAGGAATAGAGCTTCCCGGTGAGGCCAAGGGAAACTTTCATGCAAAGCCGCAGGAAATTGACCTGGCTACTGCTTCCTTCGGACAGACATTCACAATAACTCCTATCGAGCTTATTACTGCTTACGGTGCCCTGGCAAACGGCGGCACGCTTATAAAACCCAGGCTTGTTAAAGAGATTGTCGATTCGGAAGGAAATGTTGTTGTGAAAACTCAGCCTGAGGTTGTAAGGAATGTTATTTCAAAAGAAACATCACAAACTTTGCTGAACGTTCTGGAAGGGGTTGTATCCGAAGGAACCGGTAGAAATGCCTACGTTAAAGGATACAGGGTGGCAGGAAAAACAGGTACGTCGGAAACAACGGTAGACGGTGTATATATAGCTTCCTTTTCGGCCATTGCACCGGCGGACAATCCGCGCATATGTGTGTTGGTGGCTCTGGATAACCCCAGGGGTGAAGCATATTACGGCGGAACCATTGCGGCACCGGTAGCCGGCAAGATAGTTGAGGAAACGCTGAAGCATCTTGGTGTGGAAAGAAGATACAGCGATAAGGATTTGGAGATGATTGCAGAAGAGGTTTATGTACCGGATATAAGGGATAAGAGCATAAGTAATGCCAAAAAAATCTTAAGCCAAATGGGATTGAAGTGTAGGATAGAGGGAGAGGGCTATGACGACAGTACCGTCATAAAAGATCAAACACCGAAGCCCGGTGCATTGCTTGCAAAAGATTCTGTTGTAATTGCGTATATTAATGAGCAGGAAGAGGAAATAATGGTTAGAGTACCGGATGTAACTAATAAAACCATTGATGAAGCAACACACTCATTAAATGCCGTGGGATTGAACATAAAAGTTGTTGGTAACGGAACAGCGGTTCGGCAGAGTGTTGAACCGGGAACGGAGGTTCGCCAGGGAGAAGTTATAGAGGTTGAGTTCTTGTTCCTGGATACGCACTGATGGTTTTTACAGACTATTGAGAGTAGTAAATTGGACGGGAGGGTTTTTATGAAACTTAAGGAGCTCATTAAAGGATTAAATATTGTTGAATTCGAAGGGGATATGGAAATTGAGATCGAAAGCATTGCCTATGACTCCAGAAAGGCAAAGGAAGGTTCGGTTTTCGTTTGTATAGAAGGTTTTAAGGTTGACGGGCATAAATATATACCTCAGGCTATAGAAAACGGTACCAGGGCATTTATAGTTCAAAAGGAAGTTGAGATGCCTGCCGGTATGTCGGTTGTGAGGGTTGAGGATACCCGGTATGCCCTGGCTAGTATTTCGGATATATTTTTCGGCCATCCCTCGGGGAAATTCAATCTTATAGGGATTACCGGGACGAAGGGAAAGACTACGACAACCTATATGATAAAATCAATTCTTGAAAACTACGGTCAAAAGGTCGGGCTTATCGGAACAATAGCAAACATGATCGGCGATGAAGTGCTCCCTACGGACAGGACCACACCGGAAAGCTATGACCTGCAGGAGCTTTTCTGCGATATGGTTCAAAAGAATGTAAAAAGTGTGGTTATGGAAGTGTCTTCCCATGCCTTGGAGCTTCACAGGGTTAGCTGCAGTGAGTACGATATAGGAGTATTTACCAATCTTTCGAGGGATCATTTGGATTTTCATAAAACCTTTGAGAATTATCTTGAAGCTAAAATCAAGCTTTTTGGAATTTGTAAAAAAGGATTGATCAACATCGACAATGAATTCGGGAAGAGAGTAGTGGAAAATGCCCGTTGTGAAGTCTATACCATGGGTATTGACAATGAAGCGGACATTAGAGCGGTGGATATCGCCCACCATCCCAACAGTGTGGATTTCAAGGTGATATCCCCTTGGTTTGAAGGAAAAATAAGTGTGAGCATTCCCGGAAAGTTCAGTGTATATAATGCCTTGGCTGCTATAGGAAGCTGTGCTTTGATGGGAGTGCCTTTTGAGTATATACAAAAGGGATTGGCAGGTGTCAGGGTACCGGGAAGGGCTGAAATCGTCGATGTAGGAAAAGATTATACCGTTATGATAGATTATGCTCATTCCCCCGACAGTTTGGAAAATATACTGACTACCGTTAAGGCATATGCCCCGGGAAGGGTTGTGTGTGTGTTTGGATGCGGAGGGGACCGCGATAAAACCAAAAGGCCGGTTATGGGCAGAATATCGGGACAATTGGCGGATTTTACGATTATTACCTCTGACAACCCAAGGACGGAGGATCCGGAAATGATAATAAACGATATTGAGGAAGGAATTAAAGAGACAGGTGCTGCATATATAAAAATTGTAGATAGGAGGGAAGCCATAAAATATGCTTTGATGAATGCAAGAGATAAAGATATTATTGTTCTTGCCGGTAAAGGTCATGAAAACTATATAATACTAAAGGATAAAACAATACATTTTGATGAGAGGGAAGTAATAAGGGAAATTCTCAATGAATCGTAGAGCTGGAATTAGATTTTAATTGGGCAATTTCCTGGAGAAATATGTTTTCAAAAATATCGTATAATGATATATTGATTTTTTCGAAATTATATACATAAAGCTATTGAACGTGCATTCTTGATAGTTATGTATTTTAGCGGTCGATCTTGATATCAATTAAGCAGCCTGGAGGAATATTGAATGGAGACTTTAACTTGTCAAGAGATATTACAAGCAGTAAACGGGACCTTGTTGTCCGGTGATATTAACACGGTATTTGGCAATGTTTGCACTGACTCAAGAAGTGTAAAGGAAGGGGACATTTTTGTTCCTCTTGTGGGTGAGAAGTTTGATGGGCATGACTATATTTTGTCTTCTTTAGAAAAGGGTGCACTGGGCAGCCTTACTCAAAAGGATACTGAAATTAGCAGTGACAGGGTTTTGATTAAGGTTCCCGATACATTGAAGGCATTAAGAGATCTTGCTGCGTACTATAGGCAGAAATTCAGTATTCCCTTTGTAGGAATTACCGGTAGTGTGGGCAAGACAAGCACAAAAGAAATGGTGGCCAGTGTATTGCAAAGGGGTTTTAAAGTACATAAGACCCAGGGCAATTTTAATAACGAAATCGGTGTACCTCTTACGGTTTTCGGACTTGACCGCTCCCATGAGGCTTGTGTTGTTGAGATGGGTATGAGCGGCTTTGGAGAGATAAGCCGCCTTACATCAATTGTAAAGCCGGATATCGCCATAATCACAAACATCGGCTTATCCCATATTGAAAAACTCGGCTCAAAAAATAATATATTAAAAGCAAAAATGGAGATTTTAGAGGGCTTAAATGAAAAAGGTTTGGTTATACTTAATGGTGATGACAGTTTATTGTATGGGTTAAAGGGACTCTTAAACTTCAGAACAGTGTTTTATGGACTGGATGAGGGAATGGATTATCATGGATATAATGTTGTGTCTTTAGGCGAGCAGGGCTCAACTTTTAATATTAATATCGGAAACAGGGAGTATACGGTTAAAATACCGGTACCAGGACTGCATAATATATACAATGCCTTGGCCGGAATTGCGGCAGGTATTGAGTTGGGTATATCACCTGATGAGATAATAAAAGGTATTGGGGATTTCTCGCCGGGTAAAATGAGGCTAAATATTATTAAGCATAACGGCTTGAAAATAATAAACGATGTCTACAATGCAAGTCCCCAGTCCATGGAGGCAGCGATAGACGTATTGAAGGACATATCGGAAGGCGGCAGAACAATTGCTGTTTTGGGAGACATGTTGGAGCTGGGAGAAATCTCGAAAAAAGCACATTTTGATGTAGGGAAATATGCCGTAACGAAAGGAATAGATTTTGTCGCAGCTGTGGGAGAATACCGGAATAACATTGCTGACGGTGCAGTTGATGCCGGAGCAGGCAAAGATAATGTTTTTGTGTTTAAGAATAACACTGAAGCCGCAAGCTTTCTGAAGGAATTTGTAAAGCCCGGTGATGTATTGCTGGTAAAGGGCTCAAGAGGTATGAAAATGGAGGAAATAGTCAACATGTTGACAGGCTGATTTTTAAGGTGTAAATTTAATGGGTGTAAATTAATTAAAGAAATATATATGTTTATTTAGCATTTATGGGGGAGATAGAAATTGGGATTGCCGTTTGAAATTTCTACACATGTTTTAATATTTATATTAACTTTCGTTTTTGTGTTGATTTTAGGACCTGTTTTTATTCCTCTTCTGACCCGCCTCAAATTCGGTCAGACGGTCAGAGATGACGGCCCGAAATCACACTATAAGAAGACTGGAACACCGACTATGGGAGGAGTGATTTTTCTTATCCCGGTTTTGGTTATTTCCATCTTCTATGCAAGACAAGATCCCAGAATCCTGCCTCTTGTTTTTGTAACTCTTGGATTTGGGCTGGTTGGATTTATAGATGATTTTATAAAGGTAGTTAAGAAGAGGAAAGACGGGCTGTACTGGAATCAGAAAATGCTCGGACTACTTGTCATTGCCGTTACTTTTGCGGTTTACGTATCGCGGACACAATCATCGGATATAATAATTCCGTTTCTTGGGATGGAAAATACCTTTTCTTTAGGATGGTTGTTTGTACCCTTTACAATAGTTGTATTAATCGGTTCAACAAATGCTGTAAATATAACTGACGGTCTTGACGGGCTGGCAGCCGGTGTAACACTGATTGTGACGGTGTTTTTTACCATAGTTTCCATGACAAGGGGAGAGTGGGACTATGTTAAAATATTCTGTTCCATGATATCGGGAGGATGCCTTGGATTTTTAGCTTATAATTCCTATCCCGCAAAGGTCTTTATGGGAGATACCGGTTCGCTGGCATTAGGGGGAGCTGTCGGTGCCATTGCGATAATGATGAAAATGCCTTTAATACTCTTAATTGCCGGCGGTATGTACGTAATAGAAGCTTTATCCGTTATGATACAGGTAATGTGGTTTAAGTTAACGGGAAACAGGGTGTTTAAGATGGCACCTATTCACCATCATTTTGAGCTTTCCGGTTGGAAAGAAGTTAAGGTGGTTACGGTATTTTGGACTGTTTCGATAATTTTTTGCATAATCGGTTTCTTCGCTTTGAGACTGAGATTTTGTTAAAGTCAACGGGCAAAAACTATTTTTAACGTATTGGAATAAAAAGCCTGGAAGTTTAATATTGATGTAAAGAATGGAATTTACTGCTTTTTATTCAAAACCTCTGAGGGGGAAAAGGATGAAATCGAAATCACAAGTAAAATCAAAATCAACAAAACCGTTTGATTTTTTAATATTTATGACCGTTATGATACTCCTTGCTTTAGGAAGCATAATGGTGTTCAGTGCCGGTGCGCCCCATGCATACAACTATATGAAAGGGGATACATACCATTTTTTGAAAAAGCAGCTAATATTTGTTCCGCTGGGGCTTTTTGCGATGTTCGTTATGATGAATTTCGATTACAGGAAGCTTGGTAAATTATCACCTATTATTATGCTGGTCAATTTGGCATTGCTTTCAGTGGTTTGGATTGACGGAATAGGTGCTACCCGTAACGGTGCAACCAGGTGGTTTAGTTTTGGGGGATTTGACTTTCAGCCGTCGGAGTTATCCAAACTGGCGATAATATTGTTCTTTTCCTATAGCCTTTCAAAGAGAAAGGATACTCTTAAGTATTTCTTCAAAGGCCTGGTTCCTTATTTGATCATAATAGCGATTCATGCACTGCTTTTATTTTTGCAGCCTCACATGAGTGCTATGATTATAATAGGCATGGTATCTTGCATAATTTTGTTTTGTGCCGGGGCTAAGATTCTGCACTTTGTGCTGATGGGAATACCTGCTGTTGCTGCAGGAGTGGCTTTGATTGCTCTTTCCGGTTACAGAAAGGTTAGGGTTATAGCTTTTTTGGATCCGTGGAAGTATCCGTCCAAAGAGGGATATCAGGCGATTCAATCCCTTTATGCTATAGGTTCCGGTGGGCTTTTCGGTAGAGGACTCGGCAATAGCCTTCAGAAATTCCTCTATATTCCGGAGCCTTATAATGATTTTATATTGGCAATATTGGCTGAAGAGCTTGGGTTTATCGGTGTTGTTACGGTACTAATACTGTTTTTGATTCTAATATGGCGTGGAGTGAAGGTGGCTATGAATGCACCGGATGCCTTTGGAACACTGGTGGCGATAGGAATAACCTCATTGATTGCCGTTCAGGTTGTAATTAATGTTGCGGTTGTCACATCTTCCATGCCGATAACCGGAATGCCCCTTCCGTTTTTCAGCTATGGGGGTTCTTCACTGGTTTTTCTGTTGACAAATGTAGGGATACTTTTAAATATATCAAAGCATGCTAACTATGAAAGAATCTGAGGTGAATGGATTTTGAAGGTACTTATCAGCGGGGGCGGCACAGCAGGCCACATTAATCCGGGGCTTGCGATTGCAAAATACATAAAGAAGATGGAGCCGGATTCAAAAATATTGTTTGTGGGTACTCAAAAGGGATTGGAGAGCAAGCTGGTTCCAAGAGAAAATTTTGAAATAAAAATGATAAAGGTAAGGGGATTTCAAAGAAAGCTTTCTTTAGATACATTGGTTGCAGTGAAGGAGTTGTTTCAAGGACTTTTTGAGGCAAGAAAGGTTATTCGGGATTTCAAGCCTGACGTGGTAATAGGTACCGGGGGATATGTGTGCGGTCCGGTGGTGTTTAATGCCTCGAGGATGAAAATACCCACTCTTGTCCATGAACAGAATGCTTTTCCCGGGGTGACCAATAAAATTCTTTCAAAGTTTGTTGATAAGGTTGCAATTAGTTTCAAAGAATCGACAAAGTATTTCAAGGGAAGAAAAAATGTGGTTTTTACCGGAAATCCTATAAGAAGTGAAATGCTTGAAGTCAGTAGGGAAGCCGCCCGTAAAAAGCTCGGTATACCCAATAGTGAACCGCTTGTGGTAATATTTGCAGGGAGCAGAGGTGCTGAAAACGTTAACAGTACTGTTGCAGAGATGATTAAAAAGTACGGAACACAATGCGGATTTCATTTGATATATGCAACGGGAGAAGCACAGTACAAAGGAATTATAGAGAAAATAGGCGACTTAAAATCTAAGAAGATTCAAGTTTTACCATACATATATGATATGGCCAATACCATGGCTGCGGCGGATCTGGTGGTGTGCAGAGCCGGGGCTATTACAATTAGTGAGCTGACTGCTTTGGGGGTTCCTTCGGTAATGATTCCTTCCCCGTATGTTACTGCAAATCATCAGGAGCATAACGCAAAGGCATTGGAACAACAAGGCGCTGCAGTGGTTATCCTGGAGAAAAATTTAAACAGTGATATATTATATGATCAAATAAATACACTTTTAAGTGACAGGAATATACTAAATAAAATGGCTCAACATGCAAAGAAGATGGGTATCACAAATGCAACGGAAAAGATATATGAATTGATAAAGGAAATAGTGAAGAAAGAGTAGCGTAATAGGGTTCATAATTTTCTTCGCAATGCTTGTTTCACATTTCTACTTTAGCAATAAGTATTTGTAGAAGCTTGTATAATATCTTATATAAAGAGGGCTCGGTAAGGGCTCTTTTTTAATGAAATTTTACCGGATTCTTCGTAGCTATATGGCCGATATTTCATAAAGTAACACTTTCGTAAACCCGGCATAAAATAGATATATAAGTATTTCTATCTATAAAGATAAAAATTTAATCATGGTTTGGGGTTAACCGCCTAATACCACGGAGGTGTTTTATATGAGTAAGTTTGTTGTGACCGGTGGACAGAAGCTTAAGGGAGAGATAGTTGTTGAAGGCTCAAAAAACGCTGTTTTACCGATACTCGCCGCTACTGTCCTCAATGACGGAATTTCGGTCATAAAGAATTGTCCAAAGCTGAGGGATGTTGAAATAATGCTGGAGATATTAAGGAAATTGGGCTGTAAGGTATCGTTTGAAGGAAATGTTGTAACCGTGGATTCTTCAACAATCAACAGTACCCAGATTCCTGAAGATCTCGCAGTGGAAATGAGATCTTCTATTATTTTTTTAGGTCCCTTGCTGTCCAGATTTAAAAATGTGACTATTAGCTATCCGGGTGAGTGTGAAAACTTATTGGCACATTTATATTATCCTTGCAACAACCCGTGAGATTGAACTGTCGGCCTTTATTTTAAGAGGTAGGGCTATAACTTCAAACTTTTTTGCCTCAAGAAGTTCTTCCATGTTTGTGAGGTTTTCAAGGATGAATATTTTGCTTTTTAAAAGCAGCTTGTGAACCGAAAAAGGCGGTTTATCGGGTGAAGGGGTGTCCATTCCGAGAATTTTTATTTTTCTTTCCACCATGAATTGGGCAAACTCCATATCGACAACAGGATGAGTATTAAAATACTCCTCTGTACCGAATTTATGATACATCCCGGTATAGAGCAGCAAAATACAGCCTTCTTTTATTTTAGTTTCGTACTCTTTTTTAAGTTTGATTACCGGCCGGTTTCTCACATCAATTATACATCCCTCTCCAATAAAGGACTCCGGAGGATACTCACATATATATTCCTTTGAATCGGTAAGGTGCATGGGAGAGTCGATATGCGTACCGGAGTGCATGTCAATTTTAAGCCGGTGATTTGAGTAACCGTCAGTTTCAAACTGTTTGGTATTTAAAAGCTGTGTTTCGTTATCCCCGGGATAGGGAGGCAAACGGTCAATAATCGTATGGGTTAAATCAATACACTTCACTTCTAAAATCTCCTTCTTTTATCTATATTTAAAGTGTACCATACTCAATGGGTGTGAAAAAGTAAAAAATCGTGTTATATTGTTTCTTTATTTTTTTAAACGTGCTACAATAATTCAAGAATAAGTCAAAGTGTGGTGGACTATGAATCAGAAGGATTTTATAACACTGTTAAGGGAAAAATATAATATAGACCTTAATCCGCAGCAGCAGGAGGCTGTGGTAAATATTGAGGGACCTACTCTTCTGTTATCGGTGCCCGGTGGGGGAAAGACTACTGTTATTGTATCAAGGTGTGCCAATATGGTTTTAAACCATGGTATCAATCCGGAAAATATATTGACACTGACATTCAGCAGGGCATCTGCCCATGACATGAAGGATAGGTTCTACAGCGTTTTCGGAAGTGATCTGTCTTGTAATATTCAATTTTCTACAATACACAGCTTTTGCTATTCGGTTATACGGGATTATACTGCAGCTAATAACAGGCCTTTTCCTCAAATTATAGAGGGCAATGATTGTCCTGTTAACAAAATCCAGATTTTAAAGCAGATTTATTTTAAAATAAACGGGGATTACATAACTGAAGATATCCTTGAAGACTTGCAAAATTCCATTAGTTTTGCTAAGAACATGCTTTATACTCCGGACAAAATAGAGAAAATGGATGTCAAAATCAAAAACTTTGTTCAAATATATAATGCATATGAAAAGCTAAAACGAGATGAGAGATATATTGATTATGATGATATGCTGACCGGTACTTATCAACTTTTTTTGAAAGATGCCGGGGTTATCGATTCTTTGAGGAAAAAATATCAATATATAAATGTTGATGAGTCCCAGGACACCTCTTTTGTACAGCACCAAATCATAAGACTTTTAGCCTACCCTAGAAACAATATTTTTATGGTGGGGGATGAGGACCAGAGTATTTATGGGTTTAGAGCCGCATTTCCCGAGGCTCTTCTCAAGTTTAAAGAGACCTATCCCGGTGCGAAAATTCTTATGATGGAAAGAAACTACCGTTCAACCCAAAATATAGTGAAAGCAGCCAATAATTTTATTAAGCAGAATAAGGAACGGTATGAAAAAGAGATGTTTACCGAAAATGAAACGGGGGATGAGACGGTATTTAAGCATGTAAAGGATAGGAATGAACAATACGCATATCTGGCTTCGGTTTTAAAGGAGCAGGATAATTTGTCCGAATGTGCCGTTTTATTCAGGAATAACATTTCTGCCGTAGCATTGGTGGATTACCTTGAAGACAGTGGCATTCCCTTTTATATTAGGGATACCAATATTCATTTTTTCAATCACTGGGTGGTTAATGATATCCTTGCCTTTATAAGGCTTGCTTTAAATCCCCATGACATGGAAGCCTTTGAACAGATTTATTATAAAACCGGTGCTTACCTGAGTAAGGACATGATCGAGTATGTAAAGGTAAATCAGAGCCATGATAAAACTGTCCTTGATACCTTGCTGGATTACCCTCAAATGCCCAAAAGTACAAAAGAAGCCGTTAAGTCTCTTATTAAGCATTTTGAAACCATTGAGTTTTTAAGGCCCTCTTTGGCGATTAAGTTTATTGAAAAGGAAATGGGATATCAAAAGTATATCGGAAAGGCTTCAAAGGAGATGGGCTTTTCTCAGGAGAGTGTCAGTTATATTATTGACAGCTTAAAGACAATTGCATCGAGGGTTAGCTCCTTCAATGATTTTTTTGAAAGGCTTTCCGTTCTGAATGCAGCCATGGAAAACGCTTGGATGAATAGAAGCAAAAATGCGGTGGTACTATCCACGATACACTCCAGTAAAGGTTTGGAATTTGAAAGGGTTTATATGATCGATCTGGTGGACGGACAGTTCCCGACAGCAAAAAGCATAAGTGCGTTGGAAGAGGGAAACCGTTCTTTGATGGAGGAAGAGGTGAGGCTTTTCTATGTGGGCATTACCAGGGCAAAAAAGCATCTTGAGTTAATAACCTTTTCAAAGACAAATAATAAGAATTCTTCTGTGTCGAGGTTTTTCCATAAACTTAAGCTTGCGCAAGCAAAGTTTTTATACAGTGAAATCAGTGAAGGGACATTAATTAAGCATATCAAATTCGGACCGGGTGTGGTTATTAGAATTGATGAGGATAAGGACTTGATTGTAATAGAATTTAAAGGAGAAAGAGTCAAATTGCTGTCCCTTAGAGTTTGTATGGAGGAAGGGAAGATAAAACCTTATGACGGAAGCGATTGTATAGAAGCGGTGGAGCCGGACGATAAATCGAACCTACCGGGATTTAGTGTTGAGGAGTTAAGGGAGATGGCCTTGGAGATAGGTAGAAACGGAGAGAGAAAAGAGCTCCTCCCTCAGTTATTTCTGCATTACGACTATGAAGTAAGAAGGCGTGCATGTTCTGCGGCAGCAAAACTCAAGGATATGGAAATTACCGCTAAAATCAGACCCTGTATATATGCCGAAGAGCCTCAAATTCGGCAATACGCACTTAAGGCGATTCTAAAGAGCAGGTGCTGGGAACTGGTTGAGGATGTAAAAAAGGTTTTGGAGACGGAGGATAAATACTACAACATTGATTTGTGTAAGAAAATTATTTATCAATTGGGTTAATAAATGTAAAGAAAAATGTTCCGGAAACTTAAGTTTCGCAAGCCTAGAGCCTGTAAATACTCCGTGGGGTCGAGCAAAACTCACTTCGTGAGAATGGATGCTCTCCCTATCCACGTCGTATAAACAGGCTCTACAACTTGCTACACAATGTTTCTTCCACATTTTTGCTTACTAAATATAATCTATAAATCTGTCCTTACCTTTCAAATAATTTTAGCAGAGTCATTTTCAGTTTTTCATGTTTGCCGGAATATGGGTGTTCCCTTAATGGCAGATTGAAGTATGTTCTGCCTTTCAAAACCGTGGTGGGATGGGTGAATTCCCTAAAGCCCCATTCTCCGTGGTATGCACCCATTCCGGAATGTCCTGTTCCGTTGAAGGGAACACCTTTTACCATTATATGAATGCAAACCTCATTTATACAGCCTCCACCGTATTGCTGAGTCGACATTACTTTCTTTGCCCATTTCATATCTTTAGTGAAAACATACATAGCAAGAGGATGTTCTCTGTCGGCAATGGTTTCCATCAGATTGTCAACTTCTGCGTCTTTAAAGGGTACAATAGGAAGAAGAGGGCAGAAAAGCTCGTGCTTAACTATATCCTCGTCTATTCTGACAGGATAAATCATAGTCGGAGCAAAACGTCTGGTTTTTTCGTTGCCGGTTCCTCCGAAAATTATTCTGTCTTTATACTCTTCCGCCAGCTTTCGGCATTTGATATATGCCGCGTCGTTAATGAGCTTCGGATATTCTTCATTTTCTTCGGGCTTTTCACCGATTTGTCTGATAAATTCATTTTTTAATGCTTCGATAAAGGAATCCGCTATTTCCTCGGCTACTGCAATCTGATTGATATTAATGCAAATCTGCCCTGCATTGCAAAGCTTGAAAAAGGCGATTTTTCGTGCGGCATCCTTTATGTTTGCATCTTTTCTGACAATACACCAATTGCCGTTTTCACCGCCAAGCTCCAGGGCTACCGATGTCAGATTATTTGCAGCCTGTGCCAGCACATGCTTGCCGACTGCAGGGGAACCGGTATAGAATATTTTATCAAATCTCTGTGCAAGGCACATGTCAGCCACATCGTGACCTCCGTCTATAACCGTAACATAGTTTTCAGGAAATGTTTCTGCAATCATTTTTTGCAAAGCTTTGGTACTGGCCGCCGATTTTGAGCTTGTCTTAATCACTGCGGTGTTGCCTCCTGCAATACTTGCCGTCAATACACCCAGAGTCAGAAGAATCGGAAAGTTAAACGGGCTTATTATCAGCGAAACACCGTAGGGCATTTTGTACACTGTGGTGCACGTGCTCGGGAAGCACATAAGCCCGCTGAAATGTTTTTCCGGCCTTGCCCATTTTTTAAGTCCTCGTATGGTTTCGTTAATCTCTACGATTACAGGACCGATATCGCATAAATATGCCTCAGTTTTACTGCGCCCTAAATCCTCGTATAATGCTTTTTCAAATTCTTCCTCATGGGCAATGACAGCCGCCTTCAGTTTTTTCAGCTGCTGTAATCTCCATTTAACATCAAGAGTAACCCCGGAACGAAAAAAACTTCTCTGATTTGCCACAATTTGCTGTATTCTCTCTTCTGTATAAGCCATAATATTATTCCCCTTTCTAATCTCGTCAAGCAGACTAACAATCTCTTTGTTGCTGAGAGTTTTCGGCGGCGAATAATTAACGGAATCGGAATTTATCATGCGGGTAAGTTTTTTGTAATCTTTTTCGTCAATTAAATCACAGCCTCTTTCAAAGCCACAGGTTTTCAACAAATCTTCAAGAGCGGCGATAAATCTGTCCACTGCAGCAGCTTTGTCCTCGGTTTCTTTGGAAAATCCGCAATAAGCTGAAAGCTTCGCAAGTTTATCCATACATATATTCTTATGAAAAGCTACAATCGGTATAAGACATAGGGCAATTGCTTTTCCGTGAGGAATGTTATAAAAAGCACCTATTGAATGTGCAAAGGCATGGACATATCCGGCAAGTTGCTTATTGATGGCATTTCCACCGTAGTAGGCGGCAAGACACATATTTTGTCTTGCGTCGATATTGTCCGGATTAGAAATAAGACAGGGCAGATTCCGGAATACAAGCTTTACACACTCAAGGATTTTATTAATATCTTCTTCACCGGTCGTAATGTCTGCAAGGCACCCTTCAATGCCGTGACTGAGAGCGTCAATTCCGCAGGACACCGTAACGTTTTCGGGTGCACCGATGGTCAGCTCACTGTCAAGCACAACATGGGGGACATTAAGTCCGATGACTACTGTAGAGCATTTTATCATTTTTTGGCTCATAACCATAGCGGCCACAGTGATTTCAGCACCGGTTCCGGCAGTACTCGGAACAGCTATAACCGGTAAAGTTTTTTCTCTGATATATATGAATTTGCGTAGGAGATTTTTAATTTTGTAGTGCGGCTTTTTTACAACGGCGGCTATTATCTTGCAAGTGTCTAGCACGGAGCCTCCTCCGAGAGCTATGATGCAATCGGCACCGCAATTTGCAGCGGCACTTCTGCCTTCGTTTATAATGTCAATTGTGGGTTCGGATGATATATTATTAAAAACAGTACATTTGATATTGCTTGCTTTTAGCGAGTTAAGAATTTTTTCATGATAGCCGAGAGAGTACACTGTCTTGTCGGTTACAAGAAGCACCGATTTATATCCTGCACCGGAGCATATTTTACCGATTTTTTCTCTTGATCCGTAACCTTCTGTCAAAACAGGCTCAGGTTTTGGAACCATTTGGATTAAAACTCCCGGCAATTTACGAATCATTTTTCTGAATAAATAAAAAGACATTTCTGTCCACCCCAAACTATGAAACTAATAATTTTTTAGTAAGCTGCAAATATCAACGGAAAATCATCGATACCCCCGAAAGCAACATTTTTTAGGAATCGATTCACCTAATTCTCAGATTATTGAAGCAACAGTAAGCGGTGGGATGTTAAAGCTTTGTAGTATCTGCATTTTTGGGTATAAAACAATAAAACAGCGAATCAATACAATGTATTAATTTGCTGTTCAGATTTGGTGCGAGAGACGGGACTTGAACCCGTACGGTCGCCCACACGCCCCTCAAACGTGCGCGTCTGCCAGTTCCGCCACTCTCGCATATATTAATAAAACACTATAACATTTATAAAACCGCTACGGTATAACTAGTACCTTCGCGAATCAGCATAATCAATTATACTAGCATTAATTATTTGTGTCAATAGTTTTTTTTAGAAAATTCTCGTATTGGATTTATTCCTTTAACAGCCTATATAATTATATACTATAGCAATTATTTATTTGAAATAATGGTGGCTTTATGTACACAATATTTTCAGAAGTTTTTATTGGCAGTACGTACTTGGGGATTAAGTAGAGTATTGGTTGATAATGGCAATTCCCATTGACTTTAATATTTGCCTGTGATATTTTGAAAGCATAAAGTAATTCTGCCGAAAGGTGAGATTATTTAATACATATTAAAGGAGCATTCCTTTAAAAAGGCTATAGAGCTTGGGTATGATACTGTAATTGTGTTCGGCAATCCCGGTAATTATATTCCCCGGGGTTTCAAAAGCTGCAGGAAATACAATGTATGCCTTGATGGCGATGTTTATCCGACTGCAATGATGGTGAAGGAATTAAAAGCCGGTGTACTTGACGGTAGGAAATGGTTCTATAGCGAGGGTTCTGTGGGAGAGCTTTGCAGCGACACTGATGCTGTGGAGAGATTTGATGCTCTTTTTCCGCCCAAGGAGAAAAGGTGGCAACCCAGTCAGGAAGAGTTTTATATCTACAGCCATTCTGTGATAAATGACAAATAGATGACTGGAAATGGGCTGCTGCACTTAAAATTTGTGCAGCAGCTTTTTTGAATAACAAAGGAAGTTGTTTTCAATTGGATTCCAATGATATTTGTATGGGGGATTAATATGAAAAATGCATTGGTATTCGGAGGAAATATTTTTGTCGGTAAGGCAATAGCAGAGAAGCTCTTGAAATTGGGATACACGGTATATGTGTTAAATCGCGGAAATCGACCCAATCCGAAGGGATCAATACATTTAGAAGCAGATAGAAATGATTTGAACGATGTTTTAAGAGCATGTAAAGGGATTGATTTTGATATTGTTGTCGATAGCTCCGCTTATTCTCCTGAGCAAACCAAGATTGCCATACAAGCGATCAATCATGGTATCAAACATTATATTCATATTAGCAGTGCTTCGGTATATATCGATGAAAATGTTTATCCTTATACTGAAGACAGTAAACGGGGAGCAAATTCCGTATGGGGCGAATATTCCATGAATAAATATTTGTGCGAAGAATTATTGTTCAAACAATATCGAGAAAATGGATTTCCGGTTACGATTTTAAGACCGTTTTATATATACGGGCCGGAAAACAATCTGGATAGAGAGAGCTATGTAATAAAAAGATTGCTTACGAAAAATCCGATAATCGTTCCCGGAAGGGGTCTTCCGTTAATTCAATTCGGATATATTGATGATATGTGTTATGCGATTGAACTTATCTGCAAAAGCAATATTTGCTTAGGAAAGGCTTATAATATTTCGGGGAATGAATATATATCCCTTAAGGGTTGGGTAGAAATATGTGCAAAGGTATTGAAGGTTGATGCCAGGATTATTTCGGTAGATACGGCTAACACCGGCTATAAGGCAAGAGAGTGGTTCCCGTTTCGTGATGTGACTTTGATAGGAAGTTGCGATCGAATTAAAAGGGATATTGGTTTCGAACCGAAATATACGTTTGAGCAAGGAATGAAAAAGATTGTTGAGTCTATTGATTTGAACCGGCTAATAGATGGGTTTGAAATTAGCGATATTGAAAAAAGTATTTTAAAAAATTATAGCATTATGGTTTGAAGAAAATTTTTCGGTTCGGTATTAAACGGGACACAAGATAGCTGGCGGACTTAAAGGAAATTTTATGTAAACATAAAAAATAGACAAATAACTGATAATATTGAAATCTTATATGTCGAGATACAGGAATAATTGGTAAACCAAAATATGATACAACGCAATTTGCTTAATGATTGGCGTGATATTGATAATTGAGCTTTAGTGTGATATATTTTAATAAAGGTATATGGTATACGATGGATTTTTAGGCAGGCCCTTTAGATAAAGAATAAAAAGGGAAAATGTGGATGCAAAATTATTGGATAATTTGTGCTTAGATATCCGAAACACTAGAAAGTACAGGGGTGTATTAGGGTGTTGATAAAAAAAAATAATATAAAATACAGCGAAAAAACGATATTTTTTGAGATAAATAGGAGAAAAAAGTCTCGTCAAAAAATGCTTGCAGACACTGATATTAAAGAATTTAAGCCGTAAGAGCTGTTGAAGAGGAACTTCCATTAAAACAAGGATTGAAACAATAAGCCTTGTCAGGTATAACTCCTACGCTATCGCT
>LFSC01000067.1:1448-20274 GCA_001512505.1 Clostridiaceae bacterium DTU079 | reverse complement strand
TTTACGTTTAATAAAAATAAACTAATTAAGTATTTTTATAGTAATATATTAGTTATTGATATTTATATGAATACATAATTAGTTTATTTTTATTAAACGTAAAGGAAGTTGATTATGAAGATAGCTATTATCACCGAAAGCTTCTATCCCGAGCTGTCGGGACTTACAGTAAGCTTATACTGCCGGTTAAAATGTTTTAGTCAATGGGGTCACGAAGTCAGGCTGTATGCTCCAAGCTACAAGGTATTATCCCATATCTACCCGAACTACGAGGATTATATAGGCGAAATCATGCCTAATTTAACCGTTATACCTTATCCCAGTAAAAAATTCATGAATTTTGACAACTTATGTCACCCAAAACCTTTCACCTTTGATACCGTGGAAGAAGATATAATGTCTTTTAAGCCTGATATAATAAATTTGGAATCCTCCGAAGGTCTCTTCGTAGGTTTTATGGAACGTGCCGGTTTAAAAGCTGCCAAAAAGCTTGATATTCCCATAACTAGCCTCTACCATACAAACTGGATAGCATACTTTTCAGACTACAAGAATCAGATTCCTTTACTTAAAATACCCGGCATCGAAAAAGTTTTCACAAAACTGATAAAATGGATAAACAACAGCTACGATCTAACACTGGTTCCTTCCAAAAACGCCGAACAGTATTTAAAAGACTGCGGAATAAAAAACACCCGTTACGGCCGTTTTCTTGGAATAGACGTGTCAAGGTTCAGTCCGAACAAAAAGGAAGAATTAAAAGAACTCGAGGTTCTCAAGGATAAAATAAAAGTGCTTTACATAGGCAGGTTAACCCCCGACAAGCAAATTGACACCCTCCTGAAGGTATTTGAGGAAACCCGTAAAGTTACGGACAAATGCGGTTTTGTAATAGTCGGCTGCGGAAGTGACGAAGAAAGGGTAAAAGCATGGGCTTCGCAATATTCCGACACCGTATTCGTCGGAAGAACCCCAAATGAAGAAACGCCCAAATACTATTCCGCGTGTGATATTTTTATAACTGCATCCAATAAGGAAAATCACCCTCTGACCATATGGGAAGCCATGGCAAGCGGTCTTCCGGTAATCGGTCCTAATGAGCGGGGTGTGGGAGAGCTCGTTTATAACAATGAAACCGGCATTCTTGTAAATACCGGTGCGGTGGACGAGTTTGTGTCTGCGATATTGAAGCTCTCCACCGATGAAACATTAAGGCACAAAATGTCACGAAATGCTATAAATAAGGTTAAAGACTGCACATGGGAAAATGCTGCTAAAAACCAGCTGAATGTGTGGGAAGACCTAATCATGCAAAAAAACAGAAGCGTACAGAACTCCGTTTCAAAAAAGAGATTACTCGGCTAAAACTACCGATGCCGGGCATACTAATGGATTATATTATTTCATTAGTATGCCCAGCATTTTTTCCGGGTTGTTTACAAAGGCTTTCATTATCCTATAATTATCGGTTTCCTCATATTTAATCCTCTCAAAACCGTCTTTTATCTGGTATATAATTGAGTCGGGATATGCCATAATAATCGGAGAATGGGTCGCTATAATAAACTGTGAACCATCCTCCACCAACTGATGAAGCCTTGATATCATCGCCATCTGTCTTGATGGGGACAATGCTGCCTCCGGCTCATCTAAAATATAAATTCCCTTTCCCCGGAATTTATTCATAAATACTGCAAAAAAAGCTTCTCCATGGGACTGTTCGTGCAGAGAAACACCGCCGTAGGTATCTATTACTCTAGGTCCTATTCCGTCTTTATCAAGGTTTTCAATATCCGTTGCCAGGTTATAAAAGCTCTCTGCCCGAAGGAAAAAGCCTCTCGAAGGACGCCTGACTCCTTTAGTTATTTTTAAATAATAGCTCAAATTCGAATGGGAAGCCCTGGTGGAAAAATTATTGTTTTTTGTGCCGCCTTCGGGATTAAAGCCCATTGCAACGGCAATCGCTTCTAAAACCGTTGACTTTCCGCTGCCGTTCTCACCGACAATATATGTTACACTTGGGTGGATCTCCAACTTTGTCAGGGTACGTATCGCCGGCAAATTAAAAGGGTACCGGTCAAAGGACTCCACCTTCTGTCTGTTTAATTCAATACTCCTTATATATTGTTCCATCTGAGAAAGCTTCAACAGTTCATCCCCCTTGTGCGTAAAGCTCCTCTAATGATCCCGAATAGCAGTTTAAATCCACATAGGTGTCAATTCCCTCAACATGTCCTCTGTTGCAATACTGCCAAAAGGTCCATTCCCTTCCATCGCTCAGGGACGGATGCTTGACAATGTCCCTGATCCAAATAGGGCAATCCTCAAATCTTCCCTTTATATACTCTTCATAATACGGATACATTACGTACAAAACCGGCTTTTGACCGTAGTACTTTTCAACACGGGTAATCAAATCTGTCAATTCTCTAAGATATGCCTCTTATATTTTCAATCGGTGACCGTTGTCCTTCAGCCACTTTTGACTTTCTTTGAAATTCGGACATAACCCTCTTACTATATTCCAAAATTTCTTGGAGTGATTCATCTCCTTCATATGGCACAGCTCATGAATAATTACATAGTCAACCACCTCAAGAGGTGCCATAATCAGCTTCCAGTTAAGGCTGATATTTCCCTTGCAGCTGCAGCTTCCCCACCGGGTCTTTTGATCACGTATCGAAACTTTTCCGGGAGACGCACCGATTTTAGGGGCATAAATATCCATCCTGGTCTTAACTAATTCTAAAAACCGGTTTATATAAAAGGATTTTAAAAGCCCTCTTATTTTCAAATCCTGTTCCGTCTCAGCCGTATTCCCCTCTTTAAGACCGCTGTCCGCTGTTGAAACCACAATGTCATTTTCGAAAAGGTCAACATTATCGGAAGCCGAACCCCTTTGTATTTTCAAGGTATACTCCTTTCCAAGATACAAAAAGGTCTCTCCGTCAATATACCTCTTTTGCTCGCTTGCCTCCAGGTATTTAGCCTTAAGCTCCTCCTGCTTTTTCAATATCCACGGAATCTTCTTTATTATAATCTCCTTTATTCTGTTACCGGATAACGCCATAGGAGCCGATACACTCACCTCTCCCTTTTCGTTCAGCTTTATACCCACAGTCTTTCGTCGGCTTCTGGAAAGAGTGTACCGGATGCTATGCTTGCCATCGGTTACATCCTCTATGGTGGTATGAGTCACTCCCATATCCGTGTTTCTCCTTTATTTGCTAAAATACGGGTATCAGTCCCGGGTTATCGCCGGTTATACATATTCCGCCTTTCTCGGTAACCTTGAAAGTATTCTCGATTCCCACCATTCCTATATTCTCAATGCCTTTTTTCGGCTCCAGCGCCAACACCATTCCCTCCACAAGCGGTTCATTAAAGCCCTCGGCAATAACCGGCATCTCATCGACATGCAGACCTATTCCATGTCCTAAAAACTTGACTCTGCGTTCTCCGAATCCCATAAAGTTCTGTTTAAAATCCTCATCAAGACTTTCCATCACATTTTTATAAATCTCTGCCGGTATAGCACCGGGTTTTAACATTGCCGCTATCTTGTTCTGTACATCAACACACTTTTTGTGCACCGCAATAACCTCGTCGGGAAGAGGAGCCCCAAACATATATGTCATGGTTTTGTCGGTATGGTATCCGTCCACCCCGCATGCCGCATCGACAAACACAAGATCGCCCTTTTTGAGCTTTCTTTCGTGACTTCCCAAAAGCGGCACCGCAGGACTCATTCCGTAATTGCCACCGGGTCCGTTGAAATATGTGGGATAAATGGAACTTTCCCCGAAGCAAATATGTCCTAAAAGGATTTCGGTATCGAGCATGCTGAAACGCGCAATCCCGTGATGTCCCTCCTCAACCATTACCGAATACAGCTTCGTTGCAAATTCCGCTTCACTCATCCCTTCCTCAAGAATCTTCGGAACCCGCTCCTCCAAAATCCTTCTGTGAATGTCCCCTGCCTTCTCCATTAAATCCATCTCATAACTGCTCTTTACGGATCTTAGAAAAGAAACCTGCTTGTCCAGTGGCTTCACATGCTCAAAAGGAAAATACTTTTGAAACCTGTTATAAAATGCAATGGGTACAAACTCGGTCTCAAGGTATATTGTGTCGGGGATATTGGAATAGGTACGGGCCGCATCCCTAAAGCTGTTCATCGGTTTAATCAAAGGAAAAAGCGATTCTTCCTGTGCCCTCTCAATACTTCTTCGCACCCACAAAACCGCTTCGTCCTCCCTAGGTATAAGAAGCATTCCTTCCTGCATGGTGCCGGTAAAATAATAAAGATTAACCTTGCTGAAAATTGCAGCCATTTTCCAGCCGGGATTTTGCTCGTCCATTACAGCACGAAAACGTTCCATACGTAAATTAAGCTCATTAATAGGTGTTTGCCTCATCTTTTAGTCCTCCTGCTCAAAATATGATTCAATTAATTCTTATCTAATATTCAACGAATAACTCAAATTTATAAGAATTATATCATACTCGGTATCGGCTGGCTATATTATATGTTTTCATTTCTTAAGGCATCTATCAGATTGTCCTTTTTAATTTTACTCATGGAATAAATCATTGTTGCAAACACCACGGCAAAAACACTGCCCACCGCAATGACAACACTATACCACGGAACGAAAAATTTCGATTCCCATCCTTTGTCAATACTACGATAAATAAGATAGGTTACACCGAAAGATACGGGAATACCGTACATCAAACCTTTAATACCGTAAAGCAGGCATTCATAGTTCATCATTTTATTAAATCCCTTTTGTGTCATCCCAATGGACTTAAGCATCGCAAACTCCCGGCGGCGAAGCGCAATATTTGTTGAAATAGTGTTGAACACATTAGCCAGTGCGATCAAAGAAATTAAAATTATAAAACCGTAGGAAAAAATATAAATGACCGTAACCAGTGCTCGCGTAGCTTCTCCGTTTTCAGAAGCATCAAACAATCTTGAAGCCGGAAGTCCCTTTTCTTCCAAAATACCGTACATTTTGTTATATACGGACCTGTGGTCATCCGCCTTGAAATACAGCAGTGTTTCCACACTTTTTATATCTTTACCGGTAACCGATGAAATTGCACTGTAAGGATATAAAAATGTCAATGTTTCACCATAGTTGTCGTCTACACAAAAAGGCTTCTTATCCGAAACAATACCCATTTTAATATTTGATTCCTCCGTTGCCTCATCAAAGGTTAATTTCAATTCTTCCTCTCCAATTTCCGCATATCTGTTTCTAAAGTAGTAAACGGTCCGTCCTGCATCGTCAGTTTCCTCTCCGTTGTAAATATACCCTTCTATCTCTTTAATCTGTCTTAGCTGAATATCCTGCGGATCACCCCCCAGTATATGAAAAGTATAAAATTTACCTTCCGCGCCTATATAAAACTTTGAAAAATCTCTAACAACAGCCAACGGTGACTCCATGTTTAAAACCAAATCTTTATCATAAGAATTTTTACTTAGATACTTTTCATAGGTGCTATTGTCAATAAAGTATATTTCGGCATTAAACGATTCATGTCCCGTTTGACGGTTAGGATAATTCTCTCCGTGGAATTTTCTGAAATAATCAATATATTCCTTATTGAGGTTATTGACCGGAACCTGGATAGTTTTTTTCTCCAAGTATAGATAACTGCTGTCTTTAACTCCTTTTACCCGGGACAATTCCTCAAACAATTCTTCCAAAGTGCACTTTTCATTTTGATCCGGTGTAAAGGTATAAATAATATCATACTCATTTTTTTCAATGACCGAATCTGCAGCCTTTGTAAGATATGCACAAAAACTGCTGGCAGATATGAATAAAACCACACTCATGAACAGAGAAACCACCGTGGTCCGGTACTTTTTCCTGTTGCGCTTAAAGTTCTTCCTGGCTATCATGCCTTCAAACCCAAACAGCTTATAGGTAAGCTTTGAGGTTTTAACCTTTCCGGCCTTAATCCTAACGTCATTGACTTGCCTGATTGCATCAATGGCCGATACCTTAACGGCACGTCTTGCAGGAATGAATGCCGATATTAAAACGGTTACAAGTCCAATCAACGCTGCCGCAACAATAGCAGCTCCGGAAACATGCAAATCCAATACGGCATCAGTATTATATTGTAAAAAAGTCATAAACAAATTTTTCGTTAACGTCAATGTTACACCTATCCCGGCAATCCCTGACAATACACCTAAGGGAATTCCGATAATGCTCAGGAAAAACGCCTCAAACAATACACTCCTTAGAAGCTGCCGCTTGGTGGCACCGATGGATGATAAAAGTCCAAACTGTTTTGTGCGTTCACTGACGGATATGGAAAAAGCGTTATATATCAATAAAACAGAGCCGAACATAATAAGGACGATCAAAACGGCTGCAAGCCCGTACAATGCTCCGTTAAAACCGATATCGTCCGAAGCACCGTTAAACAAAAGATAATCTCTGTTGGTTGTCCTTTCGTTTTGAGGAAACTTGGTATCGAGATAATTATATGTGTTTTTTATTTTTTTAAGTTTAATATATACATCATAATTATCCGCACCGGTGTTGTCCGAAACGGTCAAAGAGGTATATCCGGGGCCGACATAGGGCTCAAAGCTGGGACGCTCATAAAATCCCACCACAGTAAAGGTGCGATGCTCCCTAATTTGTAACTCTTCCGTTTCACCGTTTTTACCGTCGAGATATCCGATATTCTGATTAAGCTCAAAACCGTCCGAAATCCTGCTTCCGATATCAAGGACCAGTTTGTCACCTATGGAATGCTTAACGCCGCCGTTGGTCTCCAAGTGCTTGGGTAAAATTATCTCTTCGCTGTTTTCCGGCATTCTCCCCTCAATCAAATTGACGGGCATTATGTCTTTAAACTTACTGTCCATTCCCGCGACAAACAGGTACGGCATATAATCATTCTTGGATTCTTCCAGCATGGCATAACCGATATTTTGTAACCAAGTATAGGACTTTACTTCGGAATCTCTGTCCAATTCATCAATTTGCGCCTTTTTTACATTATACACCAAGCCGTGCCAATCCCCATCCTGGTCAATAACCACATCCAGCAAAAAATCCCTCAGGCTTGATACAGAGGTAGTAACTGCTGAAAACATCGATGCGGATAAAATTATTCCGATGATGGTTACCAGAGTTCTAACTTTATTTCTTTTTAGCGTTTGAAGGGTTACCTTATGAATGATGTTCATCTGCGTATCACCTCATCACGAGTGATTTTTCCGTCCTCAATGGCAATAATCCGCTGTGCCTGCAAAGCAATGTTCTCGTCATGGGTAATGAGAATCAAAGTTTGATTGTATTTTTTATTGGACAGCTTCAAAAGCTCTACAATTTCCTGACTGTTTTTGGAATCAAGGTTTCCGGTAGGCTCGTCCGCGAGTACTACCGCTGGAGCATTCATTAATGCCCGTCCGATAGATACCCTCTGTTGCTGTCCCCCGGACAGTTGACTGGGCAAATGGTTTTCCCTGCCCTTAAGATTCAATGTGGTAAGCAGTTCCTCCAACCGCTCTTTATTAACCTTTCTTCCGTCCATAAGTACGGGAAGAGTAATGTTTTCCGTTACATTCAAAACAGGAATGAGGTTATAAAACTGATATATAAGCCCCACCTGTCTGCGTCTGAAAATTGCCAGTTTTTCATCGCTTTGGGCATAAACATCCTGTCCGTCCATATATACCTTGCCCGATGTCGGCTTATCCACACCGCCTAAAATATGCAAAAGCGTGGATTTACCCGATCCGGACGGCCCGATAACCGCTATAAACTCACCTTTTTGCACCGAAAAGGAAACACCGTCCAGTGCCTTAACCACGTTTTCTCCCTTGCCGTAGATCTTGGTCAGGTTCTCAACCCTCAGAATCTCCATAATTATATCCATCCTCCATATTCTAAATCTCCATATCATGATTATATCCTTTTGAAGTGACATGACAGTGACTTAAAAATAACAAAAACGTCACTTTTATAATTCGTGTTAAATAAGGATGAAGAAAAATATTACAGAAACTTAAGTTACACAAGTCTAGAGCCTGTAAATACTCCTCAGGGGCGAGCAAAACTCGCTTGGCTCAAACAATGCTCTCCCTTTCCTCGTCGTATTAACAGGCTCTACGACTTGCTCCACAATGTTTCCTCCATATTTTTCTTCTTAATAATAAGAGCATAAATTAGCAGAAAGAACTACGAATATTGTTGAGAGCTTCCTTTGTAAAACCTTACCGTAAATCTTGCTCCTCCGTCACTGTTGTTTCCCGCTTTAATTGTCCCGTTTTGACCTGTTATTATCATTCGGGCCAGGGCAAGTCCTATGCCGAAACTCTGGTCACTGCTATTTTTCCCTTTGTAAAATCTCTCGAAAAGATGCGGCAGATCCTCCTTGTCTATTCCGGGTCCGTTGTCGCTAATGACAATCTCGGTATAGATAGGGTTTTCACTGGCTTCTATAACTATTTTCCCGCCCTTTTCTATATGCTCCATACAGTTTTTCAGTATGTTACCGATGGCCTCAACCGACCATGCCAGGTCGCCCACATAGGTTTCGTCACCCTTCATTCGAATTTCAATTTCCTGTTCCCTAAGCTCCATCGGTATAGCAACCGGTGCAACGGACAGCTTGATTAATTCCGCAACCGAAACGGTATTTCTCTGAAGATTTTCCATCCCGGCATCAAGCCTGGACATTTTAAGAAGTGCAGATATAAGCCATTCTATTCGGGAAAGCAGCATTTCAAGCTCCCTGACAATTTCCAGTCTTCGTTCTTCAGAAAGATTTCTTTTGGTCAAAAAGGAGATCAATAAATTTATTGACGTAAGCGGAGTTCTAATCTGATGGGAAATATCAGCAATGGAATCCGCAAGATAAGCCTTATCCTTTTGCAAAGCTTCGTTCTGCTCACGCAAGCGTATTGTAAGCTTTTGTACTTCTGTCTGTAAAATTGAAAGCTCACCCTCCGAATAATCGTCCAAATTTATTGAATCTTTTCCATGCAAAATATTGTCGATTTCGCGGCTTAAGCCGGAGATTTTTAAATATCTTCGATATGTCGGAACAAAATGGCTAAGGCTAAACAATATACATATTATCAAAGTAAAAATTCCGATTTTAAGCCCGAAAGCAAAACCGAGACCAGTTGATAAAAAGGTTAGAGCAAGATAAATAAAAATACTTGTTTTTATTTCAGGATTTTTAAAAAAGCTCACATTACTCACCAACCTTATATCCAAGTCCGCGAACGGTTTTTATAACGGTTGGATTTTGCGGATCATCCTCAATTTTATCCCGCAAGCGTTTTATATACACCGTAAGGGTATTGTCATTTACAAATTCGCCGGCAATATTCCATATTTCCTCCAATAACCTATTTCGTGACAATATAGCGCCCTTATTGCTTAAAAATACAAGCAGCAGCCTATACTCAAGAGCTGATAGGAAAACCTCTTTACCGTTTTTAGTGACAATCCCCTTAACCGTATCAACACATATATTATCCAGCTCTATTACTGTTCCGGCTTTACCGTTTCTTCTAAGGACGTTGCGGATTCGTGATAAAAGCTCTCTTGGGCGAAAGGGCTTGGTAACATAGTCATCCGCACCCATATCCAGACCTGTGACAACGCTGTATTCATCATCGGAAGCCGTCAGAAAAATAACAGGAGTATCGGTGTTTGCTTTAATTGCAGAACAAACAGCAAAGCCGTTGCCGTTACGCAGGGAAATATCCAATAGAATCAAATCATATTTGTTAAGACTTATTCTTTCAATTGCTTCTGCCTGACCGGCGACGGAATCTATCTCAAACCCCTCATTGCACAAATATTCAGTTAAATTGGTTACAATGCTTTTGTCGTCCTCAACAATAAGTATCTTCGGCATACACATTATCTCCATCTTATTGCAAAATAGATTAGGCTTATTATTTTATAAATACAATACTTTATAAAGAATTGGCTATTGGAAAAATAATATAAATAAAATATCCGCAAAAAACATTATAGCATTTTTCCCTACCGGTTTCTATTAATAAAAAAAGTTCGGTGCATTAAAGTTTTACAATGTTCTTTCCCATTTTTCTTTACATAAATAATATGCACCAAAACCATTATGTATAAAAAATAAAAGATTGGGTGTATGAATCAATCAATACACCCAAAAATTTATTCAATATCAACTTGTATACCTTTACTGCTTCGGGAATTTGTCCAATTTTCGCAACACGTACCTTTTCAGTATGCTAAGATCCAAAGAAGTTATTTCTTCATCTCCGTCCAAATCGGCAACATATAAAACATTATCCACAGGCAATTCTTTTATTTTTCTAAGCAGATATCTCTTCAGATATGTAATATCCAACGAATCAACACTTTCATCGCCGTTCACATCTCCAATTATTCCTGCAGGCGGTGGCGTCGGCACCGTTCCTCCGGTAAATCTGAATGAGTCAATATTAAACAGATATCCGCTTTCTCCGCTAAAATACAGATATAAATCATGCTTGCCCGTAAGTCCGCTTACATCGGCCGATATGTCAATATAATTGTTCCAATCTCCTGTGCCGGGCACCTTGATTATTGCCACTGTTTGTGTATTGAGACCGTCCAACCTTATCTCAATATTTCCTCCGTTGGTATTACTGGAAACCCGTGCCTCGAATCCGGTTGCACCGGTACCGAAATCTATACCCTCATAGCAAGCATAGTCACCGTTTTCAATATAGCCTATGTTTTGGTTTCCGTCCTCACTAATAACCTCTCTGCTGATTCCATACATGCTGTTGTATTCTTCAGCTTGAATAAGCTCATATGCACTTCTTGAAGACGGTGGAGGTGTAGGTGTCGGCAACGGCGGAGGTGTTGCATCATCATCAAACCCAAGAGCAACTGTAACTATTGATCTTGCCGGAAGAGTAACAGTATTGCCTGTAAGGCTTCCTGCCGGAGCAAACTTCTCGTTTCCGTTTTCCAAAGTACGGTATATTACGGACTTATTAAAGGAAAATCCGTTCAAATCCAAAGAAACAGTGTTTTGGGCTGAAGCAGTATTGATAAATATCATAGTAAGCTTGCTCTCATCAGGGGAAACAAAAGCAGTTACTTTTACGTCATTCGAATTACAGTTTGCTTCTACTCTCTTAAATCCCGGATCGGTAAATTTTGCATACTGTTGGATTGTATAGTAGAAGTCGGAAAGTATATAACCTTTTTGAGTTGTCCAGCTATTGGGGGTAAAGGGATTTTCGATAAATACCAAAGGTCTCTGGGAGTTTTCCCAAATAAGATCCCAGTAAAAATACGCGCTTACCCCCTCTATCACAAGGGAATTATAAATCAACTGAGCGGTTGTAAAAGGTGTACCGTAATCATACTCTGTCTGGAACAACGGCTTGTCGGGATAAGTCTCCGCAAGGGTCTTGAAAATAGAATTGAAACTGTCGGGATTACTGCCGTCACCGCCGTTATACAGGTGATGGGCAATACCGTAGACCTTGGAAAGGTCCATATTATTAGTGTAATTCTGAACTGTGTTAAAACCTATTCCCGCAGCTTCCGGCGCAAGAATCTTCGGCATATCCGGCAATGATTTTATTTTATTATAAACAGCATCCAAAGCCTTGCCATAGGAAGGATAATTTTGATCTTCCGTAGGCTTAAAAATACAGGTTTCCCAATTTTGGTCCTCATAATCCGGCTCATTTTGAATACTGATATAATCCGGTACTATTCCTTTTTCTTTATATGCTATAAGTGAGTTATACCAATAATCGGCAAACTTGTCATAAACAAAGGAACCGTTTTCTTTCTTCAAAGTACCGCCGTTCATGACACCGTCACGCTTAAGATTTTCCGGTGGCGACCACGATGCGAGAAAAACCTTAAGGTTCGGATTAAGAATTTTTGCCATCTTAACAATTTCGGCATCATCGTATGCAAAATTGTTATTGTTCCTGTACTGGTTTCTCAAACGCAGTATGTCCAATCCCAAGTCATAAAAAAGAACGTTGTAAAGCTCGTTTTTGTTCGGATGGCCTGTCACCCAATTGTTGTACCATGCAATAGCGGCACCGAAACCTTCCAATGTCTGGTATTTGGTGTTGATATCCACCGACACATTGTAGTTGGCTGCACCGGATTGCACATTCAAAAGACAGGTCATAACAAGTGTTAAGATCAGAAGTAAACTTAATTTGCTTCTAATTTTCATTAAAGCACCCTCCCTCAATATTTATATAACGGTCTTGATAGAATCAAAACCATAATAGACATAAGAATAAATCTATCTTTATTTATATATTAATTCGGTCGCGAACATGTTTTATTGACGTTATAGGTCAAGCAATTTAAATTTGCTTGAAAAAATTTTACGTCAACTATATTCACTATATTTATTATATAAAACAATCTGCTTTTCAAGCAATAAAAAAGCACTCCGTAAATGGAATGCAATTTTAATACCCGGGTATGTACTGTTAAAAAATAAATAACAGCTGACTTTTGCAATATCTGTTTTTGTACTTGTTTTTTCTCTGCCGCTATCTGAAATCAAATCCGCCAAAGAACAAAATTAAGAACACAAGAATAAAGAACAAAATCTCACTGTTACATCCTAAAAAGCTTGCTCCTCTTCCTTCTTCCATACCGAATACCTCCTAATGAAATAACTATGATTGATTCATTAGTATAGTATTCACTGCCTTGTTCAAAGGTTACTGTATTTCTTTATGTATAATCAAAATATTAAATCGGCCTTCAAATTAAAAAATGAACCGAAAACTTAAGCTCGGCATTAATTTATCTCTTGAGCTTTTTTCTTGAGCTCCTGGGATAAATTGAGCAAGTTTACCGTCTCCTCTAAAAGAGATTCCTGACTCTTCATCTGTTCACTCATTGCTACGCTCACATCGGAAATGTCCTGCAAGTTAGACTCTGAACTGGTGCTAATGTATTCTATTGTTGTAACAATATCCTGTACAAAACTGTCAATGCTTAAGAAAACATGCTGAATATCCGATACATGACGGGTTACTTCATTTAAGAAAGCAATATTTTTATCAAAACTATCGGTAATGTTTTGTACCGAATCTTCACCGTTCTCCACAACTTCACGCAACTTTATCACATCTTGGTGGGTGTCATAAATCTTATTGATAAGATTTTGAATTATATATTCAATATTACCGGACAATTCCTTGGTTTTTGCCGCAAGAGTTCTTGCTTCTTCAGACAGTAAATGAAAGGATCTTCCCTCGGCTCCCAGTTTGGCTGACTCAATAGCTGAATTGAGAGCAATCAACTTGGTCTGCTCTGAAATTTCCTTAATCTTCTTCGTAAAACGTGTAATTTCCGTTGATGTTGTAATAAGGTCCTTTGTTCTTTGACTTATTTCAATCATAGCCGTATTAACGTTCCGGGACATTTCATTCAGCAATCCTACAGCATTTTTATTGTCTTCACTAATATCCTTTGATTTGGAAATCACATTATCAACATTCTTCATTGTATCCTTTGCTTTATTTATCTCATTTTGAGTAGATAATATTTTTTCCCTTCCGTCTTTTACAATAATCCCTTGTTGTCTGCTTTTATCCCGAACTGTTTCCAGAATGGCATTGGTTTCCTGTATGGATGCATAGGTTTGCTGAATCTTGGCTGATACATTTGAAGAAGCATCAACTGTAATATCCGAAGCACTTTTAATACTTATAAGCAAGCTGTTTAAGCTTTTCATCATTCTTGCAAAACCTCTGCTCAGCTTCCCTATTTCATCTTTTCTTTCATCAGCAATATAATCAATGGATAAATTTCCTTTACTCACTTCTTCCATTCTGTTAACCAAAATTTTAATATTCTTGGTTATATCCCTGTTTATAATCCACGTAAAGAGGATTCCCAATATCAGGCATATTATGCCGATTATAATAGCTTGAAATGCAACATTAGAAACATTTTCCGTAATTTTATCCACCTCTGTAACAGTTACTACTGTCCATCCCAACATTGTACCGTTAATTACATCAATGGTTGAAAAAGTTACAAGCACTTCCTTGCCATACAATTCACCGGTAAAGGCTCCGTCTTTTTCCGATTTAATTCTCTTAAACATATCTTCATCTATGTATAACAGCCTTTCTTTATCTTCCTGACTTACACTGTTTACATCCATCCCAAAATGTCCGCGTTCTTTTGGATTGACTATTATATTGCCATTGTTCCCGATAATATAAATACGGCCGTCATAACTCATATTTACATTCTGAAGTACCTTTGCCAAATTATTATAATTAAGGTAAAAGAAAAGTTTTCCTTGACTTTTAAGGCTTGTGCTTGAAAAAATACCCTTTGCCAGGGTAACAACATATCCTCCCATTCCGGTAGAATCTTGCAATATGTCTAAATCTTGCATATATGGATCATACCATCTTGAATTTTCCTTACTATCAAAAAAGGATTTGATACTCTCGACCTTACTGATATCTACAGTGGTTTTTACTCCTTGTTGCCCCGACATTGAATTGGAATAATTATTGGAAACCAATAAGACAGCATTTATTTTTTCACCGTTCCGGTTAGCATAATCTGTTAATATCGTCTTAATCTTACTGTCATACCCGACTTTCACAAGCTCATCTTCAGCATTATTCAAATTCGTTACCAATCCCGCTATCTCATCATTCCTGCTTAAATCCTGTGCCAACTGGTCAAGTTCCTCAAGCTTCAACTGCATGTTTAATGTGGTTTGCCTCGTAACCTGCACTGTAGCTTCCTTGACCTGCTCAATCAGTATTCCCAGTACAACATTAAAAGAATATATTATTGAAACGGATAATGACAAAATCATTATCAGACTTATAATTACATTAAGCTTAATGCTTATACTTGTATTTTTTAGATTTATTTTACTGATATAGTTTTTAAAGGGAAACCTAGCCTTCATAAACCACACATTCCTTTTTAAATTAGAATAATACCCATACTGCTATGTAAAGGTGTAATACATACAAAAAATGCCATTATAAATATTTCCTCGCTGAAAATCAAAAAAAAACAAATAATGTGTTTCTTAAGATCTACTCTAATTCACAAGAAGGGCAAAATTATTACTTAACAATTCCGATATTGGATATTGGATATCGGATATTTAAAGAAAAAATATTAGTCCCGTTTAATTATATTATACCATACATATTTATATATGTTAATGACAATAATCACCATACAAGCATTATGTAAACCACATTCATTTCATATTTTTTTATTATATTTTATCGATCAATAAGCCGATAATTTAAATACTTTCTTAAAATTGGATCGGTCTTAAAAACGATTATTATGAATAATAAATTACAATTTTTTGAAACTTCTAAACTACAGTTTGACAGCATATTTTTGAAAATGTACAATTAAAATATGTTGTAAATCCATGAGCCTTCCGACCGACCTTATAGGCTTCGTTGCGGGTGTATTGCGGAAGACACAAGCATTGAAATCAATATATTTTAAAGGAGATATCAAATGAGCTCGGTAAAAGAGTATAAATGTCCCTCATGCGGCGCGTCATTACAGTTCGATCCGCCGTCTCAAAGCTGGAAATGCCATTATTGCTTAGCTGAATATTCAAAGGATGAGTTCGATAAACACAGTCATGAAGAACATCTTAACGAAGATATGCCGGATCTGGACTCGTATATTTGTAATAGCTGCGGAGCCGAATTGATAGCAGATGACACAACCTCTGCCACCTTCTGTATTTACTGCAAAAGTGCAGCAATAATAAAATCCAGATTTTCCGGCCGGTTTAAGCCAAAAAGCGTTATACCCTTCAAATTGACAAAGGAGCAAGCCAAACAAATTTATAGTAATTGGATTCATAAGCGTATACTTGCTCCTAAAGAGTTTAAGCAAAAAGAAGAAATCGACAAAGTAACCGGTATATATGCACCTTTCTGGCTCTTTAGCTGTGAAACCGATGGATTTATCCAGGGAGAAGCAAAAACTATACACACATGGAGAAGCGGCAGCTACCGATATACCCAGACCAAGTATTATCATTTCTTGCGAAGGGGTAAAGCCAGATATAAAAATATACCGGTGGATGCTTCCAAGAAACTCGATGACAAATTCATGCATATGATTGAGCCCTATAATTATAACGAAATTCAAAATTTTTCAATGAAGTATATGTCCGGATTTATGGCTGAAAGATATGATGTCGAAGCCAATGAAGCGGAAACCATTATGAAAAGCCGGGTTGAAGACTATATGGAAAAAAGGCTGAGAAGCACTGTAATCGGTTATAATTCTTATTCCGTTAACAGTAAACAGGTTCTTCTGTCGGATATCACAGCCTCATATTCCATGCTGCCCATTTATCTTCTTATAAATAAATACAGGGGCAAAGACCACATATTCATAATAAACGGTCAAACCGGCAAGGTCGTGGGAGATACCCCCATAAGCCCTTTACGGCAAATAGTTTTTGGATTGATTGTTTTTGCTGTTGTATGGATAATAGCTGTATTTGGGGGTGCTTTATTTGTATAAAAGGATAAGTATTGTTTTACTTGCTTTTATCTTTGTTTTTCTTGTTGCACAATTCGGAGTATGTGCATATAGCTCCGATAATGTCATAGATAATTTGGGTTATCTTACAGAATCCGAGGTTCTATATCTTCAAGGCAGTATTGAAAGAATAAAAGATAACTATAGACTGGACACTGTTATAGTTATCACCGATGATACCCAGGGCAAGTCCTCCCGTGATTATGCCGATGACTATTTTGATTATAACGGCTATGGGGTTGGAAGTGACTATTCCGGTCTTTTGCTTCTTATTAACATGGATAAAAGGGAGGCCTATATTTCTACAAACGGCAAGGCTATTGATATATTTACAGATAAAAGAATTGACAACATATTGGATGATGTAGCCCAACACCTTTCCAAACGCGATTACTATCAAGCTTGCTGTGAATTTATCAATAATGTAAAAAGCTATGCAAATTCCGGCGTTCCATCCAATCAATACAGAGTGGACACCGAAAGAAACTATTTTCATAGAGTTTTAACCATGATAAAGAGCTTTCCGGTATATATTGTTGCCCTTGTTATTTCTGTAATCGCCACTTTAGTCGTAACATTTTCCAGCAAAGGAAAGATTACAATCAACTATCAAACCTATGAAGAGAACGGTTCCTTTGCTCTTACGGAAAACAGAGACAGCTATATTAGGGAATCAACAGTTAGAACCAAAATTGAAAGCAGCTCATCCGGTGGAGGCGGTGGCAGAAGCAGCACCCATAGAAGCAGCAGTGGAAGAACTCATGGCGGCGGCGGACGCAAGTTCTAGTTTTTATATAAAATATATTTCATTGAAACTATTAAATTAAGTCCTTTTTAGGACTATTTTGTTTTCTTATTTTCAAAATTAATAAAAATTTAAAAAGTACTTTACCTGTCGTAGTAATTATGTTATAATTACTACGACAGACATAGTACGTTAGACGTAGTAGTAATTAAAGGGGGGATCTTAGTGATTAGCAGTGATGTAATACGGGGCTATAACGACACCATTATTCTAAGTCTCCTTATACAAGGTGATTCCTATGGGTATGAGATTTCGAGAAACATACGCACCATTACAAACGAACAGTACATCATAAAAGAAACAACACTTTATTCTGCCTTTGCCCGTCTTGAAAAAAACGGATATATTGAATCCTACTACGGTGAAGAGACTCAGGGAAAAAGACGGACATATTACAGAATAACTCCGAAGGGAATTGAATACTACAGGGAAAAATGCAAAGAATGGAACTTGACCAAAAACGTAATTAATAAATTTGTAAAGGAGTTGGATGATAATGGAAGTTATTAAGAGCTATCTGGACAATATTTTTATGAATTTACCGAAAAATAAAGAGATGGAGCGCTTAAAAAATGAGATGTATTACAATATGGAAGAACGGTACCATGAGCTTAAAATTGAAGGAAAACCGGAAAATGAAGCCATCGGTATTGTTATTTCCGAATTTGGCAACGTCAATGAATTGTTGGAAGAAATGGGTATAGATCCGGAAGAAAATAAAGGAGATTACACATTAATAGACGTTGAAGAGTCAAGGAAATTCATTTCCCTAAAAAACAAGACTTCCAGACTGATAGGAATAGGAGTTGGACTGATTCTTTTGGGAGTGTCGCTATTAATACTAATATCACTGCTTGTAGACCGCAATCTAATTTTGCAAACCTTACCGAAAAATACCCGGGAAACCATTCCGGTAATAATTTTGTTATTAATGGTCATACCGGCGGTAGTTCTGTTTATATACTCCGGGACCAAGCTTCAAAAATTCAAATTTATTGAGGACGGACAGTTTGATCTGACATCGGATGTAAAATACATCTTAAAAAAAGAATTGGACGAAATTACAGCCAAGCAAAGCATCAGTATTATTATTGGTGTCAGCCTCTGCATATTTTCCGTTGTTGTTTTACTTGCCGGCTCCTTATTTGATAATATATCTGAGTTCGGTATATGTCCCATGCTGTTAATCATAGCTGTCGCAGTATATATACTTATTACCGGAAGCAGTACAGTAAATGCTTATAAGCAGCTTTTGAAAATAGAGGATTACGAACCGAAAAAGAAAAAAAATGAAAAAGTTATAGGAGCTGTTGCCGGAATAGTATGGCCCCTTGCTGTCTGTATCTTTTTATTCTGCGGTTTTGTTTTAGACCTCTGGGCTATATGTTGGATTGTATTTCCCATAACAGGAATATTGTTTGGCGGT
>LFSC01000067.1:0-1440 GCA_001512505.1 Clostridiaceae bacterium DTU079 | reverse complement strand
TAAGGCAGACAAATAATTTAAAAATCCCCCCGCAGTTTGCTGCGGGGGGATATATCAATTAAATTATTCCAACGGTAATTTGTCTATTTTTCTCAATACGAATCTCTTCAGAATCGTTAAGTCTAATGAATCTATTTCACCGTCTTTGTTTACATCGGCAGCCAATTTGGCATTTTCACCCGGGAGGTCGCTGATTTTGCGCAGTAAGAACCTCTTTAGTATAGACACGTCAAGGGAATCCACGCTTTCATCGTCATTAACGTCTCCATAGATTATTTCCGGCTCAATAACAGGTGGCTCACCGGGTGCTATACCCCAAACAAGCTCGCCGTTTTTGTGCAGGGTAACCTTCTCATAATCCGTGAATGCCTTTATTGTCGGGTCAAAGGAATAATCGTTCAACTGGTCATGTACCGAGTTGTCTTTGTATCTAATTACAAACTGTATCTCACCGGTCTGGCCGCCTGCAGGAAGCTTAACATCCTTAAATTCTAACTGCAGGCAATGCTCCTCACCCGAACCGGTAAATGACGGAATAAGATTACCCGAACCAATCGGAGTATAATAGCAGTTAAATTGCAGCTCCGAATCGGATTCCTTGGTAAAGTAGTATCTTAATACCATATCTTTTAATGAGTAATCCCTGTTTCCGGTGTTAATAATGTTGAATTTACCCTTTATTTCCTGGTTGGATGCCTGAGTGCTGTCACACATATATTGTACCTTTACGTCTCTTGCCTGTTTTACGAAGATTTTTACGGAATCCGGTGTTGAAGCAGCATTGTCATCATCATAAGCAATAACGCTTATTTCATGATTGCCCTCTTGTGCCTTCCATTCGTACTCAAAAGGTGCTTCCTTATCTGATCCTATTACTTCCCCGTCAACAAGGAATTCAATTCTTGAAATTTTACCGTCACTATCACTACCTGTAGCAGTAATCTTCAAGTACTCGTTTCCGTGAATTACTACATTTGACTTGGGTGAAGTCAATGTAACAGTAGGTTTAACAATTACTTTAACTAAAATTGGAGTTATCGGTGACTCAATTCTTCTTCCGTCGGAGAGAACTGCAACAGCCTTAAGGTCATATGCACCCACAGCAGCCTTGGATATTTTTGCAGTATACGGTGCACTTGAGTCACTGGAAATAAGCTCGTCCCCATTATAAAACTCTACCTTGCTCACAGGAACATCAGCTTTAACGGTTGCACTTATTTCAACATCCTTGCCGGCCTCAAACCTTGTTCCTGCAACCGGCGAATCAATACTTACCCTTGCAGTATCGCTGTCGGTGTACTGCTCGTCAAGATAAGCCGTAACCCATGCAAAAGGAGCATTCCAGTTAACAGTTATTTCGTTGGTCGACCATGAATCCGTATGGTCGATAAAGCACTTCTGTGGAGGTGTATCCTTCAATACTGCCGCATTTATTGTCGG
>LFSC01000039.1 GCA_001512505.1 Clostridiaceae bacterium DTU079 | reverse complement strand
TTTAATAAAATGATAGAAAACATCAGAGAACAAGCCTATGTGGTAGAAAAGATGGCAGCAGGCGATATGACTGTGCAGATTAAAATAAAATCCGACAAAGACCTGCTGGGTAAAAAACTTAGTGAAATGCTTGAAACCAATAACGAAGTGCTGGGAAGTATTAATTCAGCTGCGGAACAGGTAGCAGCCGGTGCGAAACAGGTATCGGATTCGAGCATGCAGCTATCCCAGGGAGCTACCGAACAGGCAAGTTCAATAGAGGAATTGACAGCATCCCTTGAAGAAGTTTCTGCCCAGACAAAAGTAAATGCTGAGAATGCGAATCAGGCTAATGAACTGGCAGAGATTGCAAAAACCCATGCAGAACAGGGAAATAAACAGATGGGCGATATGTTAAATGCCATGGAAGAAATCAATAGCTCCTCTGCAAACATTTCCAGAATTATAAAAGTAATTGATGAAATAGCTTTCCAGACCAATATTCTTGCATTGAATGCAGCAGTAGAGGCAGCAAGAGCGGGACAGCACGGCAAGGGATTTGCAGTGGTTGCGGAAGAGGTAAGAAACCTGGCAGCAAGGTCAGCCAATGCAGCAAAGGAAACTACAGAACTGATTGAAGGAACAATCAAAAGGACTGAAAACGGTACAAAGATAGCCAAGGAAACCGCCGAAGCTCTCAACAAAATAGTGGGAGATGTAACAAAAGCTGCTTCTCTTGTCAATGATATAGCCGTTGCATCCAACGAACAAGCGTCAGCTATCGCACAGATAAATCAAGGAATTATGCAGGTGTCGCAGGTTGTGCAAACCAATTCGGCTACATCCGAAGAAAGTGCGTCTGCAAGTGAAGAATTGTCCAGCCAGGCTGAATTCCTAAGAAAATCTGTCGCAAGGTTCAAGTTGAAAAATTTAGGATCCGGGACTTACAACAGGTATAAGGAGATTAGTCCTGAAATTATGAAGATGCTGGATGACATCACGGATAAAAAGCGTCAAAACAGTTTCAATATGCAAAAAGACGAAAGAGATTCGAACATTCTAAAATCAAACATGGATTATGTAGAAGAACCGAAAAACGATACTGGGGATTCAAAACAGAAAATAGTGTTGAACAGTAATGAATACGGTAAATATTAATAATATCTTAAGCAGAGTGAACTTGACAGTTTACTCTGCTTTTTTAACTTTTTTATAGAGCCCAATCCAATTAGATGGGTTTGAAGGCTTGATAAAATGGGTAATAAATAAATCAACGGATTCACATAATAGATGTTTGATGAGCTTTGATTTATAATCAATAATAAATGCAATTAAAAAGGAGGTTTGGCGTATGTCCAAAGAAACAGCAATTTTAACGGTTAACGGAATGTCATGCAGTCATTGTGAAAACAGTATTAAAAAAGCTGTAGGGGATCTTAAGGGAGTTAATGGTGTTAAAGTCGACCTGAAGGACAAAAAGGTTTCCGTAGAATATGATGCGGATAAGGTAACTCTTGATACGATCATAGAAACCATTGAAGACCAGGGTTATGATGTAGATAAATAGCACAGGGGGACGGTTCTCCTGTGCTATTCCCTTTGACGAATACCGATCTTTTCTCCGGTGTTATTCCCTTTAACGGAAACCGATCTTTTATCTTGTATTCTTTCCTTCACATGTACTTAAAGCAGACGATACAATATGATATAATAAATTTGTTAATTTAATGTCGGACAACATTAACACAGGGGGAAAAATACACTATGTGGCTGATAAATTATTTAAAAAGAAGGAAAGCAGTTCTTGTCATATTTTCAGTTGTCGTAATTCTGGGTACGTCTTTATTGATTACGAGACCCTGGGGAAAGAACACCTCCAATATTACGGATGAGTCCGGTCCAAAAACAACCTCCGGTTCAAAGGACAATTCCGATAAGACAAGCAATAACAGCGGTGATAAAAACAGCGTATATTTAGCTCAAGAAGATATTCCGAAGCAGCCTCCGGCTACCGGTGATTTTAACTATGGAGAAGCACTGCAAAAAGCCATCTTCTTTTATGAGTGCCAAAGGTCCGGAAAGCTTAATCCTTCAACCCTTCGCTTAAACTGGAGGGGAGATTCGGGGCTTAATGACGGAAAAGATGCAGGACTTGATTTGACCGGTGGATGGTATGATGCCGGAGACCATGTTAAATTTAATTTGCCCATGTCTTATTCTGTGGCCATGTTAGGCTGGGCAGTTTATGAATACAAGGATGCCTTCAAGCAAAGCGGACAGTATAACCACATATTGAATAACATAAAATGGGCTTGCGATTATTTTATAAAATGCCATCCTGAGCCCAATGTGTATTATTATCAGGTGGGAGACGGACATGCGGACCACGCATGGTGGGGCCCAGCAGAAGCTATGACTATGGAAAGACCGTCGTTTAAAGTTGATAAATCGTCACCGGGTTCTGCAGTTACAGCGGAAACTGCGGCAGCATTGGCTGTGGCATCAATTATTTTTAAGGATGTGGATTCAAAATATTCGGAATTATGCTTGAAACACGCAAAAGAGCTCTTTGAGTTTGCGGATTCGACCAAAAGCGATGACGGTTATACCGCGGCCAATGGTTTTTATGATTCCTGGAGCGGATTTTATGATGAGCTTGCATGGGCAGGTGCTTGGCTATACCTTGCTACAAAGGATTCTTCTTATCTTAATAAAGCCCAAAGCTATTCCGACAAGTGGGGGTACGAACCTCAGACAACAACTCCGAAATATAAATGGGCGCAATGCTGGGACGATGTTTCATACGGCACCACTCTTCTTTTGGCGAAAATAAATAATGATAAGGGAAAATATAAAGAATCCATTGAAAGACATCTTGATTGGTGGACCACCGGATATAACGGTGAAAGGATAAAATACACTCCCAAGGGCCTGGCGTGGCTTGATCAGTGGGGAGCGTTGAGGTATGCTACCACAACGGCATTTCTTGCCTGTGTTTATTCGGATTGGGAAAACTGCGATAAAGACAAGGCAAAGGTTTATATGGATTTTGCAAAAAGTCAGGCCAATTATGCCCTGGGAAGCACAGGAAGAAGCTTTGTTGTAGGCTTTGGTGAAAATCCGCCGAAAAAACCCCATCACAGAACTGCTCACGGTTCGTGGGCGGACAGCCAGTCTGAACCTTCCGAGCACAGACATGTTCTTTATGGTGCTCTTGTGGGAGGACCTGACGCTTCGGATGGTTACTCCGATGAAATCGGCAACTACATAAACAATGAGGTCGCTTGTGATTACAATGCGGGTTTTGTCGGTCTTTTGGCAAAGATGTACCAGCTTTATGGAGGAAGTCCCGACCCCCAATTTAACGGCATTGAGGAGGTCAAGGATGATGAAATATATGTTGAAGCGGGAGTAAACGCTTCCGGAACCAACTTTATAGAAATAAAGGCAGTGGTCAACAATAAGTCAGCGTGGCCTGCAAGGGTATGTGAAAATTTATCCTTTAAATATTTTATGAACCTTGAAGAGCTTTCAGGTTCCGGAAATGCGGCAAGTAACCTAAAGGTCAGCTCCAGCTACAATCAGGGCGCAAAGTTTTCCGAGGTCAAGCAATATAAAGATAATATTTATTATGTAGAGGTGGATTTCTCGGGAACAAAAATATATCCCGGAGGTCAATCGGCGTACAAGAAGGAAGTGCAATTCAGAATTTCAGCACCGGACGGTACTACCCTAAATCCGGAAAACGATTATTCCTATCAGGGACTTTCGGCAGGATCCGTTGTAAAGTCGGAGTATATTCCCGTATATGATAACGGTGTGCTTGTGTTCGGTAAAGAACCGGGGGCATCATCGGGAAAAAATACTTCATCCAAGTCAACTACTGTATCAAACCCCACAGCACAACCTAATACACAACCTACGAAGAATTCCGGCAGTCCAAACGGTCAAAACGGTACAAAGGATAAGGTACAGAGCAATAAAGGTGCGGTTTCTTTGCAGTATGCCAATGGAAACGCCGGGGCTACGTCAAACAGTATTAACCCGAAATTCAAAATAACAAACAACGATTCAAAGTCTATAAAGCTTTCGGATGTAAAAATCAGATATTACTATAAAAATGACGGAGGCAAGTCCCAAAACTTTTGGTGCGATTGGAGCAATATAGGGAACTCGAATGTTACCGGAACCTTTGTTAAGCTTTCATCTTCCAAAAACGGTGCGGACACATATATTGAGATTGGATTTACTGATGGTGCCGGCACCCTGGAACCGGGAAAAAGTGTTGAGGTTCAGGCGAGGTTTTCCAAGGATGATTGGTCGAATTACGACCAGACAAGTCATTATTCTTTTAATGCATCGGCATCCGATTATATCGATTGGGATAAAATAACATTATACATCTCCGGAAAGCTTGTTCACGGTAAAGAACCATAAAAATAAGATATTTAAAATGTAAATAAAGAAAGAAAAACGGAACAGAAAATTTTACATATTTTTTACTTGGATATCCTATGAAATTTACATGAGTGTGTTATTATGACACTGGACAATAAGATTATAAATATTAAGTTTGCAATATGTATCTGATTTTTTAGACCGTAAACCTTGCCCAAAGATACAGATTGCGAGTTGTGAATTTGATCTTATTTATTTATAATCTATAGTTTTTATAAGGGAGTGTAGTAATGGATATTTTTCTGGTACTTTCATTGATAGGTGGACTTGCTCTATTCCTATACGGAATGCATGTAATGGGAGACGGTCTTACAAATTTGTCCGGAGGGAAGCTGGAACAGGTTCTCGCAAAGCTTACGTCAAACCGGTTAAAAGCCGTGATTTTAGGTCTTGGAGTTACGGCAGTTATTCAATCGTCATCGGCAACCACGGTAATGGTAGTAGGGTTTGTAAACTCGGGCATCATGAAGCTTACTCAGGCAGTTGGAGTCATAATGGGGGCTAACATCGGAACTACAATAACAGCTTGGATACTAAGCCTTACGGGAATCCAAAGCGATAATGTTTTAGTCAGAATGTTCAAACCTTCTTCTTTTTCTCCGGTATTTGCAGCAATAGGAATGATATTGCTGTTTTCAGCTAAAAGCGATAAGAAAAAGCAGTTAGGAAATATTTTATTGGGTTTTTCCGTTCTTATGTTCGGAATGGAGATGATGTCCGATGCAGTATCACCTCTTAAAGACGTACCGGGATTTACATCGATACTAACAATGTTCTCAAATCCTGTATTGGGTGTGATAGCCGGAGCGGCTCTTACGGCTGTTATTCAGTCTTCGTCGGCTTCGATCGGAATTTTGCAGGCCCTTTGTGCCACAGGTTCAGTAAGCTATTCCACTGCAATACCGGTTATTATGGGTCAGAATATAGGAACATGTATTACGGCGATTCTTTCCTCAATAGGAGCAAGTAAGAACGGTAAAAGAGCTTCCTGTATTCATCTGTATTTTAACTTGATAGGAACCGTGTTGTTTATGTCGCTGTTTTATTCTGTCAATTTTTTGTCGCCGTTTGCTTTCATGAATGACAGTGCAAATCAGATAGGAATTGCGGCGATTCATACTACATTTAACGTTTTTACTACATTGGTTCTGTTTCCTTTTAGTTCATATCTTGTAAAGTTATCTGAGTTTACAATAAAAGACGGTATCAAAGAAGGTTCGGAGGAGAAAGCATCCGATATGCCGGAAGCTTTAAAGGCCCTTGACACAAGATTTTTGGAACTGCCGGGATTTGCCGTTACTCAATGCAAAAAAGCGGTAATTGAAATGGCACAGATTACAAATCAGGCTCTTGATAAGGCAATCGGGCTTTTATGGAATTATGATAAAAAAATATATAAAGAAGTTGAGGACAAAGAAAAGCTGGTTGACCAATATGAGGATATAGTTGGAAGCTACTTGGTTAAGCTTAGTACAAAACATCTTATGGATGAAGATTCAAAATGCTTGTCCTTCCTCTTACATTCAATAAATGACCTGGAGCGTATTTCGGACCATGCCGTATCAATAGCGAAATCTGCTAAGGAGATAACGGAAAAAGGGGAGGATTTCTCTTCTAAAGCTCTTGGCGAGCTTGAAGTCTTAAGTCAGGCTGTTATGCAAATATGTAATAATACCGTTGAAATTCTTGAGAAAGAGGACAACGAAATTGCTCAAAGTATACAGCCATTGAATGAAGTAATAGAACTTCTTCAGGTGGAGATAAAAGAAAGACATATAAAACGGCTCAGAAAAGGAAAATGTACAATTAAAAAGGGATTTATCCTTACAGATATAATTACGAGTTTTCAAAGGGTGGCTGCACATTGTAGCAATATAGCTCTTTCTATGATACAGATAAATCAGGAAAGCCTTGAAACCCATGGTTATGCTGCATCAATTCCCAAAGGGGAAGGCAGCACTTATAATAAAGAATTTATCAAATTCAAGAATAAATATGTCCTCTCAGAGTAGCACAGTTTATATAAATAGATGTGTAAAGGTGCCAAGTGAAAAACAATAGATCAATAAAATTCTTTAAAACATAAACTGTTATAATATGATTTGGTATAATATAATTGATATTTATTTGAATGGGGAAAAGCTATGTCGTTAGTATATGTTTTGGAGGACGATGAAAATATAAAGGAAATAGAAATTTTTGCCCTTAAAAACAGCGGTTATGAGGTGAAGGGATACACTACGGTAAAGGATTTTTATGAGGCATTAAAAGATACCGTGCCGTCCCTGATTATCCTCGATATTATGCTGCCTGATGAGGATGGCATTGAGGTGTTGAAAAAGATCCGATCAAAGCCCGATACAAAAAAAATACCGGTGATCATGCTTACAGCCAGGACAACGGAGATGGATAAGGTTAAGGGTCTGGAAAGCGGAGCGGATGATTATATTACGAAGCCTTTTGGCGTAATGGAGTTTGTTGCCAGAGTCAAGGCGGTTTTAAGGCGTAGTCAACAAACAGATGAAATGTTTTTATGTCTCGGTCCCATTTCCATAGATAATGACAAGCGAGTGGCATATATTAAGGATAAACCCTGTAACCTTACATACAAAGAATTTGAATTGCTTAAGTTTATGATAAGTAACGCAGGTATCGTGCTTACCAGGGAAAATATTATGAACCGGATATGGGGAACTGAGTATGTCGGTGAGACGAGGACTGTGGATATGCATGTAAAGACATTGAGAAAGAAGCTTGGAAAGTTCGGCGATATGATAAAAACTGTTAGAAACGTGGGGTACAAAATTGAAGAAGAAGATTAATAGCCAGTTTATTATGATAACTGCAATAGCTATTATTTCAATGCTGGTTTTTTTAACCGCAGTATTTAATGAACTTTTCAAACGACAGGTTATCGAAGATTTAAAAGGGTACGCGGATTTGCTTGAGGAATTCTATGGTTTAAAGCATGACGGTACAAATTATCCCGATTTGAAAGTAAATGGCATTAGGATAACATTAGTGAGTGCTGAAGGTGTAGTTTTATATGATACTCATGAAGACATCAGTACATTGTCCAATCATGCCACAAGACCGGAAATTTCAAAAGCCGTTAAAAACGGTGAAGGGGAGTCGGTCAGAAAATCGGAGACCTTAATGCATAATCAATTTTATTATGCAAAACAGCTAAACAATGGTAATGTACTCAGGGTATCCAAATCGGCAGGAAATATATGGGCTGTTATTAAAAAGGCCCTTCCCCTCACATTAGTTATCATAATTCTGTTATTTATCATATGTGCTGTTTTATCGGACGTTCTTACGAAAAGACTCGTGGAACCCATAGAAGTTATGGCATCTCAATTGGACGATAATGATATGCAGCCGGCCTATGAGGAATTAAAACCCTTTGCAGATACAATAAGAAAGCAGCACAATGAAATATTAAAAGCTGCAAATATGAGACAGGAGTTTTCGGCAAATGTTTCCCATGAATTAAAAACACCGTTGACTTCAATTTTAGGTTATGCCCAACTCATTGAAAACGGCATGGCGAAAAAGGATGAAATAATAAGGTTTGCAGGAGAAATTCACAGGAATGCCGACAGGCTTCTTACGTTGATTAATGATATCATAAGACTCTCGGAATTGGATGAGGGCGCTGGGGAAACCGAATATACCGATATTGATTTATTTGAGATTGCCCAAGCTTGTGTTAAAAATTTAAAAAATGCAAGCAGACAACATAATGTCACAGTTAAGCTGAGGGGGACAAATCAGACTATATATGGAAATGGGATAATGATAGAGGAACTGGTATATAATCTTTGCGAAAATGCCATAAAATACAATGTAAAAAACGGAGAGGTTTATATTACTGTAGGTAAGAAAGACGAGAAAGTATTCCTGTCTGTAAAGGATACGGGAATCGGAATACCCAAAAAGCATCATGAACGTATTTTTGAAAGGTTTTACCGTGTTGATAAAAGCAGGTCAAAATCGCTTGGAGGCACCGGACTTGGTCTTGCAATAGTTAAGCATATTGTAATTCAGCATGGTGCCAGGATTGAGCTTAAAAGCGAAGAAGGAAAGGGCAGTGAGTTTATAGTTACTTTCAGCCCCAAGAAAGATTAATGCAAAGACATTTTCCCACAAATCTGTGATAATCTAATGTCTTCCCTTCATGTTGAAAAATTAATGCTCAATACATTTCCCACCCAAAAGCGAAGGTTTTCTATTGACAAATCTGGTCTATAGTTATAAACTTAAAATGTGGTTTATAGTTATAGACTATAGGGGAGGGATGGGAATGGAAAACCTGAAGCTTTGCGAAAGCGACTATAGGTTTATGCAGGTGGTATGGGAAAATGAGCCGGTGGCATCGGGGAAGCTTGTAACCTTATGTGCTGAGAAGCTTGGCTGGAAAAAGTCCACCACATATACTGTATTGCGAAAGATGTGTGAGAAGGGATTTTTAAAAAATGAGGATACCATTGTAACCTCTGTCATACCTAAGGAAAAGGTTCAGGCATACGAGAGCGAGTACTTTGTTGAAAAAACCTTTGATGGTTCACTTCCAAAGTTTATTGCATCGTTTCTGGGCGGTAAAACGCTTTCGGAAAAGGAAGCCGAAGAGATAAAACGCTTGATTGATGCCCACAAGGAGGGATGAACATGGAAATGCTGTTTTTAAAGATATTAAACATGAGCATTACAGCCGGATATGTCATCCTTGCGGTACTTATCATACGGTTACTCTTAAAAAGGTTTCCTAAAAAATATTCCTACTTTTTATGGTCTGTGGTTCTTTTCCGTTTGGTTTGTCCGGTGTCCTTTTCCTCCATATTCAGCATATTTCAGTTAAGACTTTTTGACATGACAACGGCGCAAAGAGAAGGTCAGAGAGCTCTAAACTATATTCCTATGGAATTAGGGAATATGGAGTCTGCAAACATAACAACAGGTATTCCTATTATGAATTCTATGATAAACGAAACTTTGCCCGAACCTAATCTGCAAAGCAGTGTGAGTCCTATGGAAAAATGGATACTGATAGGCACAATTCTTTGGTGTATTGGAATTGCCGTACTTCTTGCATACAGTGTAATTACGTATATACGGTTGAACCGGCGTGTTGCAACTGCTATCCGCCTCAAAGACAATATTTTTGAATCGGATAAAATACGGTCACCTTTTATTTTCGGTATTTTCCGTCCGAGAATTTTTATTCCTTTCGGACTTAGCGAACGCGAGCAAGATTATATTTTAAGGCATGAAGAATATCACCTCAAGCGTAAAGACCATTTGATTAAATTGATTAGCTTTGGTGTCTTGATCGTTTACTGGTTTAACCCTTTGGTGTGGATTGCCTTTGCAATGATGTCGAAGGACATGGAGATGAGCTGTGATGAAAAGGTGTTGTCGGAAACCTCTGAAGATCTTAAACGGGAATACAGCAATTCCTTGCTGTCTTTTGCAGCGAATCGCCGAATACCGGTAGCAAGTCCTCTTGCTTTTGGGGAATCAAGCATAAAAGAACGGATTAAAAATGTTTTGCGCTTTAAGAAACCCGGAAAAGGAGTTACCGTTACTGCCATAGCAATATGCGCTTTAGCTGCTGCGGCATGTGCAGCCAATCCGGCAAAGGAAAGCACAGATATCCCGGAGGAGCTCTATGGCATTTATAGCTTTGAAAAACGTCTTTATTCTCATGGATTTATTCAATATATCCCCAATGAATCGTATAAGGAGTACTATGCTTTTACCGAGGATTCTTTTGTTATTGCCAATGAATCAGGCGATAGACATGAAATTCCAGTGAGTTATGAGAAAACCGAACTGGATGAGCAGATATATAAGGATTTGATCGGTGATTATGGGTATATTCCCGGTATTTCCAAATACAAAAAGCGGTATCAGTACAAACTGACCAGTGAGTCCGGTGAAGATGATTACAGATTATTTTTTCTGGACGATGAGGTATGGCTAGCAAAACTTTTTGGTAACAACGAGATATGGTATATTAACAAGATAAAAAAGCTTAGAGATGGTCTATTGACCGAATTTAAATTGGAGGCAGACAAACAGCAAGCAGAAGATAACCGGGAATATGATGAAGAGTTTAGTATGATTGGTACAAAGGAAGGTGTAGAGGAGTTTTTGGCTCTGATTAAAGATTCTACAATAACATATGAAAATGACTCAAGTAATAGCATATCTCTATGTTATAATATAACTCCGGAGAATATAAAGAAAAGGAGTGGCTATTCGGTTTTTAAATTTGATATCTCCTGTGCATCTTTTCTGCTTTATGACGGAGAAGTATACCCCATGGGTGAGTGGTTTGGAGGATGGGGAGTAACCAGTATGGCACTTTGCGATATGAATGGTGACGGTTTGAAAGAGCTGTACTTTACTTTTTCATTTGGATCCGGGCTTCACCGTTCACAAGTTGCCTATTTTGACCCCAAGATTAAACAGGTAATTACTTTCGAATATGCGCAATTCTCTGAAGACATGATTGTAACCAATAACCAAAATGGAGGATTATCATTATATACTGCCGATATATCCAATATGAAAAGTCCGGTGGATTTTGAGATGAGAAAAGATAAATTCATTTCGGATATTGTATATAAAAACGGTGAAATTACGTTAACAACCAAAGCTAAATATGGTAGTCCGTAGAACAGTATATACATTCATTAATAAAATTAATTGATATTAATGTATTAGAATTTCTGGATCATAAACTATATAGTATAATTAAGAAAAGGAGGCAGTGAAATGATAATTACAACAACGCCAAGTATAGAAGGCAAGAAAATAGTGGAGTATAAAGGAATCGTTTCGGTGAGGTAATATCCGGAGTAAACTTTATCAAGGATTTTGCAGCCGGGTTGACCAATATTTTTGGGGGACGTTCCGGATCCTATGAGGGAGAACTGATTAAGGCAAGAGAGGAAGCACTCCAGGAGATGGCAAAAAGAGGAATCGACATCGGTGCTAACGCCATTGTCGGAGTTGATATTGATTATGAAGTGCTGGGGCAGGGCGGTAATATGCTTATGGTAACTGCTTCCGGCACTGCAGTGGTTGTTGAGTAATATGTATCCGTCCGTCAGGGAAATACAGGGAGATTTCCCTGACGGATGGGGGAGAAATTCTCTTTAGCAGTGGCACCTTTCCGCTTCTTCTGCTTCAGCTTTTGTTTTATGAACTGTGCCGTGCGGGTGCTGTGGTGGTGCATAAATTGAGTATAGTTTAAGGGGTTTGTTGCCGGTGTTAGTTAGATTGTGCCACTTGCCGGCAGGTATGATAACCACAGAGTCATCACTTACTTTTTTCTCAAAATCAAGCTTATCCCGTTTATCACCCATTTTAACAAGGCCTTGACCTTCTTCAATTCGAATAAATTGATCTGTATTGGGGTGAATTTCCAAACCTATGTCTTCACCGACATTGATACTCATTAGGGTCAACTGTAAATGTTCACCTGTCCATAATGCGGTTCGAAAATTATTATTTTGCTTTGTAGCATCTTCGATATTGACTACAAAGGGGTTTGGACCGTAATCCTTCAATCTTACGGGAGATTTATTATCTTTTTTTTCCGGAAAGGGTATATAATCTTCGGGAAATTGTGTCGGGTAGTACGGGTAATATGCTTGAGGGTTAATGTAGTATGGACATGGGTATGGATTACAGTTATTGTACATATTATTTGGGATGTACATAGGTATATTGGCTGGGTAAGCACACGGATAATTGTTATAATTGTTATACATTTCCATCGTTCCTTTCATGGGTTTTATTATATCTTATGCATTAGGTTTATATTAGTGCCAATAGGACTTATATCCAAGGTACTTCCATTGTTATAGAATAATATAGTTTTAATTTTATAGGAAAAACAATATAAATTAGTTTAAAAGCTTGTTTACAATGACGATAAATAAATATACAATATAAATATATAATTAATTGTAAATGAAAATTGTATGATGTAATTGAGTTCAGGTACACGTATTGTTCTTTGGATGAAAAGACATTGAACCTGAATTGCCGGTGTTAAAGGTTGTATGGGAGCTTTTAAAGACCGTAGGATTAATAATTTATTATACTAAAGTAAGGAGCAATTATTATTATAGTTTGGTTTACTTCACATATACTCGGGCAGAACGATTCTGTTGATATAGAGTATCTTAATTGCATACGTGATTTGATTGAAGATCAAAGGGTCAGGAGCATGAGTGGCTTTATGCAGCATGGCAAGGTTACTTGTCTTGAACACTGCCTCTATGTTTCATATTATAGTTATCTTGTTTGCAGACGACTGGGCTTTGATTACCGTTCAGCAGCCAGGGGTGGGCTTTTGCATGATTTCTTTTTGTATGACTGGCACAAGGATAAACCATACAAGGGTCTGCACGGATTGAAGCATCCGTATGTTGCATTGGAGAATGCAAACAAGTATTTCCGATTGAATAAATTAGAAAAGGATATAATTTCCAAGCACATGTGGCCTTTAACATTTCCTTTCCCCAGATACTGGGAGAGCCTTATAGTTAATTTTATGGATAAATGCTGTGCATTCAAAGAAACTTTCAGCATTGGCAGAGGAAGAAGTATCATTAGGCTTCAAAGTTTGTTATCCATCTAAATAGGCAATTGAAATATCTAAAGATTTGGGCTTTGTCAGATTAATAAACGGTTTAAAATCTATATATCCCCTGTCCTATCTAATAAAATTGGCCAAGCTATGCTTTGGCAATACCGATGTAGTTTTTTGATTCTCTGATAATATGGTTAATTTCAACTTATTCAGCCTTTCAATATATTTTATAATAGTAGTTTCTATTTTATTAGAATTGTCTGGAGTTTTTCTATGCTTTATTTCGCATTTCTCTTCTAAATTATTTACAATTTCCCTGGTTACCACTGTATGCTTTGCTTTTTGCCTTTTCGGAACTTGTCTTCTTCCTGAATCTTAATAAGGTTTTTATCACAATAACAAAATCAAATAAATTATTATGAATATTTCCAATAAATATTGACAGTAAAGGTTTAATGAATTAAACTAATTATAGATAGGTTTAATACGTTAAATCTAATTAATATTGGAGATTATAGTTATATTGAAATCAATTAATTCATTAAAGATTTTGGTTCAATTAATATAAGTCCGTTCAATAATGATGAGTTGAAAAAGATAATAGAACGGCACAAAGGGGAGTCCTAAAATGTTGGAGACTGTCTTTAAAGCTATAATAAATATGAGCATATCGGCATCGGTGGCTGCTGTTTTGATTGTGTTATTCAGAGGAATAGCGGGAAAAAAGATGCCCAGGATTTTTATTTATACACTGTGGTCCATAGTGCTTTTGAGATTGGTTTGCCCTTTTTTCCTTCCGTCGATGTTCAGTATCTATAATGTTATATCAATGCCGGATGTGATATTCATACGGAATACACAGGAGACGCAAGAACAGCAATATCAGAAGGGTAATTTGCAAAGACATGGAAGCTTTGGGCAAAATATAAACAGTACCATTACGAACACAAACGGCTTTGAACATGATACGTATAATATAAACGGAACTGTTGCCGGGGAGGAAAGTCGAAAGCAGGATAACCGTGAGCTGGGTTATGATGTTTTACCGGATGTCAATTTTGAGGATATTACCAAGAAAGCAACGATGGAAAATTTAGAAAACAATGCATTAGAGGAAAACAAAGCCCATTCTTTTTCCGAAAACACCTCAAATGTACCTTCAAATACTTTCTCTGATGCTGTAAAGATGCTCATTTCTGTAGGTTCATGGATATGGATTGTGGGAGCAGTAAGTTTACTTCTCTTTGGAGCGTTTCTATACTTTAGGACGGCAAAGAAATTGGAAGAAGCGGTTTTGCATGAAAGAATCGATTTATTGGATTTCTGCAAGGAAAAGCTTAGGCTTAAACGCAGTGTGAAGATTTTCAGCTCCGATAGGATAGACACTCCTTTTGTACATGGGCTGATCAACCCCCGCATTATGCTTCCGTCAAGGCTCATTATAGAAAGCAGTGAGCAGGATTTAAAGTATATAATCATGCATGAGCTTGTGCACATAAAGAGGTTTGACTACATAATAAAACTGATATCGATGCTGGTTTTATGCATATACTGGTTTAATCCGGTTATATGGCTTTGCTACATCCTGTCTCAAAAGGACATGGAGATGTCGTGCGATGACAAAGTAATAACTGTGTTTGAAGAGGACATTCGAAAAGAATATGCATCAGTATTGATAAGCCTTGCAGAAAGGCAAAACTCAATATTGGGCAGTGGATTTCCGGCTTTTGGCGAAAGCAATGTAAAAAGCAGGGTAAAGGGAATTGTGAATTTTAAGAAACCCGGTATTTGGATAATTTCAGTCGCTGCCTTGGTGTTGGTGGTTTTTATATTGGTATTGTTGACCGATGGACACCTGCAAAAGGAGCAGCCGGTTTATAAACTTGATATGATATCATCGGAGGAATATGATGCCCTTAAAAAGGCTGTTGCCCATTATTACATAAAACATGAGCCGGATACCTTAAAAATGCTTGTTAAGTTAAATATTATTTTGGAAGTAGATAAATATGGGGACGGTTATCTTGTTTTGGCGGAAAAATATAATCAGGAGGGGCAGAACTGGGATTTTCCGAATTTATTATTGATAAATGATGAATTTATCGTTGAAGCAGTAACTTCGGGATTAAGATCATATTTACCTTACTTTGCAACATATTCAACGGTGGATGGGGATAAGCAAATTGTTTGTGGCAGAATAAAAGAGGAAGAAAAGAAAATCAGTCAGATTCAAATAGTTTATGAAGATGGAACGGTTGTAAAAGACACGGTTTCCAGGCAAGGCGGGTATATTGTAGTTGCCGATACCGTATCCGATGTTAAGGATGTTAAGCTTTATAACAGTACAGGAAAGGCGCTGGATATTATAAAGGAAAGTCCCCTTTATAAAAAATGCAGTTTTGTTGAGATTGAACCGGAGGATGAATATCCGGACAATCATGAGTTTGAAAGTGTTGTGCTCAATAATTGCATTGCGAAGGAAGGTCCGGGATATGATTTTCAAAGCATTGGTACTTATAAATACGGTGACGTAGTATTGGTTACGGCTTTATATGACGAATGGGCTAAGTGCAAAGAACTTAATGCAGAAGGAAAATACAGCTACAAATGGATTAAGAAAACAAACCTAATGGGTTTGGATGAGATAGAGCGTTTTAGTGACAACTATGGAATAGTGACTACAGACAGGGTGACTGTCGGAGAGGTTGTTGCCAAAAGAGGCAATTTGCTAAAGATATTAATCAGGGAGGAAGATAAAAGCTGTGTATATATAGCTTATATGGGCCGTAATGACGGTTGGTTGAGAAAGATAGGATGGGTGGATAACAGTACCTATTCATTGCCTGAACCGGAGATTTATTATAACCAGGGAATTTTAAAAAGCGGAGCAAGTGTCTATGGTGAGCCGGGTATAACTTCTTCGCATAGGCTTGAGATTCCATCGGGATCTTTTGTTGACATTGTACAGGAAAAAGATGAATGGGTATACTATGAAAAAAATCACGTCAATCATGGATGGGTGCTTAGGGAGAACATATACATACCCAGCCTTTATGCTATGGAGGGCCAAGAACGGGAAGCGTATAAGGTCGTAACTGAATATTTTGACGCTTTGGAGAAATACGATTATGAAAGAATGGCTGCCCTGTCAACCGAACTCCACAAAAACGACTATATCTTTAATACCAAAAATAAAGTTACTAAAAATAAAAGCTTAAAAGAACTTGGCGGAGCCAGTTTAAAAAGTATAGTAGCTTGTGTCAAAAGGCAAGAGACAGAGTTAGAATTTGATGTTTCCGTTAGAGAAAAACTGTATGATAGGGATTTATCATTTTATTTTGGCGATTTAGGCAATGTCGTCGGTTTTAGAGTAATTCTTGTAAAGGGAGAAGACGGGGTATGGCGTGTGGACAGATTCTCAAAGGATGTATATAAATAAAGGTATTTGTTATTAGTTGACAATACACTTCAAAGAAAGCTTGGAAAGGAGAATAAAAATGAACAGGATAAAAATATTTGATTCGGAATACCGGTTTATGAACATTGTATGGAGTCATTCACCCATATCAAGCACCGAACTGGTCAGGCTTGCTAATGAAGAATTGGGCTGGAAGAAGTCAACCACCTATACGGTTATCCGCAGGCTATGTGAGCGGGGAGCCATAAAGAATGAAAATGCCACAGTCACTGCATTGGTCAGCCGTGAGGAGGTTATGCGTTCTGAGACCGAGGAACATATTGACAAAATTTATGATGGCTCTTTAAAGCTTTTTTTCACCTCTTTTCTTCAGAAAGAAAAGTTAAGTCCGGACGAAATCGAGGAGCTGAAAAAGATAATAGAGCAGCACGGAAAGGAGTCCTAAAATGTTGGAAGCTGTCTTTAAGGCTATATTAAATATGAGCATATCGGCATCAGTGGCTGCTGTTTTGATTATGCTATTCAGGGGAATAACGGGTAAAAAGATACCCAGGGTCTTTATTTATACACTGTGGTCCATAGTGCTTTTAAGATTGGTTTTACCCTTCTTCCTTCCGTCGGTATTCAGTATCTATAATGTGGTATCCATTCCGGATGTGATATCAATACGGGATACACAGGTGACTCAAGCACGGCAATATCAGAAGGGGAATTCACAAAGCCTGGATAATTCGAGGCAAAATACAGATAATGCCATAAATACTATAGATGGCTTTGGACCGGATATGGGTAATATAAAGGGGATTATTGCCGGGGAAAAAGTTCAGAATCAGAACAACCGGGAGCCAGCTTATGATGGTATGTCTGACGGTAGTTACGAGAGCTTTGGCAGGAAAGCAATTGTGGATATTGCAGAAGACGATGCATTGAAGAAAAACAACGCAGATTCTTTTTCCGAGAACTCCTAAAATACTTCTTCAAATGCTGTAAAGATGCTCATTTCTGTCGGTTCATGGATATGGATTATGGGAGTAGTGAGTTTAATTCTCTTTGGAGCATTTCTATACTTTAGGACGGCAAAAAAGTTGGAAGAAGCGGTTTTGTATGAAAGAAACGATTTATTGAATTTTTGCAGTGAAAAGCTGGGGCTTAAACGCAGTGTGAAGATTTTCAGCTCCGACAGGATAGACACTCCTTTTGTACATGGGCTGATCAACCCCCGCATTATGCTTCCGTCAAAGCTCATTAGAGAAAGCAGTGAGAAGGATTTAAAGTATATCATTATGCATGAGCTTGTACACATAAAGAGGTTTGACTACATAATAAAACTGGTATCAATGCTGGTTTTGTGCGTATACTGGTTTAATCCGGTTATATGGCTTTGCTACATCCTGTCTCAAAAGGACATGGAGATGTCATGCGACGACAAGGTAATAACTGTGTTTGAAGAAGACATTCGAAAAGAATATGCAACGGTGTTGGTAAGGCTTGCAGAAAAGCAAAACTCATTATTGGGCAGTGGATTTCCGGCTTTTGGCGAAAGCAATGTAAAAAGCAGGGTAAAGGGAATTGTGAATTATAAAAAACCCGGTATTTGGATAGGTTTAATCTCGACTATTGTATTGGTTGTGTTTATAACGGTATTATTGACCGATGGGTATTCGGAAATGAGACAAAACAACGGAAAGCCGGTTTATAAACAGGAGACGATATCCTTTGAGGAATATGAAGCACTTAAGAAGGGTGTTTTAAATTATTATATAGAATATGAGCCGGATACAGTTGAAAAACTCAATATAACCATCGAAGAATACAGTAATTTGAATATTATTACGGAAGTAAAAAAATATGGTGACTGTTATCTTGTTTTAGCTGAAAAATATGACCGTGAAGCGCAAGATTGGAGTTTTCCCAATTTGATGTTAATAGACGATGAATTTATCATAAAGTCGGTGAGTGTGGGATTAACTACAGTTTTACCTTATTTCGCCATCTATTCGACGGTGGATGAGGATAAGCAAATTGCTTGCGGCATCATAAAGGGGGAAATGAAAACCAGCGGGATTGAGATAAGATTTGATGACGGAACGGTCGTAAGAGACTCGATTTCCGAAAAGGGAGGGTATATTGTTGTTGCCGATACCTTATCGGACATTAAGGACATTGAGCTTTATAGCAGTAAAGGGAAGGTACAAGATCTCATAAAAGCAAATCCTCTTAGCAAAAAATCTTATTTTGCTGAGGTCGCCCAGGAGGAAGAATATCGGGACAATTATTTATTGGAGACAGTTGTGATCAATAACTGTGTTGCGAAAGACGGTCCGGGGGACCATTTTGAAAGCATTGGTGCTTATAAATATGGTGACATAGTATATGTTACAGCTAAATATAACGGCTGGGCCAAATGTTCCGAGTATAGAGGAGAAGAAAGCAGCTATAAGTGGATTAGGGAATCGAACCTGATAGATGAGAAAAATCATTATAGAGATAATTACGGAATAGTTACTGCAGATGAAGTGATAGTAGGAGAGATTGCTGCCCAAAAAGGCAACTTATTAAGAGTATTAATCAGAGAAGAAAATAGAAGTTGTGTGTCTATAATCCATATTGATGCTCATAAAGGAAAGACGGGATGGATTGACAACAATGCTTATTCATTGCCGGAACCTGGGATTTATTTTAACCAGGGAATTTTAAAGAGCGGAACATATGCCTATAGTGAGCCGAGCATAACTTCAGAAATGCATGTTGTTGACTATGTCTCGTTTGTTAGCATTGTAGAGGAGAAAGGTGAATGGGCATACTTTGAAACCTACGGCCCCATAGGTGGATGGGTGCTTAAGGAAAATATATACATACCTCCAAATATAATGGGTAAGGAAGAAAAAGAAGCGTATAAAGTTGTGAGGGAATATTTCGATGCTTTAGAGGAATCCGATTTTAAAAGAATGGCGGTCCTGTCCACAGAATACCATAAAAACAACTATATTCAAAATAACGGTTTGAGAGAAATCGAAGGGACGGAAGCAAGAATGATAATTGTTTGTACCATGGGAGAGCCGGAATCGGAGTTGAATTTTGACGTTTCTATTATAAAGAAAGGGGCGAATGTATTAGATCACAGTTTTTTATATTATACCGTTACTCTTATAAAGGAAGAAGATGGAGTATGGCGTGTGGACAGATTAGAATACGAAAGAAAGGTCTAGTATGAAATATATGCTTTAAACTACTGAAATAACAGGGGGGCATGCTGTTGTATGCTTCCTTTTCTTTTATAATTAACTCTATACAGATAAATTTAAATTAGTTAGATTTTTTTTCTAAAACAGTGGTATAATTAAATCATGTTAAAATAATTATCCTACTTTATGAATTCAGAGGAGATGGCCGTGCTTTTAGTATTAATTACAGCAATAGGAGTCGGTGGAGCAACAGTTATAGGCTCTCTAATCGGATTTTTGTTTGGTAAAATACCGCATAAATATAATGATGCCATATTGGGATTTGCCGCCGGTGTTATGCTTGCAGCTGCGGTGATGGGTCTTATTTTACCTTCTGTCGAAATGGGCGGAAAGTATGGAATATGGATAACCGCTCTGGGGATTTTTTGCGGTGCGGGATTTTTAAATATTATGGACAAGGTAACCCCTCACCTGCATCATCTGTCGGGAGTGGACGCTGAAAAGCATGAGCATAACGAATCTTTGAATAAAATATTGTTATTTGTCTTTGCTATTGCAATTCACAATCTACCCGAGGGTTTGGCGGCCGGTGTCGGTTTTGGCACGGAGAACATCGGTAATGCAATTACTGTGGCTATAGGTATTGCTTTACAGAATATTCCTGAGGGAATGGTAATCATCTCTCCCATGATTCTTGCGGGAGTCAGTAAAAAACGTGCTCTGCTAATCGGTTCCGCTACGGGATTGGTAGAAGTTGTAGGAACCTTTATCGGTTATTTTGCCTCTTCTGTTTCCGGTCAGATACTGCCCTTCGCATTAGCTTTTGCCGGAGGTACAATGCTCTATATTATTAGTGATGAGATGATTCCGGATACTCATAGCCATGGATATGAAAGAATGGCAACCTATTCATTGCTCGTCGGATTTGTAGTGATGCTGATTATGGATACATATATCGGTTAGAAAATTATTTAAAACTGTTTTGGTTGGCATAATAAATATGTGGAATTGGTGCTCATACAAAAGAGGATTGGTGACGAAATAATAAATGTAGCCGGACATGTCTTAAATCCGGTAACATATATGCTTAAGACAAGGAGAGATCGGTATGTATGAAATGAAACCGGAGTACTACACAGGAATCGATTTTATTGATGAAGAGCATACAAGACTTTTTGCTATTGCGGATGAGGCTTATGAGCTCTTAAAAAACCAGTTTATACCCGATAAATATGACTATATAATGAATTTAATCGAAGAACTTAAGGATTATACTAAATATCATTTTCAGCATGAAGAAGAATATATGAACAGTATCGGTTATAAAAAAGTGCTCTCTCACAAGGTTGCCCATGATGATTTTATACAGAAAATAAACGAGTTTGACCCTGACAAAGTCGATAAAAACCCGAAGGATACATTATTGGAATTGGTGGATTTTTTGGCTACATGGCTTGTTCTGCATATATCCAAAGCAGATAAACTTATTGCAGAATATAAAAATACGATATAGTATTATATTAATGGGATGGACGGTGACTTTTATTCCTTAAAAAATTGTATCAATTGTACGGGAGGTCTTGAATATGGAGCAGAGAGCATTATGGAACATTTCATATGGGGTTTATATTGTCTCGACATGGGATGGAGAGCGTCCTACCGGATGTATAGCCAACAGTGTTATGCAGATCACATCGGAACCTGCGACTGTTGCTGTCAGTATAAATCATGATAATTATACCAACCGATGCATAGAGAAAAGCGGAAGGTTTGCGATTATTGTATTGGCAGAAGATTCCGATCCGTCGATTATTGGAACCTTTGGATTCAAGACCGGAAAAGATATGAATAAATTTGATTCTGTAGATTATAAAATAATTGATGGAATGCCGATTGTAAATGACGGATGTGCATATATTATTTGTGAGGTTATTAATAAAATGGAGACCGACACCCATACGGTTTTTTTAGGAAAAGTTTCGAACGCGGATTTTATTTCAAAGGGTGTGCCTATGACTTATGCCTATTACCATAAGGTTATAAAGGGTAAAAGTCCTAAAAATGCTCCAACCTACATTGCTGATGAAAGAGGTGAAAACATGGCAACTAATGCGGAAGCAAAATATGTTTGCGGTGTATGCGGTTATGAATATGACGGGGATATTCCTTTTGAAGATTTGCCGGATGATTATGTCTGCCCCGTTTGCGGAGAACCTAAATCTGTGTTTGTAAAGCAGGATTAAATCAAAATGTTTTAAAAGGTTATAATTCCGAATAAAAAAATCAATCGTCCTGAAAATATAAGTGACGATTGATTTTTTTTGTATGCAATTGTTTATTGATTATGTAAAAATGATGTTATATAATATAGACAACGGTTAGTTTACATAGAAAGTATACGCTGTTATTTTAATGCTTTCAACTTCCCATAATTTGCAATTACATTCTTTTCTCTGAACAAGCTCATATTATAAAAAATAAATATTGACCTACTTAAATATTTTAATATTTTTTATAAAAATTATTATGAGCAAGGGGGAGTTTTTTATGCGTAAGCGAATATCGCGAGGAATGGCCATTGTTATGCTTTTAGCGGCATTATTGACACCGTGGAATGGGGCCGGAGTTTTTGCAGAAACACGGCAAACGTTGTGCATTAATGAGGTAATGGCATCCAATGAATCTGTTATAAGGGACGGAGATGTGGACGATCCCAAGTATGGATCGGGTGGAGGAGCTTATTCGGATTGGATTGAGATTTATAATCCAGGTGATGAACCGGTAAGTTTAGAAGGGTATATCCTTGCGGACAGCGGTGCAGAATGGGTATTTCCGGAAGGAATAGTTCCGGCGAAAGGATACTTAATTGTTTGAGCATCAGATAAGGATAAAGTTGCAAAGGACGGTCAGCTTCATACTAACTTTAAAATAAGCTCTTCAGGTGAGACTCTTACTTTAAAAGATCCCGACGGAAATGTCATTGACATGGTAGACGTGGTAAGTCTTAAGGATGACCAATCTTATGGAAGGTTAACGGACGGCTCTTCGTCGTTTGCAGTATTTTCACGGTCAACTCCCGGTAGTGCAAATATACTGGGTGAGGCTGTTGTCGCAGAGCCTGTGTTTTCTAAAAAAGCCGGCTTTTATACTCAGGAATTTCAGCTTGAAATCAGTACAACCGATCCGGCAACTAAAATATATTACACAACAGACGGATCCGATCCGGTACCGGGAAAGGAAGGAACCTATGAATATAATGGAGCCATAACCGTTAAAAGCAGGGAGGGAGAACCTAATTATTATTCGGAATTGGCTAAAGAGATAACAAGATATTTGCTTGACGGACCTCAAGGTGAAGTTTTTAAATGTACGGTAATCCGGGCAGTGGCTGTAGATGCTAATGGAAATACCAGTAAAATAGTGACTAACTCATATTTTGTTGATCCTAACATGATGACCAGATATGATTTGCCTGTAATTTCTCTTGTAACAGATCCTAAAAACCTTTTCGATATTGAGACAGGGTTGTTTTCTGCTAAAGCGGAATTTGGTACAGGAAAAGAGTGGGAGAGACCGATGCATATAGAGTTTTTCGAGAATAACGGAGCATTGGGATTTTCTCAAAACGGAGGAATGAGACTCCATGGAGGCGCAATATCAAAAGGGTTAGACCAAAGAGCGTTACGCCTTTATGCCGATAACGGATATGATGATGTCAATCGTTTTGAATATAATATTTTTCCCGGTCTTAAGGATAAAAACGGAAAGGACATTACGAGCTTTCAACGCTTGATATTGAGAAACTCCGGTAGTGACTGGCTGGGAACCATGTTCAAAGATTCAGTCTTACAAAAGATGGTATCTTATTTAAATGGAGATATTCAGGCCTATAGACCTTCAGTAGTATTTATAGACGGAGAGTTTTGGGGAATGTATAATATCCGTGAGAGATACGACACCAGATATTATGCATCTCATTATAATCTTGACCGAAAAAAAGTAGCGATACTTGAAATTAACTTGGAAGAAATCGAGCTTAATGAGGGAACCGAGGAAGATCTTATTGCCTATATCAGGGATATAGATGAGTATCTTCAAAACAACTCAGTAGAATCTCAAAGTGCCTATGATTATATAAAAACAAAAATGGACATAGAAAACTTTATAGATTATCAAATATCTAATATATACTTTGGAAATACGGACTGGCTGAAAAGAAACGTGACAATGTGGAGGTATAGAACTGACGATGGTCTTTATCATCCTGAAGCACCCTATGGTCAGGATGGAAGATGGAGATGGTCAGTTAAAGATGTGGTGCATTCATTTGGAGTCACAGCTGCTTCTCATGATACTTTGGATTATGCTATAAGCATTAAACGGGTAACTCCGATTCTCAAAAAAATGTTGGAAAATTCTGAATTCAAAACGCAATTTGTAACACGTTTTGCCGATCTGTTAAACACTACTTTTGAACCTACGAGGGTCAATCAGATGATTGATGAAGCAAAGAACCTGATAGCATCAACAATTGAAGAGCATGATAGAAGATGGGGTATATCTAGAGAATGGGATAATGAGATAAATATAATGAAAGAATTTGCAGTCCAAAGACCTGATTATATGAGAAGGTATATACAAAAGAACATCGGTTCCCTCGGTATAACGGGAACTTCGGAGATAACCCTAAATACCGATATTAAAAAAGGATATATTAGAATAAATACAATTGATATTAACACATCAACCCCAGGGGTAACCAATCCGGAGAAATGGACCGGAGTATATTTTACAGGTGTTCCTGTAACAATAAAGGCAGTTGCAGATAAAGGATATGTTTTTGACCGTTGGGAAGGAGTAGGAGAGGAAGAAAAGAATAAAGATACTATAACATTTATACCTACCGAAGACATGAATATAACTGCCGTTTTTAAACCGGACGGTTCTGATGTAGACCCAACACCGACACCGGAAATAAAATATGGGGATGTAAATGATGACGGGGAAATAGACTCTTTAGATGTAACAATTCTTAAGAGGTATATTTTAAAGAAATACTCGGATATAAACAAAGAAGCAGCGGACTTGGATTTGGATTCGGACATCAATTCCTATGATTTAACATTATTAAAGAAGTATCTGTTAAAGAAAATTCCTTATTTGCCGTATTATTAAACTTTAGTGAACCTGACAACATTAGCTGAAGGCTTAAATTTTCTTTGAATAGATGTGTTATAAATGTATCAAATAGCTGCGGTGACTGATGAGTAACTAAAGTAAAAGAGAGACCGGTTATGTCTCTCTTTTTTTATCTCTAAAAAAAGCTGGGCAAAAACCTGTTAGCTTTTCATTACCCAACGCCCCCATAAGGCTGAAGTACCCGAAAATGACTACAATCGGTGAAATAATTAACCGGCAAATACTTACATATTGATATCAGCAGTAAAAACTAAACAGCCAGGATTAAGTCCAGGACGGGCACATATTACTCTTCACATTTATTTTATGCACGTATTAAATAAAGTATTGATAACCGTTTATTCGTATGGTATACTTGAAATCGGTTGTTTATCTTAATCGGTTTACTTATTCAATATTTTGGAAAGAGGATTGCGAATGTTTATTGTTAGAATGAGGGTTAATTATTTAGTTTAATGACAATAACTAAATAAAAATGAGGCAAAACTTACTCGGTATAGCTTTTATTTGTGTTGCCTTATTTTGGAATTCTTACAATGAACATTCATGCAATTTTGTATATCTTTAATATTCTGAGTAAACTGTATTATACGAATAAAAACGTATAGTTTATAAAATTTATATTATTTATAAAGATATTGGGTTGCAGATGATGCGTGTTCATTTGCAGCCTTTTATTTTTCTTCGTTTTGTTCTTTAAAAATACTGACTATGAGGTGATAAATATATGGAAGAATATGTTATGAAAGAGAAAGGACTTCAAGCTCAAAACAATACATGGATGAAGAAGATAGCCTTGTTTCTGGCCAGCCAGAATGTTTCGCTGTTCGGTTCTTCGGTGGTTAGCTTTGCGATCATATGGTATATTACACTGGAGACATCTTCCGGGAAGTGGGTTATGCTTTCGGCAATTTGCTCCATGCTGCCCCAGGTATTGATTTCACTTTGGGTAGGTGTATGGGCGGATCGATACAACCGCAAGTACCTGATATTGTTCTCCGATGGCTTTATTGCACTATCAACCCTGATACTGGCTGTAATATTTTTTGCAGGCTATAGAAGCATTAACCTTCTATTGGTGGTATCCTTTATCCGATCGGTTTTTACAGGGATTCAAACACCGGCGGTTAATGCCGTTTATCCTCAGATTGTTCCTGCAGAGAAGCTTACAAAGGTGAATGGAATCAATCAGACATTAAATGCCCTATTGCTTTTATTGGCTCCTGCAGTAGGAGGTATGGTTCTTGGATATCTTGATATCTCATGGGCATTTATGATAGATGTGATAACTGCAGTAATAGCTATTATTATTCTATGCTTCATAAAAATTGACAAGGTTTCTCAGCCGGACGAAAAATCCTCTGTTTTTGAAAACCTGAGGGAAGGTGTTAAATATACCTTTGAAAACAAATTGCTGAAAGATATTATTATTTGCTTTGGAATTTCTTTCTTTTTGATAACCCCGGCTGCGTTCTTAACTCCAATTATGATTCAAAGATCTTTTGGCGATGAGGTGTGGAGATTGACAGCAAATGAAATGGTCTGGACTATCGGCTCGCTGATTGGAGGGATTTTTGTTTCCTTCCGTGGGGAGTTTAAGAACAAGATTCGTACCATAGCAATTTCTCTTATAGCCTTTGGAATAACCTTTGCTCTTTTGGGTATGGTGAAATGGTTTATGGTTTATCTTTTGATTATGGGACTTTCTGGCTTTTTTATGCCGATATGCTCAACGGCACAAACTGTGCTTATCCAGGAGAATGTTCAAGATACAATGATGGGACGGGTTTTCTCAATCATTCAGATTATTACCTCTGCGTCCATGCCTGTTGCCATGCTGTTATTCGGACCGCTTGCAGACGTGGTATCTGTTGAGCTGATCCTTCTGGTAACGGGAATTATGCTTGCAGGACTGGGGTTTATCGTTTCAAGATACAGGATAACATGAGTTGTGCCGGTACAGGAAGTGGCATATGAAAAGCTTGTCTTTTTGTTGATAAAATTATACATTTGAAGATATAATAGTTAGTAACGAAAATAGGTGAAGCGAAAACACAAGGGGGAATGTTTCTATGTATGACCTGTTGAAATCGAGAAGGAGCATAAGGAAGTTTCAAGAAAAGGAAGTTGAAAAGGAAAAAATAGACACAATATTAAAAAGTGCTTTGCTCTCACCTTCTTCCCGCTCCAGAAGACCTTGGGAATTTATTGCAGTAACCGATAAAGAGTTATTGAAAAAGCTTTCGAAATGCAGGGAACACAGTTCATCCTTTTTGACCGGTGCACCCTTGGGTATTGTTGTCATTGCAGACCCTGAGGTGTGTGATGTTTGGATAGAGGATGCTTCAATTGCTTCAATAATAATGCAACTGGCGGCACATTCTTTGGGATTGGGCTCATGCTGGATACAGGTAAGAGATAGAGTCGGTGCTAATAATGTGAAGGCAGAGGATTATATCAAAGAAACTTTGGGAATACCGGCTAAATATGCGGTTTTGTGCATGGTGGCAATCGGATATCCCGATGAGCAGAAAAGAGCATATACTGAAGATGATTTGCTTTTGAATAAGCTACATTATAATGGGTTTTAATATAACATTCGGACAGCTTTTTTCGTGAAGCACTGAAGGTTGTGGGGAATAATGGATGATATTATAGATAAGAAAATTAAAAGCAGTGCCTATGATTTTTTGCGTCAAAATGAAATATTGAAAGATCATATTATTTATTTGGTGGCAAGCGGTTCTTACGGATATGGTACTAATGTTGGCACAAGTGACATTGATTTAAGAGGAGTTGTTGTAGAAAGCAAAAAGCATATCCTGGGTTTGGACAATTTTGAACAGTTTGAAGATAGGGAAACGGATACTGTTATTTACGGGCTTAAGAAGTTTATAAACCTGTGTCTTAGTGCAAATCCCAATACGTTAGAATTACTGGGTGTCAACGATAACAGTATTATTGCCATTAGCGACGGTGGCAGGCTGCTACGTGAAAATGAGTCGCTGTTTCTTTCCCAGAGGGTTGTGCAAAGCTTCGGCAATTATGCCATGGCACAGTTAAGGCGGCTCAAAAATGCGTTGGCCCGGGATGATTATCCTCAAAAAGAGAAGGAACAACATATACTGAATACACTGAGCAACCAAATGGAGCATTTTCAGAGAGTTTATTCAAAATTTGAAGACGGGAGCATTTCACTTTATTTAGACAGGTCGGAAAAACCCGATTTCGATGAAGAAATTTATATGGATATAAACTTAAAACATTATCCGCTGAGGGATTTTACCAATATATATTCCGAAATGACTAATGTTGTAAGGACTTATTCAAAATTAAATCACCGAAACCGCAAAAAAGACATGCCTCATTTACTCAAGCATGCAATGCACCTGATAAGGCTGCTGATGACCGGAAGGGATATTTTACAAGGTAAAGGTATTATTACATATAGAAAAGAGGAACAGTCATTTTTACTCGATATTCGAAAGGGAAAGTATAAATTTGAAGAGATATTTGAATTTGTAAACCGCTATGAGAATGAATTTGAACAAGCAGCAAAGAGTACAAATCTTCCGGTAATACCGGATACGAAAAAGGTTGAGGAAATAATGTATGAAATTTACTCTAAATACTACACATCAATAAATTAATCTGTACTATACATCTATTGATTTGCAGTTTTTGTTGATTTATAATATATTGTAGCGTTTGCTGTTTATAAGTGAGGACATCCATAATATATATTACATTTTACAATTAAGCGTAGCCTTAACCGCAGCATTTTTAGTAAGACTTGATTAGTGCGATTTGTTTAGTACGGATTTTTTGTAATATGTATTATAACGAATTTTTGAAATGGTAGGATGGGAGGATATTTAAAATGCCTATTACGGAAATATTGGCGCGTAACGCAAAATTGTACGGAAATGAGATATGTCTTACGGAGATAAACCTTGATCTTCAGGAAAGCCATAATGTGATCTGGAAAGAATACGAGCTTATTGAAAACAATCCGGCAGGTGAATACCGCCGTGACATGACATGGCGCGTTTTTGACGAGAAAGCCAATCGTTTTGCCAATCTATTGATTAAAAGAGGTATAAAAAAAGGGGACAAGGTAGCTATTCTTTTAATGAATTGTTTGGAGTGGCTGCCGATTTATTTTGGAATTTTAAAGACCGGAGCAGTGGCAGTGCCGCTGAATTTTAGGTATACAGCTGAGGAAATAAAATATTGCCTGGGCTTGTCCGAATCCATTGCTTTAATATTCGGACCCGAGTTTATAGGGCGTCTGGAGAGTATTTATGAGCAGATACCCCAGATAAAAACCCTTCTTTATGCGGGAGAAAACAGACCTTCTTTTGCAGAAAGTTATGACCGTCTTACTGCCAATTGCTCATCGGAAGCTCCGCAAATTGAGATTAGCGATGATGACGATGCGGCAATATATTTCTCATCCGGGACCACAGGATTTCCAAAGGCAATTTTGCATACTCACAGTAGCTTAATGTCAGCATGTTATACGGAACAAAACCATCACGGACAAACTCGTGAAGACAATTTCTTGTGCATTCCGCCGCTTTACCATACCGGTGCTAAGATGCATTGGTTCGGAAGCTTGCTGGCAGGCAGCAAAGCAGTATTGCTCCGTGGAATTAAGCCGGACTGGATATTAAGGACAGTTTCCGAAGAGAAGATTACCATCGTATGGCTTCTTGTTCCTTGGGCACAGGATATTCTGGATGCCATCGAAAGAGGAGATGTGAAACTGGAAGATTACGATCTTTCTCATTGGAGATTGATGCATATTGGAGCTCAACCCGTTCCTCCCAGCTTGATTCACCGCTGGAAAGAGTATTTTCCGAACCATTTGTATGACACCAACTATGGACTCAGTGAATCCACCGGACCGGGATGTGTGCATTTAGGTGTTGAAAACATACATAAAGTTGGTGCTATCGGTAAACCGGGATATAATTGGGAAGCCAAGATTGTTGACAATAAGGGCTGTGAAGTTCCTCAGGGAGAAGTAGGTGAATTGATAGTCAAGGGTCCGGGCGTCATGAAGTGTTATTATAACGACCCGCAGGCTACTGCGGAAGTACTTAAAGACGGTTGGTTATATACCGGGGATATGGCACAGATGGACGAGGACGGTTTTATATATTTGGTGGACAGGAAGAAAGATGTGATTATCAGTGGCGGTGAAAACATATATCCGGTACAAATCGAAGATTTTCTTCGTTCCCATGATGCAATCAAGGATGCGGCTGTCATTGGGTTGCCTGATGAGCGCCTTGGTGAAATAGCAGCTGCTATTATAGAATTGAAACCGGGTATTGTGTGCACTGAAGAAGATATAAAAGCATTTTGTTCTTCATTGCCGCGTTACAAGCGCCCGAAACAAATTATATTTGACCAAATTCCGCGCAATCCAACCGGAAAAATTGAAAAACCGCGTTTGAGAGAAAAATACGGTGCAGAAAGGTTGGTCGCAGCTCAAACTCAAAGGTAATAACCGATATGCTAAATAGGGATGAAAGTCCCATAATTAAATAACCACAGAGATTTTAAATGGGTACACTGCCAATCAAACGGTGTATCTATTTTTTTAAAATAGCAATTATTTTTTATAGAGCGAAATTATTTTATATACTCATTGCTGCTGTTTATTTACATAATTTTGCTAAAATAAATATATATAAAATATTATAATTGTCGATATCTATTAAGAGGAAAAGCTGAGGATTGGAGGAGAATTGGGAATGTGGGCATTATTTGCGGTTCCTTTTGTAGCTTTTTTAATAATATTGGCGAGCTATTACCTGCAATGGGAAACGGTTTTAAAAAAGGGAACATTAAGAGCCAAGGCAATGGCACTTTTTCCTCCAAAACTTTCGTATTTAGCATTTTTGGCACTATCCTTTATTATGGGGATAGCTTCCTTTGGAATCCGGTATTATAACTATTCCGACTTTATTGGAGCTGCAAAGCTCACGACATTGGTAGTTCTGCTTGCTCCAATAGCATATATTGATTTAAAAAGCAAAAAAATTCCGAATATCTTATTGCTTTCAGGTTTATTTACCAGAGCTGTGTTTTATATAATAGAGTTTCTTAAATACAATAAAACAATAGCCGATATATTGCTTTCAGACCTGAAAGGTTTGATTCTGGGGGGAGGAATTTTTCTTATAGTGGCTTTGGTGGCGAAAAACAGTATCGGCATGGGAGATGTAAAAATGTTTGCCGTGATCGGTGTTTTTTGCGGTTATTCCGGAACAATGACAGTAATAATCCTAAGCCTGTTTTTATGCTTTGCCGCAGCCATTATTATGCTCCTTTTGAGAAGAAAGAATATGAAGGACTCCCTTCCGTTAGCTCCCTTTGTGTTTATCGGAACGTTTCTGGCTATGATTCTTGGCGGTTAAAACCCTTTCCTTTTCTTATCGATAAGTTCTGAACTGTCTTTTAATAATTGTTCAGTTTTATCACAACTTAATTGGAGTTAACTTTTGAATGGATAAAGGTGTATTTACTGAAAATTTTGTTTTTGTTGACACCCCATAAAAATAGGGTTATAATGTATTTAGTAATTTAGTAAATTACTAAATTACTAAATTTTGCAGTTAGAAGAGGGAAAAAGAGCCCATAACCACGCTAAAATAGCAGGTTATGGGCTTTATGGTTTGGTGAATAAGTTGTAGTGTATCAGCTCAACTTTTTTACATTTGCAATAATTTTTTTAATTTCCCCTCTTGTCCTGTATTTCTTGCTTAAATCAATACCGAATACCTTCTCCATACTCTGGATTATTCCATCGGTATAATGAAAATTGTAATAATTTTCACCAATTGAACTGCATGTATAATTTCGAATAGAATTAATTATTTCAGAAGCAGAAAATTTAAGATTTGGGTCAAGAATTCCCGAATGAGCAGATTGATTCATCCTCATTTCAAGAATTCGGATCAAAAGCAATGCAACAAAACAACTTAGAAAATGGGCCTCGATATGAGCTTCCAGTGAAACATAAATCGGGCGTGTTCTAAGTTCAGACTTGGATATTTTGAAAGTCTCTTCTATTTTCCAGAGGTTATGATATATTTCAATAATTTCATTATCACTTTTATCTAATTCACTGGTAACTATAGCATAGTAACCGTCATATTTTTCTTCTTCACGAATTTTATCCTCATCCAAATATAGCTTAGTGTTTGTTTTTACAATTTCACCGTCTTCGTTTATTTGAATGCCTTTAATATATGAAGCAGCACTATATGATATAGAGCGGGTAAAAGCAGAAGGAGTTTTAAGATACCTTTTGGCTTTTTCGATTACGCGGCTCCTTTCATAACGGGCTTTTTCTGCATAATCCTGGCTGTAAAAAACAACTTGTTTCTGGTCAACACGTATCTTTTGCTTTTTACCATTCCGGTCAGTAAAAGTAATTTCTCTGGGATAAATGCGGGATTTACATCTAAATTCCCCATTACCCTGATATCCGCTTTGGTCCAATACATATTGCTTGAACTCCTGATCTGCGCCTCTTATGGATTGACTATAGATATATCCATTGCCTGAGGCTATTTGATAGGCAATATTATCACCACAGTTAAGTCCTTTATCAGCTACAACCACAATACGACCGAATTTGTAATCTTCTTTGACTCTGTTCAAAATTGGATTTAGAGATAGTTTTTCCGATTGATTACCAGGAAAGAGATGGAATGCTAAAGGCAGACCTTTACTATCAAGAAGCAGTCCCATTTGGACAATAGGATTTGGACGTTTTTCTTTGCTGGGACCTCTCCGTCTTAGTTCATCTTCTTGATCTATTTCAAAATAGTAATTGGTAACATCGTAATAGGCCAATTCATGATCCCGGCCATATTGTTCCAGGATAGCGTTATTGAGCCAAGTCTGAAGATCTAAATTAAATCTGTCATAGTAGTCAAGACTGCGATAGACAGCTTCTAAAGAGGGGGCAAAAGTCTCAAAAAAACGATCCTGCTTTTCGTATGCTTCTTTCTTGGAACCTGGATACAGTACACGGGAATAAACAAGCAGGCGAAAGATAGCATTTAAATTAAAATCAATTTTTAGTCTGTTTTCACGCCGTTGAAAAAAAGTATGAATACCCAATTCATGGTAAATTTTTTCGAGGAAGACATAACCAAGATTTTTCAATCCAATTTCATGCTCTGAAATTTTAGTATCAGGATTCAGTACAAGTTTAATGGGCTCAGAATTGAGAGTTTCTTCTGCGGTACGCTGTTTAGCAATTTCCCGAAAATGGGCGATAGGGTCAGGATAAATTTTTTCCAGTTCATCGAGATAGCCGAGTACTTCAACATGCTTTTGCTTAACTTTCCCGTTTTCTCTGTATGAACGAGTAAGAGTCAGTAATATACGTCCATTTTTGCATCTGTTTTTTTTCACGAACATAGGCCAAATACCTCCCAAGAAAGAGCCTTTATTATATTATACCACATACTACATCATACTACAACACCAAAATAATACAAAATTTTAACAAAAAAATAACCGCTTTTTGCGGTGTATTATTGCCTTTGGTAATTTTTCTTTTAAACTATAACTGCAAAAGAAACG
>LFSC01000035.1 GCA_001512505.1 Clostridiaceae bacterium DTU079 | reverse complement strand
GCATCCAATGCACCGGTTATAAATGCTGCATCCCTTCCCCAGCAATAGGCATAGCGTCCACACATCGTAAAGCCTTCATCAATCTCGGCAGAGGCTAAAAGTCCTCCCGTCTGTTCGTCGGACATCAGCTTGAATACCAGAAGAGACCTGTTATACAAAGAATCAATATTTTCATCTCCCGTTTTAAGCTGCCTAGCATTCTTTAACATATCCCGCCAGTACTTGAGGGTATTTTCATACTCCTCTTCAAGATTTAGCTGTCTGCACTGTCTCACCATCTGTTTGACCTCTTTTAATGTATGGGATGCACAGATAAAAAGGTTGAAAGGCACTTTGCAGCCGGGTCCGACTTTTCCTATGTTAAAGGATATTGCACCGTCATTCATCATTCCGATACTGTCAAAACCGCAAAGCTCAGTATACGACGCACAGCCATGAGCATTATTGCCCAGTTGAAACTGCATTACTTCCCGGTCCGAAGAAATGGAAATATAGTAATTGTATTTATAATGAATTAAAGAATCAACATTGAAATCAAAAAGAGTACTTCTCATGTCAGGATTGGTGGTAACCATTGAAGAATAGTTCACAAAACCAAGTTCCACTTCTGTGTTGCCCATATTTTCTATTACATATTGTCTCACCAGTATGTCCTTGTCAATTAATACATAATCCGTCTGCTCTATTCTAAGCCCCCGGCTTTCATTTTCACATACGGTTTTTAGGATATTGGTATCCTCCACATAATACTGGGTATGCTTCCAATCGTGCTCGTTAAACCACGAAGTGCTGTTTTTCTGACCGATATAAAATATTCCTGCCGCCAGTTTTTCAATGTGCTGCGGATAATCAATATGAGGCCAGAAAAGTCTTACAAGCTCACCGCCGGATGTCAGGCATGCAAGCATTTTGGAATTTCCGATTATTGCATCGTTAAAGTACGTCTTTGTCATAAAAATCCCCCCGTAACCGTTAATTGTTAAATACTCTGGGAACCAATACTTTTAATACATCTGACCTAAAACACTTCATAATGTTAAAATGCCCTTCGTGAAATCCCGCATTTAATTTTGGACCAAGACAAATATAAATAAGTACCTTGAAAATGAAATTAGATATTGGCAAATATAATATATTTAATTATAGCATATTTTATTATTTTTTTATCATAAATATTTTTCCTTATTAAGTACAAAATAATATAGAAATATGTGAGCCAATAAACAAAACTCAATCCAATAAATATAGTGTCATAAAGTTTGGATAAAAATAAATATTGCTTGAAATAAGATTAAAACTTCTGTAAAACATTATATATTTTGGAGGAATCAGATGCTATCACAAATTAATAGTGTGATATATTGCACAACACAAATTATGCAGGTTGTAATTTTTATAGCCGGGTGCTATTTTTTCGGTATATCCATCTTTGGCTGGCGAAAGAAAAAAGAGAAGGACCCCAGAGAATGCCTTCCTCAGAAGAAATTCGCTCTGGTTGTAGCCGCTCATAATGAAGAAACGGTAATTGCCCATATAGTTGACAGTCTTAACCGGCAAAACTACCCGAGCAATCTTTTTGATGTATTTGTTATCGCCGACAACTGTACGGATAGAACCGCAGAAATAGCAGAGGAACACGGAGCAAAAGTGTATAGAAGGTTCAACAACAGTGCCCGGGGTAAGGGACATGCCTTGGAATGGATGTTTGCTCAAATATTTGGTATGGAAGAAAAGTACGATGCCATTTGTGTTTTCGATGCCGACAATCTTGTTACATCCAATTATTTATTGGAAATGAACAAGAGGCTATGTGAAGGCCATAAGGTTATCCAGGGTTATATAGACAGCAAAAATCCTTTTGATTCCTGGATCACCTGCTCATATTCCATTGCTTTTTGGCTCTCAAACAGGCTATTCCAGCTTCCCAGATATTACATGGGACTTAGCTGCGGCCTTTGTGGGACAGGCTTTTGCGTTGATGTTGAGGTATTGAAGGAAATCGGATGGGGTGCCACTTGTCTAACCGAGGACTTGGAATTTACAATGAAGCTTGCCCTTAGCAATTACAAAGTTGCATGGGCAAACAATGCCGTTGTTTATGATGAAAAGCCCATCACCTTAAAGCAATCATGGAACCAGCGCAAAAGATGGATGCAAGGCCATGCCGACTGTGCAAGCCGGTTTTTAGGCCCTCTGTTTCGCAAAGCTTTTAAAGAAGGAGATTTAATAGCCTTTGATTGTGCGGTATACCTTTTTCAACCGATAAGGCTGGTGTTTATAGGGCTGATTACAATAATGATGTGGATTCAAACAGTATTTCCGACATCTCCGTTTTATAATTTGAGGTATGTTTTCCCCACTGAAGTCTGGTATGTATTTGTAATCCTTCAGTTTTTATATGGTCCTTTGGTTGTGCTTTCGGAAAAGAAATTTAACTTAAAGGTGTTAATCGGATTTTTGATTTATCCGTTTTACTGTATTACATGGATTCCCATTACAATACAGGGCTTTTTAAGTAAAAACAATAAAGACTGGTGTCATACGCATCACTCAAGAGAGATAAGTATATCGGATTTGGAGAAGGCGTGAGAATGAAGAAAAAAGGTGAAGAAAAAATATTCCAGAAACTTAAGTTTCGCAAGACTAGAGCCTGTAAATACTCCTCAGGGTCGAGCAAAACTCGCTTCGCTCAAACAATGCTCTCCCCTTCCTCGTCGTATTAACAGGCTCTACTTCTTGCTCCACAATGTTTCTTCCATATTTTTTCTTCACTTGATAGTTGCAGCTTATCCTCTGTAGATATTGAATAAATAAAAAAAGCAGAAACTTGAATTTCCCAAGACTAGAGCCTGTAAATACTCCTCAGGGTCGAGCAAAACTCGCTTCGCTCAAACAATGCTCTCCCCTTCCTCGTCATATTAACAGGCTCTACTTCTTGCTCCACAATGTTTCTTCCATATTTTTTCTTCACAGAATGGCAGCGATCTAGCGTTTGTGAAATCTAGATAATTTTCTTCAGTTGATAGTTGCAGCCTAACCTCTGTGAAAAGAAATGAGTCGAAAAGGTTTATCCCTTCCGACTCACTTCTATCACACCTTGTTTAGTACCAGTTCATCGTCTTTTATTTGAACCAATACCTTGTCTCCTGCTTTTACTCTTCCTTCCAGCATTTCCTCTGCCAGTTTATCCTCCAGCATGCTCTGAATTGCCCTTCTTAAAGGCCTTGCGCCATAAACCTGGTCGGTTCCTTTCTTCGCCAGAAGAGCAATGGCATCATCTGACACCTCAATATTAATGGAGTTTTGTGCAAGCCTTTTGGCCAGGTTGTTTATCATAAGCCCCACTATCTTCTTGAGATGCTCTTCCTCTAATGGATGGAATACTATAATCTCATCTATTCTGTTCAAAAACTCAGGTCTGAAATTCCTCTTAAGCTCACTCATTACATTGTTTTTCATATCATTGTAATTCTTTTCTGTGTTTTCAGCTCCAGTACTGAAGCCCAGGCGTTTCGGCTCGGTAATAAGTCTTGCACCTACATTTGAAGTCATGATTATTACAGTATTTCTGAAGTCCACCGTTCGCCCTTGAGAATCCGTCAGTCTTCCGTCCTCAAGAATCTGCAGCAAGATGTTGAATACATCGGGATGGGCTTTTTCTATTTCGTCAAACAGCAGTACCGAATAGGGCTTTCTTCTAACCTTCTCCGTAAGCTGTCCGCCTTCTTCATATCCCACATATCCCGGCGGTGAACCCACAAGCCTTGAGACACTGTGCTTTTCCATGTATTCCGACATATCTATTCTTATCATTGACTTTTCATCACCGAACAACGCTTCGGCCAGTGCCTTGCTCAGTTCTGTTTTTCCGACTCCGGTGGGACCTAAGAAGATAAAGGAACCTACCGGACGCTTCGGGTCTTTAAGCCCGACCCTGCCCCTTCTTATTGCCTTTGAAATAGCCTTTACAGCCTCATTCTGACCTATCACCCTTCTATGAAGCTCGTCTTCCAGCTTCATAAGTCTTTCGGATTCTTCTTCTGCAAGCCTCTTTACGGGAATACCGGTCCAGTCTGCCACTATACCGGCAATCTCATCCTCTGTAACAGTATCCGTTGTGGTTTGATTTTTTTGCTGCCAGTCATTCTTTGCCTTTTCCAGCTCATTCTTTAATTTCTGCTCTTCATCTCTTATCCTTGCAGCCTTTTCGAATTCCTGGCATACAATTGCGTCTTCCTTCTCTTTTCTGAGCTTTTCCACTTGCTCCTCAAGATGCTTCAAATTCGGAGGTGCAGTGAAGGATCTCAACCTGACTCTCGACGCCGCTTCATCAATAAGGTCAATGGCTTTATCCGGCAAGAACCTGTCGGTAATATATCTATCCGACATATTAACCGCCGCAATCAAGGCCTCATCGGTAATATTAACCCTGTGGTGCGCTTCATATTTATCCCTTAAGCCCCTCAGTATTTCAATAGCTTCTTCCCTTGTGGGCTCCCCTACTACAATGGGCTGAAATCTTCTTTCGAGAGCCGCATCCTTTTCAATATGCTTTCTGTACTCATCAAGAGTTGTAGCTCCGATAACCTGAATCTCTCCCCTCGCAAGGGATGGCTTAAGTATGTTGGAAGCGTCAATGGCACCCTCTGCGGCACCTGCGCCTATTATTGTATGCATCTCGTCAATAAACAGTATTATATTGCCTGCTTTTCTTATCTCTTCAAGAGCCTTTTTCAATCTCTCTTCAAATTCACCCCTGTATTTTGCACCGGCAACCATGGATGACAAATCAAGGGTAACCACTCTCTTATCCTTCAAAGTCTCAGGAATATTTCCCTCAACTATCTTTTGGGCCAATCCTTCCGCAATGGCGGTCTTACCGACACCCGGTTCACCGATAAGGCAGGGATTGTTTTTTGTACGACGGCTTAAAATCTGAATAACCCTTTCAATTTCTTTGTCCCGTCCTACAACAGGGTCAAACTTGGCTTCCCGGGCCATTTCCGTGAGGTCTCTTCCGAACTGGTTCAGAGTAGGTGTATTGGTGTAGTGGGAATTGTTCTTTGGCGTTCCGGAAGCACCCGGTGCCTCCTCACTTAGCATTTTAAGTATCTCCTGGAAGAGCCTTTGCTGGTCAACTCCGAGGTCTGTCAAGATTCTTACCGCCACGCTTTCTCCTTCCTTCATTATTCCCAGAAGAAGATGTTCCGTTCCGATATAATTATGTCCCATTCTTCTTGCTTCTCTAAAGCTCAGTTCAAGAACCCTTTTGGTCCTGGGTGTAAATCCAATCGGCTGTTCTCCCGTTGCATCTCCTCGGCCTATAAGCTCTTCAATTTCCTTTACAACCTTGTCTTCAGTCACTCCTTGATTATTTAAAACTCGGGCAGCTACTCCGCTACCTTCCTTTATCAGTCCCAGAAGAAGGTGTTCAGTTCCCACATAATTGTGGCCCAGTTCCATAGCTGTTTCCTGTGATATGTTTATCGCTCTTTCCGCTTTTTCCGTGAAACGTCCATACATATTGTATTCCTCCTTCGCTATAATCAGTTAAATCCAAAATCCTAATTTCTCTTTAGCTTGTTTCTTATAACTTCAGCCCTTTTTATATCTCTTTCATCAGGGCTTAACGCTCTTCCCACGCTTTTTTGCAAATTTGCCGGTTGTACCAAAAGCTGAATTTCATTTAAAACATTTATGTTTATGTCATTAATTATCCCCATATATACACCCAATCTAACATCGGATAATAACTTCAATGCTTCTTCCGAAGAAATAATCCTTGCATTGGATAAAAGCCCTAATGAACGGTATATTTTATCTTCAAACCTGTATGCATTCTGCTTGTGCAGTTCTTTTCTGATGGACCTTTCCTGATCGATAATCTGCCTTGTTATGCTGTTGATACTGGAGATTATTTCGTCTTCCGTCTGCCCTAGAGACACTTGATTGGAAATCTGGAACATATTCCCCGACGCTTCCGTATTTTCACCGTAAAGCCCTCTGACAGCTATCCCAAGCTTTGAGCATATCTCAAGAATACCTTTTATATACCCGGTCATTACCAGGGCAGGAAGGTGCAGCATCACCGATGCTCTTATTCCCGTTCCTATATTGGTAGGACAGCAGGTGAGATACCCGAATCTTTCATCAAAAGCGTAATCAATAGTTTCCTCCAAAAGGTTGTCTATTTTGTTGCACAAATCCCAAGCTTCTTTGAGCTGCAGACCTGCAAACAGGCATTGTATTCTAAGGTGATCCTCCTCGTTAATCATTATACTTATCTTTTCATCATCACTTATAACAACCCCACCATGGGCCTGGCTTTCTGCCAAATCAGGACTTATAAGGTGCTTTTCCACCAAAGCCTGCCTTTGAATAGGGTCCATTTTTTGAATATCCTCAAATTGAAAGTTTTCGCTAATTGCTCTGCCTCTTCCGAAAATAGCTTCCTTAACTTTATCTAATACCTTTTCACCATCTTCCCTGCTCATTTTTGATGGAAAAGGAAAATCGTTAAAATTCCGCGCAAGCCTGATCCTTGTACTCATAACCACATCGGACTCAGGACCGTTTTTTATATACCATTCCCTCATAAATTCCACCTCCCAGATTCCAAGACCCTTTAGCTATTCTATTTATTGCTCTTTGATTCCAAATTCCTGATCTGATCCCTTAATACTGCTGCCTTTTCATACTCTTCATTTTTAATGGCAGCATCCAATTGCTCCTTCAATTTAGTAATCTCCCTTGACAATTTTACACTGCCGAAAGCTCTGGAAGGTATCTTTCCGTTGTATTGTATATTGCCGTGGAGTCTTCTGAGCAAAGGCACAAGCTTGTCGCCATATACCTTGTAACAATTGGAGCATCCGATCTTTCCGGTCTTATTAAACTCATTGTAGCTCATTCCGCATTTGTCACATATGAGATTTTGATTATGCTGGGGAACCGAAGTCATATACGGAAAACCCATGATTCCTGAAAGAAAATCGTTTATGCTGAAGGGTGAACCGAAATTATATTTTTCTTCCTCCCGGGCACAATATTCACAAAGGAATAATACACTTTTATTATTATTTATAATTTGGGTAAGCTGGACTTTCGCAACCCGTTTCTGACATTTCTGACACAGCATCCGCCCCACTCCTTTCAAAATCCTCACAAAACATGTCTTCCTGCCAACATCAACAGGACTTATTTCTTTATATTTAAACCAACAAACTAACCAACATATTCTTTAATATACAAGCCCTTATATATCCTCGGATTTCAACAGGTGCCGCCATCAGTGCCTTGTCACTGGTAGCCGCCTTAAGCATCAATGCCTCTTTTTCGCTTATTACTTCATAGTCAACAAAATTATTGATAAACACATACGCCGACTGTTGTGATATGGAATCCCCTATTGAGTTGATAATGTGCATAAGAAAGTTTTTGCCCTTATGCTCAATATTCACCCGTCTTATTTTAATGTGTCCGCCTCCGCCTCTTCGGCTCTCTACATAATATCCTCTTTCTGTTGTAAATCTTGTGTCTATTACATAGTTTATCTGTGAAGGTACACAATTAAATTGATTAGCCAGTTCGTTTCTCTGAATTTCAATAGTTCCGTCAGTATCGTTTATCAATTGCTTTATAAATGCTTCAATCAGGTCACTGAGCTTAGCCATAATCGTCACCTTCTTTTGTGTTGATTTTAATTCCGGGACTCCACTTTATTAAAGCAGAGTCCCTTTTTTTGACTTCAATGGGTATGGAATGCTTCACCCCAAACACAATGTTTAGCTTTAACTCAGTAAGTTTACTTTGACTATCTTTGACCTTTAATAATATTATAATTTATTTCTCTTTCTTAATCAAGAAAAATTTGAGCAATAACTAGTAATAAGCAAGTATTTGAATTGACAGACAGTAAAAATACAATAATAGCTCCTTTTTTTGTTTAATTGCTTCTTTTTTTATCGGTTTTATCCTTGTTTTTACTATTTGGGGAAAGCTCTTCCGTTACTTCTTCCAAATGGCGTGCAATCTTTTTCTGTCTGTCCGGCGTTACCCATTGATGAAAGGATGAGACAAACTCACCATACATTGTTGAATCTTCAATTCTTTCATTTTTGATGTTGTTCTTATTATTCTTATTCGCCATACTTCATTACTCCTTTAATAATAAAATATTACTTATTTTTATCAAAGGAGCGAAGATGTATTCATGGGGTTCGTCCCATTATAACCGTCAATAATAACAATATGACAGGCTGATGAAATACATATATCCAGAGGGAATGTCTTCCCAAATAATTTAAAGGATTTTCCCTTACAGAAAACTTAAAAATGCTTTTCTTTTCCTTATACATGATTTTACCGAGGGCAATTCCCAAAACAAAGGCCCAAGCCCAGGGCAATATGGGATAGTAGTCAGAAGAGCTAAATTCTCCGTTGTGAATACCGAACATAAAGAATAAATTGTGAGTGACATTTATATAGGGAATTACAAAATAGGTTGAAGCCAAAAGAATACTTATAATGAAAAGCCATAGCGGAGACAATTTCTTAAGAAGCGGTGAAACCATCATACATATGCTAAGAAGATGGAGTATGCCGAAAATAACAAAAAAATCTTTATCAAAGATATATGTCCCAAGAGTAATAATCATAGCAGTAAAAAATACAATTATGCCTCTCTTAAAGCTGTTTCGGCTAAATACCGTACTTATTCCTGAAACCAGAATAAAAGAAGTCGCAACTATTCTTCCTGATATATAAATAAAACCGGTAGTATAGCCTATAGGTATATTATATAAGAACTCAAGATCATAAATGGTATGAAAAATTATCAGAAATACAACGAGGATTCCCCTCAACATATCAATTTCCCATACCCGGTTATTTGAATCATTTTTTACTTCTTTCTTTTTCTTCATTCGCTTTCCTCTTCTTATTTCAAACTTAATTAACATATAAAATATTATAGCAAATTAATATGGAACTTAATCAAAATTTTTTACGGTGCAATGAATAAGGTAAAGAAAAATATTTCAGAAACTAAAGTTTTGCAAGTGCAGAGCCTGTAAATACTCCTCAGGGTCGAGCAAAACTCGTTTCACTCAAACAATGCTCTCCCTTTCCTCGTCGTATTAACAGGCTCTAGCACTTGCTCCACAATGTTTCTTTCATATTTTTCTTTTCCAAAAAATATATAGTCTTTAATCTTATGCTTTCAGGGTGTATTGAATACGGTAAAGAAAACATTTCAGAAACTTGGCTTCGTAAGTACAAAAAGCAATGCAACTCAAATAAAATTAAGGGTACGAATTAAGGGTACGTCATAACTCAAACGTACCCTTTCAGTCAATTCCATCTATTTTTCGTAATTAAATTCATGGTATTATTCCTGGTCACTGTCAGTCATGCTCTTCTTTGCTTCTTCTATTACCTTCTGGCTAACATGTGCCGGTGCTTCCTCATATCTTTCAAACCACATCTTGAACATTCCTCTTCCCTGCGTCATAGAGGTTAAATCCGTAGCATATTTAAACATTTCAGCTTCCGGTACCTCCGCAATCACCTGTTGAATTCCGTTATTCTGAGGATTCATTCCCAGGATTCTTCCCCTTCTCTTGTTCAGGTCACCGATTACATCACCCATAAAGCTTTCAGGTACATATACCTCTACATGGGCTATCGGCTCAAGGAGTACAGGAGATGCCTGCTCCAAACCTTTCTTGTAAGCCAGGCTTGCAGCCACTTTAAACGCCATTTCGGAAGAGTCAACGGAATGGTATGATCCGTCCACCAAGGTTGCTTTTAGGTTAACCACGGGATAGCCTGCCAAAACACCTTTTTTAATACATTCTTGCAATCCCTTTTCTACAGCAGGGAAATATTGCTTCGGAACTGCTCCTCCAAAAATCTTTTCTTCAAATACCAGTTCTTCCTTTTCTCCCGGTTCAAATTCTATCCAAACATGACCATATTGTCCATGTCCTCCGGATTGTTTCTTGTGTTTTCCTTCCACCTTGACCTTTTTCCTTATGGTTTCTCTGTAAGGTACCTTGGGCTCTGTCAAATCCACAGAAACTCCGAATTTTGTTTTCAGTTTGCTCACTATAACATCCAAGTGAACTTCACCCATACCGGAAATAAGTGTTTGACGTGTTTCGTTATTGGTAGATACCTTAAAGGTCGGATCCTCGTCCTGAAGCTTGCTAAGACCGCTTCCTATTTTTTCTTCGTCACCCTTGGCTTTAGGCTGAACAGCCAAAGATAAAACCGGTTCAGGGAAAATTATTTTATCCAATTCCACAGGATTTGCCTGATCGCACAATGTGTCATTGGTATTGGCATTCTGAAGCTTAGCTACGGCACCTATATCTCCGGTTATAAGTTTATCTGTAGGTATACTCTTCTTTCCTCTCAATACTACGAGCTGCGACACCTTCTCCTGCTTTCCTGTTGTTGAGTTATAAACCATCGAATCGGATTTTAAGGTTCCGCTGTATACTCTTATTAAGGATATCTTTCCGACAAACGGGTCCGCTACAGTCTTAAAAACAAGAGCTGAAACGGGGGCATCTTCAGCCGTCTTTAACTCACAGGTCTCATCTTTGCCGACTTTCTTTGCCTTAATTGTACCGACATCAACCGGCGAAGGCATCAAGTCGATAATGGAATTCATCAAAATTTTTACTCCCTTGTTATTTACGGCCGAACCGCAGAAAACAGGTACAATGGAGGCGTCCTTTATACCCTGGCGAAGACCGGTATTGATTTCTTCAGCAGTAAATTCCTGTCCGTCAAAGTACTTCATCATAAGTTCTTCATCAGTTTCCGCTACGGCTTCATTCAATGCATTTCTAATTTCATCAACTTTATCCTTTAAACCCGAAGGAATATCTATCTCAACTAATTTATCTTTTTCAAACTTAAATGCTTTCATATTTACAACATCAACATATCCTGCAAACTGTCCGCCTTCAACTATAGGAATTTCAAATGCAACTACATTTTTCCCGAAGGTATTGACCAATTGGTCCAGCACGCCAAAAAAGTTGGCATTCTCATCGTCCATTTTGTTAATAAAAAACATTCTGGGTATTTTTCTCTCATTAGCATATTCCCATGCTTTTTCTGTACCGACAGCAACTCCGCTTTTAGCCGAAACAAGTATAATTGCACTATCTGCTACCCTGATTCCCTGCTTAACTTCTCCGACAAAGTCAAAATATCCCGGTGTGTCAATTACATTGATTTTGTGATTGTTCCATTCGCATGGACAAATAGAAGTGCTGATAGAACTCTTTCTCTTGATTTCTTCAGGATCGTAATCCGAGGTGGTAGTTCCGTCTTCAATTCTTCCAAACCTTTCAAGTGCTCCCGTATTAAACATCATTGCTTCAGCCAAAGTTGTCTTGCCCGCCCCTCCATGGGCCATAAGACACACATTCCGTATCCTACCCGCAGCCAAGTCTTTCATAATAATTCCCCCTTGTATATTTATTGAACTTAATAAAGTTCTTAGCATTTGCTTTCATAATAATAAGGAGTGTTACATTATTATGTATTGAACGTGCTGTATACCAGGATGCCATAAACAAGATAGTTATTATGCCAAAATTATCATGTGACAACTATTTTATTTTGAGTATACTTATTTATTCGATTAATTTTTTGATTTCCCTTTTTATATATTAATATTTTTTCTTACAAATCCGATAATTATTATATTTTTCCACCACAATAAAAATAAAACCTTTTTGACCGTGCCCCCATCGTTTTTGATTCAACCTCAAACGTTGTTATCTCTTTCATGTTCGGTTGAAGTAAATTTATATATACCAAACCACATTATATAATACCTAGTATTATATGTAAATAACAAATCTTTTTATTCTTCATTGATTACGATAATAAGATTACGATAATAAAGCCTTACACCGATTTTAACCTTACACATCGACATGCTTTCCCTCAAAAATGATTTTTATGCTGAAAGACAGTTAAAAAGATAATTAAAGTGATATATATTATATAAAAGTTTATTCTTGTTGACAATTGTGCTTTATCATTGTACATTAATATAAAGCAATCATGGTTCATTGCTTTTCAGTACGGTAGCATGGATATCTTTTCGCAATAATCGGTGCATCGCAAGCTAAAGCGGCTGAAGCTGACGATTATTGCATCAAAAGGCAGTTTCTTGTATTACGGTGGATCTTTTGGCTTAAATTATTAGTATGGTTAGAAAGGAAGGGATTTTGTATGATTATTGTAATGAAATCAAACTCAACGGAAAATGACATTCAAGAAATTTCTAAGGTTTTGGTAAACCTTGGGCTAGGCGTTCACATTTCCAAAGGTTCCGAAAAGACCATAATAGGTGTTATCGGCGATAAGAGAAAGCTTTCCGATGTACCTTTGGAGCTTATGAACGGTGTTGAGAAGCTGGTTCCCATTGTCGAGTCCTATAAGCTGGCAAGCAAAACTTTTCAGCCCAAGCCCAGCATTATCGATGTGGGTGGAGTAAAGATCGGCGGAAAGGAACTGGTTATCATGGCAGGCCCCTGCGCCGTCGAAAGCCGCGAGCAAATTTTAGCCTCTGCTGAGGCTGTTAAAAAAGCCGGTGCACAGTTTTTAAGGGGCGGAGCCTTTAAACCGAGGACTTCTCCTTATGCTTTCCAGGGACTTGAGGAAGAAGGACTCAAGCTTCTTAAGGAAGCAAAGGAGGCAACCGGTCTTCTCATTATTTCTGAGGTTACCAGCGAAAGGGCTGTTGAAATAGCTGACAAGTATGTTGATATGTTCCAGGTTGGTGCCCGGAACGTGCAGAACTTCCAGCTTCTAAGAGAAATCGGCCGTTCCAAAAAGCCTGTTCTCTTCAAGAGAGGTCCTTCCACCACTATAGATGAATGGTTGAATGCAGCAGAATATATCATGAGTGAAGGCAATTATAACGTTGTTCTCTGCGAAAGAGGTATCAGGACCTTTGAAACGGCAACCAGAAATACTCTGGACATAAGTGCAGTACCTGTAGTAAAGAGCTTGAGCCACCTTCCCATAATAGTTGACCCAAGCCACGCAGCAGGAAAAGCTCAGTATATACTTCCTCTTTCAAAAGCTGCAATTGCAGCGGGTGCCGACGGACTCATTATTGAAGTCCATCCCAACCCCAAATGTGCGCTCTCGGATGCTGCACAGCAATTGCCACCGGAGGATTTTAATAATCTGTGTAAAGATATCGGTAGAATTGCCGACATAATAGGAAGAGAGTTTCATTATGCGGGATAAAAAAATAACCATTATCGGTCTCGGCCTTATAGGCGGCTCGATTGCAAAGGCCTTAAAAGAACGTTTGAATATTACCTGCATAGCTGCGGTTGACAATAACGAATCCAGTATTCGACAGGCAATCGGTGAAGGCTATATACAAGAAGGTTATACGAAGCTAAATGATTCGGTGTATGATTCCGATATAATTTTCCTTTGTACACCGGTTAAATATACATTAGAGTATTTGGCCTTGCTTTGCGGAAAGGTTAAGGAAAACTGTATAGTAACGGATACAGCCAGTACCAAAAAAGAAATTATTGATTATATTGATTCATTGGATAATCCCCCATGCTTTATTGGGGGGCATCCAATGGCAGGTACGGAAAAGGCAGGTTTTGCATCAAGCTTTTCGCATCTTTTTGAAAATGCGTATTATATCCTGTCACCGTCAAAAAATTCTCCGAAGGAAGCTTTCGATCTTTTGACGGAAATAGTTCAGGGAATCGGAGCAATACCTATAATGCTTGATGCAAAAGAACACGATATTATAACAGCAACCATAAGCCATGTTCCCCATGTGATAGCCTCTGCTCTTGTAAACCTTGTAAAGCAATCGGATTCACCCGAAAGAAAGATGCAGGTTTTGGCAGCAGGAGGGTTCAAGGATATAACAAGGATTGCCTCATCCAGTCCTCAAATGTGGGAAAGCATTATTTTGAGCAACAGACAAGCAGTTAAAGATACTCTAAGCAAATTTACGGAAACAATAAATACCTTTATTGAATATATTGATAATAATAATTCCGGCAGTATATATAACTTTTTTGAATCGGCAAAGAACTACAGGGATGCTTTTTCAAACAACAGAACAGGTTTAATTAATCCTCAAAATGAATTAATGGTTGATGTAGTCGACAAACCCGGTATTATTGGAGAAATAGCAACGCTCCTCGGCAAAAACGGTATTAACATCAAAAACATAAATGTTTCAAACAGCCGGGAGTTTGAACAGGGTTGTCTGAGGATTACCTTACCTGATTCTGAAAGTGTAACAGCGGCCTATAACCTGCTTTCAGATAAAGGCTACAAGGTATTCAGGTTTTAACGGACAAAATTAGCCGTATGTCCACTGAGGATTGCATGCAATTGCTAAAATAAGTTTTCACAATATAAGGCTTAACATATACTTATGGAATGGGGGAATTGAGTGTGTTAATTGAGCAAAGAGGTTCACTTAGAGGCGAAATCAAAGTGCCGGGAGATAAATCCATTTCCCATAGGGCTATACTTTTCGGCTCTCTAGCAAAAGGAACTACTGAAATTGACGGATTCATGATGGGCGAGGACTGCCTTAGCACAATCGATTGTTTCAGAAAAATGCAGGTAAGCATTGAGATCCTTCCTGAGAACAAAATCAAGATTCAGGGTAATGGGCTCTACGGTCTAAAACCTCCCGGAACTCAATTAAACGCCGGAAGATCTGGTACAGCCCTAAGACTACTATTAGGTGTGCTTTCAGGTCAACCCTTTTCTTCAGTATTAACAAGAAATGAAGAGTCCATTCGAAAACCGGTAGGTAAAGTTGTGGTTCCTTTAAGGAAAATGGGTGCAAATATCAGCGGAAGGGAAAACGGAAATCTCTGTCCCCTTTTAATAACACCCTCCAAACTTACCGGAAAAACCCACAGTATTTCGATTTTGGACACATACATCAAGTCTCCGCTTTTGATTGCCGGTCTTTATGCTGACGGTGAAACTACAGTAATTGAAGCGGCAAAATCGAGAGACCACTCCGAGTTAATGTTAAATTACTTCGGTGCAGACATTAGGGTTAACGGTCTGGAAGTAACTTCTCACAGGGTTGAAAACCTATTTGCCCAGCACATTCAGATACCAGGAGATATATCAATTGCTGCATACTTTATAACAGCAGGTTTGATAGTGCCGAATTCCGATATAGTGATTAAAGATGTAGGTATTAATCCTACCCGAGCCGGAATCCTTGACGTGTACAAATCCATGGGAGCCAATATTGAGATTCTCAATCAGCGCACTGTCAATAACGAGAAAATTGCAGATATAAGGGTTGTTTCTTCAAATCTTAAGGGAACAACCATTGAAGGTGACATTATTCCAAGGCTTATCGATGAAATACCGATTATCACCGTTGCTGCCGCAATGGCTGAAGGAACTACGACAATTAAGAATCTCACCGGCTTTAAGACAAAGGAATCCGGCAAGCTCAAGAAAATGCTTACAGAACTTGCAAAACTCGGCGCAACTGTGGTAGAAACCGATGACGGAGCTATAATTGAAGGAAAAGGCGCACTTAAAGGCACCATCGTGGAAGGCCACAACGATGCTGCAATAACGATGTCCCTTTGTATTGCAGGTCTTGCTGCCGCTGAGGAAACTACCATCAGGAAAACACAAATACTTGATATAGTTTATCCGGATTTCATTCCTGTATTGAACAAGCTGTAATTTCTATACGGAAGGTTTAAATATAAATACTTTGAATCTAAAAAAGCTCAAGGGGTTGATGGCCTTGAGCTTTTGTATATAATCCTTATGCTTCTTCACAATTTTCCTGCCTATACTTTTCTGCCAATTTATATCCTAATACCATCAGGCTGTCACTGAGGTGAACGTTCTCAATTATAACATCGTGAGGAATCTTTAAATCCATCGGTGAAAAGTTCCACAGTCCTTTTACTCCAAGACGTGCTACCCTGTCTGCAACAGCAGGTGTATGTTCATAAGGGACACACAGCATTGCTATATCCACCTTGTTTTTGCTTATAAACTGTTCGATATCATCCATGGACATAATCTCAACATCCCTAATTTTTTTCCCTACCAGATCGGTGTTTACGTCAAAAATACCGATAAGCTTAAAACCCCTCTTTTCAAAGTTAGTGTAGTTTGCCAATGCCTGACCCATGTTTCCTGCACCGATTATTATTACATTAAACTTTTCGTCAACACCCAAAATTCTACCTATTTCTTGATACAAATACTCCACATTGTAGCCATAACCCTGTTGTCCAAATCCACCAAAACAATTTAAATCTTGACGTATTTGCGAAGCGGTTATTCCCATCCTGGAGCTAAGTTCCTTTGACGATATCCGGGTTATACCCAGATTAAGCAAATCAGAAAGGTATCTGTAATATCTTGGCAGGCGTTTGATTACTGCAATAGATATTTTTTTGTCCGAACTCATCACTTTCACCCCAAATCATTTTTGATGGTAACTTGCATTCCTCCCTTAATTAAAAAACCAATGTGATTATATCATCTTTGTTATTTTATTGTCAATATTGCTAATAAGCTGTATTTTTGCTACAATTGTTAAAGTCGGTGTCCCAGAGCCAATTTCATTTTGGGGAACACCGGTTGGGTGATTGTCAACGTTTATTTCAAGTACCCAGTCAAACATATGAAGTGGTTTTGAGGATGGTTTATTGTTATGATAGTTTTAAGTTGCAACAATATAGGTTTATCATTCGGTACCAATACAGTATTAAAGGACATATCCTTTAGCATAAACAATACCGACAGGGTTGGAGTTGTCGGAGTTAACGGTGCTGGTAAATCTACGCTTTTCAGGATAATAACCGGCTCATACAAACCGGATACCGGAGAAGTGTATACGGCCAAAAACTCAAAAATTGGGTATCTTGAGCAGAATTCCGGTCTCGATTCTACCCGCAGCATATTAGACGAGGTTCTATCGGTGTATTCCCACTTTATCGAGATGGAAAACCGCATTAAAGAACTGGAGAAAGCCATAAGCAACGAAAAAGACCGGAACGTATTAAACGGTTTAATGAAGGAATATTCCCGCCTTACGGAAGAATTTGCCCGTTTGGGAGGCTATGAATACAACAGCCGAGCAACCGGTGTGCTAAAAGGCTTGGGCTTTAGCGAAGACCAATTTTCTCTGAATGTCAAAAACTTAAGCGGCGGTCAAAAAACGCGCCTTGCTCTGGCAAGGATGCTTCTTACGGAGCCCGACATTCTTCTTTTGGACGAGCCCACCAACCACTTGGATATTTCAGCTATAGAGTGGCTTGAGGATTTCCTGTCAAACTATAAAAAATGTGTGATGGTTATATCCCATGACAGGTTTTTCCTTGACCGTATCACAAATAAGACTTTGGAAATAGAAAATTGTGAATGCCAGCTATACAACGGCAATTACTCGGAATATTTGAAGAAAAAAGCTGTAAACAGAGAAATACAACAAAGGCATTACGAACAGCAGCAGAGAGAAATCGCAAGGATGGAGGAATTTATTGAGCAGCAAAAAAGATGGAACCGGGAAAAAAATCTTATAGCCGCAAGAAGCAGACAAAAAGCCATCGATCGTATGGAAAAAATAGAAAAGCCCAAAAATCTGCCTCAAAAAATAAAGATACAATTTAAAAGCAGTATGCAAAGCGGAAATGATGTACTTTCCGTCGAAGGTCTCGGCAAAGAATATCCCGGAAAGCCATTATTTAAGAATGTCAGCTTCAATATAAGAAAAAATGAAAGAGTCTTCCTTCTCGGTCCGAACGGATGCGGAAAATCCACTCTTCTTAAGATATTGACAGGCAGAATCGATAATTATACCGGAAAATATGAGTACGGCTACAACGTAAATTTAGGCTACTATGATCAGGAGCAGGAGGATCTTGCCCCTGAGAACACAGTAATCGATGAGGTTTGGGCCGTCAATGAAAAGCTTACACAGACCGAAATCAGGAACGCCCTGGCCATGTTTTTGTTCAAAGGCGAGGATGTATTAAAAACCGTGGGAAATCTCAGCGGAGGCGAAAAAAGCAGGATATCCCTCATTAAGCTCATGCTTTCGGAGTCCAACTTTCTTTTGCTGGATGAGCCTACAAACCACCTGGACATTAACTCCAGGGAAGTACTGGAGAGTTCCCTGTCTGACTTTGACGGAACCCTTTTAATCGTATCCCATGACAGGTATT
>LFSC01000049.1:11601-23378 GCA_001512505.1 Clostridiaceae bacterium DTU079 | reverse complement strand
AGGGAGGAAAATGTAGCTTAAAATTTTTGAAATAGTGTCTTGACAACGGGGGGCACTACAGTCTGTATGCCATCATGATTATCTATTTACGATAAATAATTTCACTTAATATTTCCACTTAACAAAATTGTATTGCATAAACCCCTCTATGTAAAGGATTGGGTGTAAAATTCTTCATCTAATCCGATACAAAGTTAAATATCAATTATCGTATTTTTATAAATTTATAGGTTTGCACCACATCGAAATTTTTACCGCAAATAAAAAAAGAGCATTGCTTAGCTCTAATAAGTAATGCTCTATACTTACGAAAACATCCTACTCTTGATTTTTAAGATAATCTATATACTCTTCCAAACAAAATCCCTTGGTTTTGATAACCTCTGCATGCTCTCTTCCCACATATCTAAAGTGCCACGGTTCGTATATAACCTTAGTTATCTCCTGTTTGCCGTCAGGATACCTCAAAATAAACCCATATTCGTGGGCATGTTCCATAAGCCATTTGAAAACATTTGTATTTTCAAAACTGGTCTTGGCATAGTTGAAATCAACGGCCAAACCAATTTCATGCTCGCTGGTTCCGGGTCTTGAAACAGAAGTAGCCGCCAACTCCTCTGCTTCTTCCCTCGATTTACCGGAATTAATATATTCCTTAACTTTTCGTTCAAATACCGTTTTTTGAGTGTTTCTATCTCTATATGTGGATTGTGCCCAAATACTACCCCTTGTATCACGTCTGCAATCCTCAATGAGCTTCTTTAAATCATCTATGGCTCTCGAATCAAATTTCCTTGTTTCATCAATGCCGGAAAGCTCAAAAGTGTAATCATCGGGTACCGGATTATCTGCGTTCACCAATATTAAACGCCAATCATCAATACAAACTTCTTCCGAAGCTTGATTTTGAGTATCGGAGTCTTCATTATAAGCTGGGGAATTCTCATTGTCAGCATATGAATTTGGGATATTTGAATCGGGGACATAGTCAATTCCATCCTTGTCGGTATTATCATAAACTTCTTGATTGTCTTGCCGATATGCCCCAACACCGTTATTATTCATTGGCTCCATCAAAACGTTTTGTGAATCGACAGGCTTATCATCATTTTTCGATTCTCCGGAATTTTGAAATAAATTAATGATACCCCACACAACCAACACAAGAATAACCAAAGTCCTGATTCGGGCAAACATAAGCCTTCTTTTTCTTCTTTTATAACTTTTTCCTTTGTACATTTTTTTCTCCCTTTACATTCTTCATCGTGTAAAATCCATCAAAATCTGTTTAGACAAATATATATAATTATCAACACTGCATTACATATTTAAAACAGCATAATTAAAATATTTCACTTCTATTCATTTATGAATTTTATCACTTATTTAGCGTTTTTAAAAGAATTATTATAAAAAATTTATCTTAATTTCGCAAAAATGACCTCTTACATATTGTTCTATGACAAATTATATAAATGGATTTACATCCCATTTTACTTGTTATATTATAACTTCGGACAATAAATCAGGCTTATACTGATATTTTGAAAAAGCAAAATGATTGGAGAGAGCATTATGTTTATTATATATAAAAACAATTTATATGATTTACTTGATGAAAAAACCCATTTTGTAATTATTACAAGACAGAAAAGCAAATCCGACGAAAATTTCTTATCCACGGGAAAAGTATTTTATACGGATATTCCAAAAGACGATATCAATATTCAAGACATTTTTGATGTACAATTTTCCCTGCAATGGGACAGTCACCTAAAAGACGTTGATAAGAAGTGGATAATCTTAAATGAATCGGAGTATTTGAAAGAGAATCAGGTTCTGCTGAAGTTCTATAGCGGCATATTACCCGGATGGAATATCGAAGAACAGGCGGTATGTTCAAAATATGTCGATATTGATGCCTGTTATGATTTCACCGTTAAATATACTTTTACTTTAAAGAACGGAATTAAACTAAAGGAACCTACTGTCTTGGAACAAAAAGTATCCAAGGAAGAATTCCAAAAATTAGTAGCTCAGTATCAAATCCGCAATATATAAAGCTAAAATATAAAGAAGCTCCGTGAATACTAATTTAGTAAGCACGGAGCTTGAAATCTTTTAAATTATTCTTATTTTATCTTAAATGTTGCCTCATCCGAGAATGCAAGCCTCTTACGGGAAACCGGATCGATTACCTGTATCTTTCCTACTACCTCGTAGCTTCCCCCGGCAAGATTATTCAAAACAACATTAAGCTTGATTTTTTCGCTGGGCTTTGTAATCAGTGTTTCCTCAATAATAACCTTCAGGTACAAAACTCCCTTTTTGTCTACCGAGTACTGATATTTATAGCCTTCTAACGGAGGTGTGTTGCCGTCGGTCCTCAGTTCAACATTGCTTAAAACGGTTTGCGGATCAATGAAGCCTCCGTCCTTTTTGATCTTTAAGTTGAGCTCATAATTTTCGGTTCTCAGATCGTTATCGGGTTCTTCCGGAGCATTAATCGTAACATCGAAGCGTGCTTCCGAGCCGTTGACCTGGCGTCCTGAGAATACCGGTTTTGCTACTCTTACATTATTGAGCCTGTACAGAGTCTCCATAGTGTCACGGGTATATTTCACACCGGACTCCGATGCCTTAACGGTAAAGTCATAGCTTCTAAGGTCTGTTCTCTTAATGTTGAATTTATATTTAACAACCTCGGACTGGTTAGGCTCCAGTACAATCTTGTTCGGATAACCGTTTTCATCAATGCTCTTGATCCATGGATGATCGTACTTGTAGTTTTTAAAATCATTGGTTGGTACTAAAGTCCAAGCTTTAGAATCGTATACATGTGAAACATCGTATACCTGGGTTTTGGCTCCATGGTTTGTGAAGGTAGCCTCTACAGAGAACTCGCTGCCTCCGTCCCATTCATTTCCGGTAGTTTCGTCAAAGCTTACACTAATCCTTGACATCCATCCAAACAAGTTGTAACAGAATTTATAGTCTTCTACAGCCTTTCCGCCGCCACGATCCACAAATTTCGATATACCGCAGCCAATATCACTTGTAGTTATAACAATTCTTCCCGCAGGTGCATCTTCATTCATCACATTTCTTACCGCCATGTTGGGAAGTATTTCTCCCGTATCGGTATTCTTTATGTTGAGAATTACAATATCATCCGGCTGCAATTTGTCAATATACCTGTTATCATCGTTGAGCCAATCCTCGCCGTCTCCCAGCATTGATATTTCACTGTTTTTGTTGTATATACCCGGAGCCCATACACGGGTGGTCTTATCCGGGTCAATTCTATAAATATTGTCAAACAACGGATGCATTTTGCCTTCGCTGTCCAAAACAGGAATCTGAGGATACTTATAGTTGTGGCCGGGATTTAGGGAAACAAACTCAACCTCTTCGGTAAAGCCGTCACCGGACTCTATAACAAGGCCTCTGCAGTTTTCCCACCACAGCTGTCCTCCTGCATTCAAGAACGCCTTAACCTTATCCTGTACATCCTTTGAGTATGTTATTTCACCATGGGATGTCTGGAACAATATGTCATAGTCCTGGGCTATTTTTTCCGGAGTAAGGTTCGGATCATCCAGAGAAACCTCCCAGTATTTAAAGAACTTGGACTTATTTATGTTCTCGGTATAACCCACTGTTCCCTGGTAGGTTAAATCGGCTTCAAGATCCGTTTGAGCCTGGGCTACGCTCTTAAGATCTTTAAAATATGCACAAAAATCGCTGTAGCTCTTGTTATCGATTCCAGGAATTTGGGATGAATTGAGATGCATTATATCCTTGAACTCACTCTTGTCAAATGCAGGAGGATGAGGATTTACCAACTCCCAATCCATGGGCTTGTTAATATTCCTGTTAAGAAGCTCGAGCAAAGAGAAATCGGGGTTTGAATCGTTTACTGCCTTGTTGTTTATTGAATCCCACGCAGGTGCCGGCAAAACAAGAATTCCGACATTAACATTTCTTTTCTTTGCAGTAATTCTCGGTACCGGCAATTTTTCGCCGTTTTTGGGCTTAACGAAGTTGTTTTCATCAAGATTAAATGCATTGAATATAAATGCTGCTGCTTCTGCCCTGGTCACCGGATTCTTGGGATTTAAATATCCGGCCTGGTCTCCCTTCATAAGACCCTTTTCCAAAGCCAATTCCACAAAATATTTGAAGGAATCGGTTACCTTGTCGGCATCCTTATCCTTATATCTGTTCAACATTGCTGACGATTCCAAATAAGGATCAAGAACATATACCTTGCCATCCTCATTATAATCAAGGCGCCTTGCTCCGATAATTGCCATAGCAAATTCCTCACGCCTTACTTTCTTACTTTCCGCATACTCACTGGCACTGTACGGAACACGGGTATTGATATCGTAAGGAAGCATTTTTTCAGTGAAGAAATATCTGTAATAGGCATTCATATAATGATATGCCCAAAAATCCGGCGGAACGTCCGACAGATTTCTATATCTTTCAGGCTTAAAGCTGCTGTCGGCTTCTGCAACGGACCCCTTCATAACGTTAAACATCATATATGCAACATGCTCACCGATTATATGGTCTTGCGGTTTAAATTCGTCATTACCTTTTCCGAATATTACTCCCTGGCTTGCAAGTTCCATAACCGGTACGTAAAACCAATCTTTAATCTTTACATCCTTAAAGGCTTTGGAATATGTGATTTTGTTTATTACAATACCCGAAAGGGATACTACTCCCTGCTTTGACCTGCATTCAATACGAAGCTTTCCGTCATCCAAAACCTTTGTAAGATACGGACCTCTCTTCTCCAAATTTTCACCGGATTCCTCTGCGTTAACGGTATCCACCAAGGTATCATTTATATAGAGATCAAATACCTGTAAGTTTTTCTTGTGGAATTCCGAAGGATAAATATATACCTCATAAACGTTGTTTTTATCGAGGGTAGCAGTAAGGTTAACGTTGTAACCTCTAACATTGGTTTGAGCAAATTTGTTACGGTTACTATCCGATAAATTGACGTAATATTCTTCCGGTTCAAATACAAACCATTTTACCTTGGAAACCAGTGCACCGTTATTATCATCGGTCAAATACAGATCATGAATTCCGGTAACGTATTCGTCCACATCACACTCAAGATACTGCGTACCGCTACCTGCACTAACTGAAGCTATTTCTATACCTGTCGGGCTGTCCAGTCTAACACTCAGTGTACCGGAAGCACTATTGGCAAGCTGTGCCTTGAACTTCGTCGGAACACTGTCTTCACCGAATTCAACGTATTGGTATAAATACGCTCCATCCGTTGACTCATCGTAGTTCTTTGCAATTATAGGATCGTAAGGACTCCTTGTAAATCTGAACCAGTTGACATTGAAAAGTCCGTCCCTGTCACCGACAAACCCCATATATAAAGTATGTACACCTTCAACATTTTTCGTCAGCTCACAAAATACATCAGTATAGTTTTGCCAGCCGCCGGTATTGTCAACACGGCACTTTCCCACTACTTCTCCCATGGTAGAATCAATACGAAGCTCAATATATCCTCCCTCTGTATCGCTGGAAACCCGGGCCATAAAGCCTTTTGTTCCTTTGGGGAAATAAATGTTCTCATAAGCTGTATAATCTCCGTTTGCTATGTACGCCAGGTTCTTTGTCCCACCGACATCCGGACAGTCTTCAATCACCAGTCCATGGTTCTCGCTGCAGTTTTCAGCCTGAATAATCGAAAAGGCGTCAATTGCTCCGTTTGGCTTGGAAGAAACGGTAGGATCGCCTACTTCCACCTTAAGATTTGAAAATTCCGACTGCTTTTTGAAATTGATACCGTCAACAGCGACACCCTCATCACTTCCAAGATTGACCGCCATAACCTGGGAGGAAGATCTCGTACAGTATGGCTTTACAGTTTTGTCCTCCTCTTCTGCAAATGAAGTTACCGCTAAACTGCTGGTTATAAAACCAATTGCCAGTACCAAAGCAGTAAGTTTTTGCGACTTTCTCCTCCTTATCAAAAAAAATCTCCCCTTTCTTTGATTGTCATAGATTTATAAGCTTTAGTTATAAACCTCTGTTATTTGAACTTCATTAAATAACTATGCATATAACCGCTTTTCATTTTATCAAACTTTATAATAATTTAAAAGCACTATATAATAACCTTTTCCTTGCCACATTAACATGTTCTTGTTTTTTGCGTTGTTTATTATAAAATCTTTGCAAAATCCTATACAGCATAAAAAAGCAGGACGCCACCTTGCGTATAAAGCAGCGCCCCTCTTTATTTACAATTGAAAAGCTTAATCAGGTTTCTACCTGTCAAATACCCCTATTAATAGAATATGAATACTACCTGGGATTCTCCATCCCATTCAACAGTCGCATCCATGCTTTCGGATACAAATCTCAAAGGAACCATTGTGCGGCCTTCAATATTCATTGCAGGCACATCCAACAGCACTTTTTCCCCGTCAACGTAAGCCTCCTCAGAGCCTATAGTAAGTTCAATAGTTTTATCGCCTTTTACAATGGTAACCTTCTTCGTTTCACCATCATATTTTACGTCGGCACCCATTTCTTCGGATATTACTCTTACAGGAACCAGTACTCTTCCATTGATGTTTTCCGGTTTTACATCAGGGAAAATAATGTGCTTTCCGTTCATAAACACGTTAATTCCCTCGTACAATTCAGGATTCAGTATGTCTTCGGTAATCGTCTGATTATTTAACGGTTTGCCTATTGAGGGTATTCCCATTGCTGCAGTGGTTATTGATGCCGTCATCATGTCCAATATATCAAAGGTATTGTCCTCAGTTGTTTGAGGTATATCTATGTTTACTTCCTTGTTAATGTTATAGAGTGAAGATTCGCATTTTACTCCTAAACGGAATATGCCTTCTGCACCGTCAGGCGAACCCAAAGCAGCAGCGAGGTCTGCCAAGTTGATTTCTATATCCATGGATGTATCTGCTTCTACAATATAGCCGTCCTTGTTGATAGAGTAATTAACCACAACGCCTTTATCGCCTAAGAATTTAACGTTCTTTATCGTTTCAAATGCCTGTGTCACATTTTCTCGATATGTAGGAAGCTGTTCAATAAACTTATTTATGGCAGTCTCCAGTTCTTCTCTTGCTTCTTCCTTGTCTTCTTCATTGATTTGAATCATATCCATTGTCGCTTCTAAATACTGTCTAATAAAATCTGCAGAGTCTTCTTGCAATATAACGTCATTTATATATGCCTTCAGAAGTTCTTTTGCCGAAGCATCACTCAGCTTCAATTCATATGCTGTAACACTTTCTCCTCTATCGGTGGTAGCCGAACCTTTTTTATTGACAACTACCATTCCCGGCTCAAAGTTTTTTGCACTGGATTTTATAAAATCAAATACCATATTTTGCATTTCCTTGGATTTCTTCATAGTATTTTTAAAATCCAAGTTAACTTCCATATTTTCATTTTTGTAAAGGTCCATAGTAATATACTTCTTGGAGTCTATGCCGGCACTTAAGAATATAGGCTGAGTAATCGGTGGCGGAAGCTCAAATATTTGCTTGAATTGTGGCTTCTCACCTGTTAAATCCATATCCATCCAATATTTCATCTTTACACCCAGCCCTTGCATATCCACATCCATGTCAGCAGCCATTTGAGCTTTTGTCAAATCTTCATTGGCTGAGTATTTTTGGTTCCAAGTCATTGTAAATCCATCGACATATGCTTTAATAGCATCTACAACCTTTTTCATCTCTTCGGAAACATTTTGTCCCTCAAAGGTTAACTCAATTTTTGAACTGCTTTCGAAAGATGTTATTTGTGAGGTTTTCACTAATGAGTCTATTAGTGAAATCTCGTCGATAGAACATGCTACCATGAATACTGATAAAATCGATATAACCAGTACTACAGATACGCTTCTAAAAAGTTTTTTCATGCTTCATTACCTCCTTAAGTTGTCGTACATTTTACTTTTCGTAGAATAAATTATTCCAATACTTTTATATTATAACACAAATATCAAGGGTAGGTTATGAGTTTATAAATATTTTATATTTGACGAAAGGGCATAAATTTAGGGGGATTACCATCAACTATACGCCCCCTCGAAAGAATGGATATAACAAATGCCCACGATCCATCCACAACTCATAGATACATAACATATAAATATTAATTATGGGAAAAATGAAGACATTATAATTTTAACATGGGGTTTTTAAGGTATCTCACGTTTTTGATTAAATATTATTATTTTCTTATAATATTTTATTGAATATAGAAATGATAATTACATTATTGTTCCACAAACTAAGTTCCGAGCCTAAAGAGGCTGTAAATTCGTCAATAAGCCTTCGAGACATAAATATATGAAGTGCATTTTTAACATTATGAAAGAATAGAAATCGGTTATGTTAAAAAGCACTAGGACTCAAACAAAGCTCGTTTGCCATTTGTCATTGGCACACTCCTCTATAAGCCTTATCTGTTGAATGGCCAAATTGACTGTTTACAAACATTTCTTCTCTTAATATCTATCACTTCATTTATATTGTATTTATCAAACTTATCCATCAACGCTTCAACACCATACTTCAATTTATATTCCATTTCTTCTTTGTAAATGGGAACTACACTTAAAAACTTAACCGTCACATCATCATTTACTTTCAAAGATATGAAATCCGTATTGACATCAATTGGCGGCAAAAGAAGTGCACAACATAGTTTTGTATTATCTGCATAAGGTTCTGCAGGATCTCCATTGGGAATAGTATGTCCCCACGATATCCATGTCTTGTATTTATGCGGAAACCTGGCTAACATCTTCATTAACCAAATGGGCCAATAATTTCTTCCTTCTTTAAAATCCTCTTGGCTAACAGGCCAATCAGGCGGTAAACATACCATAAGTTCCGAGTATCTCCAATCCTCACACCCCTTTGGAGCATCCATGGGTAAAAAACTCATTCCTCTAGTGATAAATGTATGATAATTTCTTTCTTTCGTTGGCTTTATGTGATAAACATCAAGATGAATAAGATCAGAAACGATTTCATGCAACACGGTATCTGATTTCCCTAAAAACTTAGTTACATGCTCTTCTATCTTTGTATCAAGTTCCTCATTTCCGTATACAGGAGGCTCCCATTCATTTTCCACATTCTCATATCTATATATTGGTTGTCCTGATTCTGAATACTCAATCTTTTTTACTCATAGAAAACCATTCCTTCCGTCTTTTTTAAAACCCATCAGTTGAAATCTGCAAAGCTTTCAGGTAGTGGACCAATCTTCTCCCCATACCTAAATAACTCTTAACCATACCCAACATTTTACATTTTAATTATTAAATTCATTCTCTAATATACTTCATATTTTATCAATCTCTTCCCGTCTTGTCTATCAATTCCATGAATTTTACTAATTTCTCCAGTTAATACGATGGAAAATCCTTTTGAGGACATCCTGGCGGTTAACAGTTCCTTCTATACCGGGACCTCTTGGTTCCGGCCCGTAATCATAACCGGCTGAAGTACCGAGAATCATAGTATCGCAGCTATCAGTGGCTATCTGCAATGTAATTACCTTTCCATCCTTTCGGGTGAGAAGAAGGGAAGCGGTAAAGTCGCAGCCCGTTAAGCCACAATACTTCGCATTTGAAAATAAAGTCTCCAACTCTTTTAGGCTCTGAGCATCTTCAACAACATGTATCTGCTCTTCCGAATCCCTTCCTAATTTCATCCTCATCTCGGCTCGAGCTATGTCATGTATTTCAGACAGTTCAACCCACTCCCATGCTGTCCTGGTTTTGGCTATATCCATAATGCTGTCACATATTCTATTGTTTATAATAACCTTATCCTTATCATTGTATTTGTGGATAACCTTTGTTCCATCCGGCAGAAGGCAAAGTTCGTAGGATTTTTCATCTTCCTCGCCTAAAAGGATTGCTATACCGGTTTGGATAAGAGTACTGGTATCACAGCTTGTTTTATCATGGGTTTCAAGCTTTTCTTTCATACCTTCTGCAAAAGCTTCTGCAACTGAGACATACTCATTCACCTTGATACCATCTACACATATGGTTGTTACAATTTGAGGATAAATCCCGGTATTAAATATGGAATTTCCCCTCTCCTTTGCTTTCTTTGCATAATTTATGTAATCTTGATATCCGGAAAGCTGAAATGTTCCAATCTGCATAATTTGATCCATATTGGGTGATATATCTCCAACTGCTATGAATAAAATATCTTTATCCCTGTAATAGCTAACATGCATGCCCTGGGGAAAACGGCAAATTTCCTTCCCTTGAGAATCCTCCATGATCCGTTGGCTTAGTTTCGTGTCGCCAAAACTTATCTCATAAATACTTGCATCTTCAGGCAACCTCTTTGCACCACTCTTGCAGGTAAGCAGAATATACCCGCTGCCGTTATTTTCTATACGCCCGATACCATGGTAATTGTCCCGGATAAATTCAGGTAGGGTCTTTAGGGTTTCCTCTATTTGATCTTCAGTCAAATATTGAAAACTACTGCTTCTTACCAAGAGTTCTTCCATGATAGCGATATGCATTTTAAGTTCCTTAAATTCATCATTTTCATCAATGGTATCGTGTAAATTACCCGAATAAGTATTATCTTTTTCAGAATCATCAATCTGCCCGTTTGTTAAAAGTATAAAACTAAGAATAACAAGGATAAAAACCACAAAAACTTTCATCCATGTCCCATAGTCTTTAAATTTCATTATTCCTTTAATTCTGTCCTTGATATTACTTTCTCCGAATCCGAGAAGTCCCCCATACATCAGTGCATTCTGTTTTGTTGCAATGTTCAATAGAGATTCTGCATATTCTTTTCGTATATCATTTTTATAAACCGATAAAACTTTCGCATCACAGGACATCTCCATATCTTTAAGGAATAACAAAAAGCTAATCCAAATTAACGGATTGAACCAATGAATGCATAATGCAAGAACCGCCAACAGCTTGGTAATATTGTCATAACGCTTTATGTGAACCAGTTCATGGGTAATCACGTATCTTAAATCCTTGCTGTCACATTTATTAACAAGAAAAGCAGGGAGTATTATACGTACATTTGCAATGCCGGCTACAACAGGGGTATCTAATATCTCAGAAGTGTAAACATTTATTTTCCGGTTAATATTAAGCTTACTGCCACATTCTTTAACCAATCCGTTGTCATCAAAAAGAACTGCTGTCTTGAGCTTTTTTGATGCTTTCAAATATGCATATATGCAAAAACCCAGCAATACCAAGAAAACCGACAACCATATGAAAGCAATTGCAGTAGTTACACCAGGCTCTTGAATACTGGTGTCAGGTGTAATGTTTTCGCTATGTGATTGAATATTATCAGTAGCATTATTTCTGTCTGTTTTATCATCTAATACATTAACCGGATTGTCAAAGCTGTCATTAACAATAGTATCTATGTGAAGTTCTTTTACTCCTTCATTGACGGCTTCATTCCGTAATGTCTTTATTTCCTCATATTCATGCGTATTTGCTTGTTGGTGCTCTTCACCGCCATATGACGATATAAAATTGAATATGCTGAAGCCGGTCGGAACTGAAAAGGGAAGCAAAAGCCGTATCAGAACTATCATCCATGCAGCATAGCAAAAGGATTTGGGAAGCTTCCTTCCCACTGTCAACCTTAGTAATATTATTATAACAGCAGCTATTGAAGCTGTGGCACTCATCTTAATTATTGCCATGAACATGTCTTGAA
>LFSC01000049.1:0-11513 GCA_001512505.1 Clostridiaceae bacterium DTU079 | reverse complement strand
GTTTAATCTATTAAACCATAACTGTCAATAGATACTTTGTAATTTCAGGATAAAATGCTTCTGTTGTTTGCGGAGTAATAATATAATTATCGTCCTTGAGACCCAAAACATTATCAAACCGCCCACATACATAAAAGAGCCAGGTTAGCTTACCTGACTCATCTTCAAAACTCCTCTATTTAGCGCTTTTATGCTCATGATTTTTAAGGTGATCCATGCAGTACTCGTACCTTCCTTCACAACTGAGGCAATATCTGAATTCCATATTCGGATTTTCCTTTTCCGTAATGCCGCATACCGTGCACTTGTGAACATACTCCTTTGTCTGGAAAGCTCCCTGGTACTTTCTCTTTCTGTAAATGGAACTCCCTCGCATTTTATACCTTAAGAAAATATCCTTACCGAAGAACAAGAAGAAATTAAGTATCGGTATAATTACATACAATTTCCCGATCCAAGGAAATACTATCAACTGATAAATTATATATGCCCATGAAAGCCATCCCAGGTATTTAACCTTGACGGGAATAATCATAAAAATATGAATCTCATAATCGGGATATAAATATGCAAAAGCCAGAAAAATCGATAAATTTATAAACGAAGCCGTAGCAGGTATGGGGATAATAAATGCTGCAATAGTGGTACCTAGCATACCGATAAAATAATATATATTAAACTTAAAGCTTCCCCATTCATGCTCCAATGCCGTCCCGTAAAGGTAATATAAATATAAAATGAACAAAATCCACGGAATACCGCTGTAGGATATCTCCGGCGGAATAAACAAATAGGTAATCAACCTCCAGACTTCTCCTTTTAAAACCAATAAAGGATCCAGATAAAGGTATTGTAAAAAATCTACTTGAATCAGTGTCAATAGAAATACAAGCATATTTAAGCTAGAAATATATATGGGCAATCCCTTAATCGCAAATCTTCCGAATTTCCTTTCCAGCTTGTTAAGCAAATTCATATAAACACTCCTTGTATCAAAATAAAAAAATACACCCTTTTGATTTTTCATTTCACCAAAAATCCCCTTTTGATTCTATCAGAAAAAGAGGCCAAATCCAAGGGTGTATTTTTTATATTCCGCTATTTAAATATTCTCATTTATTGCTTCGATATAAAAGGTTTAATATACTGCAATTCAACTTTTGCAGGATATGAATTCATAATATATAGGGCCGATCCCTTTTCATATAAAAGCTCTGCCATCTCACAAGATTTATTAAGATATATACTGGCATTGCCGAACTGGTTAATTCCGATATATGCTCGTCCAAGATCCAAATAAACCTTTACCAGTTCTTCATCATCTTCTTGGTAGCTGTCGGAAATTTTATTCAACTCGGATATTGCTTCGCTATACATTCCCAGCTCAATATACGCTTCTGCTTTTAGTATGTCGAACTTTCTTTTATATACAAGAAGGTCATCAACAGCATTTTTATCATAGATACGCCTGTTAATAAAGTTCTGTACCACCTTTAAAGCATTTTCAATGGAAGTCAGTGCGTCATTGGATTTCCCGGATTTAACCTGGGCATCGGCAAGTACATACCATTTGCGCAAATCATTCCAGTAATTTGCCAAGCTCTTTTGCATTTCCTCAATAGTATCCTCGTAATATATGCTATAAACATCTTTAGCAGGTACGAGTCCCTGTTCTGTAGAATCGGTTTGACCCCATCTGAGGATTTTCAGCAATTCGGCTCTTCTCCCCTCATCGCTGGAATCGAACATATCCGGATCAAACAAATACATTACAAAAACCGGTCTAACTTCGTTATTATGCCCTCTCCTGTCCTCAATGTCCATAATCTCCGAATATTTAATACTGCTTACCAGCTCAGGTTCGGGCTTATTGGCTAGAGAGAATATGTCAAGATTGTTGCCCAATCTGTAACCAATGCTCCATCCCAACAACAATTCGGGATAACCGTCGCCGGATATATCCCTTACTTCTCCCCAATCCAATGCAATAATACTTGCATCATATTGATATTGCCAGAATATTTTCCACTCATGATTTTCATCCTGCTTTAATATAAATACTCCAAAAACCTCATTATTGTTATTGTTAATTTCTCTTCCTCTATATAAAGCTACTATCTCTTTTTGCCCGTCACCATCAATGTCAATTTCCGTTACTGCATCCTTGTTTCTCGGGTGAATGGGATATGCAAACTGAGTACCTGGAATTAAAAACCTCCGTGCTATAGCTTTAGCATCCTCCCCACTGCTGTTCGCATCATTGGAATACTGAGGAGGTTTGATTGCACCGGCAGGAGGCGGTAACACATCACACCCGGAAATTGCAAATAATAGTATAGTTAAAACTGCAACCAATATATATTTAAAAATCATTTTATTTCGTGTAATCATAGTAATCATCGCTTCATATTCATCTTCTTTCAATCACAATTCTATATTATTAAATGAAAAAAAGGATTACAAAAAAGTTAAAATTTATGCTTTCAACGGTAATGCTATATTTACTGCCGTACCTTTTCCTACAACACTTTCAATATTCATTTCGCCGTTATGTAGTTTTATAATCTCTTCGCAGATAGAAAGTCCCAATCCACTGCCACCTGCGCTGTTTCTTCCTTTAAAGAACCTTTTAGTAACATTAGGGATGTCCTCCTCCGGTATACCGGAACCGTTATCTTCTACGCATATCAAAATTTTGTCTTTCAATCCTTTTGCCGTGATGTATATATACCCACCTTTCTGAGTAAATTTAAGCGAATTATCAATTATATTTATCAATACCTGTTTTAGCCTGTTTTCATCCGCATCAATGAGGGGTAAATCTTCGTCTATGTTCATTCCTATAAAAATGCCCTCTCTCTCGGCCCGAGGCTCCATCTGCTTTTTAATATGTGAAAGAAACCCTTTTAAATCCACAAAATCTCTTTTTAAGGTTATAGCCCCGGCATCAAATTTTGAAAAATCCAAGAGTTGATCGACCATTGCAGCCAATCTCTCGCTCTCCGCTTCAACAATGCGAAGACCTTCCTTGATTTCGTCAATGTTTTCTATGCTCCCTGAGTTAATGGCAATGATCCATCCCATTATTGCAGTTAGGGGCGTACGAATCTCATGGGAAACAGAGGCAATAAACTCATTTTTCATTCTCTCATGCTTGGACACTGCTTCAGCCATGTAATTTAAAGTATCTGCCAGTTTACCTACCTCATCATTATATCTTTTTTTGACCCGCACATCGAATTTTCCCCGTGCCATCGCCTCTGCTGCACCGGTTATTTCCTTAACGGGTTTAATAATGGTATTGGACAGAAACACTCCTGCCACAAAAATCAAAATTACAATAAATACTCCTAGAGCAAGCAGAATTGCTACATGTCTAAACAGTATTTTATTTACATCGGCAAGGACCGTGATAACCCTAACAACTCCGATTACTTCTTCATTTTTTCGTATTGGGCTGGATACTGAAAGGACAGACTCATTTGACTGAGGATTTTTCCCTCTCCATGACGTCTTCTTACCTTTTAAGGCACTGTTTATATCAGGATAGTCAAGGCTCTCCCCTACGGAAACAGGATTTATAGAATCCACCAGTACCACATTATCTTTGCCGATAATCTGAACCTGAGCCACGGTATTCGGCGATAAGGATTCTATCAATAATTTTGCATCCTGTTTTAAATCGTAACCGCTAAAATATACTTCATAATTTCGAACTATTGTATCTGCGGATGCGTTTAGTTCCGACTCTATACTTGTGTAGTAAAACCGAACAAGAAAATAGATCAATATCGCCTCAAAAATCAGAACCGTCATAAGAGTTATAATCAAATAAGTGCCTGCAATTCTGCCTCTAACTCCCCTCACTTTAATCTCCTTTCCTCCACATATATCCATGTCCCCAAACGGTTTCTATATATTTCGGATTTGAGGGGTCATCCTCAATCTTTCCCCTAAGCCTTCTAATATGTACATCAACAGTTTTTGTATCTCCTATATAGTTTTCTCCCCAAACCCAGTTTAATATATCATCCCTGGTTAATGACTTGTTTATATTGTTTGCAAATACCTTCATCAAGCAAAATTCCGTAGGTGTTAACTCCAGATCGTGTCCGTTTTTATAAACTTTTTGAGTATTGAAATCAATTTTGAACGGATCTATCTCTATTGCGTTTGAGGAATCGGTCTTATTGGTTCTTCTGATAATCGCTCTTATTCTTGCAATAACCTCCATCGGATTAAAAGGCTTAATGATATAATCGTCTGCACCCAATTCCAAACCGTTTATTTTGTCCATATCCGCGCCTCTAGCCGTAAGCATTATGATGGAAATTTCAGGATGCAATTGAGATACCTTTTTGCATACCTCAAATCCATCAATATCCGGAAGCATGATATCCAACAAAATAACTTCGGGCTTTTCCAGTTCTACTTTTCTTAAAGCCTCTTTCCCTGTAACAGCTTCAGATACAATAAAATCATTCTTTTTTAATATTGTGACAAGAAACCCCCTGATGCTGTTATCATCTTCTACAGTTAATACTTTTGCCCCCATAAAACCATCCCTTTTCAATCAAATAATAAATCAGACCTGTCCATTATTATATTTATGGCAAATCGTAAATGTTATGAAGCTTAGAATGTATTTTGCCGTATTTTTTATATAATATATTATACATTAATACCGCCGAAAAATAGAGTCCCATATTTTTTACACTCATCTTCGGCGATATAACTATTCGGATGACAGCATCCAAATTCAATTATTATTTTCATAAGACTTTTTTCTATAATACTCGTATAATAAAATAATAAGAAAATAATTCATCAAATAATTAATTTATGGAGGAAATCGTATGAAAAAAGTAAGCCCCATGTGGGGACTGATTTTTATCTTTATCGGAGGATTATTGTTATACGACAACATTTTTGATGCCAATTTATTTAGTATTTCTCGTCTTTGGCCAATAATAATATTAGGATTAGGTTTAATATTTGAACTCAGCTACTTCTTTGGTAAGAAATCCCCAGGCTTTCTCGTGCCCGGCGGTATATTGACTGTTATAGGTTTTCTGTTTTTGTTCGAATCGATTACAGGATGGAATTTTTCCAAATATACATGGCCCGTTTACATTATAGCAGTTGCCTTCGGTTTGTTTCAGTTATATCTGTTTTCAGGAAAACCCAAAGGCCTTTTAATCCCCGTTTTTGTATTGACAACTGTTTCTGTTGTTTCGTTCGGCATTATAATGCTTAATATGTTCATATCCGTTATTAATCTGGGATTACTAATCCCTCTGGCGTTATTTCTTTTGGGGGGCTATATAATATATAACAGCCTGAGGAATTAGTGCGTCCGCTACTTAATCGTTATAGTCACGAGTTGCTGTTACGAGACCCTAATCCACAAAATTAAATAGAATACAGTACCACAAAGTTTCCAAGGGCTGGCATTTCCAGGACCGTACTCCAGCCCAAGCATTAAACCCAGTTTCAATAGTATGGTATCAGCCTTTTCAATGTACAATCATTTGTTTTATAAACTTCCCGGGGTGATCACCCAAATCCAATATTGATTTTTAATTATGATTTATTTGTGTAGAAACTTAATCGATGTAACCGTAGAAGTCACCCCTACCTGTTTCATACCCCTTCGAATTGCATTTCCGCCCCAATAAGCTTTTACAAAACAGGTAGACTTTATTTTTCTTCGCAAACTTGCTCTCCAATATCAGTATATTTGTGTTTTTATACACTTCTCTCTATAACCGCGGTCTTACACCACCTACATTTGACATTCGCGTATGATTCTCTAATTTTCCCCCTAAATTCTTACAAACAAAACCAACTTCTATATATTCTGCTTTCTATAAATCTATCTATATCATACGTGCACGTCAACCTATCAAAGCGCTAATAGTATAGCTGTATGAGCATAAAACGTATCAAACCGTAAAGAAAGTATGTATGAACTGTATATCATCCTGAAACGTAAAACCAATAGGAACCGTATAAGCCGCCAATAAGGATCGAAATGATCTGGAAACAGTGCAATGATTTAAACTAAAAGGATTCTTCATCTGGCAAAATGAACAACATATATGCAATTTCCAATGTTAAATACATTTGTTATATTAATCGTTACGAATATTATTCAATATGTATTTTTCAAATAGTACACTACTAGCTTTTCTTGTATACAAGAGTTATAATATGTATTTATTTTTTATGAAGTACTTCAATTATATTATATATATAATATCAAATAAAAAAGTTACGAAAAGGTTAAAATTATTGTCAAATATTTTAAAGTTAAAAAATGTTCCGGCAACCTAAGTTTCCGGAACATTTTTACTTATATTAATTCTTCCTTATATAACGCGCATTCACCCTGAAGAAGCTTGAAATCACCGGACCAAGGGCCGAAAATCCACCGATCAATATCCAGTCATTTACGGATAAAGACACTGTTTTAAATACTTGCTGCATGAAAGGTATGTATACCGCCGAAAGTATCATTGTCAACGAACACATGGTAGCCAGCACCAGGGCAATGTTATTGAAAAACGGTACCTCAAATATATTCTTTCTCTCCGACTTACATTCAAAAACATGCATAAGCTGTGTAATAACCAAAGTTACAAAAGCAGCTGTCCTTGCCCTATCAACACTGGCTGTAAAATGAAATATGCTTGAAAATACCGCAAGTGTACTGATTCCGATAAGCGTCCCCCTAAATAATATAAGATTTAAAAGACCTTGAGAAAATATATTTTCTTTTGCTCCCCTTGGAGGTCTCATCATAATATCCTTTTCAGCCGGTTCAAATCCCAGGGCTATTGCCGGAAGCCCATCCGTAACCAAATTGACCCATAAAACCTGTATCGGTAAAAGGGGCAACGGAAGTCCGATGAGCATACCCACAAACATGGTTAATACCTCGCCAATATTACAGGAAAGCAAATATCTGATAAATTTACGTATGTTGTTGTATATAACCCTGCCTTCCTCAATAGCCGCAACAATGGTGGCAAAATTATCGTCTCTGAGAATCATTGCCGATGACTCTTTTGTAACATCAGTTCCTGTTATTCCCATAGATACCCCAATATCGGCTTCCTTAATTGCAGGAGCATCATTTACTCCATCCCCGGTCATTGCAACAATATGTCCTCTCTTTTTCAGCGTCCTCACTATCCTCAGCTTATGCCGCGGCGATACCCTGGCATAAACCGATATTTCATCCACTATTTCCTGAAGCTTTTTGTCATCCATTTGCTCTAATTCCGCTCCGGTAACTACCCTGTCACCCTCCATGGCAATGTTGAGCTCCCTTGCTATGGCCGCTGCGGTTATTTTGTGGTCTCCGGTAATCATAACCGGTTTTATTCCTGCAAGTCTGCACTTTTGCACAGCATCCAATACTTCTTTTCTGGGGGGATCTATCATTCCCATAAGGCCTACGAATATCAGATCCTTTTCAACATCGCTTTTCTTATAGGACCGCGATCCCAGCTTCTTGTATGCAACTCCCAATACCCTTAATGCCTCATCCGCCATACTGTCGTTAGCCTTCAGAACCCTTCTTATTCCTTCTTGATCCAAATTGACTATTCCCTTTGAAGTAAGGATTTTGGAGCATTTGTTTATTATCACGTCCGGAGCTCCCTTGGTAAACACAAATATTTCTCCGTTACGGTTATCACAAATTACCGACATGCATTTTCTGTCGGAATCAAAGGGAATTTCATCTATCCTGATATACTTTTCCCCAAGGGATTCCTGGGTAAGCCCTGCTTTAGCTCCGGCAACCAGAAGAGCTGCTTCGGTGGGATCCCCGCTAAGCTCCCACTTTACTTGCTTAGAAATCATTGAAGATACTTTATTAAAGGGATTCTTTTCTTTCACCCTCACCATGGATGCATTATTACACACCACTCCGATTTCAAGGGTCTGTTTTAAACCGGAGTTTTCAAGAGGATTTATTTTTCTGTTATAGTAAATAAATTCTCCTTCACTGCTCATGGAGCTTCCCTTGACCTCTGTATATCCCCCACTGCTATAGATTTTCCTTACCGTCATTTTATTTTCCGTCAATGTTCCTGTCTTATCGGAGCATATAACAGTGGCACACCCCAATGTCTCTACTGCCGGCAGCTTTCGTATCAGGGCATTTCTTTTAAGCATTCTTCGAACACCCAATGCCAGGACAATGGTCACTATAGCCGGAAGGCCCTCCGGTACGGCAGCAACAGCCAGACTTATTCCCGAAAGAAGCATTGTAAACAGCTTCTCTCCCCTTAATACTCCTGTTATAGATACGATGGCACATATGCTAAGGCAACCGTAAACAATATACTTTCCAAGACTGTCAAGTCTTTTCTGAAGGGGCGTTTCATCGCTTTCAATATCCTGTATCATGTCTGCAATTTTACCCATTTCAGTTTGCATCCCGGTGGCACATACAACAGCCCTTCCCCTTCCGCTTGTGACTATGGTTCCCATGTATATCGAACTGTTCTTTTCATTGGCATTATCGTTCCTTCTTCCGTCATTCTCATCAAACTTCTCTACCGGCACCGATTCTCCCGTAAGTAAAGACTCGTCAACCAACATGTCATTGGCTTCTATAAGAACAGCATCTGCCGGAATCCTATCGCCGGCTTCGAGAATTATCAAATCTCCCGGCACAATTCTCTCTGCAGGTATTTCAACCGTTTTGCCGCCTCTTACAACTTTAGCTGTGGGGGCGGCAAGATTTTTAAGCGCTTCCATCGTTTTCTCCGTACGATACTCCTGAATAAAGCCTAAAAGCGCGTTCACAACAACTATCGCAATTATTGTAATCGCTTCGGTTACCTCTCCCATAATAGCCGAAACCAAAGTTGAGGCAAGAAGTATCAAAACCATAAAATCGCTGAATTGCCCGATTAAAATTTTAAACGGAGAAATCCTCTTCTTTTCGGTCAAAGTATTGGGTCCGAACTTCTCATATCTCTTTTCCGCCTCTTTTTCGCTCAATCCCTGTCTGTACCTGCTATCATTAGTGAAGCTTTTTACCGTGGATCCCATAACACTCAATATCAATCACTCCTTTTACCAATACCTCATCCTGGTGTGCTTATGCGCCGGATTTAAGGCTTTTATATGCCTGTCATAATCCTATTTTTATTCAGGAAAGGACATAAATAGACCATGTATATAAAGTACTAAACCATTGTTTCTCTTATTGAGCATAGAATTTTAATCATGTTCTTTACTTTTTTAGAATAAAAACACGTTACACAAATGTTATGTGATACTCCTAAATACAGATATTTAATTATGCCTCCCAGCAGATAATTACAATTATTATGGAACAAACATTGTGGAGAGACTATTAGAGGCTGTTAATTCGAGCGAAGATAGTGAGAGCATGGAATAATAATTGTAATTATCGTTAATTAGGCACCAACCTCCAATCCGGATACAAAAAAGCCCTACCATGTTAAAGGTAGAGCTTAATAATCCAAACTATATTTTAATCCACACCAAGAACCATTATATGATTGATATACGGGTCTGCCGTACCCTGGAGCTGAGTCTTCTGCTCCTTTAATATATTTATGTAATCCACTATATCCTGAGTTATCCTCTCTCCCATACAAATAACCGGTATACCCGGAGGATATGCCATAACCATTTCTCCCGATATTTCCCCTACCGACTTTTCCAGGGGAACTATCTTTTTACGGCTGTAAAAAGCATCCCGGGGTGAAACTATCATCTTGGGATTCTGAGGAATGATCGGCGGATTGGTAACCTCCTTTTTTTCTGTCTTTGAAGCAATATCCTTTAATGCATTTATAAGTGCAACCACACTCTCTTCCTTGTCCCCAATGCTTATAACTGCCAAAATATTTGAAAGATCCGATAATTCAATCTGTATGTTATATTCCTTTCTTAGTTTAGCTTCCATTTCATAGCCGGTATAACCCAGTCCTAAAACATTGATACCCAGCTTTGTCTCATCAAAATCAAAGCAACCGGAGGTTCCGGTAAGCTCTTTACCGAAGGCATACAATCCGTCTATTTTGTTTATCTCTTCCCTTGCCATTCTCGCAAGTCTCAAAGCCTCTTCAAGCATATCGCTTCCCTTGGTGAAAAGCTGTTTTCTTGCAACATCCAGAGAAGACATAAGAAGATAGGAAGAACTGGTGGTATGGGTTAGATTCAAAACCTCTTTTACCCTTTCAGGGCTAATCATGTCTCCCCTTAAAAGCAATACCGAGCTCTGCGTCAAAGAACCCGCAGTTTTATGAATGCTTGCCGCACTCATATCCGCACCGACTTCCATTGCCGTCAAAGGGAAACCGTCATGAAACGACATATGGGCGCCATGAGCCTCATCCACCAAAACAGCCATTTCATGTCTATGGGCTATTCTTACCAAAGATTTTAAATCCGACACAAACCCATAGTAAGTGGGATTTATAATAAATACCGCCTTTGCATGGGGATTTTCCTTAATTGCCTTTCTGAGGCTCTCTTCGGTTATACCCATGGCAATACCCAGCCTCTCATTCACCTCAGGCTGAATATAAACCGGCATGGCTCCGCTTAATATGATTCCACCTATTGTTGACTTGTGTGCATTTCTTGGGATAATTATTTTGTCTCCGGGCTCACAGGCACTCATAATCATTGCCTGAACACCTGCAGTCGTACCGTTTACAAGAAAAAATGCGTTTTGAGCTCCAAAGGCCTGCGCCATCAAGACCTCCGATTCATAGATAACACCGGTAGGGTTGTTGGCAAAATCCAAATCCTCCATACCGTTCGCATCCATTTGCAGAGCTCTTTCCCCAATATATTCTCTGAATTCGTCAAGACCTGCTCCTTGCTTATGCCCCGGAACATGAAACGGAATTACATTGCTTTCAACATATCTTTTGACCGCATCAAACAACGGTGTTCTGTATTGGTCCAATCTAGGCACTACCAATCCCCTCTCTCTTCGATATCTTTTACAAATATTAACAATCTTTTTATGAACACCAAAATCAATTCATAGCTTAAGGTCCGTTCAAATCTTGCAAAACGGCATAATTAAATTACATTAACATGCTAAATAGTCGGTCATCCGTTCAATATATTAAAAATAGCAAACAAGAGAATTATAGGGGATTGCATACAAAATGTCAAACATTTTTATCAATAAACTATACTACTCCTGAGAAACATCTTTTATGCCCTCCAATCTCTGCAGTTCATCCATTATTTTTTCCGGACTTACATTGCCCGGAATCCTAACAAAATACTTTATATGAATCTCGTCTTCATCCGCATCATTTAAAAACTCTATATTCTTTATTGTTACACTATACTTTCCAAATATACAGCCTATCGCGCTTATTTGTCCCGGTATATTTCGCGTTCTTATGCGAAACAAGCTCCGGAGGTTCTTCCTTGCAATATGCTTTTCTGTCCTCTTCAACAAAATTAATGTGATATAAATAATTGCAGTGGCAATA
>LFSC01000057.1 GCA_001512505.1 Clostridiaceae bacterium DTU079 | reverse complement strand
TGGCTGGTCCAGGGGAACATGTCCACCGGTTGAACTTCCCGCACGCAGAACCCGCCTTCTGCCAAATATTTTAAATCCCTTGCCAATGTCGAAGGATTGCAGGACACATACACTATCCTGTCGGGGGCCATATCCACAAGAGTCTTCAGCACTTCTTCATCACAGCCCTTTCTTGGAGGGTCGACCACCACAACATCGGCCCGGATACCCTTCCTATACATTTGGGGTATTACCTCTTCAGCTTCTCCTACTATAAACTCCGCATTTTCCACACCATTAATCCGGGCATTTTCTTTTGCATCCTTTATTGCCGCCTCAACGACCTCCACACCGTAAACCTTTTTTGCCTTTTTAGATAAAAACAATGATATGGTGCCTATACCGCAGTACAAATCAAAGACCGTCTCGTTTCCCGTAAGTCCTGCATACTCCAATGCTTTATTGTAAAGTACCTCGGTTTGTACCGGATTGACCTGAAAAAATGACTGAGGGGATATGTTGAATTTAAATCCGTTAACATCACCGCCGATATAATCGGTAATGCTTTCATTGCCGTAAAGGACAATGTTTTCTTCACCCAAAATTACATTGGTTCTCTTTGTGTTTACGTTTAGTACTATGCTTTTTATCTCCGGAACTTCCTTGACCAGCTTCTCCACAAGCTTCCCCTGTCCCGGAATACTTCTACCGTTAATAACCAGGACCACCATTATCTCACCGGTTTTAAAGCCGAAACGGGTCATAATATGCCTCACAAGTCCTTCGCCTGTAGTTTCGTCATACGTACTTATTCCATTTTCACAAATATAGTCTTTAACAATGGACTTGATTAAGTCACCTTTACTGTACTGGATAACACATTTGGGACAGTCAATTATTTCGTGGGACCTTTTTGCAAAAAAGCCCACCCTAACACCGTCCTTATATCTTCCTACAGGATATTGAGCCTTGTTTCTATAGTTTTGAGGCACTTCCATGCCAATGGCATCATGCACAACCACATCTTCCAGCTTCCCTATCCTCTTTATACTCTCTTTCACCACATCTGTTTTAAATTTCAGTGTCGCTTCATAGCTCATATGCTGAAGACTGCAGCCACCGCACCTTTTGTATGAAGCACAGAAGGGATCAACCCTGTCTTTGGAAACCTCTATAATTTTAAGCAGTTTTCCTACTCCATAGTTTTTATTAACTTTTATTATCTTAATTTCAACCTTTTCTCCTTGTAATGCTCCGTCCACAAATACCGTATAGTTGTCTATTCTGCCAACTCCCTGACCTTCATGCGTCATTCCGGTAATATCCATAGTATAAACTTCATTTTTTTTAACAGGTGTCAAAGCATGTACCGCCTTTCATGCACTTTTGTATTTAATCCAATGGTTTTACCCTTACAAGCCTGTATCTTTTCGCTAATTATCCATCTGAATTATTAATTCGATTTATTATTTTTTCCAACCGTTTTTATTTCTATTTTCAGCTTAATGAATTATTATGTCAAGCCCAATACTGTTGCTTTAAGCAACCACGGTAAAATTGGACGCAACATACATTGAACCTTATTTCTCCGAAACGAAGTAAGAAATTGTCTTTTGAATAAATGTACCTTTTTTCAAATCATCAAAAGCTTTTTTTAATTCTTCTCTGGTGTTCATTACAATAGGACCGCCCCAAGCTACAGGCTCGTTTAAAAGTACCGAACTAATAAACAGTACTTGGGCATTTTTATCTGTAGACTTTATCTCTACTTGATCACCGGAGGTAAGTTTTACCGCCGTCAAAATCAATTTCCTGAATTTCTGAGTTTTTGATGCTGTGATAAGCCGGTGGAGCCATTTTGTCCTTTGCGGGAAGGTTAAGCCAGAGCTGCACACCCAATAGTCTTTGGGCCGCCGGAAGTTTCTCTTCATGCAAAATACCGGAACCCGCTGTCATCCATTGGACTTCTCCATCACCAATCGTATCCTCATTCCCTAAACTGTCTTTATGAGTCATAAATCCGCGATACACATAACTGATTGTCTCGATGCCTCTGTGCGGATGCATCGGAAAACCCGACGTGTAATCCTCCGGATTCGTGCTGTCAAAGGAGTCGAGCAGTAAAATTGGATCATATTTCTGAACAGTTTGGTCCCCCAATACTCTGACCAAACTTACTCCGGCTCCGTCCTTAGTTCTATAGCCTCTTACTTGTTGACTGATTTTCCGTTCCATATAGCCAGCCTCCTTCTTTTAACCTACGTCACATATGTTGCTCGTTTTTTGCAGCATAATACGGCTTTTTGATATTCTTCTTTAATGAAATAATTCTTGCGAGAAAAATTATGTGTTCAACATCATTTGATTGATAAGCTTGGCGAAGGCTTCGGGTGACTCCCGTTCCTCTTTGTTCAGCCACACGCACACCATGCGGAATGCACCGTATACCAGAAAGTTATAAATATACTCAAGCTCTGCCTCACTTTTGTTTCCGGCAAACTTTTTGAGCGCGCTTTCCTTTATGCAATCCATCGTAAACAATTTATGTGCAAAAGACGGGTCTACATTGTTATTGATGATTAGGCGGGCAAAGTCAATATTTCCCTCCAAATAGTTACAGGCAGAGGAAATGATCTTTTCCGGATCGGCTTCATTGCTCTTAATTGTTTTTGTAAGAAATTCAATCATATCGTTTTCCATATCGGTAAGCAGATCAAATTGACTGCCGTAATATTTGTAAAAGGTGGTGCGGTTTACGTCTGCTCTCTCGCAAAGCTCTCGAATGGAAATGTGGTATATATCCTTTTCCTTCAGCATTTCAATCAAAGCGTCCTTCAGCATACGCTTTGTCATCATAATTCGGCGATCCTCTCTTTTCTCCATAGCGACCTCCAAAATAAGACCTCTTTATAGAATCAACATTTACCGTTTGAATGTTGATTATCATTCCAATTTTAAAAATCTGTCGGTTGTATAATCGACATGTGTTTATTATAATAATAAAATAAGATTAATATGTCAAGAGAGGTATCCCCTTATGAAGAAACTTGCCAATCTTTTAGTAGACCGCCGTTATGTCATGTTGGCAATTATGCTCGTGCTGACAATTGTTTGCGGCTTTCTTGCCATAATGGTACCAATCAATAAGGATAGGACGAAATATTTGGCTGATGAATCGAATATGAAGCAGGGGCTTTCCCTTATGAAATCGGCTTTTCCCGAAGAAAAGGAAAAGTCGTCCATCCGTGTTATGTTTGATGACCTTACTGCCGAACAGATAGCCGATGTCAAGGCACGGCTTGAAAGCATCCCGAATGTAAGCAGCGTAACCTATGATTCCGACAGTGAGGACTATAACAAAGACAATCACACCCTGTTTGTTGTAAACAGTAAGTTTGATTATAATACCGACGAGGAGAAGGCCATCGAAACTGCCATTAAAAACGGTTTTACCGAGTACAAATTGGCGTATAAGAATAACGATCTTCCGTCAACTGAAGTGCCTATGTGGCTTATTCTTACAGCATTGGCACTGATGATGGTCGTGCTTCTGATTATGTGCAACTCGTGGCTGGAACCTTTTTTAATCCTTATAACGATCGGTGTTGCCGTGGTCATCAATATGGGAACCAATATCTTCCTCCCGTTTATCGATGAAATGACGGCTACCGTTGGCCCCGTTATTCAGCTTACACTTTCGATGGACTATTCCATCATACTGATGAACCGCTATCGTCAGGAAAAGAAAAATAGTAATTCGATTGATACTATGAAAACGGCATTGGCAGGCTCGTTTTCCTCCATTGCCTCAAGTTCGCTAACCACAGTGGTGGGATTGCTCGCGCTTGTGTTCCTTAGCTTTAAGCTCGGGCCGGAGCTTGGCATCGTGCTTGCCAAGGGCGTATTTATCAGTATGCTCTGTGTATTTACCCTCATGCCGGTTATGATTCTGGCATTTGATAAATGGCTGGAAAAAACAGAGAAAAAATCTCCTCATATTCCTATGGGATTGTTCTCGAAAACCAGCTATAAGGCAAGATATGTCATGCCGGCAATCTTTGCCGTGCTGCTTATCGGCTCCTTTATTCTGCAGGGCTTAACGACAATCACCTTCACGGAAAAGAGCGAGGATCCACTGGCAGATGTATTCCCAAAGGACAACACCGTTGTCGTCATATACAACAACGAGGATGAAGACCGTATTAGCGGAATTGCTTCCGAGCTTGAAAAGGATGAACGGATTAAAAGTATCCTCGGATATTTCAATACGTTCGGCAAGGAATTTACTGCTACCGAAATGAGCGAGGCAATTAGCGAACTGAGCAGCGAAACTAAAATTGATGAAGATATTGTCCGTATGCTCTACTTTATCGCAGCAGACAAAAAGCTGCCTACCATGACGGCTTCCGAATTTATGGATTTTATCGCCAACACCGTTCTGCCGAATGAAACCTTCAGCAAATATCTCGATGAAAATATCCGTTATAATGCAGCATATTTTAAAAAGTTCTCCGACAAGGAAAAACTTACCACAGCGCTGACAGCCGATGAAATGGCTGAGTTCTTCGATATAGAAAAGGAGATCGTCGAGCAGCTTTACCTCTATTATACAATTCAAAACGGCGTTACAGACAGCGTCACAATGACACTGCCAACCTTTGTGGATTTTGTGCTGAACACCGTAGCAAAGGACGAAACCTACGGCTCAATGTTTGATTCCACCACCCTGTCGTCACTCAAGCAGATGCAGGCGTATACGGATAAAAACACCGTTTTGGCCAAAAAAACCGTTTCAGAGCTTTCAAAGATGCTCGGTATCGATGAAAGTATCGTAAAAACCGTGTTTGTGCTCCATAATGCAGGAGATGTCAGGGGCAAAACAATGACAATATCTGCTTTCTCAACCTTCCTGTGTGACCATTTGATTAAGGATGCGATGTTCAGCACCTACTTTGATGACTCTACCAAAGCACAGGTGCAAACAATGAATAAGTTGATTCAGCTTGCTGTATCCAAGCAAGGTCTGACCGCAGAACAGATGGCACAAACCTTGGGGATGGAAAAAGAGAACGTTTCCGGTCTTTATTATCTGTATTTCTCCTCGGACTCTGCCTTCCAACAGGAATTGGCCTCTATAAAGATGCCGATTGCCGATTTTCTGAGCTTACTGAAAGCAAATGCCTCCGGTGAGCAATTAGCCCAACTTACGCAGATGGAACAGCTAATCGGTATTGCTGTTTCCGGGCAGCCATTGGATGCAGCAACTATGGCAAGCATTACGGGAATGACGGTAAACGAGGTTTCCGGAATTTATATGATGAATTCTACGCAAGCAATGATCTTGCCGAACTTTCTTACCGCAGCATTGCAGCTTGCCCCCGATAATGCACAGCTGCAGCAGCTAAATCAAATCGTACAGCTTGCGGCATCAGGCACGGCATTGAATGCATCAACCCTTGCCTCTGTATTCGGTATTGAAACCACCCAGGTTTACCAATTGTTCGGACTTGCCTTGTCCCAGCAGAAAAGCATTGCTCTTGCAGATTTTACAGGATTTCTTGTAAACTCCGTACTCACCAATGAAGCCTATTCAGGGAACTTTACAGCCGAGCAGGCCGCACAGCTTCAGCAAATGAACGGAATCGTTCAGCTTGCGGTATCCGGCAAACCGCTTGATGCAGCAACTTTGGCGCAGACATTCGGTATGGATGTTAATATGATAACGACCGTGTTCCGTCTTTACTTTGGTTCCAACATCAGTGGCAAAACTATGACCTTGAAATCATTCGCCGATTTTATTTTGTCCGACTCCTTAATGAGCAGTATGATGGACCAGGCTTCCCTCAAACAGCTCCAATTTATGCAGTCGATCATAAACTTCTCCGTAAACGAAACGGCGTTCACCTCTGCAAAGCTTGCCGCATTCTTAGGTATGGAGCCGTCTCAGTCAGAGCAGCTTTATATTCTGTATATGAGCAAAAACGGCAGCGGTGCTTCGTGGAAGCTTTCTCCTCAAGCGTTCGTGTCCTTTGCTGTGACGGATGTACTTGGAAACAAGGACTTTGCGGAATACTTTGATGAAAAATCCGCAGACGATCTAAAGCTCGGTAAAACGCTGATCGATGCGGTCGTTTCAGGCAAAGCATATACTGTCACTCAGATGCATGATTTGCTTATATCCCTGACTGACGATGTATCTGAAAACGAAATTGAGGTCATGTATCTTTTTTACGGTGGCGTAAACGACACCTCAATGGATACAAAAATGACTATTCCGCAGTTGTTTACATTCCTTATCGATGAGCTGATGAACGATGAACGGTTTGTTGATCTTTTTGACGAGGAGACAAAAGCGGATGTTCTAAGCAGCAAAACGGATTTGAATGATGCCATTGCTCAAATGAAGGGCAACACCTATTCAAGACTGGTGATTACCTCCGATTATCCCGACGAGTCACCCGAAACGCATGCTTATATCGCAAAACTCAATGAAATGTGTAAAAACAGCCTTAAGGAATTCTATTTGGTGGGTAACTCCGTCATGGTAAGCGAAATGGACGAAGCTTTCGATAAAGAATACTTGATGATTACGCTCATCACAGCCATTGCGATATTCCTTGTTGTATTGATTGCTTTCCGCAATCCGACCCTGCCGCTTATTCTAACCCTTGTTGTTCAATGCGGTGTGTTTATCACCGTAACGGTTATTGGTGCATACAGCGGCTCTATTTACTACCTTGCCCTGCTGATCGTACAAAGTATTCTGATGGGCGCAACCATTGACTACGGTATCGTGCTATGTAATTTCTACAAGGAAAGCAGAGAAACAATGGATGTGACCGAGTCTCTGAAAACAGCATATGAAGGGTCCATACACACAATTATGACCTCCGGTTCCATTCTTGTACTGGTACTTGCAATTCTCGGTATCTTTGTTTCCTCGGCTATGATTTCCGAGGTATGCATTACGCTGTCAATCGGTGTGTTTGTCGCCATACTGTTGATCCTCTTTGTACTGCCCGGCTTGGTCGTTTGCTCCGACAGACTTTTATTCAAACGTAAAAATGTAAACGGACACTAAAATGGTTTATTTCTTTCGATATATATGTTGCCTGAGTAGTGTAGCTTAATAAGCGCACTACTCAGCTTAATAATCTGTTGCATCATACATTTTCGAATTTAAATCTTGTAAAAATGTACCCTCGATATATTCCCTTGTGCGAATTATCTCTCTTTAACTAAAGCAAAGTCCTTGGCATTTTTGATGCACCTTAAAAATGACCTATTAGAATAACTTTTTTTATTCGGTGCTTCTAAAAAGAAATCTTTTTCGAGCTGCTACAATAGTATATCATCGCTTGTTACAGTAAAAATATAATTAAATAATTCGGCCTCGATTCTATCGGTGTTTTTTGGAACCTGTTCTTGTATTACGGCAGCTTTCAGTTTTAATCCCAAAATTCCAGTAGGCTGATCCGGTGTAAGTATGAATCCTATGCTGGTACCTCTCTCTATAGGTGATGCATCCAAATAAGCCTGGGAATAGAATTGCAAAGATATATCCTCCTCACATTCGTACTCAATTACGGGAAAGTACATGCCCCTAGGGCAAACTTGTGAAAATCTTTTTTCAAAATCCAAACGTGCTCGATTAATTTCCTCAGAAGTCATGTGCTCTTGGAGTTTTGGATCGTTTAAGGTCTTCTCCATTTGCTCCCACATATCCAACAAGTATACTCTGTTAATCTGCACCCAATGCTGTGCACCGGTATTTTTATCTCGGAAGAATAATTTATCGGGATATTTGCCTCCAACAACCAAAGTAATGGGTTTTTCCACTTGATGTACTACACAGTATTCTCCTCTTACAAAACGCATCCTGGGATTCTGATCAAAGTCCGGAATGGAAGTATAGTCACCCTCCAGTTCAAGGCTGGATAAAAACATCATTTCAATATCCTGATAATCGATTTCGTCCGGTTGCCACCCATTTTTCAGAAATTCGGCAATTGTCAATATACTTTCCCATTCGTGAATATTCAGTCGTCTGCATTCTAAAGTACATACATTAAATTCTCTTTCATCAATGAATACTTTTAAAATTGAATCAAAAGGATTTTTCGCTTGGGTTTCTCTTTCACTGAGCGCCATCCTATTAGTTCTGGGCGTGTCCGGATCTTGAAACAGTTCTGCTTCTTCTCTTTCCTCAATACTTTGCTGATAGCTCTCGTCATATTGTAAAACTAAAAGCCGTATCTGTGTACCTTGGCGTATAATTCCCATAACATTACAGATGACACCGTCCACATTAGCATTTTTCCCTATTACCTTTATTTCATCAATCCCGGGTAAAATTTCGCGCAAATATCCAATATTCATATTATTCCTCCTATTGTAGGCGGATTAACCCATACCCAGATAAATCCAAAGAATATTACCTGTACTTTTTAATCATAACAGGGTATTCTTCCATTGCTCCTTTGTGAGAATATTTGTATGCCCAATCCGTGTTTCTCCCATCAACGGCACCGAAACATGATTGCAGGTGTGATGATATGTAAACCCGCACTTCTCCTGAACTCGCTTCGATCTTTCATTCCCGTCATAATAGCCGCACCATATGGTGGTCATCCCGAGATCTTCGAATCCATGGTGAAGAATTTTTCTGACAGCCTCAGGTACATATCCTTTACCCCAGAATGGTACACCAATCCAATAGCCCAACTCGCATTCGTCATCCCTGTCTGTCATATCCGTGTGTCCGTTCAGCTTAAGTTCAATACAGCCAATAGCAACATTGTCCGTTTTCAGGCATATCGCATAGCATTCCGGGCCATTGAACACATTTTTTATCACATTAAGGCTTTCATCCACGCTCTTGTGTGGCGGCCATCCGGCAATGGGGCCAACTCGAGGATCTTTTGCATATTCGTATATGCTCTCTGCGTCTGATTCTCTCCATGGACGCAGGATCAGTCTTTCTGTTTCCAATATCACTTTCGCTTTCCTCCTTAATCAATGGGTTATTCAACCCTTCATATCCTTACCTGATCCATGTTCAAAAATGTTTTGGTTTGTGCCTGCCTAAAATCTTGCATTCTCATAGTTATAAGGTTTGCTTGTACCAACAACCACATCTTCAATTTTCTCAAGGATAAGCCAATCATCCATATTGCTCTGACGTTCAAAGTCAAGAGGCTCTATTTCCCTCACATTTTCAAACTCCACCAGGCAAATACATTTTTTATGCCAGCGTTCTTGCTGCCTTTTAGATAAGTTCAATTTTTCTTGATTATCGGTAAGAACCTTTGTTATTTCCTCATCCGATAATTTAACATAATTTTGAACCGATTTAACTGTTGCCGTAGCTGAGATTTTTGCTGTACCTTTTTTCATAAAGTAAAGCTGCTCGCCGACAAACACCCTGCTATGAGGAATTTTTCTACCTGCTGCTGCTCTGATAATCATTGTTTTAGAACCGTCTAATATTTTTTCCAACACCTTTTCTTTGTCATCACAATACACTAAATGCACCATATCCAATTCTCCTTTTGAAAGATAATAAGTCCCTTATGTAAATTACTTCAAGTGGGATATGATTTTATTTATTACCGGTTTGAATAACAGATACAGAAAGTACCCCAAAAGACCTCCCATAGTATTTGTGATTAAATCCGTTATATCTGCTGTACGGAAACCGTTAATCAGAGGTTGAGTTAACTCTATTCCCAAGCTAAATAAAAATGTCCACAATAAAGAGAACAATACATTTTGCTTTCTTACCAATGGCAGCAAAAATCCAAACGGTACCATCATGATAACATTAAGAACAATCTGACGAACTGCATCGCCCCTGCCCGAAAAATAATCATCAAAAGGTATCATATTCATTGAAACGTACGGATGATTAAAAATAAATGGCAGTGATACAACGATCGGCATTAAGGTTACATATAAAACCAATGATATATAGATATACATAAGAGTATTGACAACTAGCTTAGCTTTACCTTTCGTTCTCCATTTTCTAAAAAACACAACTGCATACAATATGGCTAGCACAATAAAATCGATAATAACTTTTAAACTATTACTCATAATGACCTCTTTTGATAAATAATTACTTATCTTTCGTACATTAAAAATGTGCAAGATGATTCTTGCACCACTATGTTATCATAAAAAAGCAAAGAAGAAAATCGATTATCAACAACTGTATGTAATTCTTTCATATAAAACAGATACCCTCCTGTTTTATTGCCATCCTTCTTTTAACAGATAACCTCCTTTTTCTCCACCTTCAGGCCCCAATTCAATAATATAATCTGCCTGTCTTATGATCCTCGGATTGTGTTTAATAACAACAACTGTCGCACCCTTGGCTGTCAATTCACGGATAATATAGATAAGTTTATCGACGTCATTGTCATGGAGCCCTGAAGTAGGTTCATCCAGTATATAAATCGCTCCTTTAGTTTTCCCGTCGCACAGTTCTTTTGCCAATTTTATTCTCTTGGCTTCACCGCCGGATAAGGTTGCCGCACTCTGCCCGAATTTGATATATGAAAGCCCAACCTTGCAGAGCATATCCAACATGCGATATATATCCGGTTCATTATCAAATACTTCCTTCACTTCTTTTATCTCCAAGTCGAGTATGTCCGCTATCGAATACCCTTTATACTTTATTTTCAATACAGACTCTTTATATCTTTTACCCTTGCACTTATCACAGGGTACATAAAGATCCGGCATAGAAATCTCTGATTAATTCAAATACTCCGGTATATGTTCCGGGTGTAGATCTGGAGTTTTTTCCGATAGCCTTTTGGTTGACATAGTATATATCAGAAATACCCTCTAACCCCAAAATACAATCATACTCCCCATCATCACCCGTCCCCTTGCCAAGTACTTTTGCTATAGCCGGGTACAATGTTTTGGAAACCAGACTGCTTTTTCCGGATCCGCTCACCCCAATGACACAAACCAATTTATTGAGAGGTATGGAAACATCAATGTTTTTCAAATTATTCGTTCTTACACCCTTCAAAAGGATTTTTTCCTTATCTTCAATGACAGAACTTCTAACCGGGTATTCATAATCCTTGATATCATATGTCACATGCTGTTCAACCATACCTGCACTCACTAACTGGCCCCCGTATTTTCCCGCTCCGGGGCCAATTTCAATTAAATAGTGCGCCATTTGAATCAATTTTTTTTATGTTCAACGACAATAACCGTATTTTTCAGTCTTTTCAGTCCGCATATCGCTTGAATCAAAAATCGGTAGTCTTTGGGATGCAGCCCTTTTGAAGGTTCATCCATAAGCCTTTTGAAGATTGGAAAATGCACGCTCACATTCACCTGACAACGCCCATGCACATGCAGTATTATAATAGCACCATTTAATATTGTCCTTTTCGGAAAAAATAACCGAATCCAAATAATCACTACTGTTGTTCAGTTTCATATCAAATGCCTTTTCATAATATTCTGCCGCTTTTTTATAATCTTCTGTTTCTGTAAGGCAGTAATCTCCGTTAACTAAAAAATTATCAAATATATTAAACCATGCCTGGTACGTAATATAATCATCCATTCTCTTAAATCCGACTTTCTCCTCCAGTTTATACGAACCCACATTACTGTCCATGCAATGCCAGCCTACTTTTCTCAAACCTCTCTCTTTACAGTAATTTAAAACCTCGCTAACAACTATGGTTGCATACCCTCTTCCCCGGTATTCATCATCCGTCTCCACACCAATTTCACATTGATTGTCAATATTGTAATCAGATATACACCAACTAATAATAGAATTGTCCTTAACCAGGCAGAATCCAAATCCCTCTTTTAAGAAAACCTCCCCGGATATCCATTTCTCATTAATCATTCCGATAATCTCATCATAATTGTCATGGTTGGTCCTTTTTAAGAAATTGCTATCGATAAATTCTATGCTGATATCGCTGTCTAATGGGATATCAGCCCATTTTTTAAACTCGTATTCAGACAAATCCAACGAATAATACCTGTACTTATTGACCATGACAGGGTTTTTCTTAAATAAAGCCCAATTCATCTCTTCACATTTATTTATGTTGTTAGAATTGTTAAGGAAAGACCTCACATAAAATCCAGTAAATTGTCTTTCTGCTTTGCCCTTTTAAAAATACTCTCGTATATAACCTTGCTTAGTTGTTCATTATACTCTTTATTATCCAAGTCTCCCAAAATAAAAAAGTTATGCTCATTATTCCATATAAAAGCTGTTCTAGGACTTATGACAGAATCTACATATACCTCTCCCGGAGACTGTTTTAAAAGCACTGATTTCACAGCCATGGCACACTTGTCTATATCAAACGCCCTTAAAATGTGTTCGTATTTGCTTTTATCCATTTCGAATATAGAAGCATTATTCATAAAATTAACCTCCCACATTTCCACTCTTAATATTTCTGTTTCATAGCTCACACCGTTTTCTAAAAAAGCAAATAAAAATACCGCAGAAAGTACCCTTGTTAAGCTAAACTGCGGTTTTTTATATATTGAGCCGGATCACCTTAAAATGTTTTTCTATTCGCTATTTAATCGCGAAGGGATACTTTAAATGAAATATATATTAAAAATATAGCACTTTTTCCTGAGATTATCAACTAAAATACCTTAAGGGCGCATTAAATGAATGTGAAGAAAAATAATATACACTCATACCTTTACGATATTGTCAACATGTAATCAATGTTTATGTCATAAACATGATTTTGATAAAAAGTGCTTTCAAGCGAAAGTTTGAAAAATCCAAAAACCATGTTCCCCTTTGAAGAAACTGATACATACATCCCTATTATTGAAAAGTAACTTTTAAAAGAGGTATAATAAAGCAAATAATATTTAATTCTTGTGAAACAAGGGGGATAATTATGTCCTGCATAGGTGTGTTATTCGCTATTGAGAGCTGGCAAACGGAAATGTTAAAGAAATGTAAAAATGATGAAGAATTAGTTGAATATATTCAAGAAGAGATTGAAGAGGAATGGGATGAGGATTGGCTATGTGAAACAGATAAGGCTTGGGACGCAATACATAGGTGTTTTGCAGACGGGGAACTTGATTTGTTTGGCGGAAAACCTCCGCTCAATGCAGTTATTTTTGGTGGAGAAATATTAAACACGCAACCTGACTACTATGTTTCACTTAAAAGCAACAAATTGGTTAAGGAAATAGCTAAAGAAATTAAAGATATATCTAAAGATATATCTAAGGATGATTTGAGAAACTTATACTATAAGATAAGCGATAGCTATCAGGTTGATATAAGTGAAGAAGACTTTGAATATACATGGGAATGGTTTGAAAATGTAAAGGACTTCTATGTGAAAGTTGCCAAATCAAATCGAGATGTCATCTTTACAGTCGACCAGTAGCTTATTATTTATTTATAAATCCGGCACATGGCTTGTTAATAGATAGCGAGCTTTAGTTTTTGGGAAGCGGTATAATTGAAAATTCTCATATTATACAGAAGGAAGTGTGTCAATTGAATTATAATATAGACGCTGATACGATGAAGTCTTTGAAAAAGGCTCAAAAAAACGAAATCACGGAATACCGTATTTACTCAAAGCTATCCTCATTCATAAAGAATGAACACAACAGCAATATTCTTCGGCAAATCGCCGAGGATGAACTTCGCCACCATAACCAGTTAAAAAAATATACAGGAACCGATATGAAGCCAAACGTTTTGAAAGTATACTTTTATACCTTTATTTCACTGATATTCGGCATTACTTTCGGCATAAAGCTTATGGAAAAAGGGGAAGACGCTGCGGAAAAAGTGTATGCAGAGCTTGGGAAAAATATTGAGGAATTCAAATCAATATCTAAGGAAGAGAACAAGCATGAAAAAGAACTGATTGAAATAATTGAAGAAGAAAAGCTCCAATTTGTAGGTTCGATGGTCCTTGGACTGAATGATGCCCTGGTAGAGCTCACCGGTACCCTGGCAGGCCTCACATTTGCATTGAAAAATACACGCCTGATAGCACTTTCAGGCCTTATAACAGGTATAGCAGCTTCCCTGTCAATGGCAGCATCGGAATACCTTTCAACCAGGACAGAGCAAGAAAGCAGCCATGCCCTGAAGTCATCGTTATACACCGGAGGAGCATATGTTATCACCGTTGCATGCCTGGTATTGCCTTACCTTTTACTCTCCAACTATGTGTTAAGCCTTGTGATTACAATCATTGCAGCTATATTAATAATTCTTGTTTTTAATTTTTATATATCGGTGGCCAAGGATCTTCCCTTTAAACAGAGATTCTTTGAAATGTCCGCCATCAGTCTGGGAGTAGCGGTTATTTCTTTCATAATCGGTTACCTTGTGAGGCTGTTCCTCGGAGTTGATATTTAGAAATAGTTAAACCATTTATAAAGTAATACAGCACAACCCCCTTGAAATCCAAGGGGGTTAAATTTCGTTTTTCCGTACTTTGCCATATAATTACTTAAGAATATTCGCAACGACATCCATTGGAATTGTAAACTCTACAGTTCCCATAGACGCAGGGGCAACATCGCCTTCATTAAAGCAAATTACAACTTCTCCGTTTTCATTAATATAAAAAGACGTATCGTCGGAAATTTCTTTAAAATTCCACTCCGGATATTCCTCATTGTCAATCCAGTACAAAATACCTTCATCTGCAGCCATCTGTTCTCTCATCTGTTTCTTGATATTTTCACTGATAATTCGCTTATAGTCATTGCCTTCCTTGAAAAGATCCGCTAATTCTACTTTTTCACCTGTGTTAAGGTTAATTGTATAGAAATGATTCTCTTCATAGCCGCTTCCCCCACTCCAGAAACAGATAAGCTTTAATGTGAAGTAATCTTCTGTAGAGTTAATGACTTCAGAGTTAATCGTAATGTTCTGATAGCCTTCACCTTCCAGATTTGATTTGAATTCTTCCACCCACTTGTTTGCAATTTCACGGATCTTGGCGTTAATCTCATCAGCCGTTTTTTTACCCGTGTCAGTAACTGAATTATCCGTACCTTCCTTTGTTTTTATCTCCGGTAAAACAACATCTGCCACATTTCTTTCATCTTCATACTGATAGTCTCTAATAGTGATTACCTTAAAAAATCCTCCCAACACCGGAATGTTTCCCATAGCTTGTGCCACTTCACTTGATATATTGGGTAAAATTAAAATTGTAAGCACTGCAGCTGCAGCAATTGCCAATCCTTTAAATAGTTTCTTTTTTGACATAGATCTCTTTTCCTCCTTTCCTTGTTCCATCCGCTGCTTCATCTCAAAAACAGCCTTGTCACTCATCACCGGTTTCTCATACTGTTCCTTTAGTAATTTCAAGTTCTTGTCATCGTTATTTGACATGTCTTTCACCTCCCTTCATATTCAAATCATCCATTTTACATCTAAGTTTTTTCAGGCCTCTATATAATCTGCTTTTCACAGTACTTAGATTTTCACCCAGAATATATGCAATTTCATCAAGCTTTAGGTCTTCAAAATATTTCAGCTGAATAACTGCTTTATCGTTGTCAGGCATGGAATCCAAAGCTATCATTAAATCTATATTTTCATATTTATCTTCAACCTGAAGGTCTATAAAATCCCCATCATCAATAGACTTCACTTTCTTTGTGTTTAATCGTTTATAGATTTCATTCATCATTATCCTGTACACCCAAGTTTCAGCAAATTCAATATGTTTAAGAGAGTCGCTGTTCTTAATTGCATTATATGCACCTTCCTGAACAATATCCGCAGCATCTGCCTCATTATGTACAAAACTCATTGCCATTCTGTAGTAGCTGTTATATTTCTTCAAAATGATTTGTTCGATTATTTCATCTTGCTTCTTTTTCCGACGAAACACAAAAAATTTTCCTCCTTTGTCGTACTTCTATATGTTAGATTTTTTAAAGGAATAAATAGTTTCATTTATTTTAGCCTATTGTTAAATTGTCCTCTTGATTTAAATTACAAAAATAAACACACTAAATCTAGTGTGTTTACTTTTATTCTTTTCCCTTATTCCCTCCGTGAGAGAAATCGTGACAAGCCCCGTTCTGCAATACTCAGAAGCAGCATCAAGAGGTTTTAAAATGATTTATGTTTACCCAAGCGTAACCCAAAAATACTCCGGATCTAAAACCCAAGTTTTACTCTGCCTGTCATACTTCCAGTATGTTACCGTATAACCGAGACTGTCAGCATGGGAAGTTCCGGCTATAGTGTTTTGCGCCATCAGCTTATATGAAGCAATGCCATCGGTTTTAATGGGATATAGATGGGGTATATCAAGAAGGAATCCATCCAGTGGTTTAATAAGCTTACCTTCTTTGTTATAAACCTTTCCTTCGTAAAATTCCTTTCTGTCGCTTACATCCACTATATAGGATTGATTGAGCTTGTTGCTTTTAACAAGTACTTTGTAATTGTCCATGTATTTAATTTCAATCTTCAGGGTTTGGATAATGCTCTCAAATTGCTCAGGACCAAGCAGATATTCCACATTGTTATTGTTGAACGATATTACATAATAATACGTCAGTGCTCCGCTTCCTCCGACGGCGAGACTTACCATAATATCCCTTGAGCTAAAGCCGGTAAAGCTACCTAGAAACAGCCATGAATCGTAGGCACTACTGTAATTGGGATTCAGAGGAATAACATACCAATGCAGGGTACTGCCGTCCTGTACCATTATCCTGATGTTTTGATAAAAGTTGTTCTGATTTTTATCGCCCACCAGATAAACCATATCCGGTACCCCGTCACCGTTTACATCTCCTATTTGCCTGTCAAGGGTATATGTATTCTGTCTATTGGCATAAATAAACCTATTATCTGTATAATTCCCGTAATAATTAAAGCACGGATTGTTATAGTAGTTTTGCATATTAACCTCCAATATTTTTTTCTTATTTATATTATATGAAGGTCAATACGTTAGGGAACCAGATAACAGGTTTCATTTCTTGCATTACACTATATGTTAAATTTATCGAGTGTATTTCAATTTACATTTTTCTTCCCATTATTTCTTGATTATAGCTCAGCCAAAATCTGTTCCGCATCCTCTGCAGCCTTTACTTTATCGTTTGCCTTAACAATAACACCCTCTTCATCTATAAGATATGTGGTTCTAACAACGCCCATGGACGCTTTTCCGCAATGTATCTTTTCCTTCCACACATCATAAGCCTCAATCACCTTACGCTCCGGATCCGAGAGAAGCGTTATTGTCAGTCCGTGTTTTTCTTCGAATTTTTTATGGGAATCAACCGAATCCTTGCTCACTCCAAGAACTACCGCACCCTTTTCCGTAAACTGCGGGTACCTTTCCGAATAACCGCATGCCTGCTTGGTACAGCCTGAAGTGTTATCCTTGGAATAAAAATATAGTATTACCTTCTTCCCTCTATAATCTGACAATTTGTGTATTTTACCGTTCTGATCCGGCAATTCAAAATCCGGTGCTTTTGTTCCTACTTCTAACATGACTTGTCCTCCTTTTACTTTAAAATATATTATTTTCATCAATTATTCTTCTTGCATTAGAATATACCACATAAACCGAGAACATATTTAAAAAAATTAAAAAAAGATATAGTAGTTAAACTTCCGTATCTCTTACATTTTTATAAATCTATCCTGATTGCCCACCCAAATAGCCCTCCTTAAGTCAAGCAACTGTTCGAAAGACCGGTCGGCTAAGTATTTTCAGCGACAACCTGACGGGTAATTTCCCCGGCAACGGATTGAAGTTCCGGGAAAAGCATAATTTTCGCAATTCCATAGTGCTGCAGCCGTTCTTGAATTTCTGCGACGTTTTCAGTAGAAATACAGATTTTAATCAAGAAATTACTGCTATCCGAAAACTGCTCCATAGCAATTGGATCTTTTTGTTGCGGAAATACCGTGAACACTCCTCTTTGGGCAACGACTCGACTGCTGTTTTAGGTTATGAATCATCCATACAATTCGTTCCAAGAAAATCCCAAAAGCAGAAAAATTCATACATAGGTAAGGACATCATAAATTATTTATTGCCTTGGACTATGGAATTTCAGCTTAGAATCCGATAAAAATAGCATGAGAAAGACCAGCTAATTAAAGTCAAGAGTTTTTAAGAAAAATTTTGAGAAATTTTTTTAGGCT
>LFSC01000041.1 GCA_001512505.1 Clostridiaceae bacterium DTU079 | reverse complement strand
TTAAAATGCAAACCCCGCAGCAAATGAAGATTTCTCCTGCATCTGCTACGGGATTTTGGAACCAACTTTATTTTTATAGAGCGAACTTTATTTTAATGGAGTCAACTTTATTTGAATTATACAACAGTTGAAACATATTCAAACCAATCACTCAACAGTAACACTCTTGGCAAGGTTTCTCGGTTTATCCACGTCACAGCCCTTCTGCAAAGCCATGTAATAGGCAAATAACTGAAGCGGTGTCACTGCCACTATCGGAGCTATAAGGGAATCCACATCCGGTACGGTAACCACTACATCCGCAACTTTACCAACCTGTTTGTTGCTCTCCTTTGTTATCGCAAGCACTATTGCGCCTCTTGCCTTAACCTCTTTTATGTTGCTTATTGTTTTTTCAACAAGGTTATCCTGGGTTATTGGGCAAACGACAAGGGTACCCTCTTCAATAAGAGCAATGGTACCATGCTTCAATTCCCCTCCCGCATAGGCCTCCGAATGGATATAAGAAATCTCCTTCAGCTTCAATGAGCCCTCTAAAGAAAGAGCATAGTCAAGTCCTCTTCCGATAAAGAATATGCTCTTGGCATTATAGTGCTGTGAAGCAAACTTCTGTATTACCTCTTTGTTGCCCAGAACTGCCTCAATCTTTTGCGGAATGGATTTCAGTTCTTCTATGACACTAATATAAAAATCCTTTTCTATTCTGCCCAATCTATAGGCAAAGTCCAAGGCTATAAGGTACAGCGCCGAAAGCTGTGTGTTGTAAGCTTTGGTTGAGGCAACTGCAATTTCAGGTCCGGCCCATGTATAAAGTACGTCGTCGGATTCTCTCGCAATCGAGCTTCCCACAACATTTACAATTGAAAGGACCCTTGCTCCTTTTTTCTTTGATTCCCTTAGGGCAAACAATGTGTCCAAGGTTTCACCCGACTGGCTAATTATAATTACCAAATCCCTGTCGGTCACCAAAGGATCCCTGTACCGGAATTCCGATGCAACATCCACCTCTACAGGAATTTTTGCAAGCTTTTCAATGATGTACTTTCCCACAACCCCTGCATGATACGCAGTACCGCATGCAACGATATATATCTTGTTTAAATTCATTAACTCTTCACGGGAAATATTAATGTTATCAAGTACAATGCTTTCTCCTTTGATTCGTGGGTTAACGGTGTCCTTGATTACCTTGGGTTCCTCACACATTTCCTTCATCATAAAATGCTCATAGCCAGCCTTTTCAGCTGCCGCAACGTCCCAATTAACCTTAAACACTTCTTTTTTCACCGGGATTCCGTAATTATTGAAAACCTTGACATCATTTTGAGTAAGAAGCACAACTTCTCTGTCTTCCAATATATATATATCCCTTGTGTATTCAAGAATAGCCGGAATATCCGATGCAATGAAATTTTCATCCTTTCCCAAGCCTACCACCAACGGGCTGTCCTTTCTTGCCGCAACAAATTTGTCGGAACAATCCTTGCATATTACTCCTAAAGCATAGGATCCTTCTATTTTATTTATTGCCTCAGTTACAGCCTTAACCAAGTCTCCCTTGTATAAATAATCAATAAGGTGTGCCACAACTTCGGTATCTGTTTCGGATAAAAACACATAGCCCTCGGATTCGAGAAACTCTTTAAGTTCCATATAATTCTCTATAATACCGTTATGCACAACGGCAATACTGCCCGAATTACTTAAGTGGGGATGGGAATTAAGATCACTCGGTTCTCCGTGGGTAGCCCACCGGGTATGACCGATACCTATTGTTCCTTGAGGAGTATCAGCCGCCACCTTTTCTTCAAGAATCGAAAGCCTTCCTTTACACTTAACCACATTTATACTCTTGTCATTTAAAACTGCCACCCCGGCAGAGTCATAACCCCTGTATTCCAGCTTTTTAAGACTGTTTACCAATATAGGTACAGCTGTCTTATTACCTATATAACCAACTATTCCACACATACTATCCTCTCCTTTCATTGTATCCTGCAAATATGCTGCAATAAAAATGTCTGCTGATCATAGATCAATCGTAGCTCGGTATTTTAAGCTGACTGTACAAATTTGATTTTTAGATGCTATAATATGGATGTAATTGCTTACTATATTCCCTTGCTTTTAAAATTCTCTTTAAAAAAGTAAAGCGAAACTAACCCTGGAACATACAATATTACAAATATGCCTGGGATCTGAAGCATAGCAAGCTATATATATAATGAAAAGACAGGATTATTCACTTTGACCCATTTTGTTTTACAGTTGCCTGTAGGTTTTGTAGGGTCTTAACGATCGTGACAACCGGAAGGTTTCCGCCGAATATTTCGATATCTCACCGGAATAAAGATTTCCGGTGACCTCCTTCTCCTCGTCCACGTGTTGAACAATCACGTGCAGGCGCTTTTTTTTATTCATTATGGAATTTTTACTACCCTCCTTTACATATCCATTAATGAATTATCTCTAATCCTGCCGTATAAACTATACTCCCCTCTAAAAAAAGACTTAATTGAGCCTTTCCTCAATAATCTTCACCATTTCAACAGCTTTCTTAGTAATATATTCCTGATCCTTTCCTTCAATCATTACCCTTACCAAGGGCTCTGTTCCGGAAGGTCTGATGAGCACTCTTCCTTCTCCCTTGAACTCCTCTTCTAATTCCTTGCACATTTTGCAAATAACTTCATCCTCAAGATACTTATTTTTGTTTTCATTTTTTACCTTCGCATTCTTTAAAACCTGAGGCAATACCTGCATTACCGAAGCAAGCTTGGAGAGCTTTTCCCCGGAAGACTTTAACACATTAAGAAGTTGAACACCGGTAAGAAGTCCGTCTCCTGTGGTATTGTGTTCAAGGAAGATTATGTGGCCGGACTGTTCACCTCCGAGAATATAACCGTTTTCAAGCATATTCTCAAGAACATATCTGTCTCCGACCTTAGTCTTAACTATATTGATATCTTCCCGCTTTGCCATAATATCAAAGCCAAGATTGCTCATTACCGTAGCAACAATGGTGTTCTTTGCCAGCTTCCCGTTTCTTTTCAACTCCAGTCCGATTATAGACATAATCTGGTCACCATCGACCATCTTGCCCTGTTCATCCACGGCCAATACCCTGTCGGCATCTCCGTCAAAAGCAAGTCCTGCATCGGCTCCTATTTCAACCACATATTTCTGAAGAGCTTCAATGTGGGTAGAACCGCAGTTTCTATTAATATTTATTCCGTCAGGCTCATTATTTATTACGTAAACTTCAGCACCCAACTGGCGCAAAGCCTCGGGAGCCACACGGTAAGACGCTCCGTTTGCGCAGTCAATTGCAATCTTTAAGCCTTCCAGATTTCCGGGAATTGTGCTTTTAATAAAATTGATATAATCATCAAGAGCCGTTGAGATATAGCCCTTTCTTCCTATCTTTTCGCCTGTCGGAAGCTCCAACTTTTCACTATTGTCAAGAATTATGGCCTCTATCTTTTCCTCTAAAGCATCGGAAAGCTTGTAGCCTTTTCCGTTGAAGAATTTAATTCCGTTGAATTCGAAAGGATTGTGGGAAGCGGAAATTACTACTCCGGCATCGGCATTATAATGCCTGGTTAAATAAGCTACTGCGGGAGTTGGAACTACTCCAAGGCATATAACCTCAGCCCCTACAGAGCATAATCCTGCTACCAATGCAGCTTCCAGCATATCGCCGGATATTCTCGTGTCCATACCCACCAGGATTTTCGGAGTGTGCTTTGTCTCAGCCGTTAATACATATGCACCGGCCTGCCCCAGCTTATACGCCAGATCGGCAGTTAGTTCAGAGTTTGCTACTCCCCTTACTCCGTCAGTACCAAATAGACGACCCAAAATACTCATCCCCCTAAAGTTTAGATTTTTTTAGTAAATTTATTATAATATAATCAAATCAAAAAATCCAGTTCATGTTATAAAAATCCATCTTTATACAGCATACTATTATATTATTCCAATTTTAATCCCCGTATGAATAAGCTTTAATTATCTCCTCGGCAATCCTGATTCCGTCAACTGCCGCACTCATAATTCCGCCTGCATATCCGGCTCCCTCACCTGCAGGATATAAACCTTGTATTCCAATTGCCTCAAGGCTGTCCCCTCTTAGAATCCTGACCGGTGAAGAGGTTCTGGTTTCCACCCCTGTGAGTAATGCATCTTTCATAGCAAAGCCCCGAATCTTCGAGTCGAAAAACTCAATGCATTCTTTCATGGAATCAGTAACATATATCGGAAGGCACTTATTAATATCAGCCAACTCTACACTCCCGGTATAACTAGGTTTTACGGAGCCCAACCGGGTTGATGCTCTTCCCTCAATAAAATCCTCAAGCCTTTGGACAGGAGCCGAATTAGAGCTTCCGCCCACTTCATAAGCCAGTCTTTCCCACTTTCGCTGAAACTCAACACCGGCAAGGGGATGCCCGCTTCCGAAATCCTCCGGTTCCACCGACACCACAAGAGCACTGTTGGCATTTTGCTTATCCCTCGCAAATTCACTCATACCGTTGGTTACAATAGTACCGGGCTCTGAAGCCGACGCCACCACCACCCCTCCGGGACACATACAAAAGGAATATACCGTCCTTTTTTCAAGCTTTTTAAAAATTTGATAATCGGCACCAAGTCTCGGATGACCTGCCGCTTCACCATATTGTGCCCGATTAATTATATCCTGAGGGTGCTCTATCCTTACACCGATTGAAAAAGGTTTCTGAGCAAACGGTACACCCTTGTCATACAGCATTTTAAAGGTATCTCTTGCGCTGTGGCCTATGGCAAGTACCACAACCTCACAGGGTATTTCTTCACTTTCATTTACTATTACCGACTTTAATTTACCGTCACCAATATTAATTGACGTAACCTTTGCGTTAAACCTCACATCGCCGCCGTAATCGATAATCCTCTTGCGCAGGTTCATCACAACCCTTCCAAGTATATCGGATCCAATATGCGGCTTTGCCCTATACAGAATTTCTTCAGGAGCACCGGATTTAAAAAACTCTTCGAGGACTTTTGTACAACGCCTGTCATTTATCCTTGTTGTGAGCTTACCGTCGGAAAAGGTTCCTGCTCCTCCTTCTCCAAACTGTACATTGGTATTGGGGTCAAGTTCCCCGGTTTTCCAATACCTGTTCACAAGCTCTGTGCGTTTTTCCACACATTCGCCCCGTTCCAAAAGCAGCGGCCTATATCCGTTTTGAGCCAAAACCAGCCCTGCAAACAAACCCGCCGGACCGGTACCTATTACAACAGGCCTGTCCTTAAGCTTCTTATTTCCGGGTATCAGCGGTTCTTCCTCCACATCCTCCAATACCCTGATATCATTGTCCTTTCTTATCCTTACACCGTCTTGAATTTCTAAAGTGACAGAATATACTATATTTATATGGGGTTTCTTTCTGGCATCAATAGATTCTTTGACTATTTTAAAGTCTTTTAAGTTATTTTCTTTTACTCCCGCTTTCTTTATTGCCATTGCCTTTAACTCATCAATGCCGTCATCTAAAGACAATTTCAAATTATGAACAATTAACTTCATCGATACCTCTCAAAAGCCACTTCTTTAATTTTATCTTATCTATATTTATTATTATCTAATTTACTCTCCTTATCCTTACTTCAACTTCGTAATCCTGCAAAAGCTTAACGGTATCAGGCAATGCAGCCTTTAGAGGCCTCTTATAAGTGCCTTCTCCAAGACCTCTTACATCAATACTCAAGCGTAAATTGCCCGCTGTAATTTTTTCAATTTCTTGCTGTATTCCTGTTATGCTTACTATTATATCATCGTCTAAAATTTCATATTTATATATGTCACGGGACTGGGCATTTTCCAGCAAAACATTATCCTTGTCAACGTTTATTTCTTTTACCGCTACCGGCTCTATAACCACATCCACATATACGCTTCGTTGAGTATCAAAAAGACGCACTCCTTCAGGTAAATCAAGATTTACTATTTTCGTAGTGCTTGCAGACATGTTTTCAATATCGATAGGTTCAGTTTTGAGGTTGTCAATAAGTTCAATAGTGTCGGCCGCTCCGGTTATAAGTGCCTTTTCCGGTATAACCTTATGTATTCCGTCAGAATAATTTTTTGCAGGCCGTCCGATAATAGTCGGCACTATGGGCACTTCTTTTGCAAACTCCAAGCTGATATCCACACTATGCTTTCCGCTAAGTTCAACTATTTCTTCTCCTTTATCGTCATAAAACACGCATTCCGATTTTCTAACGGTATTACTGCTCATGTTGGTAACATCCACATATGCACATACCTCTCCAATGGAATCTACAACATCGTCCGCAGCTTCTATCGACACCGTTGCCGGAACAGCATTTGCACTTATCACTTTATAATTCTCCCTTGGAGTACCGGTAATATTAACCTTAACAGGGAAAGAGTTCTCTCCGACCTTTTCAAGCTTCAGGTCAACACGTCGCGGAGTTACCCCCTGAAAAGAAATGGCACCTTTATAATTAAATACATCAATTCCCTGATATCTTACATCAATCTGTAAATGCCGGATATCTGCCTCATTAATCTTTGAAAGATCAAGAATTGCCTCAAAATCATTTTGACTAACAGTATTTATTTTGCTTTTTCTTCCTTTTAATCTGACAGAAACGGTTCTGGGAAAATTGCCGTCTTTTATTATGATTCCTTTAGATTTGAGCGCATCTGCATTTTCCACACTTAACGGTATGTTTAAATCTATCCATTCCACCGGATTGGTGCTGTCTAGGACAAAGTACCATAAAAATACGGCAAATATTACCGATAATATTTTAACTGTAGTATCCTTCTTCAACAATTCACTCATTTGGCCTTCACCTTCCAAATCCCAAACCGTTTACCCGGATTGTCTTTCATTATTAGGTTTTTACTTAATGCCTTTCTAAGAGTATCTGAAGTAAGATTTCTTGAAAGCCCTCCGTTTAATGCAACGGAAATCTTTCCCGATTCTTCGGAAACCACTACTACAATTGAGTCGGAAACCTCACTTATTCCCAATGCCGCCCTGTGTCTGGTTCCCAGTTCCTTGCTTAAGTTTGAATTCTCCGTCAAAGGCAGAAAACATGCCGCCGCCACTATTCTGTTATCCCTTATGACAACTGCACCGTCGTGCAATGGGGTATTGGGTGTAAAAATATTCATTAAAAGCTCCGATGTAACATTCGCATCCAATCGAACACCGGAGTTTATAATCTCTCCGATCTTTGTTTCCCTCTCAATTACGATAAGCGCTCCGGTAAAGGTCTTTGACATCTCCGTTACAGCTTTTACTATCTCTTCAATCAATGCCTTTACCTTTACATTTATATCTTCATCATCAAAACTGAAGAAATTTCTAAACCGGCTTCTTCCCAACTGCTCGAGACCTCTTCTGAACTCAGGCTGAAACAAAACCACCAGAATAATTGCCATGTATTCAATAGTGAGCCTTAATATGAAGGAAATGGTTCTGAAACCTATTATCTCACTTAACCTGGCTGCGACAACAATAACAAGTATACCTTTGATTAGCTGCCATGCCCTAGTTTCCCTTACCAGCTTTACAAGCTTGTAAACAACATAAGAAACAATAGAGATATCAATTATTATCTTTATAAGATCCCATACATTATTTATATCAAGACTTGTTGATAAATATCTTATTAACTCCCGGATGTTTACACTACTAAATAAAATCATTTCAAAACCCCGCTCTGTCTCTTATATACATAATAGCCTATAAAAATTATAACGTATTTTAATGCCTTTGTAAGTGCTTTTATAAAAAAAATACCGCGAATTTTAATTTTTAATATCATTGTAACATTTTATCTTATCAATACTACCATTTATTATGACAATAATCATATTTAGGTATTACATAGATTTTGCGGGTCCTTATAAATGTTCATACTTTAACTTAAAACATTATTAAAAAGCTAAAATACTATCTTCCGTAAATAACCGAAATAGCAAGTGTTCCGATGGTGGTAGCAGCAATTGCTATTCCGGTAATCAGAGCAATAAGCTTAACGGTTTTCTCTTTCATTTTGTCTCACATCCTTCTTTATTGTCATAATAAAATATACATTTATTCAGGCCCCTAAGCTATATTTTATATTATTTTTCTATACTGTAAACACTTTTTAAAATATTTATATTCAAATTTTTCTATGATTTTTATAATCAAAGAAGGATTTTTATTTTATATGTAGAATAAAAATAATATAAAACTTATCATTATTAGATTAAACTTTCACATCTCTTATAAAAACACTAGTATGGAACGATTCTCCCCTGTTGCATAGTAGTGTTTTTCTTCGTAAACTATATTAAAAGATGCATGCATCTTGTTTCTAAGAAGAAAAATATAGAAGAAAACTTATGTTTTCTTCTATATTTTTCTTCTTATTTATTTTGTGCACTAAAAAAAAGCAAAAAGGTATACATAAAACCCATAATATGATATAATATTATTGTACATTATACTCCCCTTTATATCGGGTATAAGGAGATAAATAGAGACTTATGAAACAGGGCAAAATTGCCGAAAGGCAATGACGCAAAGCCAAAGGGTCTAAAGCATGATCTTAATTATGCTATGACAGCCGGCTGCCATTAAAGCTCTGTTTATTCTCTTAAAATATTATTGTGGAAATAGGTCTTAATATTTCCTTATACCTCTTTTTTTATATAATCATAAACCATTTTAGATATCCTGGCTATGGCATTATTGGCCGCCTCATCACTTACAACATCCTTTGACATAACAACTATTATATACGGTCTTTTAGCAAAAACAATTCCGACATCGTGTACCACGCCAATAAGATTACCGGTTTTGTGAGCAACCTTAACATCTTTTGAAAGCAATACCGTAAGTCTGTCATGGAAATTGGTTTCAATCATATTTTTTATAAGCTCATTAGCATATTTATCCTTCTTTTCATAAAGCTCATAGGCTTTTTTTAAATACAGCGCCATATCTTTCGGACACGTAACATTTTTATTGTAATCAACTACTTGTCCTCCCAGCTCCCGCATGTAGTCTTTCACATTGTCTTTTCCGACACGCCGCAGCAGCATATTTACCGCAACATTGTCACTGTACACTATTGAAAGTCTCTGAAGCTCCTTTACAGTATATTTGATTCCGAAAGCTTTTTCGTACCTGATTATTCCTGCGCCTTCTTCGTAATCCTCTTCCGTATACTCAATTGTGTCTGTGGGTTTTATTTCGCCGTCCCTTATCTTCTTATAAATATACATGTTTAGAGGAATTTTAAAGGTGCTTGCCGCAAGAAACTCCTCTTTTTCATTAATACCGAATTGCTCGTCGGTTTCAAGATCCACAAAGTATATTCCATAAATTCCGGCTAGCCCGGAAATATAGACTTCAAGATTATTTTTCAATATCCTGTAATCGACGTCCTTTTGACCGTCTTCATCCCTATATTGAACACTCTCATCATGGCTATCGGATCTTTCATCCCGTTCTTTTTTATCCCCATCGTCTTTACCGGTACCTTTATCCCGTTCTTCTTTATCATCATTTTCTTTAGCGGCATCTTTATCCTGCTCATTTTCATCTTCATCATTCTCGACAGCATCTTCATCCTGTTCTTTACCGCCTTCACCAAAGATAACGCTGCCCGTAGATTGCTCGTCTCCGATAACATTTTTTCCTTTTAAATTCATTGAAAGGTTAGCTTCCCTATTTTCTTCAGCCGCAGAAATACCGGAATAACCTTTGTATACTCTTGCCCCGGCATCTTTGTTCATGCTTTTTTCGCTTTCAAAGCCATAATGCTTTTTTATCGCGTTATTTGTGTAAAAAGCAAAAGCTACTATAATTAAAAGAAGAATTATTGAAGCGGCCGAAAACCTTTTTAATCTTTTACCTTTTCTTTTCCTTATTGAGTTCTTCCGAGAATGAAAATTTCCGTTGAGTCCCATATAACACCTCTACTGACCAATACTAACCCATCACAAAACATGCTGTCCCCAGTAAAAGATGCAATATTGTTCTCACCCTTCGATTAACCCAAACTATATTATTGCCATTAGGAATTTAGTTAAACATGAATTTTAAACAAAAAAGCCCGGCACAAAACATTCATTATGTACCGAGCTTCTCTTATGTGAAAGGGTTAAACAAATACTATACAATACGTAAGAAACACACGTGAAATATACTTTACAACCGATAAAATCTTCCGTCTATATTACGCTTACGGGTAGCTTGTTTGCCTCCTTTACAAACTTTTTATGCTTTATACCCTTTTTATTGCAATTATTCTTCAGGTAATTCTCCAGAATTTTTTCAAAATTCAAAACATCATCCATCTCGTAGTATCCTACCTTGTCATAAATAAACTCGATAGCTTTCAGCGCTCCTAATGCAAAGGCCTTTCTCGAAAATGATTCATGGGATATTTCTATCTTGTCATCATTACCCACAATCATAACCTCGTGCTTTCCTACAACCCCACCGGCCCGCACTGAGTTAATCGGTACTTGGGTTTCATTAGTCTCGTTACCGGCGAAATCAAGGCCTTTTTTAATTTCCCCGGCAATTTTAATTGCCGTACCCGAAGGAGAATCCTTTTTATGCTTGTGATGAATCTCTGTAATCTGAAAATCATAATTGTTAAGGATGCTTGCAGCCAGATTTGTCAAAAGCATAAGTACATTAACGCCTAATGTTATGTTAGGAGCATAGCATATTGCATTATGATACATTCTTGTAAGAACAAACAATCGCTTTAAAGCAAAGCTTGAAAAACCTGTTGTACCTACTACTATGTTTACTTTCATTTTTGAAAAAATCTTTGCATTTCTAATTGTGGCTTCAGGGCTTGAAAAATCTACAACCACATCCGGCTTGGTTTTAAAAATAATCTGCTTCAAATTGTCCTCACTGTCTACAATTACTCCGGAATTACTGCAACCGATAATTTCATCCAAGGATTTGCCCAGCTTATCGCTGCTTGAACTGCATACCACCGAAACCAGTTTCATATTTTCTTGCTCCAAAACAGCCTTCGCAATCTCCTTCCCTGTCTTTCCGAGTCCAACCAAACACACTCTAATCAAAGTTATCCCCCCATTTCATCTTAGTTTACTGGTAGCAAATAAGTCCTGATTCTTTCTTTTAAGCCATGGCAATTAGAAATATATTAATTTTTTCAAAAGCAAAGGCCGCAGAGAAGTATCTGCGGCCTTGTATTTTACACAAAAATACACCACACCTCTCTTTCAACGCTTACGAGGTTAGCTGACGGATTTGGATCGAAAGAGATTGACCCTACCCGGCAATAGCCAGGATTCACCCCAAAATGATGGTTCCCCCGTTCTTTTAGATTAAGCGCTTAAAATACATCAGTATTATTAAATTATAAACCTCAAAAAGCGTACACAATTATACTTGTGGTTTCCCTAATAATAATTGTTATGTAATTTAAAGTTAATATATTATATGCAATATAAACAATATTTGACTGTAATCTTTTTATAAATTATCCAACATTTAATAATTGCACACTACTTTTAAAACCTTCATACCGAATATACAAAAGAAAATGATAAATCAGACTCTTGCCCACTTTAAACAGATCTTATGTATAATATATATTCTCCATAAATTCCTTATATAATTATAACAAATTGTCCCATTCCCGTCAATATAAAATGCGTGTACAGGATGCTCAGTTTTTTGCCTTGCTGAACAGTTTAATGAATATTCTCTTTATCAGCCTGACTATTTGAAGAAGCAATAAAAATACCTCTATCGTCAAAAGAATGGCAATCAGTATCACTATATCCTTGTACTCACTAAATTTTGACATCAATGACGAAAACCAAGTCATCGTTGAATAAACTTCATTAGCCGGATAAAGATTCACTTCAATAACAGTACCGTCATCCAGCGTATATTTTGCAACTCCTAAAACCTCATTTTTCCTTATAGGCGGCTCCAAATTATCCTGCAAACTGATGTCAAAATCTTTAATATAATTCTCACCAATGGGATATGTATAATAATAATCTGCCAAAGCTATAAGATCCAGCATCTCATCCCCTACAGGAATGCTTTTTACTGTCTCCCCGTTTGCTACCAAAGTTCCTGTCCGAAAATTCTCAAATCCATAATCCAATATCTTTATAGAGTCGCCATAAACACTTCCTTGGGGAGAATCAAGCACCACGGCGATTAACCTCTGACCGTTTCTTGTAGCCGTAGTTATCGCAGTTTGACGTTCTATTTCGTTATATCCTGTCTTACCGCCGTCAACTCCGTCATAACTCCAAAAAAGTTCATTGCTGTTTATCAAAACCTTTCCGTCATTAGCCCAAGGCCAAGCCTTAGAAGAAAAAATCTTTTGAAATTTACTGGACTTAGTTATGGCATGTCTTACTAAAAGGGCAATGTCATATGCTGTTGTGTACTGCTGCTCATCATATAAGCCTGTGGCATTTGTAAAATTGGTGTCAACCATTTGCAGCTCTTTGGCTCTTTTATTCATAAGCTCAACAAATCCCTTTTCATCCCCGCCTATATGTTCAGCCAAGGCAATGGCACTGTCATTGACCGAATCCAATATAACCGAATATAAAAGATCCTCAACTGAATATTTTTCACCGACTTCCAGGTTCAATGTCGCTCCCTCAACCGAAGCGGCATTCTTACTTATAGTAACCTTTGTGTCCAGTTGGTCCTTCATCTTTTCAAGGGTTATTAAAGCAGTCATTATTTTATTGGCAGAGGAAATATGCAACCTCTGCTTTGAGTTTTTCTGATATAGTATCTGACCCCTTTGGGATTCAATCAAAATCGCAGAAGGAGCCACGATATCCAATGATTCCGGCTGTGCAAAGCTAAAATCCGCACCGGAAAACACTATAAATAAAACAACGATTAAACATTGCATTTGAGCCAAGATTTTTCTATTCATGTCTACCCCATCCGAATCTACAAACTGAAATGTGATCTAGTAATACCAATACTTTTCTTTATTGTTAATGCACTTTGACAATATTATAGTACTTTAATTTCTGTAATACAACTTAAAATTATGAATATTTTATCCATTTGAGCATTTTTTTATTTTATGAATAAAATTTAATTTATTTATTATTTTCTCTCCATGCATTACTTTCATTAATTCAGGAAAAATAAAAATGGAGGTGATAATTATGGGTAAATCAAAAAGCAAGCAGAAAAAGGACAATAAAAACATCAAAGATGCATCCGGTAAATATGAATTTGCAAACGATCAATTAGGAGAAAATATGGAAAATAAGTATGAGGGATTGGCTAAGAAAGGCAAAAATCAATGCAAATAGTAAGCTTCATTGATGTCAACCGGCATTGAAACTATATTAATAGGGGCATTTCGCCCCTTTAAATGTTGGCTCGCAACGAGCATCATATTTTATGTTCTCAATGCCAATGGACGCAAAGCCAATAAAATTGTCCCTTCCCTTTTTCTTTACAATATGTTAGCATATACTATATCGGTAAACTATGCTGAACCTCAAAACTTCAGCAGGAAAATCCATCCTACTCTTAAATTCAAAAATCAACTTCACATTGGTAGCATAAAAGTCGTACAATTATATAAACAGACATACAAAGGAGACAAAAATAAATGTCAAAAGTGGTTTTAATGAGATGTGAAAGCTATGATTACAATACAGTTAAAGCAGCTGTAAAAAAGGGTATTGAACTTTTGGGCGGTCCCCTCAAATTTGCTTCACCGCAAGAAAAAATTCTTTTAAAGCCAAACCTTTTATCGGCTGATCCTCCTGAAAGATGCAGCACAACACATCCCTCAATATTTAAAGCCGTTGCTGAAGTTTTTAAAGAGGCAGGTATCAATTTAACCTATGGCGATTCACCGGGTATTCACAAGCCTCAAATCGCTGCCCAAAAAGCCGGTATAGAAAAAGCTGCAAGCGATTTGGGCATTAGCCTTGCCGATTTTAATGAAGGCAAAGAAATCTTCTTTGACAAGGGAATCCAAAACAAAAAATTTACATTAGCCAACGGCGTTCTTGAAAGCGACGGCATGATAAGCTTACCAAAGCTTAAAACTCACGCTTTGACCAGAATAACAGGATGTATAAAAAATCAGTTCGGTTGTATACCGGGCTCTTTAAAAGGTGAATTCCATGCCCGCATTCCTGATGTCATTGACTTTTCAAAAATGCTTGTAGATTTGAATGCGTATCTTAAACCCAGGCTGTTTGTTATGGACGGAATAATGGCAATGGAAGGTAACGGACCCAGGGGCGGGACTCCCAAAAATATGAATGTTATTTTGCTGTCATCGGATCCCATTGCTCTCGATGCCACAGTCTGCAGAATAATCGGACTGGATCCGAAATTTGTTCCTACAATTGTTTTTGGAAAAGAAGCAGGACTTGGTACGTATAATGAAGAAGAAATAGAAATATTGGGAGAGAGCCTGGACAGTTTTAAAGATCTTAGCTTTAACGTAAGAAGGGAGCCTGTAAAGGCCTTAAAAGCCAAAAGCATTATTCAGGTTCTGAGAGGTTACGCTATACCCAGACCGTTTATTGAAAAATCCAAATGTAAAAAATGCGGGATATGCGTAAACATGTGCCCGGTTAATCCAAAAGCACTGGATTGGCACAACGGCAACAAGAAAGAAGTCCTTCCTTCATATATTTATAAAAGATGCATTAGATGCTATTGTTGTCAGGAGATTTGCCCCGAAAGTGCCATAAAACTTAAAGTTCCTTTTATTAGCAGGTTTTTTGTGCGCAAGTTTTTTATATACAGGTTCTTCGGAAGCATTCTTCTTATGTTCAGGAGTTTGATACGGAAGTTTAAATATAAACCATCAAAGCAGAAATAAACTTTTTATGACGATAATAATCTATATTTCTTTGCTGCAAGCTGGTATAGATAAAATATGACGAGGTGTTGGTCTTGGATAGAATGGTTTTTAAAGCTTATGCCGTAACAAATGAAATAGACCTTAACAGGATCGCTGCCGATTGCAATATTCCAAAAAAATACACCTGGGAAGAGCCCTTGGTATTACAGGGAGAAATCCTGTCCAATATACTGCATAGAAAAAAACTTAAGAATGAAGAAATTCTCGTTTTTTCTTTCGGCAGTATAGTTTTTATCAACTCCACAACTGAGGATGAAAAGGTCTTTTTAAAGTATTTGAAAAAAATCAAGGACGATATCGATATCAATAATTATGAAGAATATTCGGATGACTATGAGCTGCAAGTGGTTGAAAATGCTAAAATAGAACTTACCGACAAGTATTTGGTGGTTCCGTCATTTCAGATTTTTTATCCGGAGCTGGTTTCAACCGTTATTGCCAAATCCGTTGCGTTGGAGAAGACCGAAAAGCATCTTGAAAGCATCCTTGATAAATTGGAAAACATGATCGATAAGCTGGAAAAGGGAAAGTTAAATATCAGCAATAAGGAAATTGCAAAAACAACGTCTAAAATTGTTCGTCATGAATACAACACCATAGCCTACATAATGATTCTTGACAAACCGGACATTACATGGACCAACAGCGATGCAGAAAGTATTTACGACCGTATGTCGGAGTTTTTCGAGCTTAATGACAGGTATATTATACTGAAGGAGAAAACCGATATCCTAAACAGTATCATTAAAGGTTTTTCCTCTATTAGCGATTCAATTAGAGGACTTTTTGTGGAATGGATAATTGTTCTGCTGATTCTGGTAGAAATAGTTCTTATGGTTCTTGATTTATTAAGATAAACTTGAAAATAGGATTATGCTTTTGAACATAAATTGATGATAAAGATGATGAATTAATAAAGGAACTGATCGGTATGAAAAATGTGTATTTTATATGCTATAAGGTTGCACCGTCTCTTCCTTTGGAAAAGATTGCAGCTTTTCTTAAAACTCAAATGACTTTTAGCTGGAAGGAATATATTGTGCTTAAGGATAAGCAGCTTGATATAATATTGAAAACCGATTCCGAAGACAAGTCTGTTTATCTTTTTAAATACGGCTGCATTTCCTTTGTCAATTTTTCAAACAATGAGATCTATGACTTTTTGAAATATATTGAGTTGATAATCGGAAACATTGATTATAGCCTATTTTATAAATACCATGAAAGCCATTCCCTGGAGATAGATGATGATTTGTGCTGCAGCCTTACCGGCAACGTTAACAGAAAAATTGAATATACCGACGATATTAATCATATTATAGCAATTGTTCTGGCAAAATCGGTGGAGATGTTCAGCTTTGATGCAAAGCTTTCCGAGCTTTTGGGGGATGCGGAAAAATTTATAGTTTTCCTTCAAAAAGGCCGCTTAAAGTGGTATAGAAAGAAATCCTGTCTTATAATTTCCAAAATACTGAGGTTTCAATTTGACAGCATAAACAGTGTAAGAGTTTTAGACCGGCCTATGCTCGCCGAACAAAGTATTAAGGGAAAAGAAACCTATGACAGCCTGATGGAATATTTTGAAATGAACGACCGTTATAAAATTCTGCAAAGCAAGATTAACGATCTTCAGGAAATTACGGAGCTATATACTTCATTGAGCCAAAACCAAACGGAGCACCGCCTTGTTATGTTTGAATCCCTTCTTCTTCTCCTGTTTCCGTTATTTTATATTATCGAAAGCCTTCTCAAGCTCTAAATATTTTGATCATGTCGTGAAATATCGCTAAACAGAAAGATAGAGAAAGCATCGAAACACTTCCTCTATCTTGTATTAGACTTGTCATTATTTGGTTATTAAACTTGTTTAAATAACCATATAAGAAAAGTGTAAACAAATCTAATGATTTACAGGTTAATTTCATTGTAAGGGATAAAACTTATGCTTATCATATAATAAGGTAAAACGCATAAATATTCAATGAAATAATTATTCCTATCAAAGCACAATATTCTTCACAAGTCAGTTATTCCCCTGTGCATCTTGCTTTCATAATAACGAGTGTCTATTTGCTCCAGATAGCTTAGTTATCACCTAAATTACCGTATGCTTTTTAAGCAGTTCGTTCTTAACATTCCACAATTTCTCCGATAAGTCCACATAATACCTGTGAGGATTCTCAAACCTGAGAACTTCGTCCCAGAGGGTATCCACCTGCTCCTTGCAATAGTTCCGTATTGTTTCCAGGTCCACAGGCTCGTAGACACATTTTCCTTTGTCGAAAACTTTAACCTGAAGCTCCTTTGCATAAAAATCAGTCACGTTTTTCCTTTTCCATGTATGCTCAGGGTCAAATATTTCATAAGGTTTGCTGTCGTCAATGACCTCATCTGCACAGGTAATTACATCGGCAATGGCCTTGTTGTTTTGCCGGCCAAACAACCGGTAAACCTTCTTAAATCCGGGATTGGTAATTTTGGCAACATTCTCGCTGATCTTAATTTTCGGAATAATTTCTCCGTTTTCCTCCACTGCGGCAAGTTTGTATACGCCTCCAAATACAGGCTCTGTTTTTGAAGTAATAAGCCTCTCTCCCACACCGAAAACATCCACCTGTGCACCTTGAATAAGTATATCTCTGATTATATATTCATCCAGTGAATTTGATACAACAATTTTACAATCGGGAAAGCCTGCTTCATCAAGCATCTGTCTTGCTTCCTTCGATAGATATGCAATGTCACCGGAGTCTATTCTTATACCCTTCGGTCTGAATCCTCTTGGAACCACCTCTTCGTTAAACACCTTGATGGCATTGGGTATCCCGGATTTCAATACATTATAGGTATCCACCAGAAGGGTACAACTGTCGGGATAAATTCTGGCATACGCCCTGAATGCCTCAAGTTCTGAGGGGAAAAGCTGAATCCAGCTATGTGCCATTGTTCCCGAAGCAGGTACTCCGAATTCCTTATCTGCCACAGTACATGCCGTGCCCACACAACCTCCGATGTATGCAGCTCTTGCTCCCAAAACAGCGCCATCATATCCTTGAGCCCGTCTTGTTCCGAATTCCAGCACCGGTCTTCCCTTAGCTGCCCTGGTTATCCGGTTGGCTTTTGTGGCAATGAGGCATTGATGATTAATTGTGAGCAAAATCATGCTTTCAATGAACTGGGCCTCTATGACCGGCCCTCTTACTGTAAGGATAGGCTCATTGGGAAAAATCGGTGTTCCCTCAGGTATTGCCCAAATATCGCAGCTGAATTTAAATTCTTTAAGATATTTCAAAAAATCCTCGCTAAAAATTCCTTTTTCTCTTAAAAATTCAATGTCGTCGTCCTCAAACTTGAGGCTTTTTATATAATCTATAAGCTGTTCCAACCCGGCCATTATGGCAAACCCGCCGTCGTCAGGAACCCTTCTGAAAAACATATCAAAGTATGCTATTGTGTCCTTTAATCCGTTTTCAAAATATCCATTTGCCATAGTAAGCTCGTAAAAATCCGTGAGCATTGTAAGCTTTTCCTGTTGATTCCAATTTATCTTTTCCATTTTTGTGACCTCCTATTCCTTAATCCCCCTAACAACTTCAATACCGTTTCCCATCATATTAAAAACGGCCATAACATTCATCAAATCTCCGTAGTGCTGTCCCAAATCAAAAGTGTCAACCGCATCTAAAGGAACAATGATTCTGCTCTTTTTGTCCTTCATATTATAATATGTTTTCAGGGTAACGGCAAACTGCTGAACACAAATATCGGTACAATCTCCTACTACAATGAAAGTATCAAGCTCCGGGTTTTCTTTAAGCCATTTTTGAAATTCTTCCTCTAGAAAACCGTTTGTAGAATTCTTTTTGATAAGCATATATCCGCCTATATCCTTTATTTCATCCACTACTTCGCTTTCAGCAGTTCCCACAAGGCAATGAGCGGGATATGCATCGAATTCCGGCGATTTATCCGTGTGGTTGTCTGCAAAAGCGATCTTTTTGATCTTATATTTGTCGCACAACTTGCTAATCCTGCATATCTCCGGAATCATCTCTTCAACTCTCGGGCTTTTAAGTGCTCCCTCCCGGGCAAAGCCGTTTATCATATCGACAATAACAAGAACGGTTTTTTCCGGTTCAATCTCCTTTATATCCAAAACCGGCTGTTTTTCTATAGTCTCCAGAATTTCTCCAAGAATCGCACCGCTCTTTTGTATAAAATCATCTCTCAATATTTTTTTCATAATAACGCCCCCTTAATTTTTTGTTCATTTACTATAAGTTGCAATCAATACTGTTTTGTGTTATTAACTGTCTGTTATTATCATTATAATACTATATAATTTTATTGTCAATATTAATTTTAAAATAAAATAAAAACATTAAAAAGGGTGCATTATACAAACACAAGAACAATATGCACCCCATTAATCTTTGTAAAATCATCTCAATACCTGCTTTAATGCAGATTCTTTTCAACAAGCATATAAAGAGGTACTTCATTAACTTTATTGGTTTTAATATCCGACACCTGTGCCTGATTGTTGTCCAATATTTTCTCAATCCATACCGGCGAACCTTGGTAAAGCACTTCGATAACACCGTCGGACTCAATAATCTGTCTTGCCCTTTCAACATCCATTTTATCATCATCTCCCAATACTTTGTCTTTCAATATTAATTTTGCTGCCTCAAAAATTCACTATTTGCCCCTTTTTTATTATTACCCCTTTTATAACTTAATATTTTATAATAAAATAATAAAATTATTATCTTCTTTTTACAAATAATTCGTTGTATAATTAGAATATAGAAAACAAGTTTTCCATAGCAATATAACAAAAGCTATTGCAACAGATACTTCATATTTCTCGTAACATTTCTTGCAACATTTCAAGATTATTATCCTATAAGTAAGATCTTACTGTAAGTATCGTTTTAATTGTCAATTGGTTATATTTTTCACGGGGAGTAAGGAGGAACGGACTTTTTAGAAAAACTTTTCGGGGAGTATTTAAAAGGATTATTTAGAATCAAAAAATTTAAGTAAGTTTTTTTTGGGGAGTAATTTATTTAAGTTTTTGGGGAGTAAAAATGTAAGAGCACTTTTTGGGGAGTTGAGTTTTTAAACATTTTGGGGAGTAGAAAAATTACAATGAAAAATTTTAGGGGAGTTGAGTTTAAAGTTTTTGGGGAGTAGGTAATTTAGAAAAACTTATTAGGGGAGTAAATTGTAGCGTTTTGGGGAGTGGAAATTTTATAGAGAATTTTATTTAGGGAGTACATTATTAAAGAATTGGAGTACATTATTAAAGAATTTAGGGAGAGTAGAAAGTTTTTCGGAAAATTTAGGGAAAGATCTTAAATGGGATAATAATGTGTACGTACACAACTTCTTTAAAGAGAAAGATGCGTATTAATATGAAACGGGGTTTCCTTCAGCTATTAAAGCCGATGGGGACCAAGCCCGTTTCATAATGAATACACTATAATAATATAATTAAGGGAGGAAATGTATATGAAAAACTTAAAAGCCAAGTTATTAGTTGCTTTGACAATTGGAGCAATGGTGGTATGTCAACTTGTGTCGATTGCAGAAGCATCATGGTATAGTTTGAGATAATGCCCCGGTAGGGTAAGTTACATATCATGTGCTGAAAGAAATGTTATGTCAATAAAATTATTTGAATGAGATTATGTGCAGGTATATGCAAGTATCAGATTAATTTAGAGAGAAATTTTATAAAAAAATATTTGTGGTATGACAAAATGTCATACCACTTTTTATATGAATAATTTTCCCACAATATTTTTATACCTTGTTCTTCTCTTCCCTTTCTCTTTGAAATTCCTGAACATCCCTGAGAAATTTCAGCTGAGTCTCTGTGCGGATAATTCCCCCGGCTTCGGTAACAATATTGTTCATATGTCTAACTGCCTCTTCGGACTCAAAAAACTTTGCATCCTGAATTATACTTTTGAGCTCGTCAAACTCCTCTTTATCAAGCTCCAGACAGCATCTGCATACCGGACAAACCAGTAAGTAATCTCTCTTGTACGGAATAACGGGAATAAAAAAAAGTGTAAACCAAGTAGTTAATTTCTGTAAAAGCCAACTTGTTTCATTACTGCATTTGTTGCATTGAATTTTGCGAACAGGTCCATAGTTTTTAACAGTTCTATAACCCCAGCCAAATAGAATCATAATAAAACCTCCTATAAGTTGGTCAACTGAAATAAACTAATTTGGAAAAATATAGACTGAACTAGTTCTTGTAAAAACAAATGGAGTAAAAACAAGGTGTTGATTATGAAATGAAAAATTACATAACATATTAACCTTACACCAATATTTTACTCCATTTTATTACGATTTTCAAGTACTATTTTATTATTGTTTTACATAAATTTATATTATTTTATACAAGCCAGAAATACTTTAAAAAGTCGAATCTCCCCATACTGCCCTTTACATATAAGACAACATCATTATATGCAGCAATTCCAACCCTCACATCATTAATTGAAGGCTTTATCCCGGCATATTTTGATTTATTGAATATTTCAATAAATTCCGACAGGTCCAGCCCGGTTTTTATATTTATCCTCCTCTCATATTGCAAAGGTGTCTCACCTTTAATCATGTCAAGGTTAACAACTGCCAAAATCTTTATTATTCTACCGAAAATTCTGTAAACAGCTTCTTCCCTGTCCATAGCAAGATTTTTTCTGATCCATGCCTCAATATAAAGTCTTCGAAAAACCCATACAAGAAGCAAAGTAGAAATAATAACAAAAGGTATGATTAAAAACCTTGCCCACACCGGAGTAATATCAATAATCCTTGATATGAATGTCGCAATAAAATCAATAGTTACCATAATCCTATCAATCATTATATCCCATTTGCTCCGAGCCCTGGTACTCACTGTAGGTTCAAATACCATCCATCCGTATCCTGCAATATAAACTTCAGGAAATGCATGGGCATCTTTTTCTCGAACAATATATTTACCGGTATCCTTTTCAATTTCATCCGCCACATATCCCTCGGCATATCTTGCAGGTAAACCGCATGCCCTTGCCAGTATCACCATGGCTGAGGCGTAATGAATGCAAAATCCGCTCTTGCTTTCAAAAAGAAAATAGTCATTGGTCTCTGCACCGTTAGGTATCCCGGGAGGATTTAAATCATATACAAAATCCGATGAGTGAAAATACTGCTCTATTGCTTTTGCCTTATCATAGTCGCTGTTCTTTCCTTGAGTAATACTTTCAGCCAGTTTATAAATTCTTTCGGAAATGTTTTTAGGCAATTGCGTATAGTTTTCATATACGTATTTTAAATCGGCCGCTGCCTCGCTTATCACAGTTAACTCGTCATAACCCAGTGAAAAGCCTGAATTTTCTACATTTTCTGCATTATACGATTTATAGGATGCAGGATTTAATAATTCTTCGGCTACCGATTTGCTTAAATATCTCATAAGCCTATACTCCTGTGAATTAAGCGCCATCTTCTGAGATATGTATTCAATACTGTAATAATCCCACGGATATGCCCATTCAGCCGTACGCACCGTACACATTCCATATCGGTTTATATATTCATTCCGATTATCAACGCAATAAGCATCCAAAATACCGACAGGCACCGGAAGCGAGCTTGAGAAAACCAGGCTTGTATTTGATATAACCGCAGTTTTCTTTTTCCTTGGAACCGAATCCAAATTCCACAATTCACTATATTCAGATAACATTGAGGGAACAGCCCCCTCTTGGTTTGCTCTTTTTAACAATGAAACAAGAGTATCATATTTAATCTGATTCCAATATATATTTTCAATAGGCTGATATTCTATCAACTCACGGTTTCCCGACTTCCACGAATTATTCTCATATTTGTCCCATGCCCGCATTTTAAGGTACAATACTTCATCAGCTTCCACCTTAAAAAGCACCCTGTCACTCAAAGGTGCACTCAAGGAATCTATCCTGCTCTGAGTTTTGGCATTTACCGGATTGAAAATATTAGCCGCTACATTCGGTAAATAATTTTGATCATTATTAACTAAAGGATTAACATCCTCTCTAATTACAGTGTTCAAATAAACAATTTTCGGTATTATATCCGGCTTGGGAATGAGCATTGCACCGATAAAAACTACAAAAACACAAAAAAACATCGATAGATAATACCAGCTGTTTTTGAATAAATTCCCTTCGGAAACAAAGCTGCTTTTCTTTCTTTCCCGTTCATAATACACAATAAAAAACAATATTACAAAAATCGCAAAGGACAATGTTAAATTCTTTTCCGATTTGGAAGAATAAATCAAGAACGGAATAAGACCGGTAAGGAAGACCACTGCAACCCTATAACGAATAACCGTAAAATAATAAATTACCGAAGTAAAGCCATAAACCGGAACAAACAGCAAAGAAAATAACATTCTCTTATTTATTGATAATATGCCCGACAGCACAAAGTACAAAACGGAGAACAAGACAAACAAAAGAAATGTCATTTTACCATGCTTTTGTATATAATTATAGCATACAAAGATTATGCAACTAACAACTAATGTTATTATTAAAATAATTATTTTAAATGATCCGGTTAATGAAATCAGCATCCAGTTTACCGCAGTTACAGAAAGCAGTATAGGGACTATCTGGCTTTTTAATTTTGTTATACTTTCCAATTAAACCCTCACCCTTCCTTACCCTTTAAGCCAATACCGTATTTATTACATACTAAATAAATGCCTGTGATATATCATCATTGACACCTATTGTCCAAGTATTCAAATTTAAATTCTTAATCTCTTTATTTTTATCCCCGTTAAATTCATTGTTTTCTAACAATACAAAATCAACTGCCATGTTTAAATCCAGCATCTGTCTTATATATTGTAAGATTTGTTCGTCCGGCGAAGCTGTAAACACCATTGCATCCCCACCAAAAGGGTTACGCCCCTTGGTTTCTTGAACTGAAATACCTTGCAACGGAAGACGGCCGGTCCCTAAACCATCGCCTGAATAAACAAATCTATATATAGCCAGTCTATGCTGTATTTTGATTACTTCTTCCCTATCATTGATGAAGTATTTCGTCCATTCACCGTTATCAAACAGCCACAACTCCAGATCCCTTCCTGCTTTCACCATCATGTTTACTATCGAAATAAGTATCTCTAAAATTTTATCTTCTCTTTGAGCGTTTTTTTGAGGTGTGGATTTTAGCTCCATTGAAATAAGAGGATCAAGCATCAGTTTCTTTTTGGCAAAGCTCCCCCCCTCATCCTTTCTTACCATGAAAGCATCGGTTTTTGCTGACAATTTCCAATGGATTTTATGGAGGGAATCTCCCGGCTGATATTCACGAAATTCATGACCCGGCTCCCCATATAAACAACTCATAAAATTAAAATCAGCTGATGTATTTCCCGTTTCCTCACCTTCTATCGGAACGGAGTTCAATAGCAAGGCGCTATTTACTTTCAAATCCACTATTCTGTTCAATACTATAATATCCCTCGTTCTTTCACTCTCGTCGATTTTTTTTATTGCGGAAAATTTAAAAAAGCCTAAAAAATCTCTTATCCATACTTCTTTAACTCCAATTCTGGCTTGCCCCCTGTATTTTGCTCTATATTCCAAAACAATGCTCCGGGTTTTTAAAGGTCCTAAAGAAGCAATAAGACTGGGAGAACTCAAGGGTAGCATATTGGGCGGCGTAAAAAAAGAAATATATGCAATAGGTATTGGAAAAATAGATTTATTTTTCAGATGTATTGTCACTTGTGCCACATCATCTTTTTCAATCCGCGTCGAGTCAAGCTTGGTATCAACAGAAACCTCAAGACTTTTCCATGATAAAAGAGCCACAAGTAAAAATATAACCGGTGACAAAACCAGCATGTATATTACAAGTATACTGGTTTCATCCCCAAAAAAATATGTATATAAAATCATAGAAATCAGCATAAATAAATATATCAAATAGCTTCGCATTGAACCCTTCCCTCTATATTGTACTGTAATGTCTGCTTATACAGCCGGAACCTTTGTATTTTGAAGAATATCGTTTATCAACTTAGTTGAATTGTAATTATTCATTTTTGCTCCCTGGCTTAATATAATTCTATGGGCCAATACCGGTACAGCCATTTTCTGAATATCATCGGGGAGAACATAATCCCTTCCCATGATAAATGCCCATGCCTTCGAAGCTTTATACAGATTTAAGCTTCCCCGGGGACTGCAACCCAAAACTACATTTTTGTCGCTTCTGGTTGCGGCAATTATATTGATTATGTACTCCTTCAGGCATTCCTCCATCCTTACTTTTTTTACCTGATCTTTTAGCTCAATAAGCTCCTGTGTTGTAGTAACAGGCTCAAGTCTATCCAGAGGATTCTCACTTCCAAACCTGTCTATAATCAGTTTCTCTTCATTTTTATCGGGATAACCAATACTGAGCTTAAGGAAAAATCTATCCATCTGAGCTTCCGGCAATGGATAAGTACCGAAGCTCTCAATAGGATTCTGGGTGGCTAATACCATAAAGGGTCGAGGGAGCTTGTATGTCTTTCCGTCAACGGTAACCTGGAACTCTTCCATAATTTCCAAGAGGCTTGACTGGGTTTTCGGCGATGTTCGGTTTATCTCATCCGCGAGAAGGAAATTGCACATTGCAGCACCTTCCCGGTATTCAAACTCCCGTGTTCCGGGATTGAACATTGAAAAACCCATTATATCTGAAGGCATTACGTCCGGAGTAAACTGAATCCGGTTAAAAGCCCCGTTTACAGATCTTGCAAGAGTTGCAACCAACTGAGTCTTTCCCACACCGGGAACGTCCTCAATCAAAACATGTCCGTCGCTTAACAGAGCAACAAGAAGATGTTCTATAACAGACCTTTTGCCGATAATAATCTTTTCCACGTTATCTATCAGTATATCAATGGTCTTGCTCATTCGACAGCACCTCTTTTTTAATTTTTAACCCGCGTGAAAATTAAAACCTATTGTAATGAACCATTTATCTTTATGGAATTCCATCAGCCTTCCAATCCATTTGATAAATACTAAAAGAGACTACTTATATGAACAATTATAGCAGAAAAACCGTTCTATGCATAACAATTTGTGTAGATTACGAGGCGAATTTGTCAGCAGGACGACCCGTGACAAATGACCTCCTGACAAGGTGTGACCCGCTATTAAAGAATAATATTCCGATTTAAATATTAGTGAGAATTTAATTAATAAATCGAGGAATTCTAACAGCGTAAAATATTTAAGCATAGTTTTCTAAATGAATGGATTATGTTTTACTTTTTCTCCCAAATGTTATATAATTTTCTTAATGATATGTAATTTGCCTAACGTACATGGAATCGGAATATAATACCGTTTAGTACGGATACAAACTATACATTTTGAGAAAGATCAAGAATTGCCCTAAGCAGGTAGTCTTAATCGAAATTTTATTATAAGTTATTTGCAAAATATTATAAAAATAATCGGAGTCATGTTATGAAACAATGCAAAAATATTATTTTTTTTATTTATTCTGCTAACGGTCCAATTCGTAGGATGTGCTCATTATAGAACTATTAGTTTTAAAGAACTGAAGGATTTTAAAAAAGATATTAAAAAGGAATTCAGTTATGTAGATAACTTAAATGTACAATTTGACCAAGGTTCATTCTGTTTTACGTATAGTTTTAACACAAAGGTTGAAGAAGAACAACTTGACGCTGTCGCTGAAGAACAAAAAAGTTTTTTACCGATATCCCGGTGTCTATATTTATTTTGCCGGATACCACAAAGTATACGAAGCAAGATACAAATTACAAGACACAGTAGATGACTACAACACATGGTATAGCTTTAACTGATCGTAATTAATTATATGTTTTGAAGTATCCTAAACCACGTAAATTATCGGAACATTGCCAAAATGCATTGAAAGCTGTTCTCTTAAAAATTGCTCACCCTCGGCTCTCAATTCTTCTTTATACCAATACTTTCCCCTGCCTCTTCCGGTCATCAGCGTCTTGTCGTAGAGTTCTACCGCATTGGGAAATGCTTCTTTATTGATTGCCCGATGTACAAAACTGTATGTCATAAAGATAATCTCAATAAACATCTCTTTTTTAACCTTATCCGATAACTCATCCGCCAGTTGCCGAATCAAATCCGAATACAATTGCTTCCAATTTTCCAGTAACACCACCGGTGCTATCAAAAGACCAACTTTATACCCCGCCTCGCACAAATTATTGATTGCATTAATTCTATCCTTCAGCAAAGATGTTCCAAACTCCACCTTTTGAATTATCTGCTCAGGATTTACGCTCATTCTGACAATAGTTCTGCCTTTGTGAGCTAAAGGTAATAATGAATCCACCATGTGAAACTTTGTGGGAAAGGTTATATATCCCAATTCGTTTCTGCCAAACCTTTCAATTGTCCATTCAAGGTTTTTGGTTATGGTGCTTTCCAAAACCAGATCACTGTTGCTTCCTATTTCAAAGGTCAGTTCCTTGCGGGAGTTGTTGGCCGTTCTTATCAATTTATCCATCATCTGTTCACGGTTTACAAACAATCTTAAGTAAGAGCATTTATTATAGTTGCACACAAGATAGCAATAAAGGCACATGGCACTACAGCCCGAGGATGTATAAGGTACAAGAAAATCCGATACTTTATGATTGGGAACATATTTATGGGTTTTTCGAACCCCGATTATAAGATACCTTTTCATCTTTCCAAATTCTTTGTTTGAGCTTTTTTGCAGCTCTTCAATCTTGTTATGACTCTCAATGGGTATCCAGGTTTTGTCATTATATTTTTTTCTTAAATACAGGCCAAGCTCATACCTGTCAATTGCCGGCTCGTAGAATATTTTATCCGGATACATAAAGTCACCTCAATTAGTTTTGGATTTTGAATATATGTAAGGTTTTTCTGACTTTAGCCCGGTATGTGTTTTCTCCTTTGCATGGTACTTATAATTTAGTTTTGCACTTTATCGGATTTATATACTCATATGCTAAAAATCCATCAATGTCGGCAATAAACGGATGTATATTGCCAAAGTGAAGAAAAATGTAGAAGAAACATAAGTTTCTGGAATATTTTTCTTCACATTTATTTAATACACTTGCATAAACTGTAAAAAACGAAACCTATTGACTTACAAAATTTCCTGCATTAAAATGTAACTATAATGTAATTATTATGTAAATATCATGTTTGCGATGAAGAGAAGAGTAAGCTATCGATGGCTTTTACAGAGAGCTCCGGGAAGCTGAGAAGGAGTAAAGAACAGGTAGCCGAACATGGTCTTGGAGCTTTCGCACCGACAATCCGATGGATTTAGGCTGCGACAGGTGCACCTGTTATAGTGCCGGGGTATAATCAGAGATATCTGACGTACCTGCTGAGGCCGATATTGTGAAATATCGGTAAACCGGGGTGGTACCACGAAGCATAATGCTCTCGTCCCCAGAATTTATTTCTGGGGATGAGGGCTTTTTTATTTATATTACTAATTTTATATCAAACCTTTATCTAATTAATTAGAAAAATAAGGAGGAGTTTTTATGAACATATTTATCGGCGGAGCCTGGCCTTATGCAAACGGCTCCCTTCACATCGGGCACATTGCGGCCCTACTGCCAGGTGACATACTGGCAAGATATTTCAGATTAAAAAAATATAATGTTTGTTATGTTTCAGGAAGTGATTGTCACGGTACCCCCATTCAGATACGTGCTCAAAAAGAAGGAGTATCCCCGGAAGAAATTGCAGACCGCTACCACAATGAGTTCAAGGAGTGTTTTGAAAAGCTGGGCTTTTCCTATGACTTGTACGGTCAAACCAAGGATACTTACCATATTGAATTTGTCCAGGAATTTTTTACCGAGCTTCTCGACAGCGGTTTTGTATATAGGAAAGCCGTAGAACAGGTCTATTGTAAATCCTGCAACCGGTTCCTTCCCGACAGGTTTGTCGTAGGCACTTGTCCAAATTGCAAAAGCAAGACAAAGGGTGACCAATGCGATGCCTGTGGAACGCTTTTGGATCCTGCCAATCTAAAGGACAGAAAATGCGGCATCTGTGGAGATACTCCCGTCTTCAAATTATCGGAACACTTTTTCCTGGCACTATCAAAGCTGCAGCCCTTCATTGAGGATTATGTTAATAATTCCAGAGGCTGGAGAACAAATGCATCGGGACTTTCCCAAAGATATATTGACGAAGGACTTCGCGACAGGGCCATTACCCGGGATTTGGAATGGGGTATATCCGTGCCGCTGAAAGGATTTGAAAGCAAAAAGATTTATGTATGGGTTGAAGCGGTTTTAGGGTATCTTTCCGCCAGCAAAAAATGGGCAGAGGCTCACGGTATAAGTTGGCGTGAAATTTGGTCAGAAAACTCTTTGCACTACTATATTCACGGCAAGGACAATATTCCCTTTCACACCGTAATTCTCCCTGCCCTTTTAAAAGCTCATGGCGGTTTACATCTGCCGAACAGAATAATATCCAGCGAGTATGTAACCCTTGAGGGCAAAAAGATCTCCACCAGTGAAAACTGGGCTGTCTGGATACCTCACCTTATTGAGCACTATAATCCCGACAGTATCCGATATTACTTTATTGCCAACGGTCCCGAAAAAAAGGATACGGACTTTTCATGGAGAGAATTTATAAACAGTCACAATGGAGAGCTTCTTGGTGCTTACGGTAATTTTGTCAACAGAAGCCTTGTTTTCATACAAAAGTTTTTTGAAGGAAAAGTGCCCAAAGGAGAGTGCAATCCGAACATAAAAGAATCATTGGAGAATCTTTACCCATCAGTCGGAAGCCTTATTGAACAGGGAGATTTTAAAGACGCCACTGAAAAAGTATTTTCATTTATACGCTCTGCCAACAAGTATTTTGACGAAGAACAGCCTTGGATAACCATAAAGGAAAACACGGAAAAATGCGGGCAAACCCTTTTTACCTGTGTTCAAATTATTGCTAACCTGTCAATTTTACTGGAGCCCTTCCTGCCCTTTTCATCATCTAAAATCCGCAGCATGCTTCATTTGAAATCAACCGAGTGGAAATACACCGAAGTGCCGGCGGATCAAGGCATTGGAGAAGTAAATATTCTTTTTGAACGCATTGACAAAAAGAGAATTCAAGAGGAAATTGAAAATATGTAATGGCCGTATTAAATAAGCATAGGCTCAAGGCACTGAGCCAATTAACTTAGAAATAATTCAGCTTCGTTAAGTCCATTAAATATAAAGGGAGGTATGCAAAATCAAAATTTAGTAAACTTTGATTCTGCTTAAAAGGACGAGGATAAGGAGAGCCTTTATTCATTAATAATTTCAAAATTTCTCTGCAATACTCCTTTTCCTCTCCAGCTAAAAGCTCTATCCTTGTGTCTTCGTAAAAACTCTTTATTTGAAACATCTTTCAGCTCTTCATAATCTATTCTATACTTTATATTGCTTTTAAAATCTTCTAACTCCGTCTTTTTTATTCCTTGGTTGTGGGGACAGACATCCTGGCATACATCACAACCCCAAATCAAAGGATTTTTCTTTAATATTTCCACATCTTCACCAGAAAGTTCCCCCTTCTTTTGAGAAATGTAAGACCTGCACTTTAGAGGATTTATAGTAAAGTCTCCTAAAATGCACTGTCCGGGGCATCTTTTCACACATTCAAAGCACTTTAGACATGTCCTGTCCTGCGGATTGTCATGCTCAAAGGGATAATTATTTATTATATACCCGATAAAAACATAAGAGCCATATTCATCCGTTATTATATGGCTGTTTATTCCGTAAAAGCCCAAACCTGCTTTGTAGGCTAAATACCTGTCATTTAGAGGCCCTGCGTCTGCAAAGGCTTTGTAATTAAATCCTTCAATGTTTTTTTTCAAAAACTCCCCTATCTTCTCCAGCATATTTATAACCGTTATATGGTAATCCACACTATAAGCATATTTTGACAAATTGGCATCTTCAAAATCACCGCAATAATAGGGGAACAAACATACTATTACCGATTTTGCATCCTCCAAAGTCAAATCAGGATAAATCATTTTATCCAAACTTCCTTTATCAAAAATATGGGCAAATCCCATTTCAATCTTCTTTTCCCATATTTCCTTCAAATCCTCATAGGGTCCGGAAGGTGCTATTCCTATGTGCTCTATGTTTATAGATTTACAAAATTCAATTAAAGCTTTCTTCATACAATCAGTCCTAATCCAATGGAATTAGTTAAGTTAGCATTCACTATATTTATGTCATATATTATTATACATTTATTCGCCTGTAAATCGATAAATCTTTTTTTAATTTTTGTGTAAAAAAACCCATCGAAATATTACTTGAGCTTCGTATTATTAATATAAAAAAGGACGAACAAAATTAGTTATTAGAGGTGTTCAAATGAGAGCAATTAAAAAAACATCCCTGTTACTTTGTATTATACTTTGCCTGGTGTTTTTGTTAACTGTAAACATTGCATCCGATACTTTTGCTGCAGTTAAAGCAGATATAATAGTTGCCAAAGACGGTACCGGAAATTTTAGAACCGTACAGGCTGCAATTGATTCTATACCGTCAAACAATTCAAAAAGAATTGTTATATTTATCAAGAACGGTACATACAAAGAAGTTGTTACAATCAGACAAAACAACATTCATCTCATAGGAGAAAGCAATACTGGAACAATTATCACATATGACAATTATGCCGGTAAACTAAAACCCGATGGCACCACATACGGTACATCCGGTTCTGCATCCTTTTATCTCTATGGAACCGATGCTATTCTTGAAAATCTCACAATTGAAAATTCCTTTGATGAAAACATCAATGTAAACGACAAACAAGCTGTAGCCGCTTATATTCGCGGTGACAGACAAATAATTAAAAACTGTATTTTCATTGGAAATCAGGATACGTTGTATGCACATTCAGGCAGACAGTATTATACAAACTGCAGAATTATCGGCGATACAGATTTTATATTCGGCGGTGCCACTGCTGTATTTGAAAATTGCGAAATTATATCAACACCCAAAGGTGGATATGTTACTGCTGCAAGCACTGATATAGCTGATTACGGATTTCTGTTTTTAAACTGCAACTTAACAAGCAGTGCCCCTAAAAATTCAACATATCTTGGAAGGCCCTGGCGCCCCAATGCATATGTAGTATACAAAACATGTTATTTAGGCGCGCATATAAAGGAGACGGGCTGGACCAGCATGAGCGGTAATCCTCCTGAAAATGCACGCTTTTTTGAGTACAAGAATACCGGTCCGGGGGCAGTAATTAATTCATCCAGAAGGCAGCTATCAGACGCTGAAGCTGCGAAATTTACTCCGCAAAACATCTTAAAAGGAAATGACAATTGGAATCCGCTTGTACTCGTATCTCAAACATCATCTCCTATGCCGACTCCTACACCTACACCTGCGCCTACGCCCATGGACGGAGAACTAATTAAATCATTAACGATAAATGATTCGGCAAACTCGTCCAATTGGTCCATACAATCAAATTTACAGGTTGGAGATAATGTATTCGGTGACAGGACATACAAATTTGTCACAATTCCAAATGAGCTTCTTGGCTCTGAATGGATCCGAACAGCTTGTGATTCAAAAAAATATACATCAGATGCCGCATATTTTACTGTCAAAGCTGATGTAACCGTATACGTAGGCTTGGATTCAAGGGTTGTAAATGTACCGTCGTGGCTTGGCAATTGGACTAAGACCAATTTATCGATAACCGATGACGGCAATCCGTCAGTCACCTACATCCTTTATAAAAAGGATTTCAGCTCAAATTCCGTTGTTACTCTCGGACCTAACGGAGCCTCATCCAATGCTGTAAATTATATTGTGATAATTAAAAGTGAACAAAGCAGTATTATATATGATGACTTAAACGGGGATGGATTTGTAGATTCCCTCGACTTAACAATATTAAAAAGATTTATACTCAGAAAAATTAATTTGCCTCAGGATAAACTTGAGGCAGCGGACTTGAACCGGGACGGCTCTGTGGATTCAATAGATAATTCAATATTAAAAAGATATATACTGAGAAAAATTAAACAATTGCCTTTATAAGAAGTATGTATTATTTTCAAATTCCCGATGAAATATTGCTTAAGGTCCGTATCTTAAATATAAAAGGTTCGAACCTTAACTTAAATGTAAAAGTATTAAAAGAGGGAGGTTTATCATGTCAAGAAGTTTTGTAAAACTTATGTCTTTAATGTTAATGACTTCAATAATAATAACAATAATAACCGCATTTTTGTTTACACCTGCGACTTATGCAGAAACAGCATCACCTTTTGACAGACCCATAGGCTGGGCATCAGAAGCAGGAGGAACCACAGGCGGTGGAAACGCCACACCTGTGATTGCAACGAGTGCAAGTGAACTCCAAAACCTTGTAAAAGGAGATACTCCTAGGGTTATTTATGTTAAAGGAAATATTGGCGGTGATTATCGTGTAGGCTCCAACAAGACCATCATCGGTTTACCCGGTGCGGCAACGGGCAGTTGGACGTTTAGCGGCTCTTCCAACGTTATATTGAGAAACCTTATAATAAGAGGAAACGGTGCAGATGGCGATTCCGTATCTGTTACAAACGGTTCTCATCATATTTGGTTTGACCACCTTGATTTATGCGACTCAACAGACGAAAACCTTAGCATAAAACGCGGAAGTGATTATATAACCGTATCATGGTGCAAATACTGGTTTTCAAGAGACGGAGGTCACACATTCGGAGGTTTGATTGGACACAGCGACGATAATGCAGCACAAGACGAAGGAAAGCTAAGAGTAACTTATCATCATAACTGGTATTCGAAGGGAGTAACAGAGCGTATGCCCCGCGTACGTTTTGGAAAGGTTCATATTTTCAACAATCTGTTCGATTCTCCCGGTAACAATTATGCTATTCGCTGCGGTTACAAGGCAAATATCCGCTCTGAGGGCAACGTCTTTGTAAATACGAAAAATTGTTTTGACTTTGGTACCTCCTCGCCGGATTCTGTTCTCCAGAGCATTAATGATCTGTTTATTGGAAACTGCACAGGAACAACCGGAAGAGGTATTGCTTTCACTCCACCCTACAAGTATACTGTTGAATCCACTTCCGGACTCAAGCAACGCATTGAAGCCGGCGCAGGAGCAACACTAACCATATCGGATATAAATACACCTACATCATCACCCACAAAGTCACCTACGCCTACACCTACAACATCTCCCACACCCACAGCATCTCCTACGCCAATGATCCCAAAATTCGGGGATTTGGATAATGATGGTGGAGTAAATTCCATGGACTTAACTTTATTAAAAAGATACCTTCTTAGAAAAGTCAGTTTAACAAGTGATCAGCTTAGAGCAGCGGATTTAAATCTTGATAATGAAATAAATTCAATCGATTTATCAATATTAAAAAGATACATATTGCGTTCCATTAAAACATTACCCTATGGCGAAACTATAACTTACCAGGCAGAAGACGCAGCTTTATACCTTGCCGTAACCGAAACAAAGAACGCAGGATATACGGGATCAAGCTATGTAAACTATGATAATGTTAGCGGCGGTTATATTGAATGGACAATAAACACGGCCGGTGCAGGAACAAAGATATTGACATTTACATATGCAAACGGAACTACTTCAAACAGAACGGTTGATATTAGTATAAACGGTAACGTTGTTGCATACAATGTAGTGTTTGAAGGAACAGGCTCCTGGACACAATGGCAGACTAAAAGCATAATAGTTTCATTAAATTCCGGGACCAATAAGATCAGGCTTACTGCCACATCATCAGACGGAGGTCCGAACATTGATAAAATGGATGTAACCGGAGGTTATTAAGGTTTATATTGAGGAAAATTCCCCGGTTGCTCTTTAAATTAAATATAATTAAAATTGGTTGTTTAACTTAGAGAACTCCCATTAATTAAAATCTCCTTCTTGGTAGTATTTTAATAAATATCCAAGAAGGAGATTCTTTATGTTCAAAACCGTCAACTGTTCAAATCTTCAATATTTTTCGCCGGAAATTTATTGGAAAAATAAAAAAAGATTGGAGCTGAGGAAGGGACTTGAACCCTCGACCTATTGATTACGAATCAATTGCTCTACCGACTGAGCTACCCCAGCATCAATGAATATGTTATTATAGTTCCATAATTATAAAACTCACATTAAAATATTAAATCCAAAATACATTTTTGTCAAGAGCAACATTTCTTTGCCGTTTCCCTTACCATAAACTTGACCTTTTCCTCGTCTATAGTCTTCAGTTCACCCTTTTCCATAACAACGACACCGTCAATAATAACGGTATCGACATCCGAACCCTGGGCAGAATAAACCACAGCTGCAACAGCATCATTTATAGGACAGAGATGGGGCTTATCGGTATCTATCAAAATTATATCAGCCTTCATTCCCTTTTCAATTGCCCCAATTTCACCTTCAAACCCCAATGCCTTTGCACCGTTTAGTGTTGCCATTTTCAAAACCCCGGGAGCATCCATCAGCAAAGGATTTCTATGTACTCCTTTGTGTAATATTGATGCTATATGCATTTCCTCCATCATATTGAGGTTATTGTTGCTTGCTGCTCCGTCCGTTCCAAGAGCCACATTTATACCCAAATCCAGCATCTCATTTATTTTTGCTATTCCGCTTCCAAGCTTCAGATTGCTGGTGGGATTGTGAATCACATTTACACCCTTATTTTTGATAATGTCCATATCCCTTTCGGACAAATGAACACAGTGGGCTGCAATAACCGGAACATCGAAAATTCCTGTCTCACAGCAGATTTCAGCCGGACTCATCCCATATTTTTTAATGCTGTCCTCGCACTCCTTCACCGTTTCCTGAACATGTATATGGATGCCGGTATTCAATTCCTTGGCGACCTTCGCAGAAGTTCTCAGAGTATCCTCATCAAAAAGGTAAACCGAATGAACTTCAATGTAAACCTTTATCCTTCCGTTGGCACCGTTATTCCATTCCCTGAAATAGTCAAAACACCGTATGGAATCCTCCACACTTCCGTCTCCGTCCTTCAGGGGACTTCTACATAAATTTGCCCTTATACCGGCCTCAAAAACGGCTTTTGCCACCTGCTCCATATGAAGATACATATCGGCAAATGTGGTAGTGCCCGACTTAATCATTTCCGCTATTCCCAGTAATGTACCCCAATAAATATCCTCAGGAGTGAGTTTTGCTTCAACAGGAAATACATTATTAAAAAGCCATTCCTCCAGGGCAAGGTCATTGGCAAAATTCCTTAATATAGTCATTCCGCTATGGGTATGGGCATTTACCAGTCCGGGCATCACCAGCTTGTTTCGGGCATCAATGATTTTATCCGCATCAAAGCCCTTTAAAGCCTCCTCCCGGGTATCAATAAAATCGATATACCCATCCTTTATACCCAAAAAGGCATTTTTAATCACGTCATTTGAAGCATTGCAGGTAATTATATCGGCATTTTTAATAAGTATTTTCACTGTCAAAGTCTCCTCCGCTTTGTAAAAAGTCTATATCCATTGTCTTAGGTAAACATCTTTGGGTTTTTCATTTATATTCAAATTAACACCAGCTATCCAGATATTTTTTCTGTTCCTCGGTGAGCTCGTCAATTTTAACTCCCCAGGAATTAAGCTTCATTACGGCAACTCTTCTGTCTATCTCCTCCGGTACATCCAGTACCCTATTCCCCAGTTCTTTATAATTCTTTAACACATATTCGGCACTTAAAGCCTGAAGTGCAAAGCTCATATCCATTATTTCCGCCGGATGTCCGTCTCCTGCAGCAAGATTGACAAGTCTTCCTTCGGCAAGAACGTTTATCCACCTGCCGTCCTCCATTTGATATCCCATTATGTTTTTACGCTGCTCCACTTTTGAAACCGCCATCTCTTCCAATTCTGTCATGCATACCTCCACATCGAAATGTCCGGCATTGCACAATATGGCTCCGTCCTTCATAAGCTTGAAATGGTCGCGGTGTATTACCCTGATGCAGCCGGTTACAGTAATGAAGATATCTCCCAGTTTTGCCGCCTCTTCCATAGGCATTACCTTAAATCCGTCCATTATGGCCTCAGCTGCCTTTATAGGGTCGACTTCGCATACAATAACACTGGCACCGAATCCCTTTGCTCTCATGGCAATACCCTTGCCGCACCATCCGTATCCCACAACAACAACGTTCTTTCCAGCAACTATAAGATTGGTGGTCCTGTTAATTCCGTCCCATACCGACTGGCCTGTCCCATATCTGTTGTCGAATAAATACTTGCAGTAAGCATTGTTTACCGCAACCATGGGGAACTTTAAAACTCCCTCTCTCTCCATGGCCTTTAACCTTATAACCCCGGTTGTCGTCTCTTCACATCCTCCCATTACATGGGGTAAAAGTTCAGACCTTGAAGTATGCAAAAGATTAACCAGGTCTCCTCCGTCATCAATAATGATATTGGGCTTGTAACCCAAAGTAAGATTCAGATGCTCCTTATATTCCTCCTCTGTGGCACCATGCCAGGCATAAACATTAAGTCCGTCTTCTGCAAGGGCAGCAGCAACATCATCCTGAGTGGACAACGGATTGCTTCCGGTTACAGAAACCTCTCCGCCCCCAATAGCCAGAACCTTTGCCAAATATGCCGTCTTTGCCTCAAGATGAACTGATACCGTTACTCTTACACCTTCAAAGGGCTTTGTTTTTGAGAACTCTTCTTCAAGACTTCTCAAAAGGGGCATATTCTTCCTTACCCAGTTAATTTTCTGCTTTCCTGTTTTGGCAAGACTTATATCACGAATTACACTTTTCATCATTTATACCTCCCAATCGGATATCACTTGCTTTACTAAACGAGTGAAATTATTTTCCGCCTCTTTGGCTGTCCTCATAACCTCTTCATGGCATAGGGGCTGGTCAAGTATTCCCGCAGCCATGTTGGTTACGCATGAAATACCCAGTACATTAATATTTGCATGCCTTGCGGCAATTACTTCCGGAACGGTGGACATACCGACAGCATCGGCACCTAAAACACCCAGTGCTCTTATCTCCGCAGGAGTCTCATACATGGGGCCTTGAGCAAAAGCATATACCCCTTCTTTAACATCCACACCTACTTTTTGAGCGGATTTTTTACACAATTCCACCAGGTCAGGACTGTATGCCTTGCTCATATCCGGGAACCTCAGCCCAAACTCATTTATATTCCTGCCTCTTAAAGGAGAAGGTGCAAAGAAACTGATATGATCTTTGATAATCATCAGATCCCCCGGCTTAAAAGCTTTATTTATTCCGCCGGATGCATTGGTAACAATAAGATTGTTAATTCCCAGCACTTTAAACGTCCTTATGGGAAACACAATCTGTGAAACATCATATCCCTCGTAGTGGTGAAATCGTCCCTTCATGGCAAGCACCTTTTTGTTCCCCAGAAGACCGTACACAAATTTACCGGCATGTCCTTCAACGGTGGTCAAAGGAAAATTCGGTATATCCTTGTAATCAATTTCAACCTTGCTCTCAATCTCATCCGCCAGGGGTCCAAGGCCCGATCCAAGGATAATTGCTATTTGGGGAATATCTTTAATTCTGTCCTTAATAAACCCAGCCGTCTCCTTCGCTTTCTCGAAAATATTGTCCATATCTTTCCTCCCGCAGATAATTTATATTGTATAAAACGTACTATATATCCAAACATTATTTTTTCAATTATTGCAATTAATTATCATAATATTTATAAGACCTCAATTTTATAAGGCCTCAATGCCAAGAATAATTTCAATTGCGGTAAATTTCCCTTCTTTTGCGGTGTTTTAACGAGTCGGTAAAGAATATATTCGCCGCTCCAAAGCAAATCTTTAACTGCAACCTACAAAAATAGGGAACATTTCTCGCCTCGTTATTATATTAACACATCTTACCTGAATGAAACAAGACATACTACGGGTTCGTTTAACAGATGTAAAGAAAAATGCTCCAAAAAACTCAAGTTCCGCAAGTTTAGAGTATGTAAGCAATGTAACTATGCATTTTCGACGCCGCTTTTTTTGGATATTGTCATAAAAATAGGTACAAAAATAATTATTGAAATAAGAACAGCTATGGAGCTCAGTACAAATACATTCCTGATTCCGATATAATCACTGAGCATACCTCCTGCAATACTTCCGATAATTCTTGTGAATCCCGTTCCGACAGCGGAATTCAGTGCCTGTCCGGATGCCTTCAATTCATCCCTTACCTTTTCATTTATATATAGTGCCATAGAATAAGCAATTACGATAAATGTGAATCCGTGAAGAAATTGAAGTACCAATACAAAATAAACATTGTTAACAATTCCCATAAACAGCCATCTAATCACCGCAACAAAGGCTGCACAAATCATGGTAAGCTTAATCCCGAACCTTTTTATTATCTTATCTCCGATTACTAGAAAAATAATTTCACTTATGCAGGAAATAAATGTTGCCCACCCAAGGATACGGTTATCTGCACCCATTTCTTTATAATATATCGAAAAAAACGAATTATAATAACCTATTGTAATCTGGGTAACAATAGTAAAACCCAAAAGCAGCATCAATTCCCGGTTCTTTAAAAGCTCCCAAAGGGATGTCTTTTTCCCCGACGACTGATGTCCCTCTACCTTCGGCAGCATAAAGATTGATAAAAACGTCATAATTCCTAATACAAAACATAAAAAAAACAAGATGTTGGTATTGTTCTTTATCATTACACCGGCCAGAACCGGCATTATAGCATATCCCAAAGTTCCGGCAAGACGTATGGGACCATACTTCCAGCCTTTTGAAGATATATGCTCCAAAGTAATGGTTTCACTTATAGGTACCATTGAGGTTTGAAAAAAAGAATAAACAAGCATTACGGAAAAAATATAATAATAATTGCCTGAAGCCCCTAAAAGCAATATTCCCAGACTACTCAGAAAAACCAGTAATTTCAGTACATTATTCTTTGACTTTGAACGGTCGCTGACAACACCCCATAGCGGCTGCGCAAACAATCCCACAAACGAACCTAATGAAAGCAACGTTCCAATGCTCGAATTGTCAAACCCCAGTTCGTCGAGGTAGACCGGCATAAATACGCTGTAAACGCCAAAACCCATAAACATTAGTAAATAATAGACAATGAAATAGAAAGGATAAGTTCTCAGATTTTTAAAATTGTACAATGTGACTCGGCTCCTTATGTACCAGATTTATTTCATAGAAATATTTACAATCAATATTATATACCCGGCGAATTCAATTGTCCATAATAAGATTTTTCTCCACATTATGTATACTTGATGTATAATGTAGAGAAAAATATTACAGAAACTCACGCTTCTTCTATATTTTTCTCTACATTCATTCCACATTACATACACAAGGTTTATTAAAGAAAAATATTCCGGAAACTTGTGTTTCGCAAATACAGAGCCTGTATATACTCCTCTGGATTGAGCAAAACTCACTTCGCGTAAGTACTTGCTCTCCCTTCCCTCGTCGTATTAACAGGCTCTAACTCTTGCTCCACTATGTTTCTTCCATATTATTCTCTACATACACCTCATATTATATGCCCTTCTTACTATCCGTCTGTCAAAGCAACCTTCTTTTGCTCATCACATATAATTAATTTATTTTTATTGTCTATTTTAGTGGCAAGCATGACCTTTCCCTCCCAAAGGTCCACAATATGCTTCAATGTCTCATATGCATAAGCCAACTCAAGTTCCCTGCCGTCATACCGGTGTTCTAAAACAAGGGTATTGTCCTTTCTCACCCATTCCACCACATTAATCACAGGTATACCGGAAAGCCCGACACTATTGGCTATCGTATCCCTGACCTTTTGCCAGCCCTCTTCATCGGATACCTCCGTTATGATGTAGCTGCTTCCCAGCTTCATATACTCAAAAAGATTCATTTCCTCGCAAAGCTCCCTGGTAAGGTATCTCCTTATAAACGACTGGTCCCTTTCAATCTCCCTGACCTCAAATATTTTTTTCGGGTCATCGGCATACCTCTTTTTTATGTCCTGGAAAATTTTAAATCCCACATAGTAAGGATTGATCTGTCCCATAAGCGGTCTTAAAACTTGGTTATGCCTTTTTAAAAACTCTATATGGAGCCCTTGATCCAGTTCCAGCTTGTTTAATATGTTATAATGCCAAAAGCTTGCCCATCCCTCATTCATAATCTTGGTTTCAATCTGAGGAAGAAAATACAATGTTTCCTCTCTTACTATGTTAATTATATCCTTCTCCCAGTCCGTTAGCTTGGAGTATTCCATAATAAACATAAGCAAATCTTCTTCCGGTTCAACGGGAATTTTCTTGAAGTCCGGTGGAGGCTCCTCCTCTTTTGCTTTCGGCTCCAGTAAAGGATACTCGCTTTTCGGTTTTCTGTATCTTTCCAATAGAGCCTTACGTTTTTCCTCCTCTGTCTGTCTCTTTACTCCAATATTACGCGAAATCTGAAATTTTATCGCATGGGCAGCATTCAATATTTTCTCAACCCTTGCATATCCTATACCGGGATCTTGTATATACTCCCTTATCCTGTTTGCATGGTTTTTAAACATTTCCACCGTGTCTTTTGCTCTCGTCCCTATCTTAAAAAGTCTGTTATTCTTAAAAAAATCATTATGTCCATATACATGGGCAATGGTCAATATCTGAAGGAGCAACGTATTGTCCTTCATAAGATAGGCTATGCACGGGTCTGAATTTATAACCATTTCATAGGGTAAACCCGTCAAATTATATTTATGAAGAGTTTTGGTTCTCTCATAATGTTTTCCATAGCTCCAGTGAGGGTAATGAGATGGCATGCCTACATAAGTTTCATAGCCAATCATATCCTCATAGCTGCATATTTCAAACTCCTGCTCATAATAGTCAAGTCCCTCGGAACGTGCTATTTCTTCAATCTTTTCATTCCATTCCAGCAATTCCTTGATGCTGTATTCCGTCATAAATTCACCTCCCAGGCCGGTGAGTTAATCTTCTTCAAGGAGCTTTTTCAGTCCCGGCAACACATCTTCCTTTTTGCTCATTGTTATAATTGAGAAATTCTTTCTTTTAATATTTTTCTGGTATTCTGCCCTAATAGTGCTGCTTGAGGGATAATAGCCCGGTGTGATCTCTCCGTATCCGAATAAATTGCATACATCACAAAGCTTTTCTGCCAGCTCAACCGCCTTTTTGTTATCCTCCGTCCAGTTGTCGCCGTCACTGCAATGAAAGGCATATATGTTCCAACTGGCTGGGTTATACCTTTGTTCAATTATTTCCAAGGCCTTTTCATATCCGCTGCTGATATAGGTTCCTCCCGATTCCCCTTTATGGAAGAACTCGTTTTCGTTCACTTCTTTCGCAGTTGTGGTATGTGCAACAAAAACAACATCAACACTGGCATATTTGAGCCTTATGAACTGATAAAGCAAAAAGTAAAAGCTTCTGGCCAGATACTTTTTGGTCTGGTCCATAGAACCGGAAACATCCATGATGCAGATAACCACAGCATTAAAATCCTTTTTATAGTCTTCTCTTACCCTTCGGTAGCGTAAATCATCCTCCATAAAAGGAAACCGCTTTTTCTTAATATCTTCTTCAATAGCAGGTTCTATGTTTTCCTCCAATACCTCATCCTCGTCCGTAAGCCTGTGAGTACGCATGTATGCCTGCTTTCTCTTAATCTTTTCAATGACCGATCTTTTCTTGGCAAGTCTTGGGGGAATACCTTTGCGCTGGTAGCCAAGATTTTTATAACTTCTTATTGATTCCAGCTCAGCCAGCTTTTTTCTGTCTATATCCGGAAGGTTCAAATCATCAAACAGATAATTTATAAGTTCCTCAATCGTAATCTCTGTCTCGTAAATATCTTCACCTTCCTGATTTCCTGCACGGCCGTCCCCCTTTTTCCCTGCCTTTTCCTCGCCTATTCTGTCTCCTCTCTTTTCACTTCCGTCACCGGATCCGGCCGAAGGAGAGTTGTTTCCGTATATAAACTGATATTCCTTAATACCCCTTATGGGTATTTTGATCTTTTTATCCTTACTTTGACCTATTATGCTTTCCTCTGCAATAATGTTGCCTATGTTTTTTTTAATGGACTCTTCCACCAGTTCCTTGTGCCGCCTTCTGTCCTCAGCAGCACGGTCCTTGCCGATGTTGACATATTCCCTGAAAATAGCCAAGATAATCACCCCCTGGTACGTCTGCTACTCCTTCTTTACAAAAGGGGTTAATCCTTCCATAAATTGTTTGCAGCATATTTCAATATAACATTGCAGCAGTTGTCGCAGTAACCGTTTCTCTTCATTTCTTCCACCATACTGTCATATTTTTCGCTTTGCTCCTGGTCTCTAACCTTGGCTTGGGTAATAACCCTGCTGATATCCTTGACTGATGCCATAAGCTTCTTCTCTATGGCTTCCTTTAAAGGCTCATAGCTTGTATAGTCCAGCTTGCCGCCGTTTCTCAAAACATAAAACATATATGCGGTAACATCGGCCCTGAATCCTGTCGCTGCAGTATCGGTAATGCCTATCTGTTCCTCAATGGACCTCAAAAACTTTTCATCGGGCTCAAGCTCTTCTCCCGTATTGCGGTCCTTAATTTTGGTCTTGTTTACAAAGGCTTCTGCGTGGTCGAGATAATTGTTGAAGAGGCTTTCTGCCTGCTCCCTGTAGCCATGGATGAAAGCCTTTGTAATTTCTTTCTCCAAAATCTTGTTATACTCTTTTCTCACTGTGTCCTGGAGGAATCTTAAATATCTTTCCCTTTCCTCCTCACCGATAGACAGTTCTTTAACCGCCTTAACCAGTGTCTCCAAAACCGAAATGGGATTGATACAGTTATGAACCGATTCCGATAAAGCCGTATCCAGTGATTTCATAATAAACCTGGTAGAAATACCGGTCATACCTTCTCTCGGTGCCTCTTCCCTCAACTCAAAAATATCAATTTTCCTTGTCATTCCCTTTTCAATTACTTCCTCACCGTTGTAAATTTTGAGCTTGGTAATGGGATCAACCTTGTTTGAAGGAGCAAGCCTTGTCAATATTGCAAACATAGAAGCAATTTCAATGGTATGGGGTGCAATATGGGCATCGAACTTACTCTTCTTTAATATTTTTTCATATATCTTAATTTCCTCATTAAGCTCCAGACAATAGGGAACCTCTATCTTTACAATTCTGTCAAGTATGGCTTCATTGGTGTGATCGGATTTAAACTTGTTCCACTCTGCTTCATTGGAGTGGGCAAGAATAATTCCGTCAAAATAAATCATCGAGCCTTTTCCGGGGGACGGAATCGACTTTTCCTGGGTTGCGGTAATCATCGTATGCAAATATTCCGTCTCGTTTTTAAAAACCTCAATAAATTCCACAATACCGCGGTTTCCTACATTGAACGCACCATTTAAGGACAGTACCCTGGGATCGTCTTCCGGATACAAGTCTATCTTTGAAATATCAACACTTCCGATAAGAACCGAAGTATCCTGGTTATTGGGATCTACCGGGGGAACTACTCCAATACCCTTTCGCGATCTAATGGAAAAATCAACGGTTACCACCGGAAACCTTTCATATTCACCATTAAACTCATTTTTCAGTCTGTAACGGCATACAGGACACAAGTCCCCTTCTATCTTGACATTTAATATTTCCTCAAATTCTTTTCTCAAGTGTTTCGGAACAAGATGCAAAGGTTCTTCCCTCATGGGGCATCCCTTTATTGCATAAATTGGCGGACTCATTTCAAGGGCACGTTTCAAGGCTTCCATCAATGATGATTTACCGGCACCCACCGGTCCAACCAGATAGAGCACCTGTCTCGCTTCCTCACCTGCCATGGCAGCTGAATGAAAATACCTGACTATTTTCATTATCGTTTTGTCAATTCCAAAAAATTCTTCATCAAAAAACTTGTATTTTTTTATTACATCGTTTCCATATATTCTTCTTAGCCTTGGATTCTCATCGGTTTCAATTACTTTCACTCCCGGGTCTGTAATAAGCTTATACATTCTTTGATGAGCAAGCATCGCAACCTCAGGATTTTCTTTGACGATATCAAGGTAATCAAGGAAAGTACCCTCAAACTTTTTGCTTTTATGTTCCTCTCTATCCTTCCGTATAATGCTTGATAAATCTCTTTTTTCCATGCTTATTCCCCCTTTTCTTTGAATATTCTTCGATTTTACATGTGCTCCCGGTTTCCGTCTCAACATAATCATATTATTGCTTTGTCAATACAAAGTTGATTAAAATAGCTCTTTAGATATATATATCCATATAATTTTTCAATTAACATATATATGTCTAAAAATTTTACATGCTTCCTGTTTTGAAGTAAGTTTCATATTTCCATGTATATTACCATGTTAAAAATAAAATACTCAGGTTTAAACCGGGATACAAAACCGATAACGAATATACACAATCCACCCTGGATGCAGGCTTTTATTAAATAATTATCTGCAACAGGTTTCCAAAGAACAAGACATACCAATTAAAATACAAAAAAAGTAAGTTGTGTGTTTTTTTAAGAATTGCTATAGTTTTATTATAACATATTCATATGTAAATAGCCATATTTTTTATTTGGTCAATTCTGTTACACTGCATATTGATTAAGGGTTACATATTAATTATGAGGTGCATATAATTTAGGAGGTAGATGTTGCTTATGTGGAGAAAAATATGGAATATACATGCTATATTTTTCTTAATTTTTTTATAGGGTTTAATGATATAATAATATTGACTTTTTCTTTTTTTGATCCCGACAAGATTTATCCGAAATATCAACATCTACAAGGAGGTATGTTATGAAAATTTTTTATAGCTTAGCAAAAAAAATCATTCTTTATATAACATCCTGCCTTGCCGGTATTTGCCTTTTTTTAGGATTAATATCTTTAGGTCTGAATTCCACCGTAATGGATTCGGATTTTCACGGAAAATTGTTTGAAAAAAACTCTATATATACAGAAGTTCACAATGAAGTAAAAAACTTATTACATAGCATTTTTACCGATTATAACGACTCTCCGCAGTTGAATGAGCAGCAAAATGAGATATTTTATCTTCTACAGGAATCCATATCGCCGAATATGATCAGAACAAATCTGGATTCTATAAGAGAAGGCCTTTTTAAATACTTCAGAGGAGATATAAACTTTTTGCCCGATATCAGACTTGATACAGACTCGCTACCAAACATACCGTCTCAAGATGACAATCCGCAGGATGTTTCGGATAAAAAAGGGGTTAAATCATTGGAAACAGCTGACCCTGGCCAAGTCCTTAGCAAAATTAAAAGAGTAAGCCTCACTGCCGTACTTAGGTCTATTAATCGAAGCGATATACTTGATCAACTGCTTTCGGTCAAATTGTTTTACTTCATTAACGGTTATGTTTCAAGAATATTTATCTTGGTTATTACTGTTTTATTTCTTTTGGCGTTGCTCTTAAGTAAAAAACCAAAAGATGTAATCGAATGGTTGTTTGCATCTTTTATTACTACCGGTTTATTCAACCTTCTGACCGCAGTTTTCGGCTTGGTGCTTTGCTATAAAGTTGTTCCGGAAAATATCGATAAATTTGCAATGTTTATACCTTTAGAATTCGAAGTAATCTTAGCCTATATTCAGGATTGCATTCTTCCAATATCCCTTTATTGTATGGTGTTGGCTATACTTACCCTTATTATGTCTTTTTGTATACTGTCCCTTGGACGCATTGTAAACAAGGTATCGGTAAGTAAGATTATTAAAATAAAAATCTCCGATAAATACCGCAAGATAGCGGAATACTCAACCCTTGCCGTGTTATTTGTATTCTTTACAGGACTGCTTTCCTTCAATGTATATTCCTTCAAAAAGGAGTTTGTCTCTAGGAATTTTACAAGCGTTATATCCAAGCTAACCAGCGCAAACGCTTACACAGAAGTTGTTTCTGCAAAAGATGACACAATATATACACTTCAGGTTAAGCTTGTTAACTCAAAAGACAACTCTCCGATATCCGGTATTCAAATTAGTGTCAGCGGCAAAACGGATACACCCGAAAAATATCATAACTTAACCAATATAACCGATGAAACAGGTTCGGTAAAATTCACTTTGGGCAAGGGTACATTCAGGTTGGAGTTTTCTTCGCCACACAAACCGGCAGAATATCTTCTCCCTTCGCCCTTTTTATTTGATTTGCAATCGGTAGGTACTACCATTCTCACCGTTAACCTGGATGAATATAAAGATTCCTCAAAGAAAACAGGAATTACAGAAATTGAATTTTTGGATGAAAACAACCTGCCGGTTGAAAAAATCGAACTTTATGTTGACAATACCGAAAAGTCCCAAGAAGATAGAGATCCTTCAATAGAAAAAGATGATGAATCTTTAAAAGACCCGGACAAATACTGCTCCGTAACCAACGAAGAAGGTATTGCGGTATTAAAGCTTCCTGAAGGTTCATATAATGTTACAATATCCCCGGATAAATTCCCTAAAGACTACACGATTCCCGAATCCTTGGTAATTAATTGCTCTGCCGATCTGACTACAAGATATACAATACGACTTGCAAAAAAGCAGTCGGAAGCATCAACTCCATAAATCAAAAATGAATTTGGTCTCTAAAACTACGAAAAAGGGCTGTCACATATTTACAGTCCCTTTTTTATAGGTACAACAGTATTTTAAACAGAATTGTATTAAAACAAATAATAAATAAGCACAAAATCTATACTATAACATTTTTAAGTCCATCTAAATTTTAAAGTTCTCAGAATCTGCATCTCATAACACAAACTCTCTTGTTGCCGATATTTTGCCAGTATTCCAAATAATCATTGTCCTCTTTGAAGTTTTCAAAGGAATAGCCTTTGGACTTAATATATTCCACAATATCTTCCGAAAAGAGGACATCCATAGCTCTTTCGCTTAAGTCCGGAACCTTTTTTAATGTAAACTCGTCATATAGATTTTTGAGATTGTCAAAAAGAAGAACCGTATAATCAGCGTCAGTGTTCTTGTATATAACATATCCATTGCGTATTGTAACAATGTTTTCTATACCGATCTTTCTTTCAACTAACAGTAGGTTGTTCAGTCTCTTTTCAAGATACAGCATTTTGCAATTTTCAAGATATTTCAGTAGTTGTTTTTCATTAAGTCCCTTTGTATTATTCAATTTTATATTCAAGAAGTCAGGAACATCATTTTTGAACAATACCAATGTCGCTTCATCCTTGTTGCGGTACCATATTTCGTCCTCATCCATAAATATGATATCGCCGGTTACAGATTTCTCATTGAACACAGGAAACAGGAAAGGTCTGTCATTAAAGAATTTAACAAGTCTTATGACTACTTTGTTAGCTTCTTTAACGGTAACAGTACAAGGATCTCCCCAAATATCCCTGTCAACAAGAACCGTCCTACCCGCAGCGGTCATGTAAAAATAAGTCTTCTTGTCCGACTTCTTCAAATCCTTCTTGGTGACATCCAAAAGTCTTTCAAGATTTCTTATCTTATCTTTCTTAAGTGAGTGTAAAAAATCCACGGCTCTCTTTGACTTGTCTTGAATATTATCAATTAAGCTGTCCTTTAGATCCGACAGTATTTCCTTGCCTTGATCTACATGAACCTTTGATGCAATGAGATCAAAAAGCCCTTTAGCATCTCCATTACCCACTGTGTTCAATACTTCCTTTTTATTATCCAAGAACACCACCCCTTTTTTACAAGCGAGAAATAAAAAGATAAGAACAGATTATGTTGCGAATGCTAATACGTTTTTTATTATCATTAATGTGCAGAATGCAATAAATATAACATATATTATTTATATTACTATACTATCGTCAATATTATTATACCTTAAATTGTTGCATATGCCAATACTAAAAAACCATAAATTATTGTGTTTATTAAAGTTTCTCATCATTGGAAAAACCTTTTCATCTTGATACCCCAAAATTTTCCGTTATAAATCTATCTGATACCATTAGATGTTTTCTTTTCGGCATAATGAATTATATTGCCCAAAGTCGATACTATCTTATAGGATAAAGTATAATCTTCCGGAAAAACAGTCACCTCAAGTCCGGGAGCAAGATCACCCCGATTTTTTATTTTAATAAATGCGCCGTCTTCTCTAAATGCAAATGCGTTCCTGCCCTTTACTCCAACTATCAGTGCCCTCATTTTCCCACCCCCAGATAATATAATCCTAGATATACCCCTATTTCTCTAATAATACTATAATCTCTCTATTATATATTTGCGTTACCTTTCCATTTTTTATCGGGGTACAAATTAAGTTTTTTTATTTTTTAGACGGAACGATACTTTATGATAAAATAGATCCTTTGCTGCCTTCTCTTTTAAACCTCCTAAGAATTTTCTTTCTCCTGCTATATATGTTAAAATAGTGGATGGAAAAATTGACAAGCATTATTATGAAATGGGGGTAACAGCAAAATGATTTTAAAAAAAACTGCATTTATGTTTAGTATTACTGCTATACTTCTCTTTACTTTTGCCGCTTGCCAATCAGATAATACCAAGGATAATGTTGTACCCACAGCTAACGATCAAACCTCCGGTTCAACGTCATATTCAGATACCATTCAGTCTCAAAAGAACAGCGACAGTAAAGAGAATCCTCCAAATGTATCGGAAAATAAAGCAACTTCAGTGAATTATATCGAAAAGCTTAAATCGGAAAACGTCGATACCAAGGAAATCGAATCCGCTGAATTGTATGTAAAAAGAGTAACTCTTCAGCTAAATGAGATACAGACATTCAGCAACAATGCCGGGTTTCTTCCGTCCGCAGCCGATCCCGTCTTATACAATCCAAATACGGACGATACATTGAAATATTCGGAACTTTCTTCAAAAATTGATGAAAAGAAAGCCATATATTATATGATTAAATTAAAAGACATTTTCGGTACCAAGGAGAAAGTATTTGACGAATACTTAATTTCTCTGCAGTTGGATATAGATTTAGGTATGTGTATAACTGACAGAGACTCCTATGAACAGTTGAGAAAAGAAAAGCTTGCAGGAATTGTTGAATCGGATTTGATTACAGCCGAGAAGATTGACGAAAAGGCTTACGAAAGCCTTCAAAGGCTTAATGACATAAACAAAAACAATTATCCCAATATCGGCAACGATCCCTATAATCCCTTTGATAATACGGTACCGACTATTATTAATCCTCAGCAGCCGAATATACCAAAGGTTGAGATTCCGCGCCCGGTGGATCCGGCTGAGGAAATAAACAGAAAGCTTTCTCCCAACGGTTAATTTGAGGAAACCCGCTTTTTTTGCGGGTTCCTTTTATCTTTTCTAATCATTTCATAAAAACCCAGTACCAGAAGGAATACACCAAAATACTTTCTTAATGAATTTCCCGGTAAAGAAATAGCTATTTTAGAACCAAAGTAAGCTCCCACCAGCCCGAAAACAGCAACGGGAATTGATATTTTAAAATTAACTCTTTTATTTTTTATATGCACGATCAGAGCAATTATCGCCGTAGGAATAAAAAATAAAAGATTTACACTCTGGGCTATGTGCTGGTCCGGATGGACAAAAATTACAAGGGCCGGAATCAGAACGGTTCCTCCACCTATTCCCATACCGCTTATTATTCCTGATATGAGTCCTATTAAAAATAACAGCATTATTTTTATCTCCCCATTAAAAAATCATTCTGACAGCCGCCGCTATCATAAAAACAGCAAAAATTTTCCGCAAAATATGCGACGGACAAATATTAAGCAGCTTTGCACCCAAATAACCTCCCAGCAAGCCTCCCAGTATAACCTTTAACGTCAAGCTCCAGTCCACATAGCTATTTGAGATATAAAAATAAGCACTTACAACGGTAAGAGGCAGAATAATGGATATGGCAGTTGCATGGGCAATATGCTCTTCCTCGTCCAACAGCAAAACCATTGCCGGAACTGCTATGGTTCCGCCTCCCGAACCGAAAAGCCCGTTTGCCATACCGGTTACTATTCCGATAATTATATATTTAGTATATTTAGCCAATAAACCTTTTGATTTTACTTTTTTAAGACCCAATTGAAATCTATAATTATTCATAACCATATTTTTAGTTAAAATAATTTTTAATATTCCACCTTGAACTAAAAACCAAAATGATACATATCAATCTTAAACTAAAAACCAAAACAATACATATTAATTGTAAAGCAAAATATGGAAGAAAAAAATGTTCCAGAAACTTAAGTTTCGCAAGTTCAGAGCCTGTAAATACTCCGTGGGGTCGAGCAAAACTCGCTACGCTCAAACATTGCTCTCCCTTTCCACGTCATATTAACAGGCTCTACAACTTGCTACACAATGTTTCTTCCACATTTTTTCTTCAAAATAATATAACCCCTTAGAGGTCAATTTAGAGGTCAATAATAGTTGTAATAAACCGAATATATTTGTTATAATTCTATTATAGAAATAAGGTTTTGTCGGATAGGAGTGGCTTTTTGTGGAAGGAAAGACAATATACAAGGAAGAAACCACTGTTGATTTTAAAAAGCCTAAAATGTACAAGGTTATATTACTGAACGACGACTATACAACAATGGATTTCGTTGTCGAGATATTGATCACCGTTTTTCACAAAAGTGCTGCCGATGCAACAAGAATTATGCTTGATGTACACCAAAAAGGAAAAGGTGTCGTTGGGGTTTATACCTATGACATAGCCAGAACTAAAATAGCACAGGTGGAGAAACTGGCTAATGAAAGAGAATTTCCCCTGGCAGCTGTTATGGAACCGGAATAACTTAATTTCTATACTTATGATAACTAAGATTTAATATGGTAAAGGGAAGGTGAAGGTTAATGAAATTAGATGATACAGCAAATAAAATACTGATCGCAGCTTATAATGAAGCAAAGCATCAACACCACGAATACTTTACTCCCGAGCATATTCTTTATGCCTCCCTTTTTTTTGATGAAGGCAGAGATATAATTGAAAATTGCGGTGGAAAAGTCGAAAAACTCAAGAGCGATTTATTAAATTTCTTTGCTGAAAACATGGATATCGTTGAAAACAGGGATCCCATCGAATCCCTTGGTGTAAACAGTGTAATGCAGTCAACGGCTTATCACTGCATGTCGTCCGGTAAAGACACCATCCTTATCGGGGACATTATCGTTGCTCTTTACGGTGAAAAAGAGTCTTTTGCCAGCTATATCCTTCAGGAAAACGGTATAAAGAGAATTGACGTTTTAAAATATATATCCCATGGAGTATCTTTGGTTCCAAAAAGCCGTGATACCTCTTTGCGGCCTGTAGAGCCGGAATTTCTGCCGGAAGAGGATGAATATGAAGAGGAGTACTATGAATTTGATACGGATGAAGACTCCTCTTCCAAGAATGATTTTCTAAACAATTTTGCCACCGAGCTCACGGAAAAAGCAAGAATGGGAAAAATAGATCCCCTTATCGGAAGAGATGATATTATCGACCGAACAATTCAGGTTTTGTCCAGAAGGCTTAAGAACAATCCCATCCACGTCGGCGATCCCGGTGTCGGAAAAACCGCCATCACTGAAGGGCTGGCCAAATTAATCGTGGAAGACAAGGTTCCTAAAGCCTTAAAAGGCTGTAAAATATACAGTCTCGATATGGGCGGTATGCTGGCCGGAACAAAATACCGCGGTGACTTTGAAGAACGTCTGAAAAAAGTCTTAAAAGAGATTGAGAGCCAGGAAAAGGCTATTGTTTATATAGATGAAATTCATACAATTGTAGGAGCAGGTGCCGTCTCCGACGGGGCAATGGATGCTTCCAACATAATAAAGCCCTTTCTCACCCAGGGTAAATTGCGTTTTATCGGCTCTACCACTTACGAAGAATATAAAAAATACTTCGAAAAGGACCGTGCCCTGTCGAGAAGGTTTCAAAAAATTGAAGTTCCCGAACCGTCAATTGATGACACCATCAAGATTCTTACCGGGCTTAAAGACCGGTATGAGAATTTCCACAAAGTAAAGTATACCGATAAAGCACTGCGCCTTGCCGCAGAATTATCGGCTAAATATATTCAGGACAGGCATCTTCCCGACAAAGCAATCGATGTGATTGACGAAACCGGTGCTTATGTGCGTCTTCATTCAAAAGACGAAAACCGGGTAATCGTTATAAAAGAAAAGGATATAGAACGCACTGTATCGTCAATTGCAAAAATTCCTGAAAAGAGTGTATCTCACAATGAGATATTGTTGCTCAAAAAGCTCGATAAGAAGCTTAAGTCTGAAATATTCGGGCAGGACAATGCCGTTGAAACCGTTGTTAATGCTATAAAGAGATCCCGTGCAGGTTTTAACGAAGGTGAAAAGCCTGTGGCATCCCTTCTTTTCGTGGGACCTACAGGTGTGGGAAAAACCGAGCTTACTAGACAGCTTTCTTTGATTTTGGGTATTCCGCTTATTAGGTTTGACATGAGTGAATACCAGGAAAAGCATACGGTAGCAAGACTGATTGGAGCACCTCCCGGATATGTGGGATATGAAGAGGGTGGCCTTTTAACCGATGCCATAAGGAAATCGCCTCACTGTGTACTTCTTTTGGATGAAATTGAAAAGGCACATCCCGACATATTTAATGTGCTGCTTCAAATAATGGATTATGCTACTCTTACCGATAACAACGGAAAAAAGGCAGATTTCAGAAACACCATACTGATAATGACCTCAAACGCGGGAGCCCGGGAAATTGGAAAAACCATGATAGGCTTTGACAACAGGAGTATCGATAGGAGCGCCATATCTAAAGAGGTGGATCGGGTATTCTCCCCCGAATTTAGAAACAGGCTGGATGAAATCGTGGTCTTTAATCATATTAATGAGGACATGGCTGTTCTTATCGCCAAGAAGGCCATCAAGCAGTTTGAGGAGAAGCTAAAGGCTAAAAATATAAAGCTGAAAGTTACCACCCAGTGCTATAAATGGCTTGCTCAAAAAGGTCTTTCATCCATTTACGGTGCCCGGGAAATACTTAGAATAGTACAGGACAAAATAAAGACCTATTTTGTTGACGAGGTTCTCTTCGGCAAGCTTTCCAAGGGAGGAACCGCCGTAGTGGATGTAGTGGATGATGAAATAAAAATAGATTCGCACAGCTAAAGTAAATATCAAATTTTAGTTGTAATTATAGTTTAAAGGATTAACGATTTGGGTGATGGTTTAATGCCGGTTTTTAGACTCACAAGCGAATTACTTTTTCCCCATCCCTCCCTTGCCAATGAAGACGGGATTCTGGCCGTAGGTGGAGACCTCTCCCCGGAACGTCTTCTTCTTGCATATGCCAACGGTATTTTCCCCTGGTTTTCTGAAGGTGACCCCATAATATGGTGGTCACCGAATCCCAGGTGTGTACTTTATCCCGATAAAATTATTATCTCCAGGTCCATGCGTAAATTCCTAAAGAAAAATTTATATAAAGTAACCTTTGATAAATGCTTTAAGGATGTAATCACCAAGTGTTCGGAGCTAAGGAAGGATAACACCTGGATTACCCAGGATATCATCGAAAGCTATTCCTTGCTCCACCAACTCGGTTTTGCCCACTCGGTAGAAACTTGGTATGAAGGTAATCTTGTGGGCGGACTATACGGTGTCTCCCTTGGTAAATGTTTTTTTGGAGAATCCATGTTTTCAATTATGGACAATGCTTCGAAAACCGCACTTATCACTCTTACCCGAAAGCTTTCGGAACTGGATTTTCTTTTAATCGATTGCCAGGTTTATTCTAAACATCTTGAGTCTTTAGGTGCAATAAATATTGACCGGGATGAATTCTTAGAATGCCTCAAAAAAGGCCTCGGCTTCGATACAATACGCGGCAGTTGGCAGTTTTTAAACGAATAAAAGGGTTATAATTTGCTAATTCTTTTTATATAGATACCGAGAGTGAAGAAAATATTGCCGTATTAACTTAACAGGCTCTACAACTTACTCCACAATGTTTCTTCCATATTTCTCTTCACTTAAACAATATAAACCCATATGAAAGTCGGTGAAAAGTATGAAAAAAAAAGCAATCCATAAAAGATTATTGCTTGTTTTACTGATACCCTTAGGATATCTATTGTTCTATCTTTCATCCCTTTCTCATAGTTTGACGGAAAAAATTTACTCTCAAGTTTTATATAAAGTACTTACCCTTCCTCTAAACCTTCTTTTTGGGTATATACCCATATCCATGGCAGAAATTCTTTTGATTTCAACTGTCTTAATTTTGCTGTTTTTAATTGTAAGAACAATAATAAGAATTATAAAGTCTTCTTCGGAAAAATGGAGTATATTGGGCAGAGCAATATCAAATTTTGTTGCAGCTTTAAGTATATTGTATTTTTCCTTTATACTTCTTTGGGGATTTAATTATCAGAGACTTCCCTTTAAAGATATTGCCGGATATGACACGCAACCGACCGATATCAATATGCTAAAACAGGTGTGTGAGGCATTAATCCAACGTACCAACGAACTCAGAACACAGGTTGATGAGAACAGTAACGGTATAATGAAGCTCTCCGGCGGTATAAACAATACTTTAAAAAGAGCACATTTAGGTTATAAAAATATTGAATCTCAATATCCTGAGCTGACATACAAATTCGGAAGGCCCAAAGGGGTACTTCTCTCTGAAGTAATGTCCTACCTAGGTATCGGAGGAGTCTATTTTCCCTATACTACAGAGGCGAATGTAAACATTTCCCTCCCCAGCACATCGCTTCCCTTTACCGCATGCCATGAGATAGCACATCAAATTGGATTTTCCAGGGAGGATGAGGCCAATTACATTGCCTATCTCGCCTGCAAATACCACCCGGATGCGGATTTTCAATATTCAGGTACCCTTTCGGCTATGATATATGCAACCAATGCCCTGTATCAATACAGCCCGGAGGATTATTTCGAACTGAGGGAAAAGTATAGCGAAGGTGTGAACCGTGATGTCAATGCCTTAAATAATTATTGGGAAAAGTACGAAACCAAAATACAGGATTTCTCATCCTCAATAAACAATGCATATTTAAAGGCTAATATGCAAAATGACGGGGTAAGAAGCTATGGAAGAATGGTCGATCTTCTTATCGCAGAGTACAGAAAAAAGTAAAAAATGTTCCGGAAATTTAAGTTACCGAAACATTTTTTACGCAAATGAAATTAATCTCTCTAATATAATAAAAAGAGTATCAAATTTAAGTATCCAAACTAGATAAATTCATGAGGGTTAGACCTAAATTCATTAGGGTCAGACCCATTAATTCCATCATCCTGAGGTTGGGCATTTATGGCTTTATCCCTATATACCAGCATCAAAAATACAATTGTTAAAAACTGAGCTATCGCCGTCGGGATACTTGATACAACTACTCCCATATAGGGTATCAAGCCTAAAGGAAATGCTACGCTAACGGAAACAACCCAACCCATAAAAGAAATCAGTAATGTAATTCCCACTGTCGGCCAAAAATAAGACTTTGAAACTTCAATAGATTTTTTTAAAGCGGATATTACCCCCAAATCTTCAGCAACCATAGCCGGGAACCAATAAATTGTAAAATAACAAACTGCTATTATTCCTAATACAATTACAACACCAAGAAGTACGGAAATTACAATAGCAAATCCAACAAGCGGACCTGAGATTTGACCTAAACCGATAAATAAAAATAAAATCAATGCTGCGATTATCGCAATAATAATAGAAATTATTAACCATAAAACGAAATTTGCAATTCCGTAAATTATATACTTCAAAAGATTATTACCTAATTGCGGCAAAAAATCGTCAAAGCCGGCATATCCTTCTTTTAAAGCTTTATTTACCACTCCGTAAGTTGAAGGAATTATAATCAAACGTAACACTAATGAAACAATTTGGGCAATAATCATAAGCATAAATAATGGTTTCAAAATATCTAATGTCATAATTAGGAAATCTTCCGATGTAAGTTCTCCTCTGGTAACCTTCAACGACAAATTCTCAATCTGGTATGACATTTCTGTAACAGTATCCCTATCTGTACTACCTTGAATAACATTCGGTATGGTTACCAATATTAATAAAGGTATTGACAATAACAGATATTTACCGAAAAATTTAAATGCATTTTCTAAATATTTCATACAGTCACCCCTTAATCAATATATTGTCAAAAACTCAATTCTATTATAGATTTTCTCATCATATTTGTCTATAAAATTAACCCATATAAACCTCAATTTTATGCTCTTTTTCATCGTTGACCAAGGGGATCCTATTATCGTCGCATTCCGCTCCGTCAACCACTACCCTTTTTATCCCACGGTTCACACCGTCAGGGTTTTTAACTTCAATCAAATACAAAGTATCCTTATACTTGTATTTAATATCAAATCCGGACCATGTCTTAGGTATGCACGGATCAATTTCAAGGAATTCTCCACGCTTTTTGAAACCCAAAATATATTCAAATCCCACTCTATACATCCATCCTGCCGATCCGGTGTACCAGGTCCATCCGCCCCTTCCCGTATGAGGAGGCACGGAATAAACATCTGCAGCCATTACATACGGCTCAACCTTATATCTCGAGTATTCAATAGGCGTCCTTGAGTGATTGATGGGATTTAACAGGTCAAAAAGCTCAAGAGCCTTATCCCCGTCCCCCATCTTTGCAAAAGCCATAACCACCCAAGCAGCTGCATGGGTATACTGTCCTCCGTTTTCCCGCACACCCGGAACATAGCTCTTGATATATCCCGGCTCCAGATCGCTTTGATCGAAAGGAGGTGTCAAAAGCTTTATTAAGCCTTCATCACGCTTAACCAGGTAATTCTCCAGAGCATTCATTGCCTCAATTATTCTGTCCTTGTTTCCTCCTTCGGATATTACTGCCCAAGTCTGCGCCAAAGAGTCTATCTTACACTCACTGTTTTGTATTGAACCGAGAGGTATTCCGTTGTCAAAATATGCCCTTCTGTACCAGCTGCCGTCCCAAGCATTTTCTTCTATTGCCGAAGCTATTTTGTCCGCTGTCTCAAGATAGCTCTTTGCCAGCTCCTTATCCCCCATTCTTTCGCAAATCGGTGCAAAACCCTTAAGTATCGAATAAAGGAACCAGCCAAGCCATACACTTTCTCCCTTTCCTTTGTTTCCGACGGTATTCATTCCGTCATTCCAGTCTCCGGAGCCTATTAGAGGTATTCCATGCTCTCCGAACCTGAGAGACCGATTAATAGCCCTGATACAGTGGTCATACAGGGTAGAAACGGTCTCGGATACCCTGGGTATACGATAAGCTTCATCCTCAAACTCTTTTAACGGCTCATCCTCAAGGAAAGGTGTTTTTTCCTCAAGAATTGAATAGTCACCGGTAACCCTTATATATTCTTCCGTTACAAAGGGCATCCACAAAAGGTCATCGGAAAACCTTGTTCTTGTACCCTTATACTTCTCCTCATGCCACCAGTGTTGCACGTCGCCTTCTATGAACTGGTGCTTTGAATGAAGCAGTATTTGAGCCCTGGTAACTTCAGGCCACACGTGGGTAATAGCCATAGAGTCCTGAAGCTGGTCTCTGAAGCCATAAGCGCCACCGGATTGATAAAATGCCGACCGGGTCCAGAGCCTGCTGGTTATCACCTGATACATAAGCCATCCGTTTAAAAGGATATCCATTGCAGAGTTCTGGGTATAGAACTGTACTGCCCCCAGCTTCCCATCCCAGAATTTCTTCACTTCCTCCAGAGCCTTTTTGGCTTCCTCCGGCTTTCTATATTTATTTGACAAATATTCGGTTTCTTCCGCATTTTTCCCTGCGCCTAAAAGGAAAATCATCTCCTTCTCTTCACCGGGCTCAAGACTGACATTTACGCTCATAGCCGCACAAGGATCAAAGCCTGCACCAACAGTTCCGGAAAGAGATACTCTCTTTATCGCTTCCGGTTCTTTAATGCTGCCCATTCCGAAAAACTCTTTTCTGTCACAGGTTATGGACCTATCCTTTATTGAGGAGTCAATAAAAGCAACCCTTCCCGGAAACTCATCATTATAGTTGTTTCTTATTAACACCACTCCCCGGTCACTTATCTCCGTATTTATATGGGAAGCGGTAAACTGGTCACTTACACCTAAAACCGGTCGTATATAGTAAGTTATACTTAAGCTTCTCGGTTTATCTGCTTGGTTCACAAGCTTTAAAATGCTTATTTTTACACTGTCCTCAACGGGTACGAATTGTGTCATTTCCTGTATGATTCCGTGGCTTACGTGCTCAAATACCGTATAACCGAAGCCATGCCTTATTTTATAGGGCTCTGCCTCCCGAATCGGAAGAGGAGTTACGGACCATGTTTCCCCGGTTCTGTCGTCCTGGATATACAAAATTTCTCCGGGGGTGTCACTCACAGGGTCATTGGACCACGGAGTAAGTTTATTTTCCCGGCTGTTTTCAAACCATGTATAGCCGGCTCCCGATTCAGTAACAATAAAGCCGAAGTTTCGGTTGGATATAACATTTATCCATGGCAAGGGTGTATTGTTACCGTTTTCGAGATAAATTACATACTCCCTGCCGTCCTGTCTGAAACCTCCCAGTCCGTTGTAAAAGATAAGATCCGTATCTTTGTTGAGTTTTGTCTCATAATGCAAAGGCTCTTCCTTAAAGCTCTTAAACTCAGAAAAGCTTTGAGCTTTAATACTTTTGGTCTGCTCCCTCAGGTCCCCGGCATTTCCTTTCAATATAATCCTGGAAACGGCACAAATCAAATCAATGTCTTCGGGCGGCATATTGCTTCCCTTGAGGACAAATACTCCTCCTGGCTTGTTTATCATATCATGGGCATGACTTCCCGCCAAAACATCAAACAGCAAACTGTTCAGAGGGTTTGTATAGCTGTTTTCCTCTTCATTTAAAATTACCAGGTCAACCTTCATGTTTTTAATTTTCCAATACTCATGTGCCTTCAATACCTCTTGAACTATGTCAATATCCTCTGTCTTATCCAGCATAACCAACACAATGGGTATATCTCCCGATATTCCGTAAGGCCATAGGGCCGATTGTCCCTTTTTGTTGTTTTTTATACATTCCTGTTTTTTCCTTTGGTTGGGACCAATAAACAATATGTGGGAAATCAAGTCTTGATAAAGCTCGATTTCTTCAGTAACAAGGTTCAAATATTTTGCCTCCACACGGCTTCTCGTTATAGCCATACTGATTTCGTCTTTTATCACATGTGACGATGAGTATTTTGCAGCTAAGTCAACGGCATCCTCACGAGTATCGGCAACAGCTGTAATATAGGATATTTTCACCGTCTTCCCGGGCTCCATCCTTACCATCTGTCTAAAACTCACAATAGGATCCAATACAGCACCGCAGGTGTTGGTAAGAGGTCTTGCGGGCTCTAATGCTACAGGATTTGATACATCTCTTCCCCTGCCTATAAACTGCATTCGGTCCGTTTCATACTGCAGTCCTCCCACTGTCTCCCCTTCAACCAACATCTTGCTAACCAGCCAAATAGTTTTACCGTTCTCGGTTCTCGGCCTTCTGCTGGCAATAATACAATTGTGTTCCGGCAAAAACTCCGTTCTTATAAACAAATTGCTGAAAGCAGGGTGCGCAATATCGGCTCCGTGAGGGGCCAAAACCAATTCAAAGTAGCTGGTAACTTCAAGAACAGATTCCTCCGTTCCGTTATTTGTCAAAGTAAGGCTCCTTATTTCTGCATTATCCCCGGCGCAAACCACCATCTCCGTCTGCGTGCTTATATTGCCGTCCCTTCTCAAAAACCGTGCTTTTCCCGATGTAAAGATTATTTTATACTCATCGGGCTTTTTACCGAAGGGAGCATAAGCAGCCGACCAGACTTCGTTGCTTTTAACATCTCTTATATAGAAGAAATTTCCGTAGTTGTCCTGGCTGATATCTTCCCTCCACCGAATCACATCCAGATTCTTGTTTCTGCTGTAGCCCGTACCCTTATCGGTAACCATTACCGAATAACTGCCGTTGGAAAGGATGTGTACTTTGGGAAGTACAGGATCCGGAGAATTAAACTCTCTATAGAAATCAACCTCTTCATACACAATATCCTTAAACGGCAATATTTTTTCTTTATTCTCCTTGGTAAAGACAATATTGGAAGGCACTTTTTCCGCAAGGAGAAGCCGGGCAGCTTCCACCACAGGATCGGCATGGAAACGTTTTTGCATAATGTTGTCATTTAAATAATTATTTAAAGACAATATACTCATACCCTGATGGTGAGCCATGTAGCTTTTAACAATGCCCTTCTTTTCACCTATCGGTATCCTCTCGGGGGTATAGTCAATGGCTTCATACAGTCCGTAACGTCCTTCTGCACCTTCAGCAGCAAGCCTTTTTATGTTTTCCATAACGCCTTGCGGGTCTAACGGCAAGGCGAGAAGGGTTGCATAGGGAGCAACCACCATGTCCTCAATCAGTCCCCTCTTAAGACCCAGCCACGGTACCCCACACGCTTTATATTGATAATTCAGGTTTATGTCAAAAGCATAAAACCCGGATTCCGACGTTCCCCAAGGCACATTTCTTTGCCTTCCGTACTTTTTCTGTCCCCTTACCACAAAGGAATAGGTCTCGTCAAGAAGGGTATTTCTATTGCTTTTCATGATAAGCAAAGGCATGAGGTATTCAAACATGGTTCCGCTCCATGAAACCATTCCCTTGTAGCGGTCCAGTTGAGTAAGGGTTCTTCCGAGCTTGAACCAATGCTCCGGTTCCACCTCTCCCCTTGCTATAGCAATATAACTGGTCTGTCTTGCCTCGGAAGCCAACAAATCATAATAGGAATCCGTAAGAGAGTTTTCTTCGATATTGTATCCGATGGAAAACAGCTGTCTTTTCCTGTCATATAGATGGATAAACTCTGTTTCATCGAAAAGTTTCGTTATCCTCTTTATTAAGTCATTAATTCTTCCGATTAATTTTTCCGTATTTTTTGCTGCGGTTTCGAGATTTTTCTTCAATTCGTCAAACCAATTTATAAGTGAATCCGCATCCTGTTCACCCTTAGCTGCTTTCTTCAGCCTGTCAATCTTCTTAACCGCATCCCTGTACGATTCTGGCATTTCAATCAGGGTAATATCAGCGCTTAGTTTTTCCTTTATATCGTCAAACAGTTTTTTAATTTCCGGCTTCCCGTAGAGCTTTTTGAAACCTTCCGGCACGTCGCCAAGCATGGTAACCCAGGGCATGTAAGTGAATATCTCCATCCTGAGCATTTCAATCATATTATCAACCTTTAACTTCCACACATCCTTGCCGCTTCCCTGGTTTTTGTTGTTATCGACAAGCTCCGACAATGCTTTTGCCCACATCACGGCATCCCCATGACTTACTCCGCCGCCATCGGTAAAGCATTTTTCCAAACCGGAAATATCGCTGTATGAGCCATCCTTTTCCCGGTTAATCAAGCTAACGGTATCCCTTATTCCATTTACAAACGTCTTGTCGATAAGCGGCCTTTTAAGGTATTCCAACAAACCTTCTTTTAAGGTTATGAGATAGCAAACAAAATTACCGCTGTCCACCGTTGAAATATACCTGGGTCTTAGTGTTTCCAAGGTATCGGTAGTGTACCAGTTATAAAGATGTCCGTTCCATTTCTCCATCCTGTCAATGGTGTCCATGGTTCTCGTCAGTATGTCGCAAAGTTCAAGGGTACCTATATAACCCAAATCTCTTGCCGTCAATGCTGCCAGCATACCCAACCCGATATTGGTGGGAGAAGTTCTGTATGCCACACCATTTGGCGGATCCTCTTGATAATTGTCGGGAACGAGGTAGTTGTTTCTTTTATTCATAAACTCCTCGAAATATCTCCAGGTTTTTCTGGCAATTTTCCTTAGCTCCAGCTGCTCTTTTTCGCTCAAAGCCTTATTCTTATAAACGCTCTCTTTGCTTATCCAGTAAGCTATAAAGGGCGATAATGTCCAGATTACAAGCAAACAAACAGCCAACACCAGATAATCGGGCCTTAACCATACCGAAAGCCCTACAATTATCAGGGACTGAAACACTGCAGTTTTCATTTTGATTACATATCCCTTTAATGAATTCTTAAGGGACTTTTCAGTATCTAAAGCTGTTACCCACTCCAGCATATTCTTTTTTGAAATCAAAACCCTGAAAAGAGTTACAGCAATAGCATTTACCATAAGGTACGCATTATAGGGCAAGAAAACAAATTGCAATGTCATCTGAAGGAAAGACGCCTTCAGGCCACTGATTACAGGTGCATATTTCTTTAAAGCTATGGTTCTGAAGCGTTTTGAAATTATATAGTCAATGGCGCCGGTAATTAATGGCAAATACATACATAGAAGTGCAGTTAAAAACCAAAAAACGGGACTTCCCGGTAAAACACCAAATCCCAAGAATAAAAGCAGCATTAAGGAAGGTGCCACCAAGCTCCTTCTTAGATTGTCTATTATCTTCCACTTTGTCAATAAAGACAAAGGATTTTTTATTAATTTTCCCGACTTGTCTTTCACATGTCCTTTAAGCCACGGCAATAGCTGCCAATCCCCTCTTACCCACCGGTGAAGCCTCATGGCGTGGGAATTGACCTTTGAAGGATAACCGTCAACCAGCTGTACATCGGTTACAAGCCCGGTTCTGACATAGGATCCCTCTAAAAGGTCATGGCTCAGTACGGTATTGTCCGGTATGGCGTTTTTCAAAAGATCCTGGAAGACTTCCAGGTCATATATACCCTTTCCGGTAAAAATACCTTCCCCGAACAAATCCTGATAAACATCGGAAATGGCACTGGCATAGGGGTCTATCCCCTCATCTCCTGCAAATATTCTCGAAAAAAGAGATTTGTTAGTACTTTCTATATCAAAGCCTATCCTCGGCTGTAAAAGACCATATCCCTCTACCACTACCCCCCGGGTTTTATCGATTACCGGCCGGTTCAAAGGATGTGCCATTGTCCCGATCAGCTTTTTGGCTGCACCCAAAGGCAATATGGTATCGGCATCAATTGTAATAATATACTTCACCTTCGGAAGCTTCGAAAACTCCTCCGACAATATTGAATAGCTCGTGGACTTCGAACCTAACAAAAGTTCGTTAAATTCCAGAAGTGCTCCTCTTTTTCTTTCCCATCCCATCCATTTGTTTTGCTTATCGTTAAACTGTCTGTGTCTATGGAAGAAATAAAAAATATTTTTATCCTCGGAGCCGTACTTTTTATTAAGCTCTGAAATTCTATTCAGTGCAGTTTCAATTATTTTCTTATCGTTGGGCATTTCCTTTTCTGGTGCATCCTTGTAATCTCCTGCCAGAGAAAAATACAGATTTTTCTCTTTATTTGCCAAATAATATACCTCAAGATTGTCAATAAGCTCCAAAGCCCTTTTTTCATCGGGAAGCAATGCCGGAATAACCACCATTGTGGCATATTCCTCAGGAATATCCCCTTTTATTTCAATCTTGGGCAGAAAAGATGGCTTTACTACACGGCTGATTATCCAGTTTACAGCATTGACGGCAATATCCGCTGCAGGAACAATCACCGCCAACCCGGAAATAACCATAAATAACCACCGGTACTCCAATGAGTTATTAAACGAATAGCAAACAGCTCCGGCTGTAAGCATCAGTATAATAAATCCAATGGATGTCATGTATAAAATACCGGGATGCGCCAATATTTTCTCCGAAATTCTTTCAAAAAATTTCTTTTGATATCCGATTTCTTTTTCCAGGTCTTTAATGCCTTTGCCCACAAGGTAATAGCCCACATGTCTCAAACGTACATTTTCCTGAGTTTGATGCTCTGCTGCTCTTTGAGCAAGCTCAACAGCCTTCTTGGCAACATGGGTTTCCGAGACACTGAATCTCATGGCCAGCTCTTCTATGCTTTTTCTGTAATAATTTCGTGTCGGAAGATCCAACAAAGAATAAGAACCGGTCGGATCTGAACGTAATATTTTATCGACAGCGTTAAGCCTTTCGAATATATCTACCCAGTTGGTTGTAGAGATATACTTAAGGCTCATTATGCAATTACCGATAGAGGCTTTTCTCACGGTTTGCTCGTTATGCTCCTTGTGAGTAACAATATCTACTGTTGTACCGGTTTCGCCCAGCCTTTCATCAATATAAGCAAGGACATGGGAATAGGCTTTTCCCATCTTTCTAAACCTATATGCAAGATGTTCAATAAATGCCGAACTAACCTGGTTTTTCCCTTTCAGCTCACTGTCAATGGCATTTATAAGCTTATATATATTTTCATTGTTCTCATCAAAATCATCGAGGATTTCTTCCACCTTACGTATTTGACTCTGGGTCTGTGAGATTCTTTCGCAAATATACCTCGTATTTTCTATAAGGGCCAATTTTATCATAATGGGTAATGCCCACAATTCACGAATTGTAAGCACATTATTGGATTGATAAGCATTTATGTAGTTTATCAACACTTTTTCATCAATCCTGCCATCGGTATGGGAAACCAATTCCAAGGCAATAGAGTATATACGGGCATAACCCCTCAAATGCCCGCTGCTAAGCATGGGAAGCTTTGAATAATATTTTTTTGTAAGATCTCTGCGTATACTCTTTACCTGCTCTTCAATTATATAAAAGTTATCCAACAACCACTCGGCTGCCGGAGTAGTGTCAATTCCGTTCATTACATCTTCATTCAATTCTTTGTAAACAGACATAATATATCTATAGTTATCGTTCATTCGCGGTATAGGCCAAATAAAGTCACTGACATTCTTAGATATGGCGTGCTCAAAAGCAATTTCCTTTGCATAGTTCTGCAGTTCATCGCTGCTCAAAGATGCATCCCGCGTTTTTATCAACTGCCTGTCTTGCGTTTTGGAGAACATTAACCATACTAAGTACAATACTGTCAACAATAAAATGGCAATATATAAAACATTCAAGACTATTTCCATTGCAACGTCAACTCCTGTCTGTATAATTTTCGCTTTTTGGCAACACGCATTAACATTAAAAGAATTTATTTTACATAGGAGCATATTTATTATATGCCAAATAGAATAATTCAAAACATATACACTTTAAAATAAGCATAAAATAGAACTGTTCAACGATAAGTATATCACTATAGGCATGATTTAACAAGGTAATAAAAGTAAAAACGGTATCAAATTATATAATAGACAAGGTTAAGAAAATTATTCCGTAAACTTTTGATCCGCAGATTTTCTTTCATATTTTTCAAGACCTCAACAGTTTTCAACGTAATCAGGGCAGAATCGTCCCAGAGCTATTTAATTTTTTTCTTAACACTTCATACATCAATATACCTGCAGCAACCGACGCATTTAACGATTCGGCCTTTCCTACCATAGGTATCTTAACTAAAATATCCGCATAATCCTTCATTTGCCGGCTTATTCCATTGGCTTCATTTCCAATTACAACGGCTATATTATCGCTAATATCCATATCAAAATAATCGCAATTGCCCTCCAGGTGTGAGGCGCAAACCTTTATTCCCCTGGACTTCATATCCTTTAAAGTTTCAAAGATATTTTCACTAAAGCAAATAGGCACATGAAAAACAGAGCCCATTGTAGACCTCAAAACCTTAGGGTTGTATATATCCACACAGCCCTTGGACAATACGACCCCCGTTGCACCCACGGCATCGGCTGTACGGATTATAGTCCCCATGTTTCCCGGGTCTTGAATTCCTTCAAGTATAATAAAAAAATTCCTATTATCATATATATCTTCAATCTTGTATTTTTGTTCCTGCAGCACCGCCAGAATCCCCTGAGGGTTTGTGGTATCCGACACTTCCATAAAAAGCTTGTGGGGCAGCAAAAAAACCTCACATCCCCTTGCATTGACCTTCTCCAAAATTTCCTTGCCGCCGTTAACATCACTGAGGCTTTCGGAAACGAGCACTTTATCAATGGAAATATCTTCTTTTAATGCTTCCTCAACAAACCGGATACCCTCAATAAAAAACATACCGGTTTCCTCACGGTATTTTTTCTGTTTTAATGCTTTAACTTCTTTAATGACAGGATTTTGAGCACTGCTTATGTATTTCATAAAATCTCCTTATATCTTATTTCATTAATTAATTTATTCCTTCCATATTTAATTAATTTGTTCTTCACTATTCTATAAAAAAGAGAGAGCTCTTTCGAGTTCCCCCCTTTTTATTGAAAAATTATTTTGCTGACTTAACTTTTTCCACTAATTGAGCAAAAGCATTTGCGTCATTAACAGCCATCTCGGCAAGCATTTTTCTGTTTAAGGTTATACCGGATTTTTTAAGTCCGTTCATAAACTTGCTGTAACTCATACCGTTCAGTCTTGCTGCAGCATTTATTCTGGTAATCCAGAGCTTTCTGAAATCTCTTTTCTTAGCCCTTCTATCCCTGTATGCATAAACCAAAGATTTCATTACAGCTTGGTTTGCAATTCTAAAGTTTGTACTTTTAGCTCCGAAATAGCCTTTTGCCAACTTTAATATTTTTTTATGTCTTGCACGGGTTCTAACCGCACCTTTAACTCTTGACATAGCCGCACTCCTCCCTTACTTGTATGGAATCAACACTTTGATCACTGAAGCATTAGCATCGGATGCAATTGTTGATTTCCTCAAGTTTCTTTTTCTTTTAGTAGTTTTCTTTGTCAATATGTGTCTTCTATAAGCTTTTGATCTTTTAACCTTACCTGTTGCTGTTAATTTAAATCTCTTTTTGGAAGAGCTGTGTGTTTTAACCTTCGGCATAAGATTTCCTCCTTAAATTCTATATTACTGCTTAGGATTAAGAATCATAAACATGTTCCTTCCTTCAAGCTTTGGTTTCCTTTCTACTACTGCAAACTCTTCAATAGCATCCGCAAATTTCTCAAGTATCTGCTGACCTAACGAGGTGTAATTCATTTCTCTGCCTCTAAACTTAATGCTTACTTTAACCTTATCCCCATCTTTTAAGAACTTGACGGCATTTTTCAACTTAAAGTTGAAATCATGCTCTTCAATTGATGAAGACAGTCTAACCTCTTTAACATTAATTACCTTCTGTTTCTTTCTGGCTTCTTTCTCCTTTTTGGCAAGGTCAAACATATACTTGCCATAGTCCATTATCCTACATACCGGAGGCACCGCTTGCGGAGCAATCTTGACCAAATCAAGATTCTTTGAGTTTGCAAGCTTCTGTGCTTCCTTTGAAGACATTATTCCAAGCATGGTACCATCAACATCAATCAGTCTTACTTCCTTGTCTCTTATTTGCTCATTGACCATTAATTCGTTTTTGTTAATAAAGAACACCTCCGGGCTTTTTGAGATTTTGCGTTATTTTTAAACTTTTTCGAGCATTAAGCTCTTTTACTTACAGCACGACCTCAATTATGAATCCGTGCATATTAATATTAAAAGGTGGACCAAGAAATGATCCACCTATCTCACAATACACAATAAATAACCTTTGTACTTAATGAGTATTAACCTTACAAAACGTGTTCGCAAGGTGAGAAGTGGATTACTTCTTCTTTGTTTTGCTTTTCAATAATATCAAATACTTCGGTATTTGTCAAGAAATTTTATAAAAAATCAATAAAAAGTTTTTATTACTTCAGTTCATACATCATTCCGCTTCAATATCGTCAAAAACAACCGGTATCAATTCTTTAAACTTATCTAATAAAGGTATTGCAATCTCCCTCATTTGAGGATGTGCTGCCGTGGAAGTCCTAAGCTTGAAAAAGTGCCTCCACTCCCTTAGATTCATCGTCATCACCAATTCCGTCTTTAAGGAATTAGGCAGTACACTCCTGGCCTCTTGAGGTGTTGCCCCCAACTCCAAAAGCTCCATATATTTTTCTTCGGAAAACTCCATTACACTCTTCCATATATCATATTTTCTTTTTCCGTCCTCTGTGTTAACATCCCAAAAGCAGGGCTGAATAAAGGTAACCTGATTTGTAAACTTGTCCTTGCTGTAGTTGCAATACCTTGTGCTTTCCTGAGAATACGATGCAAGCCTGTGCCTTACAATCTCATGGGTAACACCTCTGTCACAGATTACCTTCACCGTGACCGAAAAATGCTCAATAACCGCCTCATGACCATTTTTAATGATCCTTCTTACAAATTCAGCTGCGGAACTTTCGGTAGTTTTGTCCTCGCTCTTATAGCAAACCCTTCCCGCCTTTTCAATATGCTTCAAAATCTGCTGTCCGTCAATTTCCGTCTCAATCACAAAATACGGCTTAATAACGATCATTAATATCAACCCCACTTTGCTTTTTTATTAAACAAATCTTATGACTTCACCTAGTTTTCTTTGTTCTTTATCTCACTAATAATTTTTGCAACAAAATCATCCACTGACATAGAACCCAAGTCCCCGTCTTTTCTGGACCTTACCGCCAAGGTTTTGGTTTCCGTTTCCTTGTCGCCTATAACAAGCATGTAAGGTATCTTTGCCAATTGTGCCTCTCTGATCTTGTAGCCGATCTTTTCGTTTCTCAAATCCACTTCTACCCTGATTCCTTCTTTTTCTAATTGCTTTTTAACTTCTTCTGCATAACCGTGATGTTTGTCAACCAAGGGCAGAATTTTAACCTGAACCGGTGAGAGCCATACCGGGAATGCTCCTGCATAGTGCTCTGTCAAAATGGCAATAAATCTTTCTATACTTCCGAAAACCACCCTGTGAATCATAACCGGTCTGTGTCTCTCTCCATCCGCTCCGATATATGTCAAATCAAACCTCTCCGGCATCTGGAAATCCAACTGTATTGTACCGCACTGCCATGTACGTCCGATAGAGTCCTCGAGATGGAAATCTATCTTTGGTCCGTAAAAAGCACCGTCTCCTTCGTTTATCTTATAGCTTAGACCTTTTGCTTCAAGGGCATTTTTCAATGCATCGGTTGCTTCTTCCCACTGTTCGTCGGAACCCATCGAATTTTCCGGTCTTGTTGACAATTCGATATGATATTTGAAGCCGAACACTTTATAGAAGCTATCGATAAGGTTTATTACCCCCAATACCTCATCCTTAATCATTTCAGGAGTCATAAAAATATGGGCATCATCCTGGGTAAAGCATCTAACCCTCATCAATCCGTGCAAAGCTCCGGAAAGCTCATGTCTGTGAACCAGTCCGAGTTCTGCCAGTCTTTGGGGCAAATCCCTGTAAGAATGAAGCTTTCTTTTATAAACCAGCATTCCTCCCGGACAATTCATCGGCTTAATGGCAAAATCTCCTTCATCTATTTTTGTAAAGTACATATTTTCCTTATAGTGATCCCAATGTCCCGAACGGTGCCAGAGCTCTTCATTCAATATAATCGGAGTCCTTATTTCCTGATACCCTGCTTTTTTATGCTCTTCTCTCCAATACTCCTCCAAAATGTTTCTCAAAACCATACCTTTAGGCATGAAGAATGGGAATCCGGGTCCCTCTTCCAGGATATCAAAAAGATCCAGCTCTTTTCCAAGCTTCCTGTGATCCCTCTTTTTTGCCTCCTCCAGTCTTGTGAGATATGCATCCAGTTCGCTTTTTTTATTGAAGGAAGTTCCATAGATTCTCTGAAGCATCTTGTTTTTCTCGTTGCCTCTCCAATAAGCACCAGCTACCGATAACAGCTTAAACGCTTTAATCTTGCCTGTGGATTCCACGTGAGGGCCGGCACACAAATCCACAAAATCTCCCTGTCTGTAAAAGGATATTGTTTCACCTTCCGGCAAATCCCGAATAAGCTCTACCTTGTAGGGCTCCTGTCTTTCTTCCATATACTTGATTGCTTCATCCCTCGGCAGAGTAAATCTCTCCAGCTTATAGTCTTCCTTTATTATTTTTTTCATTTCATTCTCAATGTTTTCCAAATCCTCAACCGAAAAAGGCTTCTCCACATCAAAGTCATAGTAGAAACCGTTCTCAATAGAAGGTCCTATCGCAAGCTTTGCATCAGGGTATAACCTTTTAACCGCCTGGGCCATTATATGGGATGAAGTATGTCTGTAAGCATGCCTTCCGCCTTCATCTTCAAAGGTCAAAAGGTTTAAGGAACAATCCTCCTCAAGCTGATAACCAAGATCCTTTACTTCTCCGTTTACCTCTCCGGCAAGAGCCACCCTTGCCAAGCCTTCACTTATACTTTCTGCAACGTTCTTAATGGTGACACCTTTATTATATTCCTTAACGCTACCGTCCTTAAGTGTAACTTTAATCATAAATATACCTCCTGTTTATAATAATTCATGAAAGAACTTTCAAGCAATCAATAAAAAAACTCTCCATCCCTCGAAAGGGACGAGAGTTATCTCCCGTGGTTCCACCCTAATTATTACTCATTATGACTATAACGTAATCACCGTTTCAACTCCGAGGTGGTCTTCAACTGCTATTCTCTGAAGGTACTTCCAGCCCATGATACCTTCTCTCTTGAGAGAACGGACGCAGCCTACTCTTCTCTTCATTGTTGACAATACAATATAAAAATTCAATAAATATATATTCAATTATATATTTATATATCACTTGTGTCAACCACTATATTACTTGTATAAACCACGTTTTTTATGCGCTTCTGTATTCCCCGGAAATAACAAATAAGTAATTATTGTGGTATAATGTAAGCAACAACAAATTGGACGGGGGTTACTTATGCGGACCAAAAGATTGATAAAATTCAAAAAGCAAAGGCAGCAAAAAATAAAAAAATGTATAATATTTACTTTTATCCTTCCGGCAACTTTCATATTTCTAGGCTATTTGTTTTCAGTCCTGATTATCATCCCCTCAATGTCGGGCAAACATTAAATCCTCTCAGCAAAAAAGCCGGTACAAAGACCAGCTTTATCCTTTTACTTTTTAATGATTCCCTCATCCCTTTCAATAGGTCTGTCCAATGCAGAATGAATAAACACTTCTCTAATCTCTCCTTCAATTAGAAACTGCACACTGTCTATTCCGGGAAGCTCGGTATAAGAAGCAACAATAGCATTCAAAGTCAACGTTTCCGCTATTGATCCGCCTATATGGTTATCAATAAATTCTTTTGAAAGATTTAATGTACAAATTCCGTCTTTTGTATTAACCGATAAGAGTCTTGTTCCGTCGGGAATTACAGGCTCCAATCCATCTTTCTCAGGACCCTTTTTAAGCTCCTCAAAAATAATCTCTTCAATTCCAGCCCCCTGTGCTATTTCCACAGTTCTTTCCTCCGCAACGACTTTTTCGGAATCGGCATCAATGTAATAAACAACCACAGTGGTTTCATTGTCCATTTCGGGCTTTCCCTCGGAATCTAACGGAATTCTTTCAATGTCACCGTAAGGCTGGCCGTTTTCATCGGTAAGCTCCTGCCCTACAACCATAATTCTGACCTTTTTAATACCTTCAAGTTCCGTGAGAGTATTCACCAGGGAAACCCTCAACAACAGTCCATCCTGTCCCTTTACATTTTCAAATTCTTTGGAAAAATTTATCACGGCAACATCGCCTACCGTATTTACACCAAGAAACGTTGTTCCGTTAGGAAAAGGTTTCCTAAGTTCTTCGCTTTTCGGTCCCTCCATTAAAGCCTCAATACATCTTTTAACTATTTCATCGTCATCTGCAGTTATAGTTCTTTTTTCACTCACTACCCTGCTGTTATCTTTAGTCGGAAAATAAAGAGTTACTTCCGCTTTACTTCCTTCCTGGCCGTTTCCTTGGTTCGGCTGGCCTCCGGAATCACCGGTATCAGAACCCCAAGGATCATTGCAACCCACAAGTACTAACATAGCCGTCAACAGTATTGTCGTCAACAGTATTGTCGTCAAAATCAATGTTTTTCTCATAAATGTTCTTATCAGACCGATTTGACCCATTAGAACTTAAATCACTCAACACCTAAGCCAATGGATTATGCAAAATATAAATTAAATATATTTTGCTGCAGTCTGATAAGTCACCTCCTTTGTCTTTAGCATTGAAATAAATTTGCGAACAATTATATCAAAATTATACTCCTGCCATATCCCTTTCGTCTAATACTTTTTATTCCAAAATAACGCCACTTCACTTATTTGACCGTGATATAATCCTTCATCTTATTAAATTTACCCTCTCCTATTCCCGATACATTCATTATGTCTTCTATTTTTTTAAACTCCCCGTTTTGCTCCCTATAGGATATGATTTTTTCAGCTGTAGAAGGCCCAATCCCCGGAAGAGTCATAAGTTCGTCCGCCGATGCGGTATTAATATTTATCTTGGAGCTTGTCGTACCTTTATTGTCATTATTATTTTCTTCAACCACTGCTCCTGCACTGTCCCTGATAATACTTATACCGCTGTTACCGTCATTTTTAAGAGTCCGGTTCTCCTCCTCCGTTTTATCAGGCTGATTTTCCTCCTTTGATTTTACCCTGACCATAACATTCTCTTTCAACTCATACACCATATTGATGTTCTCAACATCGGCTTTTTCGGTGGGTCCCCCGGCCAGCTCAATTGCATCATATATCAACTGCCCCTTTTTAAGCGTAACTACACCCGGATTATTTACCTCTCCCACAACATAAACCTTTATCTCTTCCTCCGGTTCTTCATCCTGCCGGTTTGCATTATTATTATCATGATCTGTATTGGTTCCCATACTACTGTCTGTAAGCTGGTTTATATTGCTTCGGGTATTTGAAGCATCCTTGCTAATAATTATATCGCTGTTTCGATTTGCCAAAAGAAAACCGGTGACCGAAGTGGTTACAACCAACCCCAAAATCATTAGCGCAACCACACCTTTTTTCATGTTGATTTCCTGACTCAAAAAATCCCTTAACATAATAAATTTCCCTCCAATATTATAATAATAATTTTACACATAAATGTAAATGCATATTTCCTTAATATACCTCTATGTTTTTTTCAATTGAAACCTACATTTTTTACGACTTTTTTGTTATACTTAAAATAAAATATCAGAAGGAATCTTTTTATTATCATCATGTGAGGCTGGAGGAATCAATGAAAAAACTACTGACGATTATAACTTTAATAATTATAGTACTTTCAAATGCTGCTTATATAAATGCGGAATCGTTGGGCATTAATGCCAGAGCATATATTCTTATAGATTCAAAAACAGGCCAGGTGTTGGCAGAGCATAATCCCGATTTTAAAACCTATCCTGCAAGTACTACCAAAATAATGACAGGTATTTTAGCAATTGAGATGGGAGACCTTGACCAGTTAATGACGGTAAATCAATCCGCAATTGACGACATAGGTCCCGGCGGAATGCACATAGGTTTGCTCGCAGGAGAGCAAGTAAAGTTAAGGTATTTGCTTGATGCCCTTTTAGTTAGGTCCGCAAATGAAACGGCTTACGTAATCGCAGAAAATCTCTGCTCCACACGACAGGAGTTTTACGATTTAATGAATGAAAAAGCCAGAGAACTCGGTGCTACCAATACAAATTTCGTTAACCCTTGCGGAATTGATAACGGAAAAAAATATGAAAACCATCTTTCCACTGCAAGGGATCTTGCATTAATTGCACGCTATGGTATGTCTCTGCCCTATTTCAGGGAAGTAGTACAAAAGACCATAGTCAGAATTCCACCTACAAACAAGCACGATGAAGAAGTTGTTGTGGGTACGACCAACAAGCTTTTGCTGTATTCCAACTCAAAATACAAATCGGATTATTATACAAAAATTACAGGCATCAAGACGGGATATACGGACAGGGCATTGAACAACCTTGTTTCCTCTGCGGAAAACGATGAGGGAATTGAATTGATTTCCGTAATTCTCGGTGTTGAAAATTATGACATGGTATTTGATTACTCAAAACAGCTTTTAGAGTATGGCTTCAAAAACTATTCCATGCAGGATGTCGTGGCACCGAACTCCTATATAAAATCCGTACATGTTGCCAACGGTGCCGGGAACAATAATTTAGATATCGTTGCTTCATCGGATGGGCTCAAATGTTTATTACCCAATAATGCCAAAAAAACCGATTTTGAAATTGAAGAGCATATCAACACTGAAATCAGTGCTCCTATAAAAAAAGGTGAAGTCCTTGGGTATTTGGAAGTTAAACGAAACGGTGTTTCACTGGGCAAGATTGATGCGGTTGCTTCAAGAGATATGGAAGAATTCGTGCCTTCACCTCCTCCTCAAAGAATAATCGAACAATCAATAAAGAGCCCGATATTAAAAAAAGTCACCATTGTAACATTAATTTTCTTTATAATGTTTATGTTGCTGAGGTTTACCCTCCGCAGAATATCCAGAAGTATTAATTCAAAAAGATAAAAATATATTAGCAACAAGAAAAAATGTATTAGCAACTAAAAATTCATAATTGTAAATATCTTTAAAATTCACCGGTACATTACGGTAATTTTGTTATGTTGAGTATTTTTGTTCAATCATAATAGGTATATAAATGAAACAAATCAAAAATTCATTATTACAACAATCATATTTTGATGTATAATCTATATAGTATATAATTAGAAGCCAAAAAATATACAGGCTTAGCCCTTGAAGGAGTGTTATTATGATTTTTCCACCGATTTATGATGTAAGGCCGATAAAAAACTTGAAAGACATGATTGAACAAAGCTCAACTATGTTTGCCGAAAAAATCGCATTTAACATAAAGTGCAAAGACAACACGTATAAAGGAATCAAGTATTCTGAGTTCAAAAATGATATTGACGCTTTGGGAACCGCTTTATTGGACCTAAACCTAAAAAACAGTTTTATAGCCGTTATAGGTGAAAACCGGTATGAGTGGTGTGTTACTTACCTATCGGTAGTAAACGGAGTGGGAGTAATAGTCCCTCTGGATAAAGAACTTCCCAATTCAGATCTTGAAAACCTTTTAAACAATTCCAATGCCAATGCGATTGTTTACTCGGGAAGACTTTTTCATGATAGGCTAAAAGAGCTTTCACCCAAATTAATAAGCATTAAATATTATATAAACATGGATATTGAAGAACATGAAAATGATAGCTTCTTATCCTTTAAATGTCTTGTAAAAAAAGGCAGAGAGCTTTTAAATTCCGGCAATAAAGACTATATTGACTCCGAAATTGACGAAAATGCATTGAGTGCATTAATATATACCTCCGGTACCACCGATTTCGCTAAAGGTGTAATGCTGTCCCATAAAAATATTTGCTCGAATATAATGAGTGTCTGTTCTTCTCTTTACATTGACAGTAGCGATTCGGTACTTTCAATATTACCTCTTCATCATACCTATGAATGTACTGCAGGTTTTCTTGTTATGATATATAACGGAGTAACAATTTCCTTTAATGAAGGTCTTAAATATATTGCTAAAAACCTACAGGAAACTAAACCGACACTTCTTATTTCGGTGCCTCTTATTCTGGAAAACATGTACAGGAAAATATGGACCCAGGCTGAAAAAAATAAGAGTCTTAAAATAAAGCTAAAATTTGGACTTTTTATCAGTAATCTTTTATATAACGTCTTTAAAATCGATATACGCAAAAAATTGTTCAAGCAAATTCTTGATAATGTCGGAGGTAGGTTAAGACTTGTGATTTCCGGAGCAGCAGCTATTGATCCGAAGGTATCCAAGGGACTCAGTAATTTCGGTATCACTATTCGTCAAGGCTACGGGCTGACTGAAGCTTCTCCGATTGTTTCTGTCAACAGGGATGAGATATTCAGGGATGATTCGGCAGGTCTTCCCCTTCCCGGACTTGATGTACGAATAAACAATCCCGATCAAGACGGTTTGGGTGAAATCATTGTAAAAGGTGACAGTGTGATGCTGGGCTATTACAAAAATGATGCTGCGACAAAAGCAGTTTTGAGGGACGGATGGCTCTTTACAGGAGATCTTGCTAAAATGGATGAAAAAGGCTTTATTTATATTACCGGCCGTCAAAAGAATGTAATAGTAACTAAAAACGGTAAGAACATTTTCCCCGAAGAGGTTGAAGCATACATTAATAAAAGTCCCTATGTATTAGAATCTCTTGTAACAGGCAAAGAGGACGAAAAAACCGGTGAAACAATTGTTTCTGCACAAATTGTTCCTGATATGGAGGCAATAAAAGCAAAACTTAAGATGGATTCTGATCCTTCAGCTGAAGTGGTTTATAAATTGATAAAATCGGAAATAAAGAGTATAAACAGAAACATGCCGCTATACAAAAGGGTAATTGATATAAATATTCGCGAAACCGAATTTGTCAAGACAACCACTAAAAAGATTAAACGGTACCTGGAAAAAAATCATGTGTAAAAAGTCAGTCTTTTTGAAATGATGTTTGTATCTCTTATAGATAGAATGGTAATCTGGGGGGTTGTTAATGAAAAAATCAGTGTCATTATTGGTAGTTTTAGTTATTGTGGGCGTGTTTATAACCACAAATTGTTTCTCGTATGAACTGCCCCTTCGTGTTTTTTACAATGGGGAGAAAATAAATTTTCCGGATCAGCAACCCTTCATTGATTCCTTTGGAAGAACTCAAGCTCCAGCGAGATTTATCGGTGAAAAATTAGGCGCGACGGTTACATGGGATGGGATTGCAAAAAAGGCCACTTTTGAAAGAGGCAGCGACAAATTGGTTCTCTATGTAGATAAAAGAGACTACACCCTAAACGGTGAAAAAAAACAGATGGATACTGTTGCGTTGAATATTGAAGGCAGAATTTTCGTTCCTGTTCGCTATGTCGCCGAAGCCTTTGGTGCCACTGTAACTTGGGAGCCTAGTACTAAAACCGTTTATATAACTCTCAATAAGACTGAAAACAATGATAATGATATCAGTAACATTGGAAAAGAAGTTGGTGGATTCAAAATTCCAGCAGACACAGATCTTGTTGTTACGAAGGTACAGGCTCGTGAAGAAATAGAAGCTGATTTTGAAGTTAATCTTTTGAGAAAAAATCCCGAAAAGCAAAAAGCAGATTTAAAGGAAATTCTCCTTCAAAAGTTTGAACCCGAATTAGTTGATGAAATAATAAATCACATAAATCAAAAGAAAGAACGTTTTGATGTTCTGCCTGAAAAGGTTTTGTATAGTGCAAAAAATGATCAGTATATTTGGGTTCAAGAATCAAGATCTATTGATATAAATGTAGTAGTATATGTAAAGGGGTATAAACTTCCGACTTAAGTTAAAGAATAGAGATGTATTGCTCAAAATACATCTCTATTTTTATCTGCAATTATTTTTTTCATTTATGCATACCTCGATTATGTATTACATTTTGCATTATAATACTTTATTAGTTTGATTTATAATTAAAATATATTTACAAAATTTTTTCATTATAACAAAATATAGACTTTAACTATAGTAAAATCATTTGTTTATGGATTATTTTTTCCCTCTCCCCTACTTGTACATCAAGAAGCTCTTTTCCGTTCATAAACCGTATTGAGTATTGATGGAAAATCTCCATTATGCTATAATTGACGATGTCATAGTATGTAAATAGCATCTCTTGTATAACTTTACATTCCTTGTGGCAAGCTGTGCTTTTACTCTTAAGAAAAATGAACATTGAGAAGTTCATCTTTATTGAAAAGCGTAACTTTTTGGCTATGAAAAGGATTTAAATTTCTTATAGATAAAATAAGCGTATGGGAGGATATCAATGAAAAAAATA
>LFSC01000044.1 GCA_001512505.1 Clostridiaceae bacterium DTU079 | reverse complement strand
CTATTATTTATGCTAACATATTCGCATTTTTTCTCCAAACCTATTAGGGGGCTAAATAGATTTCACTTACCTCATTCAGGCTATTGAAATACTCGTCATCCGGGTCATCGCAAATTCTCCAATAATACGTACCATTAATCATAACTTTGTTCTCATAGGGTGACTCTGTATCTTTTTCGATCTGGCTTATTTCATATTCAATAATTTCCGGTGGATCTAATATCTGTTTTTCAATTGTTCCGTTAATTAAACTATATTCAGAAGCTGACGACGGAGATGACTCAACAAGTTCACCCCCAATTACAACTGTCTTTTCATCCACGGAAAGTTTTAATTTATTGCCATCGACAGTCCATTTTCCTGATATGTCTATAACTCGCTTCGCCTCATCATATTGACTGTAACATAACTTAAATCTATTATTCTTATAAAAAAAGAACAAATTATCATAACCACTACCCACTGAAGGAGCAGCATGCCATATCCCAATTAATTGTTGGCTAATCAATTCATCGGATTTTTCAGATGTGCCCGTAAGTAGATCTCTCGATGTTGCTACAGGTGAGTTTGTCGGCAAATCACTTGACGTTTCATTAGGATTATGTCCTCCGTTATTTCTATTACACGAACATATAACAGCCAGAATTATCCCTATATACATAATAATCATTATTTGACGAAATCTTCGGAAATTAATCACTTTTGCTCTCCTCCTTAAACTGTTTGATTCACATAATTAAGTTCTTGTTCTACTTTATTCAAATTAATTTTTAACAACCCTGCTACTGCGCATAGCAATAAACACATCCATGACGGCAACTTTGTCCTCTATATCCTCCGATATCTCTCGACCGGGTACATCCGCATTCTTTTCTTTGTCCTGCGTCTTTTGCATGGGATGCCCTTTTGCCAAACAGTTTTTCTAGATAAACTCCGTCTATACAATGTCCCTTCTTCACCCCGGGTACTCCTTCAATAACCGGACTGCTGCATGTATAAACAGTAACCCCGAATTTATCGGCAATCTCAACCAATTGGCTTACAAATACAATTTGCATTTGCTGTGAAGGAACTAAACAATTAAAGTTGGACTTTTTCATTCTTTGCTCTACTTTTTTATACATACAAAGAAAACTTACGGTACAACGGTTTACGCCAAAGGAAGAAATATCCCTGCACAAAGTCTCAAACATCTTTAACCTTGCCCTCTCAAAGTTATCCGCTACCGGTTCCTTCTCTCCTTCCATACTAAAAATAATAGGGTCAAATCTCCAGTTAATTTGCTGCGGAGAATACCTTAGTGCCAGTTGTTCCATCTGCCTGACTGCCTCATTGGTATCTATAACATTTGGTTCCAAAGCTCTTGAATACCCTGTGATTGTAAACTGAAAGTATAAATTATACATCGACAAATATTTAGGGTCTTTAAGAACATTGGCAAACGACTTTGACCACAGGCAAATTGAGTGCACCTTTTCACAAGACAAATCCACTATGTACATAGATCCGTTGTAAGGATTTTTCACCATTGCATATTTATTTTTCAGACATTCCTGCAGCCAGTCATAATAAAAGGCCGGAATATCCGTTCTTCTGCTGCAGCTTATTATTTCAAGCATCACATCTAAATTCCTCCATAAGTATTTTGGTATATGTCAAAGTTTACTTTTTAACTATTTTAACATACCATACCTAGTAATCAAAGTATTTGGGTATAGTGAATGCTGTCTTAAGAACAAGACTTATTATAAAACTACTTTTTTTCATATTGTAAAAAACTAAGGTAAATTAGACACCTTAGTTTTCTTATATCAACAGTGATTTATCTTTCTAAAGTGATTTATCTTTCTCAGCAGAAAATTTAGGATTTACGAGAGATAAGAGTATCACCCTCTAAAAGCAGCAGCAAAAATTAAACAAAGGAGAATCGCTGAAATCAGTTCCTCATTTTTTAAATCTTCCTCAAGGAATATAACCGACAGATGTCAGGCTAGGAAGGTATCTCAACCTTTACCCTCTCTCCAAAAGTTTGCACATTGATCTTGAAGTTTTTTCCGTCAAATTTGATATATTGTGAATATTCATCCTCTCCCTTGGATGCAGCCCATTCAATGTTTGCACCTGACCCGGAAGGATATATACTGTCTGATTCGCTGTTGTATTCATTACCATCATAATAAAGCATCGTATATACAAAGGATAATACCTTGCCATCCTTGTAATTAACTATGCCTCGTTCAGTTCTTGTTTGTAAAGCATATTGGTCGGAACCTAAAGGTATGAACTCGAAAAATGTAGTTACCTTTCCATCGGTCTTTTCAACCATTCGCAGACCCCCACTCGTTGGATCGTATACGCCGTGTAACTCATATGGCCCCTCAGTGCGAGCTTGTGTTGCTGTAAGCGTATAGTCATGTGCCTTGTTACGAGTAACCTTTACGTTCGTCAAGCCAAACATTTCCGCTGCCATTTCTACTCCTTTAAGCATCTGCTCATTTTCACAGAACTGTGAAGTTAATGCCATTGAAATTGAACAAACATGAGAACGAAAACATTCTCCGTATTTTGAGGGTCTCCCTGCGGATGTTCGTTATTGTTTTTGCTCAATGCTTTATCCAGCATGGTATTCATTGATTCGGTAATATTATGCATGAGCTCGTAAGCCTCTTTATAATCCGTAGTCTTGGTAGATACGTTTTTCGTCTTCGTGTCGGACGATTGGTCCGCAACCAAAGCTTTTGCATCCATAATCTTCTCAAGTTCTGCTTGAAGCTCTAGATCAGTCACAATTCCATTTTCAGCTGTCACGTATGCTACAAACCTTCCATTGACTATCGGAACTTGATAACCGGATTCAATTACCATGTCCGCATTAGCTTTCGCATCCTTTGGTGTGGCAAACTCCATCACAAAGTTATACTCATCGCCTTTTGAAAAATTAAATCCATCCACAAGGTTCACTACAGTTTGTTTTTGAATATCCATCAAATCGGAAATTTGATAACCTGATTCAATTAACTTATTTTTTATTTCATCAAGAGAAGAAATTGTCCCTTCACCAAAAATCTCTGCATTACTTGAAGTATCTAAATTGGGATCTGTGGAGGTGTCAGAAGAATCGGAATGCGTTGAAGAAATCTCTCTATCTTTTTTTGAACTGTTTTTGCCGCCACACCCTGAAAGCCATGTAGTAATTATAGTCAAGGTAAGCAACATGATAAATAACTTTTTCATAACACCAATCCTTTCATAATAAAATTTATATAATGGGTTCGGCAGCGTAAAGCCTGATGCTGGAAATGTTTTTTTGTATGTATCCATTGGAATGCATAGGTGTTCCCCCTTTTTTTGAATTATTTTGACATCTATTTTAACATATCCTACGAATACTATCTATATTTTAACAATTTGGCTATTTAAAAGTATTTGAAGTTATTTTTATTATTAAAAATATGCATATGTGCTTTTCTATTTCTTTTAATCTTTATGCGATAAGCATCACATTATACTATTTATATGCTTTGCTTCCGTTTTTTACTTTCTTTTTATATAAAAAACCCACAAGACTTTTTTAATGAGCCTTGTGGGCTGATAATGCAATAACACATCGGTTTAAAAATTCTCGTTTGCAGAAGATTATGCCGATACGGCAACACCTCTTGTTTCAACCCTGTTTACAATTCCTTTAATTTTCACCGCCGCATCCAGTAAAAACTGCGGACTGTATGAAATTCTCATATCTGCCCCTTTAATCTCCCTGCATTTTTGCAATACATACAGCCTTGCTCCGGCAATACTCCTCGCAATTTTAAAAATATCATCCATGTTCAGTCCCGGTGCAACGGTGGTACGGAATTCATAAGCCACGGTGCCCCTTTTCAAGATATCTATGCTCCTCTTAATTCTTTCAATGTCCACATCCCTGCCGCAAATTTCGCTGTATCTATCCAAAGGAGCTTTGATATCCATGGCGATATAGTCAACCAAGCCTTTATCGATAAGGCTTTCAATCGCCTCGGGATTTGATCCGTTGGTATCCAGCTTAACGGGATAACCCAAATTCTTAACCCTTTTTATAAAATCCCCCAAGTCGTTTTGGAGGGTAGGCTCTCCACCGCTTACAACCACGCCGTCCAAAAAACCCTTTCTGTTGGAGAGCATATTCAAAAACGAATCGGTCTCCATCATTCCTTCGTTATTTTCAGAGGAAATCAGCATTCTGTTGTGGCAGTAAAAGCAATTCATATTACAGCCCGGTGTAAAAACAACAGCTGACACTTTTCCCGGGAAATCTACAAAGGAATTTTTTTGAATTCCGGAAATTATCATGATACCTTCTCCACAACTTTAAATTTCTTTCTTTCAAAATACTCTTCCTTCTTACCGATATTATAATTCTTTACCGGCCTCAAATATCCGGTTACTCTCGACCAAACCTCGGTTTCCCTGCCACACTCCGGACATGTAAAATGCTCTCCCTTTATATAGCCGTGTTCGTTACAGATACTAAAGGTGGGCGTAATTGATATATACGGCATTTTATAATTGTTAAATACCTTCTGAATAAGCTTTTTGCAGACATCAATATCCTCAATGCTTTCTCCCAAATAAAGGTGCTGAACCGTTCCGCCCGTATACAACGATTGCAGTTCATCCTGAAGCTCCAGAACCTCAAAAATATCATCGGTGTAACCTACCGGAAGCTGAGTGGAATTGGTATAATAAGGAGTTTCTATTCCGGCCGTAATTATATTCGGATACCTGTCTCTGTCCAACTTAGCCAGTCTGTATGATGTTCCCTCCGCCGGAGTTGCCTCAAGATTGTAAAAATGCCCTGTCTCGTTCTGGAACTCAACTAAAATATCTCGTAAATAATTCATAATATCAATGGCAAACCTCTGTCCCTCACGGGTTGTGAGGTCCTTTCCCATAAAGTTCAGTAATGCTTCATTCATACCGACTATTCCTATTGTATTGAAATGATTGAACCAATACTGCCCTGTTCTTTGCTTAACATTTCTAAGAAAATGCGTCGAATAGGGATACAATCCTCTTTCCGATTGTTGCTCAATTATTTTTCGTTTAATCTCAAGTGAGGTTTTTCCAATATTCGCAATCTTCCAAAGCCTTGCCTTAAACTCACTTTCCGATTTTGACAAATACCCAATTCTGGGAAGATTTATTGTGAAAACCCCAATGGAACCGGTAAGGGGATTGCTTCCGAAAAGTCCTCCTCCTCTTTTCCGAAGCTCTGAGGTGTCAATTCTGAGACGGCAGCACATAGAAACCGCATCCTCCGGAGAAAGATCGGAATTTACATAGTTAGCAAAATACGGTATTCCGTATTTGCAAGTTATTTTCATGAACTCGTCCACTACAGGGTTGTCCCAATCAAAGTCTTTAGTTATGTTTATTGTAGGTATGGGGAATGTAAACACCCTTCCTTTTGCGTCACCTTCAAGCATAACATCGCAAAATGCTTTGTTGAAAATATCCATTTCCTTTTGAAACTCACCATAAGTATGCTCGGTGTATTGTCCTCCGATTATAACCGGCTCGTCCTTTAAAGTATTGGGAACTTTTATGTCAAAGGTGAGGTTGGAAAATGGGCATTGAAATCCAACCCTTGTAGGAACATTTATGTTAAAAACAAACTCCTGAAGACATTGCCTCACTTGTTCATATGTCATATTGTCATGACGTATGAACGGTGCACAATAGGTGTCAAAACTGGACCATGCCTGAGCACCGGCTGTCTCCCCTTGCGTTGTAAATGTCGAGTTTACAATTTGTCCCAAGAAAGAACGTAAATGCTTTGCGGGGTTGCTTTCAAGCTTTCCTTCAACACCACCGAATCCTTCTAAAAGCAGTTGACGCAAATCCCATCCTGCACAATAGGGACCGAAAAATCCAAGGTCATGAATATGACAATCTCCGTTTTCATGGGCTTCCCTAACCTCTATGGGATAAATTTCATGGAGCCAGTATTTTTTAGTAAAGGTCTCCCTGACATAATTGTTAAGACCGTTGATACTTTTTTGGGTGTTGGCATTCTCCTGGATATGCCAATCCTTATCCCCAAGATAGTTGGTAAAGAGATCAATAGTGGCTCCCACCAATGCGTTGAGGTCACGGGCACTTTTCCTTTTTTCACGGTATAGTATGTATGCCTTTGCAGTCTTTGCATGACCGTTTTCAATCAAAACCTTTTCAACAATATCTTGAATATCCTCCACACCGGGTATGCTATCACAAAACTTTTCCTGCACAATTTCATCCACCTGACGGCAAAGCTCTTCCGCCTTGGCAAAATCATTACCTCCACAGGCTGTAGCAGCACTAAAAATAGCCCATGTTATTTTTTCAGGCTGGTATCTTTCGTACCTTCCATCTCTCTTTGTAATTTTAGTAACCATTTGGACATCTCCTATAAAATTTCTTTTTTGAATTGAAAGGAAATTTGATAATGAACCATAACAACATGTTGTTATGGTTCATTATACCATATACTATATATTGTGTCAATAAGAAATAATTATTCATGGGAAATTAATTTTTGATATGTATTTCGATTAATTTTTTTGCATACTTCTATATCACATTTGTGAAAACTTGCTTGCAAGCTTTACTGCAGCATAGGCATCCTCAGCGTATCCGTCGGCGCCTATTTCTTTTGCATATTCGGCATTAACCACGGCTCCGCCGATCATTATTTTTACATCAAGACCTTCTTTTTCGGCAAGGTCCACAACTTCCTTCATTTCAAGCATTGTTGTGGTCATGAGCGCAGATAGACCTATAATTGATGCTTTGGTTTCTTTTGCCTTTTTTACTATTTCACCGGCATCCACATCCTTGCCCAGGTCATAAACCTCAAAGCCGTAATTTTTGAGCATCAACCCTACGATATTTTTTCCTATATCGTGTATATCTCCTTTAACCGTAGCCAGAACTATCCGTACCTTTTTCCTTCCATCCTCATCTACATCCTTTGAAAGAAGGGGTTCTAAAATTCCAAAGGCTGTTTTCATGGTCTCGGCACTTTGAATCAACTGGGGGAGAAAATACTCCTTTTTGTCGTAGAGATCCCCTACATGGGTTATTGCAGGAATCAAATATTTATCAACAATATGTGAAGGCTCAACACCTTCTTTTAAAGCGTTATCAATATATTGGGCTATACTCTCCCGGTCACCTTTTACAACAGCATCATATATTTTTTCAACGCTGCTTTTAATCTCATCCTTTTTCTCAGCAGCAGGCTTTTGCTCCTTTTGACCGGCAAAATATTCTATATATTTCATGCTGTTTTTGTCCTTTACCTTCAAAACATCCGATGCCATCTTTATATTCATCAGAGTGTCACCGGAAGGATTCAGTATTGCCATGGTAAGACCCCGTCCTATAGCCATGGCAAGAAAAGCCGAATTGATCCATTTCCTTTCGGGCATACCGAAGGACACATTTGACAGCCCAACTATTGTACCGCAACCGAAGTCAGTACTGCACCAGTCTATGACCTTTAAGGTTTCAACTGCAGCCTTCTGGTCTGCAGATACCGTCATTACAAGGCCGTCTACAACAAAATCGCTTTTCGTATAGCCAAATCCTGAGGCTTCGTTATATACCTTCTCAACAATCTTATATCTTTCCTCAGCTGTCTCAGGTACTCCCTCATCACTTAAAGGAAGCAGAATAAACATTGCCCCGTACTTTGTAGTTATCGGCAAAAGCTTTTCCAACTTTACCTTTTCTGCGGATATGGAGTTTATAAGTGCTCGTCCGGGATAAATTCTCAGTGCCGCCTCCAAAACCTCCGGCGAGGACGAATCAAGGCAAAGGGGCGCATCGGTTATGGAAGAGAGCTCCTCCACCACCTTAACCATGGTCTCCTTCTCATCTATTCCCGGCATTCCAACATTAACATCCAGTACGCTGGCACCCTTTTCCACCTGTTCCCGGGCAAACTGTTTTACCAAAGATGTCATGCCCTGTCTCAATTCCTCTTGAAGCATTTTTTTACCTGAGGGGTTTATTCTTTCACCCACCACTACTACAGGCTCATCAGCATCTATAAAAACCGTTTTTCGTGCAGAAGCAACGGCACTTACTTTTTTCGTCTCGGGTGCTATAGGCTTTAATCCCCCAATATTTTTCCGAATCTCTTCTATATACAGAGGTGATGTACCGCAGCATCCTCCCAAAAGATTAACCCCGGCTTCAGCAAATTCTTTAGCATAGCTTCCGAATTCTTCAGCATCCATGTCAAACTGTGTCTTTCCGTTGACCAGCTTGGGAAGTCCGGCATTGGGCTTGGCCATAAGCGGAACCTTTGCATAGGGCTTCATAGCCCGTATTATTTTTATCATATCCCCAGGTCCTGTGGAACAATTACATCCCACTGCGTCTGCACCAAGGCTCTGCAGAATTATTAGCGCCGTCACAGGATCGGTACCCGTAAGGGTCCTTCCACCCTCATCAAAAGTCATGCTAACACATACCGGAAGGTCACAGCTCTCCTTAACGGCAATCAGGGCTGCTCTTGCCTCCTGTATATCCATCATGGTCTCAATTACAAAAAAATCAACACCGCCCTCTAAAAGGCCTTTTACCTGTTCCTTATAAATATTAACCGCCTCTTCAAAGGGCATGTCCCCAAAGGGCCTTACAAAATGACCCGTCGGTGCAAGATCTCCTGCAACAAGCCCCTTATCTCCCACTGCTTGTCTTGAAAGCTGTGCCAATTTCCTGTTTATTTCAACCGTCCTGTCACCAAATCCAAATTCGGAAAGCTTAGCTCTGTTGCCTCCGAAAGTGCAGGTATACACGGCGTTAGACCCTGCTTTTATATATTCTTTTTGTATATCCACAATCACATCCGGGTTTTCAATTGCCCACATCTCAGGACAAACACCCTGGGGCATGCCCCTCTTTTGGAGCTCCGTACCCGTGGCACCGTCAAGTATCAATATATTATCTTTTAGCAAATTCAAAAAAACTTTTTTATCCATCAGATTCAACCCCTTCTATGCCCGCAATGGCAATAACAGACTTCTCCGGAACCAGCATAAACCTTTCCGTTATTTCAAGTCCTAGCCTTTTTAAATCCAATATATCGAAAATAATCTTCTGATTGGTCAATGGAAGGTCTCCGTATCCGGGACTGTATCGCATCCCGGTAAGCTTTTTTCCTTCTCTTCTGATCAATTTATTTATAAAATCAACCATCCAGTCAAGAGCAGCATCTGCGGTTTCCGATGCAACAGCATCTAAAACGAGCCCGAACGCAGCGTCCTTGTTTTCCACCTCATCAAGGATCCTGTCCACAATATCCTTTCCTACCGTAGCCGCCATCAAAACAACCTCCATGCTGTTCTGAAGAAGCTTTGACAGGCTTCTGCTCTTTAGAACGGCACCATTTTCCAACTCTAAGGATTCCTCATCCCGTTTTATTATGCTAAGCCTTGTAAAAACTCCTTTTGTGTTGCACAGCATCAGTCCCGTATCTATGTAATCTTTAAGTTTCTTTTTATAATCCTCATCCAAAACCGTTTTAGTTTTCCTGTAGCCCAATCGGGTGAGAATCATGCTGTTATCGGGAACGGCCGGTATGTGCTCAAAAAATTTTAATTTGCCATACTGTTCCATAGCCTAAAATCACCGCTCATTATTATCAGTATTTCCATTATATATGAAAGCAAAAAAAAATCAACCGATGTTATCAATGTTTATCATCGTCTTAGCCTATTTCCTCAGATTTAATTAAATTACCGTTCTCATCATATTCTTCGGTTTTTATTAAACGGCCAAGACTATCATAGTATGTTTTCCACGATACTTCCACTCTTCCGTTTTGATCATATTGAATTCCTTTAATATTTACAATTTTATGCTCTCTTCTATATTTTTCATCATCAATCTCAACAATTTCTTGCTCATACCAGTCATTTAAATCTAACTGTTTGACAATCTTTTCATTTTCATTATTTATAATTTCAATAACAACACAATTTTTCATAATATAATCTCCTCACTCTCCACAAAATAAAAATCAAACCAATTCCACTTCTCTAAAAGAATATCCGGTAAAATTATTTGACTGAAAAATATTTTTAAACTTCTCCGAAACAAAAAAACTTTGTTTATACTCTTTTAATCGGATTATATCATATCCTTCAAGATTTTTCTTTTTCGATACAAATATTCTTATTTCTGCTTTGCAAATTATCTTTCGCACAACACCTTATTTTATTAGCATATTTCACCTTTTCTATTTTCGTCAGTCTCTCAAGAATTTCAACAGGTGTTATCGGGTTTTGAGCAATCGACAGTAAATATTCCGGTTCCATTGTCCTGTAATATTTATAAATTATAACGATCTTTTCGGTATGCTTTATTTTATTAGAAATTACCGATTTAATAACTGTTCTCTTCAAATCTTTATATTGTGTTTTTCTAAACAATGTCCTTATAAGTTTATTGTTTTTTTCGCCATGACCAGGTTCTATCAGCAATAGACTGTCAAACAACCAATGATTGTCAATAAATTTATTTAAAAAATCCTCAAATTCTTCACAGGTATATTTTTCTCCAATATACATCCTTTTTCCTAAAGTTATTGCCGCTTCTTCCATTTTATCGGCAAGCTTCCACAAGTATCTGTCCGGTAAAGGCATATGACCCAGTATTGAATCTGCTATATTCTTATCAATTAAATAGTTAAGCAATCGTTCGTTCAAAGAGTTTACATCAATATAAGGCAAAGTCTCTTCCCAAAATCTTTTTTCAAACTCCAATCCCATTATTCTATCCTTAATACTCAACAATGTATCTTTATCTACGTAAATCAAACCTGTACTTTCTATATACTCCTCCAAAGAAAATTCATCGTTGAGCAGTTTTGACAGTTCTTCTAAAGAAGCTTCATTTACAAAATCAATCCAACTTCTCACATTTTCAAATTTCATTATAATACTCCTCTAAAGTCTTTTAAAATATTGAAGCATTTTAGATTTGAAAAATTGCACATACATATTGTACAATAAATGGTACAACTTTAAAACCTTTTTGTATTGGTTTGAAAAAAAGAAGCATAAATTCTTGCCTGAAATGATTTAGACCGGTATAAAAACGGATAAATTAAGCCTTCACAGGACGACGCATTGCCTTAAACCATGCAAGCAGCAACACTGCAAGCATGACAATCCCGCCATAGCCCACAACCGGGTAGAGGTATCTCACCAGATTGGAAAAACCGAATTGACTTGCAACCAATGCCAAAACCGCTGTACCGATAATATAGTATCTTGCCTTTTTTGAATCCATATCGCAAACCCTTGCAGTAAATCCGTAAAGACTGCTGACAGCTGTGGTGTATATTTCAGCAATGAGAACCAATGAATATATTATCTGAAGGACATACGCAATACGCCTTGCAATGAAAATCATAGGTATTTCCATACCCTGTACCGCATCAAAATTCTTTTCTATAGCAAAATATATGGCTATTGCCGCAGCGCCAAGTCCTATGCCCCCGAGTATAGCCCCGTTTCTGATTGTTTTTTTGTCCCTGGCCTGTACTCCCAATGGCCCCAATACGGAAATCGACAAAACCATATTATATGATATATACAAAATAGCCGCCCATAACCAGTTGGTAATAAGTACACTCGTGGATTCGGAAACCTGAATAGTATTCCCGGCTGTTGGAGGTATAAAAACAACCGAAATTATACTGATACCCACAGCTGATGTTAACAGAAAGGGTACCACCGCACTGATGGAATTAATGACCCCTTTAATGCCGGTAAGAACGGTTACTACAGTAAAAACGGCCATCAGCACATTTCCCCATACGGGACTCAATCCAAACTGCTGATTGACAAGAGCTCCGGATCCGGCTATCATGGCTGTCAATGCTCCAAAAAGAAAAAAGGTTATTAACCAGTCTATTAAAGGACTTAAGTATCTTCCTCCGGAATGCCTTATTATTTCAATATGGGATTCTGCCCCGAATTCCTTTCCCATCATCATAATAATATATCCGAAAAATATAAACAGTGCCGTAACAAGAAGAAGTCCCAAAAGCCCTCTGACACCGAAAACAGCAAAGAATTGCAACGTTTCCTGTCCGGAAGCAAAACCTGCTCCCACTACCGTCCCGATATATGTAGCAGCAACCTTGAATGTTGAAATGCTTTTATTGTTCAACGATATTTTATTGCTATCCATTTCTTTCCTCCACCCAAAAAGACTATATTAATCAGTCACGGTAATTGTGTTAAAAAACCTCATCATTAATTTGCCCCTAAAAAAGCATCTTATTATAAGCAATATAATGCTCCAATGGAATTTAACGAAAGAAGCTTTCCTTCATAATATTACAAAATATATAAATTTATTATTTTCTTGAATATTTTTATGTTTTTAATAAAAACTAAATATGAAAATCAAAAGAAAGGAGAAATGCACATGACTCAACTAAACCAATTAGAACTTCAAAACTTACGACATCTTATCTATTCACATGAAACCTCAGCAAAAAAATTAGAATCTTATGCGCAGCAAGCAACGGACCAACAGGTTAAGCAAATGTTCCAGCAATCCGCACAAGACGCGAGAAATACAATGCAACAATTAATGTCATTCTTAAGTTAAGGGAGGAATAAGTTATCATGCAAGACAAAGAAATGGTAAATGACGTATTATCTCAAATTAACAGCAGTTTAACAGGATATGCAAGCGTAATAGCTCAATCTTCAAACCCACAATTACGGCAAACTATTCAGCAAATAAGAAACAGTTGTGAAACCTTCCAGTATAATTTGTACAAGCTCGCTGAGCAAAAAGGATATTATCACGCTGCACAGCAGGCAGATCAGAGCGAAATCTCACAAGTTAGAAACCTGTTTACTTAATTTCATACAAAAGAAGAACCATGTATAAAGCACCGGTAAAGAGGCTTCCAAAACAGTGAAGCCTCTTTTCAATTTATAAATTATCATGAAAAAAAAACAAAAGCTCGGGACATCGAGTCCCTTCGCTTTTACTTCTTTCATTTCATTCCAAGAGGCCAACAATAAGCGAAAGAATTATGATTCCTCTTTCGCCTTAAAAAAAATCAACAACGATTCCCTATTCTACCACATACCTATTCCCATTACCAACTGATCATACAATTCTCTAATCCTATCATATACATCATTCTCGGAATCCTTTTCTTCATTCAGAAAATCCGCAAGGTCGATAAGGCTGTTAATCTTTCTATCGTAGCCATTCTCCGACAGAATTTGATTGATCTCGATGAATATATCCCTATCACCCATGTTCACACCTCTTTACTTTTATATTTGCAAACATCTAAGGTTAATATTGGATATATTCTTAAAATTTATACATGAAATTCTATTTTATATTTGCTCTACCGGAAATTTATCAATTCGCCTTAATATATACCTTTTTAAAAGCGATACATCCAAAGAATTTATACCTCCGTCTCCATCCAAGTCCGCACTGATCTTACCCTCTGAATACGGGAAATCATCAATTTTTCTCAGAACATATCTTTTTAAAAGAGATAAGTCGAGGGAATCAATTCCTTCATCGCCATTTACATCTCCATATTTTATTTTAGCAACCGGCGTCGGTGTAGTAGGAGGTATTGTATTTCCATAATACCTCTCACGGGCAGGATTGGTTCCATCCGGTTTATCGGATCCGGTCGAAGGCCACTCAAGAGAACCGTAATAATCAGGCTTTTTAGCAAGATAATAAGATACGGGAATTGTTCGGTCCGTTGTATTCTCGTCCCATTGAATTGAGCCGTTAACATAATTTCCATGTATAAACAACGTAGTGGGGTCGATTTTATGGGGATATCTTTTATCCGTATCCCATAAAATACTGCCTTTAACAATTTCATTACCCACTATGTTTTGATAGTTGGATGAATCCTCAATAAATATACCCTCTGATTCTATTCTGTTTCTCAAAAAAGTATTGTTCGGTCCTGAGGGTCCCCAATAATCCGAAATGTTAACTTCCTGTAATATGTTTCCTTCAAATAAATTGCTGTAGGCATAGTGACCGTGTACGGAAATATCGCACGGTGTCCAATTGCCCCCTTCATTCTGATAAGGTTCTATGGAATAATTGTATCCAAACACATTTCCGTTTGCACCCAAATGCACCATCATCGAATGTCTCAGATGTTTGAAAATATTGTTTTCAATTAAGCAATCCGAAGAATGGAAGCCCAATTCGACACCATAGCCATGTCCACCCCCGCCCCAGTTTGTTGCATCATCAAAAAAGCTGTCCCTTATCTCGATCCTGTATACAGTTTCGGTGCTGACATGGGCTTTTGCGGGCTTTCTGCTATGTACATTCCTAACCCAGCAATTGGCCGCATTCTTAAAGAAAAACATATTTGTATCGCTTGTATCGAAACGCTCCACCGAAAAGTCTTCAAATCCGACATATTCTGCAAATCCCTGGGTTCTTATCACCGGATTCAGATTAGCTTTATATGTAATTCTAAGGGGCTGGTCAATCTCTACAATATTTCCCGAAACCGAAACCACTCTTGCAATCTGCCCGACAGCTCCCGCTGCCCATCCTTGATTCCATTCCGGTAAGGTATACATTACATTAGGATCGTTATCCTGCTGTATTTCAACATAGACTCCGGGTATAAAAACCGAAGGATTCTCTACAGTCAGCTTGTTTGAACCTTTGGTATAACCACCTTTAAGATTAATCCACGTACCTCTTTTATATGTTATTATCTCAAACGCATTTTGGCTATGATTAATATAAAGATTGGTCTTACCCGGTCCCTCTCCTCTTAAAACCACCGGTTTATCCAATAGAATTTTTGATTTGATAAGGTAATTACCGGCAGGAATCCATACCGCTCCGCCGTCTTTTACCGCCTCAATTGCCTTTGCAAAAGCGTTGTAGTCGTCTGTAACGCCATCCCCTTTTGCACCGAAATCTCTTACATTAACCGATATCTGCTTTTGAGGTATGCCCCCAATAATGCCCGGATTCCAAATAATATCCTCACCGTTTATGTTGGCGGTATAGGCACCGGTCGTGTAATAAAAGCCCACAAGAAGCAGCAAAATCAGCATAACAGATAATACTCTCTTTTGCATCGGCATCTCCCCTACATAAAAACTTTCCATAATTCTATTATATTTTATACAGCGATAGTTTACAACCTATGCCCGTTATCAGTTTGAATTGTATTTTTCAAAAACAGCTTCGTTTGTTCTTGTATCAAAATATCCTTCTTCTCCGTCACCGTACGTAAAGATTAGTACATTATTATCATCTGCGTAGGATTTAAAAGATATCGCACCTTTCCCGGGATATTCATACTCTTCAATAGATACATCAAACTCGGTAGGACTATATATTTTGCTGCAGATAACCCCTATGTCTTCATTGTCTTTTCTGCACCCTGACGCCAAAATACTAATATTACTTTTTGCCATAGTATTTATTTTATACTCCCGCGTTCTATTGTATATTACAATCATCAAATTGTAAATATTGTATACAATAATATACATATATAATCTATGCTATTTTATAAATCTCATCCTCACCCTATTTTTAAGACTTTCTGAACTATGTGAAGTAAAGTTATTCTCAGTCTTCTTTACTTTGAAACAGTATTAGCGGATATATTTCGTGTAACCCATATCCAACAGCTTCAAGTAAGCATCCCACACCTCTTTTGGAATATCCTGAGGGATTTGGAAGCCCAGTTCGGGATAAGTTTTAATCCTCTGCAAGTCTCCCACCATAACGTTTATTATCTCATCCCGGTCAAGCGCTCCATTTGAATACCCTGCAAGATACTCTTCCAGCCCCACTTGCGGAGATGTTACCAAAATCTCCACCTCGGGCCACTGTTTTTTAAATGTTGCAAAGGTCCTTCTTTCCATGTACGGCTTATTAACCGCTATCAACCTTTGCACCCTGATTTGGTTTTCTTCCAACAGCCGCTTTACAAATAAAACATTTTCACCTGTGTTTGTGGACTTATCCTCAATCAGCATACAACTCTTCGGTACTCCCATTTCTGCCGCTATTTCCGAAAACACCTGGGCTTCCGGCTTTCTCCACATTCTACCGGTAATCTTCCCCAAGCCTCCCGAAAACACAATAAAAGGAGCATAGCCTTCTAAAAAGACCTCTGCTCCCCTTTTAGCAACTCTGGTATCATGGCTTCCCAAGACAACTATACAATCCGAACTCTCCAGCTTATGGTTCATATGATGATAGTTCCAAATAATTTCTATAAGCTTCTCCTTTTCCATGACCCAAGCTTCTACTCTCCCATCACCTTTATTATAAGCTTCTTTCTTCTCTGTCCGTCAAACTCTGCATAATAAACCTGCTGCCATGGTCCCACATCAAGCCTGCCATTTGTGACTGGAATTATTACCTGATGGCCTACAAGTATGTTTTTTAGATGCGCATCCCCATTAACCTCACCCGTCCTGTGATGCCTGTAATCCGGGCCGGTGGGTGCAAGGCGCTCCAACATATCATCAATGTCCTGTATTATTCCGTCCTCAGCGTCATTAATATAAACCCCTGCGGTAATATGGGCAGCGGAAACAAGAACCATGCCCTCCTTTATACCGCTCTTTTCCAAAGCTTTTTCCACTTCATCCGTAATATTGATATACTCTCTTCTCTTCTTTGTATTAAAATACAGATATTCGGTATGAAACTTCATACAAATCCCTCCTTAAGAGAACAGTGCCTCAGCAAATTCCTTAGCATTAAACCTTTGAAGGTCATCCATCTGTTCACCGACACCTATGAATTTAACCGGTATGTTAAGGGATGAAGCCACTGAAATTACAATACCGCCTTTCGCAGTTCCGTCAAGCTTGGTCAATACAATTCCGGTAACACCCGTAATATCCCCAAAAGATTTTGCCTGGGAAATGGCATTCTGACCCGTGGTGGCATCAAGAACAAGCAAAACCTCCTTTGAGGCATCGGGCAATTCCCGGTCAACAACCCGGAACACCTTTCTTAATTCCTCCATCAAATTCTTCTTTGTATGCAGCCTTCCTGCAGTGTCACATATCAAAACATCAGCCTTACGAGCTCTAACTGCCTGTATCGCATCATAAATAACCGCTGCCGGGTCCGCTCCTTCCGAGTGCTTAATTAATTCCACTCCGACCCTTCCCGACCAGATTTCCAATTGGTCAATAGCAGCAGCTCTGAAAGTGTCTCCTGCAGCAAGCATCACCTTTTTCCCCTGAGACTTCAAAAGATTTGCAATCTTGCCGATTGATGTGGTTTTACCCACACCGTTAACTCCAACCACCAAAATAACCGACGGAGTGGTGTCAAGCTTGAGTTCCGACTCTCCCATGCTTAAAATATCGGCTATTTCCTCCTTTAAAAGCTCCTTGACCTTCTGAGGATCAACAACTTTATTCTCTTTAACCTTCTTTTTTAGGTTTTCAATAATTTGCATACTGGTATCAATTCCCACATCCGAAGTTATCAGAATTTCCTCCAGCTCTTCAAACAATTCTTCATCAATCTTTCCAAAGGAAACCAATACCTGATCTATTCTTTCGGTAATTGCATTTTTAGTTTTCTTCAATCCTTCTTTAAGCCTATCAAAAAAACCCATATTCCTGCCTCCATTTAAAATAATTATATTTAGATAAAATATTAGCTTACTTTTTCGCCCATCTTAAGGGAAACCACCTTTGATACACCGTGCTCCTGCATTGTAACACCATACAAGGTATCGGCCGCTTCCATTGTTCCCTTTCTATGGGTTATAACGGCAAACTGAGTAACATTGGAATACTTCTTTAAATACCGTGCAAACTTATAAACATTGGCATCATCCAAAGCGGCTTCAATCTCGTCAAGCACACAGAAAGGCGTTGGATTGAGCCTTAAAATTGCAAAAAGCAACGCTATGGCGGTAAACGCCCTCTCTCCTCCCGAAAGGAGCATAAGGTTCTGAAGCTTCTTTCCCGGGGGCTGTACTTCTATTTCAATACCGCTTTCCAGAACATTTTCCTTGTCGAGCAAAATCAGTTCAGCCCTACCTCCGTCAAACAGTTCGCGAAATACCGCATTGAAATTCTCATTTATCAATTTAAACTGCTCCATAAACTGAGTCTTCATTTTCGCAACTATCTCGTTGATTACCTTGTAAAGCTTTTTCTTCGCCTCTTCCATGTCGTTTCTCTGTACCGACATAAACTCATACCGTTCTTTGGTCTTGATATAATCCTCTATAGCCGCTACATTAACCGGCCCCAGCTCTTTAATACTGTTTCTCAGCTCACTTATTTTTTTCTGAGCCTGCGGTATGCTTCCAATATCCTTTTTAAACTCCAGTGCATTGGTATATGTCAGTTCATATTCATCCCACATTCTGTTTTGGATCGACTCCATCTCGGACTCTATTCTGGCCTTCTTTACCTCAATTCTGTTGTATTCCTCCTGGAGCAAAAGTATATTTTTATTGATTTCGGTTATCTTGTTTACAATGTCTGCGGACTCTTCCTCCCGCACCTTCTTTTCTTCTGTTATTCTATCTATTTCAAAAGTTTTTCCTGCTTTCTCTTCTTCATACTTTTTAATTTGTTGAGCCAATCCTTCATTCTTCTCTTCTAATGATTTAATCTCCTGCTCATTCCGTTTTTTCTCCGCAATTCTTCTTTCCAAGCCTTTTGCATGTGAGTTTTTCTCATTTTGAATCCTTTCCAAGGATTCTTTCACTGCTTCCTTGCTTTCTAAGATTGAATTAACGGAAATTTTATAGTCGGTTATATCGGCATGGAGCTTGTCCCTTATGCTCTGCTGTTCCTTGCTCTTCTCCTGGTTTTGGGCTACTTTATTTCTGGTTTCTTCAATATCTTTTTCTATAAGGGTTAATTCGTCTTCATACTTTCTTAGCTCTTCACAGGTCTCTTTTTCCTGTCTGATAAGCTGTTCTTTTTCCTGCTTGAGCATATCAATCCTTGCCAAAATCCTGTTAATATTTTCATCCACCTGTGCCAAGTGGCTTTCATCCCTTATTTTTATCAACTCATTGTTTTTGAGGTTGCTTTCGTTATCGGCTATTTCGTCTACGACATCACTGAGCATGGTACTTAGGTCACTGCAGCTTTTTTCCAATGCCTCCTCATCGGACTTAAGCTTTTCAATAGCCTCCGAAAGCTCCGTTACCTCTCTGTTTCTTCCCAATATTCCCGATTCTTTTTGGGTATTGCTTCCTCCCGACATGGAACCGGTGGTACTTAAAATATCACCCTCAAGGGTAACTATCCTAAAACCGTATCCATATCTTCTTGCCATCTTTATTGCCGTATCAAGGTTTTCCACCACTACTACCTTTCCCAAAAAGCTCAATATAATACCTTTGTATTCCGGGCTGCAACTGATAAGATCCGAAGCAACACCTATAAAGCCTTCCTGGCCTTTTAGCTGATTTACAATACTATCTTCAAGATACTTGCCTTTAACAGCGGAAATAGGCAAAAAGGTTGCCCTTCCCAACCGGTTTTTCTTTAAAAATTCAATGGCTCTTTTAGCATCCTCTTCAGTGGTAGTTACTATATTTTGAAGCGCACCGCCCAAAGTCATTTCAATGGCAGTTTCATACTTTTTATCAACGGTTATCAATTGAGCCAAAGCACCATGAATACCTCTACCGAAATCCGGAGATTGCTGGCAGGCCTGCAAAACAACCTTGACGCTTCTGTTATAACCCTCAAGGTTTTTCTCCATATCCTTGAGCATTCTAAGTCTTGAGGACTTTACCTGTATCTCGGATCTCACATTGTTCTGCCTTTTCTTCTCTTCCTCCAGCTTTAAGCCCAAATCCTTCCTTTTTTCATATAAAGCATCCAGTTGCTCTTTTATATTCTTAATCAACTCATTGACTTTGGAAATGTTCTCCGACAGGTCTTCCTTCTTCATATTTTCCCTGTCTTTCTCCAAAATTAGCTTGTTTTGCTCATCGTCAATGCTTGCCTGTCTTTTTTTGATAATCTCAATGTGATTTTTCACATTATTTATTTGAGTCCTTTTATCCGACTGAATATCAAGCTTTTCCATTATGCTTGACTTTAAGCTCTCGATATATCTCTCACTCTCGTCCAATGTATCCAATATCGCTTTAAGCTGTTTTTCACTCTCTTCAAGCTTTAATGAATAATCATTATATCTTTCGTCTAAATACTTGATTTTCTCATTCTTTTGCTCTTCTTCCCCGGACAGTTCCTTGATTTTTTCCTCAACCTCAGCTATTTCTCCATCCAATCTTGAAATATTGGAGATAAGATTGCTTTTTTTCTCCTCATTCAGTCTTATTTCCGCGCCGCACTTTTCCAGATTGCCGTCAATGGCGTAGAACTCCTGCTTTGCCTGTTCAAGCCTGTTGTCCATATCCTTTAACAGGCTGATATTTCTTTGGTTGAGATTTGTAATTTCCTCAAGCTTATTATTTTCACTTTCGATATTCTGCTTTATTGTAGTATAGCTTTGTTCGAACTCCTCCAGCTTTTCCTTGAACCTCGTAATGTTTTCAATATAAACATTAACCTCCAGTTCCTTCAGGCTTTCTCTAAGGCTCAGAAACTTTTTAGCTACCTCTGCCTGCTCTCTTAAAGGCTCTAATTGAGTCTCAAGCTCCATTATGATGTCATTTATTCTTAAAAGATTCTGTCTTGTCATTTCCAGCTTTTTTTCCGCTTCCTGCTTTCTGACCTTATATTTCATAATTCCGGAAGCCTCTTCAAATATATATCTTCTTTCATCGGATTTGGAGCTTAGGATTTCGTCAACCCTTCCCTGTCCTATTATTGAGTAGCCGTCCTTACCCACACCGGTATCCAAAAACATCTCATAAATGTCTTTAAGCCGGCATTGAGTTTTGTTTATCATATATTCACTTTCACCGGAGCGGTACACGCGCCTGGTTATGGAAACTTCACTGAATTCCACCGGAAGCATGGAGTCGGAATTGTCAAAAGTGAGGGTGACTTCCGCAAAGCCCATAGGTTTCCTGTGTTCTGTACCGGCGAAAATAACATCCTCCATTTTTCCGCCTCTTAAAGTTTTTGCGCTCTGCTCTCCCAGCACCCATCTAATTGCGTCGGAAATATTGCTTTTTCCGCTTCCGTTCGGCCCCACTACTGCGGTAATACCGGAATTAAAATCAAGTACAATCTTGTCTGCAAAGGATTTAAAGCCTTGAATTTCAAGTCTTTTTAGATGCAAATAAAACACCTCGTATTTTAGAATAAGTACCGTCAATCATATAAAAAACCACGCAAAATTAAAATTGCATGGGTGTTTCAATACATAATAATTCTAACATAATTTTATATTTAATCAATACACACAATTTCACTATTTTACGTCACTCTATTTCATAGTTTATAGTATAGACTCAATTTCCGGTATAGACTCAATTACCGGCCGGAAAGCTTTCCAAACAGCAAAACCTATACCGGGTGTATATTTCCCGTTTAACAACCGGTTTTTATTTTGATACGTTTTTTAAATAACCGAGTGCATATTTTCCGGCTTTCAATAGGGCTTCCACCATACTGGTCTCACTGGCTTTTCCCGTACCTGCGATATCAAAAGCAGTACCGTGGTCAACGGATGTACGTAAAAACGGCAATCCGACGGTAATTGCAATTGTCCTCTCAAAGTCCAGGGTTTTTGTGGCAATATGTCCCTGATCATGATACAGGGAGAGAACCGAGTTATACCTTCCCTTTAGCGCCAGGTAAAATACCGAATCGGCTCCAATAGGTCCTTCAACCCTGTAGCCCATGGAAATTGCCTCCCTGACCGCCGGTTCTATATGTTCAACCTCCTCTGTTCCGAAAAGGCCGTGTTCACCGCTGTGGGGATTAAGACCTGCAACCGCCATTGTGCCTTCTTTTATGCCAAGAAGCTCCAAAGCCTTGGTACAGCGCTGTATATAGCTCAATACCTTTTCTTTATTAACCAGCTCGCACGCCTGCTTTAATGAAACATGGCGGGTTAAGAAGAACACTCTAAGGTCCCGAACCTCAAACATGGTTAAAGGGTCGTTGGTGTTTGTAAGCTCTGCAAATATTTCCGTATGTCCAATACAGTCAATACCTGCCATTTTCAGGGACTCTTTATTAATGGGAGTGGTGGCAACAGCGTCAATCATGCCTTTTTGAGCCAATTCAACAGAGTGTTTGATATAGCTGTACGCTGCTTCTCCTCCCATTGCCTGAACCTTTCCGGCAACAACCCCGGATACATCAACATCTTCGAAATCTATTAAATTAACAGTGTTTTTATTGTAAAATCCTTCGGATACATCTTTTATATCATTAACCCGGCTGTCAAGCCCACAAATCTTTAAAGCTTTATCAACAGCATCTCTGCTGCCAATCACAACCGGTTTGATAAACTTGTATATACTCTCTTTGGTTAATGCCTTTACAACTATTTCCGGCCCGATTCCTGCAGGGTCCCCAAGGGGAATGCCTATTACAGGCTTATTCGAAGATTCAACCGAAAAATTATCAATGCTCATTTTAACACCTGCCCAATTATATTTTAATCCTGCTAAGTAGATAAAGATATAACATAAACTTAGGTTTCACTGTGTCGAGCACGTAGATACTCCCTCAGGGTCAAGCAAAACTTGTCAGCAGTGAGTGCATAAAAAATAAATTTTACAATCAAATAAATGTATTTTCCAAGTAAATTAAAATTTACAGAATTAAAAAAGCTGTTCTGAAAAGAACAGCCTAAAAAGAAATACTATGTAACAAATTTACCTGGGTTCAACCAAGAACTTAATTGCAGTCCTCTCCTCCCCATCAATACTAATAGATGAAAAAGCTGGAACAGTAATGATGTCTATTCCATTTGGCGCAACAAATCCTCTTGTAATTGCTATAGCTTTGATAGCTTGATTAACTGCTGCTGCCCCCACTGCTTGTATTTCTGCTGTCGATTTTCCCCTAAGTATTGCTGCTAATGCTCCAGCGACCATTTTCGGCTGCGATTGAGCTGATACCTTTAATACTTCCATACACTTTTCCTCCTCAATAAAATAAACTATATTAAATTAAATAAATTAAAAAGTTTTTCTCTATCTGTTTTTTCTTTATGTCAACAAATGTATTGTAGACTCTACCCACTTACTATTTTATAACAATGCCCTTCAACAAACAATACCAAAAAATTAATATTTTATATCATAAATTTCATGTACATCATAGCTTTCCTTGACTTCCACATTAACGTATCCATACTTTTCTTTCAAGTAATTAACATTACTTCTCTTGTGACCGACGACATCAGATATTTTTTTTCTACATGTGCAAATAGACAAAGAGCGTTTCTTCGACAAATTATTCCGTTCAATTATTTCCTCAATTTTTTTCAGCGCCAATTTAGACTCCACCAACTGCCTGAAAGCGGGATGAAACGGTCCGGCAACCACATCGCCGTCACCGCTGATGCTTTCTGTAGCTTGAAGTCCAACCCTTATCACATTTATATTATTATCCCGGTAAATACTAAGAAGCTTTGCACATAGTTCAACGGCATGTTCCAGACTTAGGGGAGTATATTCACCTCTATTATACATCTTCTCCAAATATGTATCCTTTATTACCAGTGTGGGATATATGCGGAGTAAATCCGGTTTAAGTTCCACAACCTTTTCAGCCGTTGATAAAGCCTTTTCATCGGTATCCCCCGGAAGTCCTATCATTGTCTGAATCCCCAAAACAAATCCATATTTTTTTATGAGTTTTGAAGAATTATATACCGCCTTCTGATTATGTCCTCTGCAGCTTTTTTCAAGAACTTCATCATCAAGGCTCTGCACACCCAATTCAATTGTAACGACTCCATATTCCTTCAAATAGTTCAATATTTCCTCATTTATATAATCAGGTCTTGTAGAAAGCCTAATTGCCTTAATTCTGCCTTTTTTTAAATATTCGTTTGCTATGTTAAGGAATTTAAACTGCTCGCTTTTTTCAATACCTGTAAAGCTCCCTCCGTAAAATGCAATCTCAATATATGCATCTTCATCAGCCGTACTCAGATAAGACTCAATTTCAGATATCATCTTCTCTTCAGTCATTTCATCCCTCTGACCGCTTATTTTTTTCTGGTTGCAGTATATACAATCAAAAGGACAACCCTTATGGGGAATAAAAATTGGTATTACAATGTGTCTGGTCTCCATTCTTTTCCCTTCCGTATCAATTCCGTTAATTGACTTCTCGTTTAAATTTTCCTCAAAAAACCTTGTACAACAAGGTATACTCAAGCTGTAATTTTAGTTATACTTAAGCCTTAATTTTCTCCAAGTAAGCCTTTGCTGCCATCTGCTCTGCTTCTTTCTTGCTCCTTCCTTTGCCGATTCCCAAAGTCTTTTCGTCTATTTTCACTTGAGAAACAAACATTTTGCTGTGATCCGGTCCTATTTCTTCAATTATCTCATAGGAAATTGTGTGGTCACTGGTTTTCTGAATATATTCCTGCAGTTGGGTCTTATAATCGGTAAATATAGAGCCGTTGATGGATTTATTGATTAATTCTCCCAACTGGTTCAAAATAAAAGCTTTTGCACTTTCAAATCCGCCATCCAAATAAATAGCTCCTATTAAGGCTTCAACAGCATCGGAAAGTATGGAGGTTCTTTTCCTTCCTCCCGAATTTTCTTCTCCTTTTCCCAACAAAAGATAGTTTCCGATGCTAATGCTCTTTGCACACTTTTCCAGGGACCGTTCACACACAACATTAGCCCTGAATTTTGTCATTTCACCCTCGGAATAATAGGTAGAATTGAGATAAATGTGCTCACTAACCACCATTTCCAGAACTGCATCACCCAAAAACTCAAGTCTTTCATTACTGGCCAGTTTTTCATTTTTGCATTCGTTGGCGTATGAGCTGTGGGTCAAAGCCAATACTAGCTTCTTTTTGTCCTTAAAGTTATAATCAATAATTTTCTCAAATTCATCTATCTTATCCGACAGAGCCTTCAGATCCAGCATTCTCACTCCCCCGTTCTTTAGTATCTATTATCAATTTTACATCATTTCTCAAAGATTTATAATACATCCCGCCAAAAATTTCGGACTATCTATTTTATAAATCTTAAGACATATACTCCCTAAAACAGCTTAAACAAAAAAATTTATCATAACAGTCAAAAGGGAACAGCAATAAAACCGTCCCCCCTAATAGTTATGGTATATCAATTTATTATTTTGTATATTTCTTTAATGCAAGAGTTGCATTATGTCCGCCAAAACCTAAGGAATTGGACAATGCATAAGTTATATCAGCCTTTCTTCCTACATTCGGTACATAATCAAGATCGCATTCAGGATCGGGATTCCTGTAATTTATTGTTGGAGGAAGAAAGCCATCTTTAATTGCCAAAGCCGTTACAATACATTCTACAGCCCCCGCAGCCCCCAGAAGATGTCCCGTCATTGATTTTGAGGAGCTTACCGCCAGTTTTCTTGCATGCTCGCCAAATACGGTCTTTATGGCTGCAGTTTCGAACTTGTCGTTGTACTCGGTTGATGTACCGTGGGCATTTATGTACCCAACCTCTTCCGGCTTAATACCTGCATCATTAATAGCCATTTGCATACATCTTGCTCCGCCTTCGCCTTCAGGGGATGGAGCGGTAATATGGTATGCATCATTAGTTGAGCCGTATCCCACAACCTCTGCTATTATGTTAGCTCCTCTTTTCTCAGCATGCTCCAAATCTTCAAGTATCAATATACCTGCACCTTCACCCATTACAAATCCGTTTCTCTCAGCATCAAAGGGTCTGCAGGCCAAATCGGGATCTTCCGTTGTAGACGTAGCCTTCATTGCGCAAAATCCTGCAAAAGACATGGGAGTAATTGAAGCCTCCGCTCCACCGGTAATCATAATATCTGCATCTCCACGCTGAATAACCTTGAAAGCATCTCCTATGGCATTTGTAGATGTAGCACAAGCCGTTACGACACTTTCATTAAAACCCTTTGCACCAAATTCAATTGCTATTCGTCCGGTAGCCATATTGGAGATCATCATAGGAATAAAGAACGGGCTGACCCTTCCCGGTCCCTTCTCCATATATACCCTGAACTGCTCTTCAAATGTTGTTATTCCTCCTATACCGGAACCTACAATAACACCAAACCTGTATGGATCAATTTTGTCGCTTTCAATTCCCGACATGATAAAAGCGGTCTTAGCTGCCCATATTGCATACTGGGTATAAATATCCATTCTTTTTGCTTCTTTTTTATCAATGTACTTGGTAGGGTCAAATTCCTTTATTTCGGCAGCAACCTTTGTAGGCATATTGGATACATCAAATTTCGATACTCTGGTTATTCCGTTCTTTCCTGCTTTTATATTGCTCCAAAACTCATCTAAATCTGTACCTAATGCAGACACTACCCCCATACCGGTTATAACTACTCGTCTTTTCATTGTTTAACCTCCCTGCCTATAACTTCATAAGTATATGTTTAATGGTTAATTATTTAACAATAATTAATATAAAAATTAATCCAAATTGGCAATCTATCTTGTCATTTAACTATATAATATAAATGATTTCGTAGACAAATTCAAAAGTGCGGTTAATCAAGCTTAAGATTGGCCATTTTTTATTTAAGTCAATCCCCTAACCATAAAAAGTCCCTTTTTCAGGGACTTTTTTATGAATTATTCTTAATATACTCCACAACATCGCCTACTACTGAAATCTTCTCGGCCTCGCTATCCGGAATTTCAATATCGAACTCCTCTTCCAAAGCCATTATCAACTCAACAATATCCAGCGAGTCAGCACCCAGATCGTCTATGAAAGATGATTCCATTGTAACCTCATCTTCGTCAACACCTAACTGCTCTACAATAATCTTCTTAATCTTTTCGAACATTATCATTCACCTCCTTCCACAGGGGGTTTGCGTATTAAATTAGAACCCTTAGTGTAAAACTATATTGACTTAACCAAATAGTGCTACACTAAGATATTATTACATTACTAATCCGCCGTCAATATGTATTACCTGACCTGTGATATAATTTGATTCATCAGATGCAAGAAAAGCAACCACATTCGCCACTTCTTCAGGCGTCCCAAACCTTTTGAGGGGAATGTTGCTCAAATAGTTTTCCTTTACACTGTCGGGTAATACATCGGTCATTCTACTCGTTATCAAACCCGGTGCAACAGCATTACAGTTAATACCTTTAGATGCCAATTCCTTGGCTGTCGACTTTGTAAGGCCGATCATGCCGGCTTTGGCAGCTGCGTAATTGGCTTGCCCCGGATTGCCCATGACCCCGGCAACCGAAGTAATATTAATAATTTTCCCGCTTTTTTGCTTCAGCATAACTTTTGAAACAGCTTTTGTACAAAGGAATGCACCCTTTAAATTTATATTTAAAACATCATCCCAATCTTTTTCACTCATTCTCAGTATAAGACTATCCTTTGTTATTCCGGCATTATTGACAAGGATGTCAATGCTTCCAAAGGTGTCAACAGCAGTCTTCACCATTTCTTCAACAACTTCACAGCTGCTTACATCACCCTTTACAACAGCAACATTTATTCCGGCCGCTTTCAATTCTTCCGCAGTTGCATCAACGCTGCCCGATTCAGCTGTTCCGTTTAGAACAATATTGGCACCCATGCTTCCCAGCTTGAATGCAATTGCTTTGCCGATGCCTCTGCCCGAACCGGTTACAATTGCAGTTTTCCCCTTTAAATTCATACTATTCACGTCTCCTTGCCGTTAGTCTTCTGAACTCAAAAGAAAATTACACACATTCTTTTGTGTACATTTTAACTTTCAAGCTCCTTTAGCGTATTGTTCAGAGATTCAATGTCTTCAACGTTAAGGGTCTTGGCATCCCGGCTTATTTTGCGTACAAAGCCGCTCAGTACCTTACCGGGACCTATTTCAACAAAAGTATCAACACCGTTTTCCAGCATTTTTCTTATTGAAGCCTCAAACAATACCGAACTGCTTACCTGCCTAATCAAAAGATCCTTAACTACCGTTTTATCTAAAATATATTCTGCATTTACATTTGCTACTACAGGAATTTGCATATCATTTAAATTAATTTTCTCCAACTCTTCAGCAAGCTTTTCTCCTGCAGGCTTTAGCATACTGCAGTGGAATGGTGCACTCACCGGAAGCAGCATAGCCCGCTTTGCCTCCATTTCCTTTGCAATCTCCACAGCCTTTTCCACGGCTTTTACCTCTCCTGCCACAACAACCTGCCCCGGACAGTTAAAGTTTGCCGGCTCCACAATTCCTTCTAACGATGCCCTTTTACAGCATTCGATAACAGCCTCGGCTTCCAGTCCAAGAATAGCTGCCATAGTTCCTTTACCTACCGGAACTGCTTCCTGCATGAATTTTCCCCTTTTTCGAACCAATGCCACTGCATCGGTAAATGTCATGGTCCCTGCCGCAACATGAGCAGAATACTCACCAAGACTCAATCCGGCAGCCACATCAGGCTTTATACCCCTTTGCAAAAGAGGCTGCAAACAAGCAATGCTGGTAGTCAAAATTGTCGGCTGTGTATTTTCGGTTATTTTAAGTGTTTCTTCATCGCCTTCAAAAACCATCTTCTTTACATCAAATCCCAGAGCCTCGGATGCCTGCTCAAATATAGCATCTGAAGCTTTATATTCCTCTGCAATTTGCTTTCCCATTCCTACATATTGGGCACCCTGCCCGGAAAATAAGAATGCCAGTTTTCCCATCCTACTCCCTCCAATAATACAATAAATATGTTACTGCTTTTGCGATATATTTTATTTACTCCACCGGACTAAAACAGACCCCCAAGTCAGACCGCCTCCGAAACCTACCAGTACCAAATTATCTCCTTTGGAAATCAATTTTTCTCTATAGGCTTCATTCAGACCCAAAGGTATAGATGCAGAAGAAATGTTACCATATTTGTGGAGATTGGTAAATATCTTATCTTCCGATACTTTCAGTCTCTTTGCCGCTCCCTCTATAATACGGATATTCGCCTGATGAGGTACGATCAGCTTTATATCCTCCATGGAAAGGCCTGAATCCTCCAAAACCTTATTTGTTGCCTGCTCCATTATCCTTACGGCAAACTTGAAAACCTCACTGCCATCCATCCAGAGAACCTTCTTATTATCTCCCGATCTCACCTGAATATCCTCAGGCCCTATGTAGCAACACGGCATGGTAATATTTTTTCCCAACACACCATCAGCACCTATATGCGTAGTTATAATACCGTACCCTTCTTCCACCGGGCCTAAAACTGCCGCACCTGCTCCATCACCAAAAAGCACACAAGTGTTTCTATCCTTCCAATCCACTATTTTGGACAGTCCTTCACATCCAACAACCAATACATGCTTGTAATATCCCGATTTAATAAATTGATTTGCTATTGTCATTCCGTAAATGAATCCCGAGCAAGCCGCATTAAGATCAAACGCCGCAGCTTTTTGCGCCCCAATTTTACTTTGAATGATACAGGACATTGACGGAGTTAAATAGTCAGGAGTCTCGGTAGTTACAATTATCAGATCCAACTCCTCTGCTTCTATTCCTGCATCGTCCAGGGCCTTCTTTGCCGCATCGACTCCCAATTGGTATGCCGGTTTATCCTCGTCTAAAACTCTTCTTTGAGATATTCCGGTTCTTTTTGAAATCCATTCATCCGAAGTATCCACTATTTTCTCCAGATCATAATTTGTAAGTACTTTTTCCGGTAGACTGCTGCCTAACCCCAGAATCCCACAACTATAAGTCATGCTCAATCTCTTCAACCTCCATATTGACAAACTCTTCTCTTATTCTATCCATTGCCTTGGTTTTTGCTAATTTACCGGCCTTAATAACTACATTCTTAATGGTTCTTGCGTTAGAGCTGCCATGACTCTTAAATACAAGACCATTAACCCCAAGTATCGGAGCACCCCCTTGTTCATCAGCGTCCATAACTTTTTTGAATTGCTTCATTTCCTTCTGAATCATCAGAGCAGAAAGCTTCGTTTTTAAGTTTTTATAGTAAATATCCTTTAACATTCCCACAAGAAATGAAGCAGCACCCTCATAGAACTTTAACATTACATTTCCTGCAAAACCGTCACATACCACAACATCAACCGCACCTAAAGGCACATCGTTTCCTTCAACATTTCCTAAAAAGTTTATATTTGCTTCAGACAACATTGAATATGCATGCTTCAACGTCTCATTGCCCTTTCCCACTTCAGCCCCTATGTTAAGCAAGCCAACCTTGGGATTGTCAATTCCCAGCATTTCTTTCATGTATATGGAACCCATAATACTGAACTGTAAGTAATTAATAGGCTTGCAGATGGTATTCAGTCCGGCATCTATAATAAGCCCTCTTCCCGTCTTTGTGGGCACAATGGCCCCTAAAGCAGGCCTGTCAACTCCTTTTAATCTACCGACTATGAATAACGCCCCTGCCATCAAAGCCCCGCTGTTACCGCAGGATAGGAAAACATCTCCCTGCTTTTCCTTTAAGAGCTTAAACCCCACAACCATAGATGAATCCTTTTTGCTTTTAATTGCTTTTGTGGGGACATCCTCTACAGTTATCACTTCAGAGGTATGATGAATATTTATGCGGGATCGGTCATAATCTCTTTTACTCAATATTTCCCTTATTTTGCCCTCATCACCGATTAGTAATATATCGAAACCTTCAGCCTCACCAACAGCATCCAAACATCCGTTTACAATAGCCTCCGGTGCATTATCGCCACCCATTGCGTCAACTAATATAACCAAAACAACTTCACTCCCAATTCCAATAGTAATCTATCAATATAAATTACTATGAATTCTATATTTTTTCAAGGGACACCAGAATAAATTTACCTCTAAAATTCTCCACTTGTTTCTCCGAAATTTTCACCCAAACTATATATTTATTATCCTTTACCTTTTTAACCTCTGCCTTGGCTACAAGCTTACTTCCTGCATATACAGGTGTCTTATACTTGATATTTGCCACCCCTACCAATGCCACTTGCGCATCTATTACTGCAATGGCAAGGGACTCGGCAAGGGAGTAAATATAATGTCCCTGGATAATTTTCGTTTTCTCAAAGGCCATACTCTCATTGGTCTCAAGTATTGAAATTCCGCCCTGTCCCAGATTAATATCCACAAGTTCTCCAACAATGTCTTTGCTCTTTAACGACTTCACCTTTTGATAATTTTTTTCAGCCACATTTTTAATTCTTTCTCTGAGCTCCGGTATACCCAATTCCAACCTATCCAGCCTTATGGTAGGTACGCTCACATTAAATATTTCCGAAAGTTCTTCGTCGGTCAGGAAAGGGTCACTCTTAAGTTTCTCCAGAAGTTCAGCCTGCCTTTCCTTCTTCGAACATGACGACCTGCTCATTTATTCACCTCTTTTACAATTGTGATAGCAGGATGATTCTGTTTATTTATCGCAGAATGCCATATACTTTGAAAAATTGCATCCTGACTGCGATATTTACTAACACTATTAACATATGCAATTTTATCAAAATTATTACCTGGTATTAAACCTTGATACTAAAAGTATATTATATATTTTTGATATATGCAAGAATTTCCTCAAATTTTCTTAAATATTTATATATTTTTAATTGATCTCTCCCCATACTCTTTGTATCAATAGGCTCTACAGCTTGCCTTGCCATATATCTTCAACAATATACTTTTCCCGATAATTTCACCCATTGGCAGTAAGTACGTAAAAATTAATGCATTTTTTCGGGCAATAAAAAAAGAACAGCTATCATCACTGTTCAATAAAATCAAATTATCTTATACCGTACTTATATTACTTCATATCTATCCAAATTCTACAGTCTCGGATCCACCGGCTCACTTTCCAAAGCTAGGACTCCGAATACGCACTCATGCACCCTGTAGAGGGGCTCATTCCTTACAAAACGCTCAAGGGATTCCATTCCCAGGGAGAATTCCCGAATAGCCAAAGAGCGTTTCTTTCCCACCGCCCGGTTTCTGAGTCTCTGAATGTTCTCATCCGTTGTGTACTCCGGTCCGTAGATGATCCTGAGATACTCTTTCCCACGGCATTTTACAGCCGGCTGCAAAGGTTCCCTTCCGTTCTTTACAATAAAGTCGTAGGGTTTTACCACCATTCCCTCTCCACCGGAGACGGTCAGGTCCTCCCACCATTTTGTACCCTTGGCCACACTCTCTTCATCGGTAACATCCACAAGAATATGGTCTGTGGCAATAATTAAGCTATCATCCCTGGCACAGTATTTAGCAATGGTATCCATGTGCCACAGGTGGTTTTTATCCGAATGTACCTTCCCTTCTGTAGCGAGGATATGAAAGGGTGCCAGCTTCAAATCGTCCATGGAATTAACAGGCCAGCAGTATCTCCTGTATGCGTCTACATACTTGTTCATCATCTCGGACCTTTCCATAAACCTTTGCAAAAGTACGTTTATATCTGCATTCTGACCCGACATCTGCTTATCAACATCAAAGGATATGGTTTTGTTTAAAGATGCCTGTTTAAGGAGCTTTACGGCTTCATCCAATGCAACTCTTCCGGAAATGCCCACTGCCGAATATTGCTCCTTCAAAAGCACCTGGGCCTTGGCCGACCAGGGCATCAATTCACAGTCAAGGCATACCCAGTCGGTATTAAAATCCTCCCAGAACCCCGACTTGTCTAAAGCCTTTCTTACCCTGTCAATCAATGCTGCCTCCAGCTCCATATTATCAAAGAAATGCCTTCCGGTGCGGGTATAGCATATTCCCGAAGTTCCGTCCAAAACTCCGAACCTTCTTTCTGCTACCTTGCTGTCTTTACATACTATAACCACTGCACGGGAACCCATATGCTTCTTTTCACACACTACTTTATCCACTCCCCGGGTACGGAAGTACTCAAAGGCTTCAGCAGGGTGCTCCAGCATTCCTTCTTTTTTACTGGTTTCACTTGGTGACATGGTAGGCGGCAAATATATAAGCCAGTGCGGATCGGCAGCAAATCTGCTCATTACCTCCAAAGCAGCAATGGAGTTTTCCTCATGTACCGTAATATTGCTCATCAGTCTGGTTCCGATAATTCTCTTTCCCAGAACATCATTGATATCCAGAACGTCGTTATCTCCCCTCTTTTCCAAATCATCAGCCTTATACTCTTCGGGAAGGAAAGGCTTGGCCGGTTCATAATAGGTTTTTAAAGCCTTGACATCCACATACTCTCTTTCCGGGTAGCGGAAAGCCGTTAATTTACCCCCAAAAACGCATCCGGTGTCAATATCTATTGTATTGTTAAGCTTTAAGGCTTCGGCCTGGGGAGTATGCCCGTAAACCACCAAAGCCTTGCCCCGGTAATCGGAAGCCCAATCGTACCTTACAGGAAAACCGTATTCATCGATTTCACCGGTAGTTTCTCCATAAAGGGCAAATTCCCTTACCTTTCCCGAACCTCTGCCCTGGAATTCTTCTTTCATACCGGCATGGGCTACAACAAGCTTTCCGTCATCCAACACATAGTGGCTTACCAGCCCGTCAATAAAGGCTTTTACTTCCTCAATAAACTTGGAAGATTCTCTTTCAAGCTGCTCTAAAGTTCTGTCCAAGCCATGAGTAATCTGAACATTGGCACCCTTTAGCTTCTTCAATAGCTTTATATCATGATTGCCCGGTACGCAAAGGGCATTTCCCGATTTAACCATACCCATAACGAGTTTTAATACTTCCGTAATTTTAGGACCACGATCCACCAAATCCCCAAGGAACACCGCTTTTCTTCCTTCAGGATGGGTTACCCGGTATTTGCCGCTTTCTAAGCCATCTGTTGCTTCCTCGATACAGTACCCCAATTTCTCCAGCAGGATCTTAAGCTCATCATAGCATCCATGAATATCCCCTATAATATCGAAAGGACCATGATCACCTTTCCTGTTATTCCATAAAGGCTGTCTTTCAAAGGTGACCTCTTCCACTTCTTCTGGAGAGTTTAGTACATACACATACCTGAATCCTTCCCTTTGAAGTCCCTTGATTGACTTTTTAAGCTGCCGGGTATGGTTTCTTATTACATACTCCTCCACCTGCCTGTCAGTTCTGCTTTTATTCCTTTCCTGACATATCTTTTCCGGAAGGTTGAACACCACAGCCACAGGAAAGCAGTGATAATCCCTGGCAATCTGTATAAGGGGCTTTCTTGCAGACTCCTGCACATTTGTGGCATCGACAACCGTAAGCTTCCCTAACTGCAGCCTTTTTGACACTAAATAATGCAAAACTTCAAACGCTGTATCAGTAACCGTCTGGTCATTTTCGTCATCGGACACCAGCCCTCTGCAAAAATCTGAGGATATTACCTCCGTCGGTTTAAAGTGCTTTTTGGCAAAAGTGGATTTACCGCTTCCTGAAGAACCTATTAATACTATTAACGATAATTCCGGTATAGTCAATTTCATAATGTAAACACTCCCATCTGTGTAGGACTTCCGAATTGATCATCGTCCTCGCCTATTTGTACGAACCTCACATTATACCCGTAGTTCCCGGCAACCTTAACCGCCCATGTTTCAAACTCCTCACGGGTCCACTCAAAGCGGTGGTCCCTGTGGCGCACGTCACCTTCAAAGAGGTTTTGGTAATGCAAATTGTATTCCTTGTTCGGAGTAGATACAATAACCGTCTGAGGCCGTGCAAATTTAAACAATACCTTTTCAAAGGCTTTAAGCCTGTTCTCATCAAGATGCTCTATAACCTCAATAACGGTTGCCGCATCATATCCCGAAAACCGCTTATCTCTATACAATAAAGAACCCTGGAACAGGTTAATTCTTTTCCTTTGCATTTCAGGCAACCGGTCAAGTTTCAACCTGTCTTTAGCCCTTTCAAGAACACTGTATGAAACATCAACGCCGGTAATTTGCTCAAAGCTCTTATCTTTTAAGAGCAGTGAAATAAGCTTTCCTTCTCCGCACCCTATATCTATCACTCTTTTAGCGTTAACGCTTTTTAATACGGCAACTACCGTCCCAAGCCTCTGCTGGTTTAAATTGAGCTTCTTTTCATTCTCTTCCTGCTGTGAAGACTCTTCCTGTTCATCTTCATCGTCTGTTACACCGCTCTCTTCCAATAACCTTTTTAATGCCTGGTTAACAAGACTCTTTTTTCTCTTCAGGTACCTGCCGGTAATCAGCCCTTTTTCAGGATGATTGGCAAGCCAACCCTCTCCATGCTGAAGCAGCTTGTCAATTTCATCTTCCCCAACCCAGTAGTGCTTTTCGGAGTCCAGAACAGGTATCAGCACATAAATATGATTCAGTAAATCCTGAAGCCTTACTTCCCCCTCAAGGGAAACCGTATAATACCTGCTTTGGCCCCATTCGGGAAATTTCTCATCCAGCATATATCCCTCGACAGTGACCTTGTAACCCAATGGCTCAAACAGCCGGTAGATGATTTCTTCCCCTCCTTTGCAGGGAAGCATCATTATTTTTGCTTGCAGCGGCAATTCCATCTCCGCCAGTTCCGGTTTATCTTTGCACTTACCGGACATTGCCGTTCCAAACACCCTTGACATTGCCACACTCAAGAATGAAGATGCAACATAAGGCCGGTCATTTACATAATCGAACAATCCGCCATCTCCCGAGAACCCTTTCTTTCCCCGGGCCAGATCAATAGGATCGATATCAAGAAGCAGTACGACGGTACATCTTTCTTTTGTTGCCTCGGGATAGAATATATGGGCTTTACCATGGTTAAGCGAAAATGTTTGGGGCCTTGAGGGATTTTTGTATAATAAATACCCCAAATCCGTTGCCGGTGGCTTGGTATATGTAATTGTAAGTATCATGCTTTCACCTCTAATCCTTTATTTAAATTTTCATGCCGGTTTCTTTGCATAATTATCTGCCTCATGCAGAAGCATCAAATTTTTATAAAACTCATCACCCAGTAAATTAATTGTTCTACGTCTTGCCTTTTCCGTTGAAATATTCAAAGGGTGCATATGCCATTGGATATATTTCGTTACTTCGAGCAATTTTTCCTTTGACATATTTTTTAAGTAAAATAAGCTCATGTATGCCGATACATTTTGATGACCGTAAAAATGCGCTTCATCAGTGGGATTACCCTTTGAATCCTCAAACTTCTTGGTGAACTTTTTACCGATATCGTGCATCAATGCAGCAATTTCCAGTACATCATAATCACAATTAGCCTTGATATATTCCATACACTTTTTACAATGCTCCCCGATCGTCAATGTATGGTAGGTATTATCCTGAGAAACAGTATCCAGATCATCAAAAAGCTCAGCCATGTCAAAATTGTCATCATAATTATGTATAATCTCAATATTGTCCCATCCCTCGAAATATTGAGGAATAAAGAATCCTTTATATATATTCTCAATTACCTCATCAGGAACTCTTCTGCTCCTATTTCTGTTTTGTTCAAGACATTTTTCGTATGGGGTTGCAACCATATAGCATTCTTTATAGCATTTTATTTTCAATGTTTGTAAAAAGACCTTTCTTTTTTTGTAACTTGAATTGGTTGCATCATAAATTACACTTTTGCCACCGGACAAGTCTCGATGGATTCTTTTATGCAATTCTTGAAAAATCAACTCATTTTTCTCTTGGTTGTTGGCATCCCCGAACAACTCTTCTCTCAAATCATCTGAAGAATGCAATATTGCATTTTCTCTATAAGAAAGCTCCTTTGCAATGGTGCTTTTACCGCTTCCGGGCAGCCCAACCATCATAATAAGCTTATTCATCTATCCAACCTCCAAATCGTCAAATAAAACAGCATGCATTGAATCCAGCCCTATCTCGTTTATCTTTTTATATTTCGTGCTATTGCCATAACAGGTTTTTAAAACATGGTAATCGCCGTTTAAATATTTCTGCCGTAAATATCCCTGTATTTTCTTGGGACAGTTTTCAGTGACCCAAATCATATATTCTTTTCTGTCTTCCTTGGGTGCTTTTTTGTAATAAGCTTCAATTTCATCATTCATACTTTTCATATAATCATAAATAAGTTTTGCAATCCGGTTTATTCTATCTTTATAGTTATGGGGCACCTTACTGATTAAATCATCATAAGTACCGTCGGCAATATTCTTTATAATTGCATTGACTGAAGAAAAACTGTTTAAAACTTTATGTAGCTTAACGTAGTCATCGCACTTAATCTTTATCATGTGCCCGTCAATATTTAGTACCCATCCTTCCTTTTCGCCGGATTTCAATCTCTTGGCATCCTGCATTACCTCCTCAAAGGACCGGTTTTCTATCTTGGTCATAGGAACATTATACATAGATGCATATTGTTGAACTTCTTTGTAAGACAACTGTCTTCCGGTATAGACATTCCTCATTCCGATTAAATACATGCCTTCCTGCTCGGGCAAATAATTAACCACATGTGCGTCCTTTATGCTTATGTACTCAAAGATAAAGGTATAATCGGGGTTCTCCGAAATCATCCTTTTATGGCCTTCGGTTAGTTTACTATAGCCATCCTCCAGCCTCCAGGAACTTTCTCTGTTTAGAGCCATGCTTCCGGAAATAAAAATCTCGCCGTTATAGTACCTGGCATTTTGCATTGAACCGTCAAGTTTATCTGTAATTTCAATTGATTTAGCCTTTTTGATTTCATTTAATACGTTTTCAAGCTTGTTTTCCTCAACTTCGTTAAGGTTAAAAAACTTTCTGAAAGGAGCTATAACCAATTGATCATTTAAAATGTCGATTACAACGCTTCTGCATTCTCTGTAAATACTCTCGGGATCTGTCCACATGCTTTCATGCATTTCATCCATGCCGTATCGAATTAAAATAAAGTTATTATGCTGATTTACTTTTAAATGACAAAATATATCAATGTATTTCTTATTATTTAACCTCAAAAGCCAGTCTTCAAACCTGACAGTATCAATTGAGCCGAATTTTTCTTTATAATCGTTTTTAATTTGCATTACCAAATTAAAAACAGGATTCCAATTGTAAACAGTCATAACCTCACCCCATATATCATCATCAAAAAAAGCTCGGGACATCGAATCCCTTCGCTTTTGCCTCTCTCATTTCTTTCCAAGAGGCCAAATAAAAAGGTGGCTAAATCTATTTTCTAGACTTAACCACCTATTGTTCATTTATTATATACGTAATGTATTTTAGAATTACCCGCTTCTACGTTTGAATAATAGAGGATTAAGCCAATGTATATGCATATTCATACCTGGTTTATGAATTAGTTCAAGTGATATGTAATTTTTTATCGATTCTCGGCAATTAGCTATATACATGGTCCATCCTCCCTTAATATACTCTCGTTTTCTTCACTTATCTTCGTTTTTCGCAGAATTTCACT
>LFSC01000006.1 GCA_001512505.1 Clostridiaceae bacterium DTU079 | reverse complement strand
TAAAGGCATGTCAAATCTTGACGGAATTATATTGTCCCCCTTCTTCTTTGTTGCTTCATAAGTTAAACGGGATAACAACGAAAACACAGGCGGGATAAAAGCAAATGTCAAAGCATTGGTTATTCCGATTATCCCCAATCTTAATATACTTTTTTGCTTCATGGATTCTCCTCCCTTTACATTTTAAAATGTATAACATATTGCTATTGCCATGTAATCCATTCCTCTCTTTCCTTTAAAAGCAAATTATTCCTTTTATAATTTTAGCATATTGGAAAATAAGTCACAATAGCATATCATTGTCATAATACTGCTAACGCACGAATAATGTTTACAAACAAGAATTCGGTAAAGAATTTTAAAATTCATGTAAAACCCATTTTTCTCAAAACTATCTTTAAATAAATGTAAAAATCTAACTCTCGACACTCATCGAAAAATATGGTAAAATATTAATATGAGTTAATATACTATTAATTCACTAAAACCAAAAACAAACTTTATCTCCCAGGGCTTGCAATTACAGGATGGCTAATTCACTTCTTTACTTTATTAACATACAAAAGGCTGAAAGTTTTGATTATTGGTTCATAAGATAATACTGATAATCGTTGTTAAAGGGCTATTACCTGAATCCTAAGGGAGGGAGTTTCAATGATCAATTTATTGCGTGATAATATCCACATGCTGGACAATACTTCAATATGCATTGACAATGTAAGTCATGACGGAATACGCTGGCACGAAGTTGAAGTATCCGGTATTTCACCCCATGGAATCAAGTTTTACTCCAAATTAAGCTTTGATACTGAAAAAGCTTTAAAGAACGATTTACATGTTTACAGCAAGCTGACAAAATTTGATTTTTCCATAGAAGGATACATAGTAGAGAAAAAAGCTGTGCATAACGGTTATTTCTACAATGTCAGGTTTAACAATATTGATGAACGTACGAGAATTCAATTGGATGAGATTTTAAATATTAACAGATCCCTTGCCTCTGTTGCTTGGTAAATCCTTTAACATTATACTCATAAAGGCTCTGTTGAAATAGGAACCTACACTTTCGGTAATTTGATTTTATAGAATCCTTTTAAATTAGATACGGTGGGTTGATACAAAATCAATCCACCGTATTTTAATGGTATCTGGCGTCCCGGATAGGAATCGAACCCATATCAGTGGAACCGGAATCCACCGTCTTATCCATTAGACTACCGGGACACATACTTACATTTCACATGTAAAATTTGTTCACCACTATTATAGCAGAATTTTATAGTTTTACAACTGAAAATTATCGTCATTTTACATTAAAAATACAATAAGCCAGTTATCAATAATGTATCCCAGAGCATATCCCAGCAAAGTTGACCATATATAAACCAAGCCAAACACCGCACCCTTGAGACGTTCATCAAAGTTGTAAATCGCATTTATTCCTCTGGTCATAATTGCACTATGCCAGACAGGAGTGACAATCGAAAGCATAAAAAATGAAATATAGAAAACAGCCCCCTTTGGGCCGTAGAATCCGTTTGAAAGAAAAAGAAAAAAAGCATTTACGGGTACAACAAGAAAATGGGATACCACATATATTTTCATAAGCTTTATAAGCTGTCCGTTGATATTCTTTATTCTTTCCTTAACCCTGAAAAATTTGAATATATCAAAAAGGGGCAAAGCAAAAAAAACAATATCAATAAGCCCTGCCAATATGATGAAACACAGCGTGAGGGAAATATTAAACAATAGTGCGGTTGGAGGCTTACGCAAAAAATACATCGGTAAATCAGCATATAAGCTAAAACCCATGTCTATAAAACCAACCAAAATAATTCCCAGATACAGGGTTAATAATTTATCGGATATTTTCTTATAAAATGACTTCGGAAAAAGCAATATATCTAATAAATTGTTATTTGACACTATTAAATTTCCCCTTAAATGATTTCTAATTCTCTGTCACTTTTAAAAATCTACTATTTATAATACAACCTTGTTCATGTAAAAGCAACGAAAAAAATGAAAAAAAGCCCAGGCAAATAAAACTGTTATAAAATATGAGAAAAAAATAATGTATATCATAAAAGCTTTACAACCAGAAAAAGCAGCAACACAATACTTCCTATCAAAGCCAGATTAATAACGGTACTCGTAAGCAGCTTCGGTTTATTATGGCTGGGCCTTAAGTGAAGCTCGGGACCAAGTTCTTTTTGAGCTCCATTCCTCCTGATATAGTTGTTTATTACTTCCTCTGCCTCCTTTAAAATATGGTCGCTTATTTTGTTATCATTCTTTGAAAAAACCTTCTTTATGTTTTTGCCAACACCCCTCTCAGGCTTGTTCTTTAATACCAAAATAGCCTCTTCAATAAAATTGGAAGGAATATTTCTTATTACTACTACTCTTTTAGTGTTATCACATACCATAAAACTCCTCCGAACATCCTATTATTCTTAAAAAGTTTGCCCTTTTCAAACTTTTGGGAATACATAGTTCATATTGCCATCACAGCAGTGATTTCCGCTAGACCAAGCCACTGCTGTGATATGCATTCAGAGATAGTTTTTACAAATGTCCAGGAAATTATACACAGAACTTTGTTTACCGTTTCCATATCTTTGCCACCAGCACGGTCATATCATCCACAGGCTTGTTTCGGCATCTCGAGCATGCCTCTGCAAGTATGCTGTCGGCAATAACCTGAGGATTTATACTGTCAAGGTCTTCGATAAACTTTATAAGTGTCTGCTCTCCCCCCTCTTCCTGCTTGAAAGAGTCTATAATCCCATCGGTAACCATTATAATGAAATCTCCGTTGCTTACGTTTTTGCATACGAGCTCGGTTTCTATATTACTCAATATGCCTGCCGGCAGGGAAACGGTTTTAATAACTTCAATTTTGCGCGGCCTTTTTATAAATGTCGGCACAGCCCCAATTTTCACAAATTCAACCTTACCGTCATAAAGGTCTACAGCACAGAGGTCAATAGTGGCAAAGGAATCATCGTCGGATTTCAGCACAAGTATTGAATTGATCAGCCTTATAGCAGTATCCTTGTCAAAGCCGGTTTCCATAAACTGCTCCAATAGCCCGATGGCTGCCTTGCTTTGGTTAAAAGCTCGCTGTCCGGTACCCATTCCGTCGCTTAAAGCCATAACATGCTTACCGTCGCCAATGTTCAAAAAGGTATAATTATCCCCAGAAATCATGCTCTCATGCTTTGACATTCTGGCAACTCCTGTAGTTATACTGAAAACTTCTTCCTCCACCAGCTTAAGATTGCATGTCCCCAATTTATGGTTGTACACACACTCACTTCTGTCTTTTACCATCCTTCTTTTGAGGACATCGGACACCATCTTCTCAATGGAATCCAAGCATTTATTGGCCCCGGCACATCCCTTGTGGAAAATATTAACCTCGAATTTATCCCACTTGTTTTTATAAACTACAACATCCTTAACCTTTACCCCGCTATTTTCAAGCTCCGACAAAAGCTTTTCCTCCAGATCTCCTTTGAATTCAATATCGTTATTTATCTCCAGCGCCAGGTTTGAAATCACATTGGAAAGCCCGTCCAATTGCTGGGATATCAATCCTCTGCTCTCTCCCATCCTGTTCTTCCATGACATATCCACCTTGAACAGTTCATAAATGTTATTTACCTGTTTTACAAACTCGCCAATGCGCTCACATCTTTCCATAAAGTACTCCGGAATATCCGTTTCTTCTATCCATCCTTTCTTCTCAAGGCTTTCCACCACTCTAAACATTACCTGGTATGTATTGTAGAAATTCCTATCCCAGCAATGGAGGCACAAACTGCAGTCCTTGCACACTTTGTCCGCCACTCGGTCAAAGAGGCATGAGATGTCTTGATTTCCGGTTACCATTTTGGCTTGAGATATTTCGTCAAAGGTCTTTGACAGTTCCTGAAAAGCTTTTGCAAAATTGTTCAATCTCTCAACAGTCAATTCCTTAATACGCTCGCTGTGACTGGCCTTATCCTTTAAAACCGCAGGACTGGCCGAAAAAACACCCATAAAGCCGTTAATGGTTTTTTGAGGAATAGCCGTAAAAATTATAGATGAGAAAATCATATCTTTAATATATAGAAGCACTTCCGTTGATCCGTTTATATAAAGGGTCAGTATTGCGTTTCCAATAACAAAACCCAATGCGGCACCGGTCTTGCCAAGATTTCTGAACACTCCCGCCAAAAGTCCGCAAAATCCATAAGTTCCAATTATCAAAGGCGTAACAGGATTGGACAGGGTAACAACCAGTCCGACAATTATACCCACTGTCGAACCCACAGCCGGCCCGGCTTTGTAACTGAACAGCATTACTGCCAGTATACCAAACACATTTGTCAAAGATGCTCCTGCTATTTGCATATCTCCAAAGCCCGTCAATGCAATTGCAGCCAGCATTGCCAAACTTATTGCTTCTTCACTGGATATCTCACGATTAATACCCGTTCCGTCAATTAAAGGTATGCTTCTTCTGAAAATAAATATCAATGAAAATACCAACGCAGTGTATAACAAAGCTCTTAAAATATCATACAATAAAAATCCATGCATACTCACCGGTATTAACTGGGAAACAGCTATGCTTACCAGTCCGATAAGCGAATACTTAATTCCGTCCCTGGCTGTTTTGTTCTTGAACAGCCGTTCAATTACAGTAAAGGAAACAAGAAACATTAAGCCAACATACAGTTCTTCCACTGCTCCGCCGGTGAGCATTCCCATTATTACTGCCGCTGCCATCAAAACCCTGTTTGTGCATATACCTGCCGAAGCTGCATAAAATGCCATACCAAAAGGCATAAGACTGTCAAATAAAGATACTCTTCCTAATAAAAAGGTCACTAAAAGCAATACAATATTTCCTTTTGATACAGCCAGTCCTCCCAAAATACCTCCTTTTGTTTTTTCATACCCTAAATCCCTTAATTTCTGATTAGGAATAAACTGTGTTTTCATCTTTTGTAACCCCCTGAAATATATTTTTTTAAAATTTTTCCGGTTTTGTTTTGCAGAACCGATTATAAAACAGGGGGATAAAAATGTTTGTCGGTTTTGGTTGTGGCTGTCCAAAATTATTATGACACTTGTCTGCAAAACACAACCGCAGACAGCACCGGACTAACTTCAAGAAAGATTGACTCAATGTTTTTATTTAAGTTTGAAATTGCAAATACCTTCGACTATTTTGTAGTATTTCGTCAAAAACTTTTTTTGTACCCAATTAAAAAATATCAGATTAAATTGTTATTGCTACAATAATATTATAGAACAAGTACAGCAAAACATGAAATTATTATATAAATTTCCCAAGATGTTTTTAAATTAATAAGGAAATAAGATTTAGCATTAAGATATTCAGGCAAAAATACCGGTGTTATCCGTAAGGATACCAACTAATCGGATACACCATTGTAGGAATAACTGAAATCCGGGAATGTCTCGTTCCAAATCTTAATACAATATTCATAGGAAAAATTGGGATCTTGCTTTATTATCTCGTTTTCTTTTGCCAATTCAGCCGAGTAATCCTCAAACTTATAGGTAGTGATAAGGCCGACACCGGTTTTCATATGTGTTACCAAGGGTACTGCACTATAGTTTTTAACAGATACTTCTTCTCCTTCTTTTTTTCCTATGGTAACCTGTGCCATTGCGCCCACCATCCTGTCAGCTATTCCGTCTCCCCTCTCATTGGTGGAATTAATAAAGTTTCCAAGGGAATAATAAACCAGCATCTTATTTCCATTATCACTTTCTATCCATTCCACCGGTTGAATCACATGAGGATGGGCTCCGATGACCAAATCAACTCCCAGTTCTGCCATATATTCGGCCAATTCCCTTTGGCTTTTTGAAGGCGTATGCATATATTCGGTTCCCCAGTGAGGTGCAACAATAATAAAATCCGCAAGCTCCTTTGCCCTTTTTACATCCCTTTCTATTTTACTTTTATCCAGAAGGTTAACGATATACGGCATGTCCTTGGGTAAAGGAATTCCATTGGTTCCATATGTATAATTCAGAATGGCTACTTTAATATTGCCTTTTTCATAAATATATATGTTATTATCCTGTGCTTCCTGACTGTCGTTAATTCCCAGGACGGCAATTTGAGGATGGTTGGTTTTCCAATAATTCATGCAATTCAAAACACCCTTTTTCCCTTTATCCAAGGTGTGGTTTGTAGCATGCAGCACCACATCGATTCCTGCTTTAACCAAAGCATCACCAACCTCAAAAGCCCCGTTAAAGCTTGGATAACCGGTTAGTCCCAGTTCCTTTCCTCCCAATATTACCTCCTGGTTGACTATTGCAAGATCAGCTGCTTCCAAATCCTCTTTTACATTTTTAAATAAATGGTCATAATTTAAAGTGCCGTCTTCCCTTTTGCCGCTATCGTGAATTTTGGTATGTAGCAAAACATCTCCTATCATTACTAATGTTATCTCACTGTCCGGACCTTCAGTTGTTTTATTTAATTTGTCTTCAGAAGATTCATCTATTGTTTCGCTGAAAGCATCCGAGATATTTTTATCTGTCATGCTTGTCTCATTTGGATTACTTGCTTTTCCGCCATCTCCTTCTGTTCCAACTTCACTCAAACCCGGTTCAAGAATGACACCGCCCGTTTTCTTATCGATACTACAGCCCGCAAGAACAGTAACGATTAAAAGAAGCATTGCCAAAAGTCTTAATTTCGGTTTATTCTTCAGTATATTCATTATTTTCATGACCTCACCTTTTGATTTTTGAATACATCCGTCTGTTGACAGCATATTTTTTTGCTTTAACGTTTATATTATATCATTTTTAAAGTACTTTCTTATATACTCTTCAGGCTGAAAAGTTGAAGAAAAGTACATCAACAGCAAATACGCGAAAATTTAAGTACACTTAAATCAATGCAATTTTTTTAGCATTAAAAAAGCAGCTGTACACTAATGTACAACTGCTGTGGTGGGCACTATAGGGCTCGAACCTATGACCCCCTGCTTGTAAGGCAGATGCTCTCCCAGCTGAGCTAAGCGCCCGTTTGGTGACCCATAGGGGATTCGAACCCCTGTTACCGCCGTGAAAGGGCGATGTCTTAACCACTTGACCAATGGGCCATATTAAAATGGTAGCGGCGGTCGGATTCGAACCAACGACACTACGGGTATGAACCGTATGCTCTTGCCAACTGAGCTACGCCGCCATATGCTTTGTACCGCCGACTTCTTGTTAAAAGTCCAGCACACTTTACTATTGTAGCAATACATAAATAAAAAGTCAAGTATTATTTATAAAAATTCCGGTGTGAATTTGTGGCAATTAAAATATAGAGATAACATGCATAATATGGTATAATGTTAAAAGTAGGGGCTGCTTAAATTCTATTACATAAGTTCGCTTCTGATGTATTTGAAATGGGGACTGTTTAGTGAGAAAACCTTTAATCAAAAAGCATATTTTACTTCTCTTTTTAATACTTGGAATAACCCTTGCAACATCCTGCCAAAGTAGCATTAAGGCATCGGTTTATCTTTCCGGTGCAGACATGCGTTATGAAAACGGTAGATATGAAGACGCCATTGAATATTATGATTTGGTTATCAAGTTAAATGAAAGTCTTGATAAAGCTTATAACGGAAAAGCAAAATGTCTTGAAGCGTTAGGCGAACATGAAAAAGCGCTGGAGTATTGCGACAAAGCACTGGAGCAAAATGGTGATTTTGCTGACGCTTATAATACCAAGGGAGATGCCCTATCCAGTCTCAACAGGTTCGAGGAATCTTTGGAAAACTATATGAAGGCCTTTGAACTTGAACCTAAAAAAAGCCTTTACGCAAACAATATTGCTTATGCCTATAACAGTCTTGAAAAGTATGAAGGGGCTCTTGAATACAGTGAAAAGGCCATAGAACTTAACAAGAAAAATGATTCTGCATATATCAACAAAGGCTACGCTCTTGAAGGTTTGGGTAAATTTACCGAAGCCTTGGAATGCTATAACAAGTCTTTAGAGTTAAATCCTTACAATCCTGTTTGTTATATTAACAAGGGCAATTTGCTCGAATCTCTGGGAAAGTCTGATGAAGCAATAGAATGCTTTGATAAAGCATTGGAATTGGATCCCGATGACTTGGATACTTTAAATTCAAAAGGTGATTCCTTAAACTCCCTTGGTGAATTCGAAAAAGCTATAGATTGCTTTGATCAAGTTTTGGAAAAGGATTCGAAAAATGCTTATGCATATGTTTCCAAGTCCATTTCCCTCTACTGTCAGGGCAAATACGCCGAATCCATTGAATTATGCGATAAAGCTCTTGAGATAGAACCCGAGTATGCCAATGCCTACACCTGGAAGGCTAAAAGCCTGATAGAAATAGACGATGATTTGGAAAATGCCAGAAAACTTTGTGACAAGTCCATCTCCATCGACAACAACCCCTTTGCATACAATACCAAAGGACTCTCGTACATATTAGAATATGATTATCCCAAGGCAATTGAATGCTTTGAGCAGGCAATTGAGATTGATCCAACCTATGATAATGCTTATACCAATAAGATTTATTGCCTGTATCATCAGAAGAATTACTCGAAGTGCATTGAGTTTGCCAAAAAATCCTGGGATCTTTTTAAAGATAACCGGGATATGCCGTGGTATATAGGGGATTGCTACTCGTCACTTCAAGAGTCGGATAAAGCTATTGAATATTATAAAAAAGCTCTGGAAATAGATCCAAAAGCAACAAGCCTTATTTTAAGCATCGGTTGGGAATATTATTATCTCCAGAAATATGACAAGGCAACGGAATATTTGAACAAGGCAAAAGAGGTATCTCCCGGTGATGAATCCGTTAATTATTTCGAATCGCAGCTTAAGAAGCAAAAGCTTCCCGAAGCTGAAAGAATAGTGGATTTTGTCAAGGAAAACTACTTGTATTTTGATAAAGTAAACAACTTTGATAAGCAATCGGAACAATTTAAAGCAAAGGGTAATGTTAGTATAAATGATATATCCCAATTTATCGAAAGTATAAGACTAAAGGACGACATGTTCACCTTCTTCATTCATGGAGAGGAATATGACTGGATAAAGCAAGAAGAAAGCATTTCACAGATTGAGTCAAAACAACTTGACTCAAACATACATTACATAAAAATCAAGTCCTTCAATGTCAGTGTCAGTTGGGAGTTCAAAGAAATTATTGACGGAATCGAAAATCCTGAAGACAAGGTTTTGGCAATAGACCTTAGAGACAATACCGGAGGTGTTACCTCTGCAGCTTCCGACATCCTTGATTACCTTTTGCCGAAATGTACTCCCTGCTACATAGTTAATAGGGATGGCTCCATGTATCCTTTCACCTCGGATAATAACTCAATAAAGTTCAAAAAAATATTGATTCTTGTAAACGAATATTCCGCAAGCAGCTCCGAAATACTGGCATTGGGCCTGAAAAAGCATTTAAACAATGTTGTGATAATCGGTCACTCCACTGCTGGCAAAGGAGTAGGGCAAGTGGTTTACGAGGACAAGGAAAAGAAATATATGATATTCCTGGTAAACTTCTACTGGAATGTCATGGAGGAAAATATAATGGGAAAAAAGATTAATCCCGATGTGTATATAAAAGGCTCCGACGATTCTTCGTACATAAAGGAAATAAAACGCCAAGCTTCAATATAATTTAATTGAAAGCAATGATTATTTTGTGGAATTTTACGTTTTCGATGATTTCACTCTATTAAAATCCCATCAATACAAAAAGAGATCCACTTACGGACCTCTTTTTTACCTTCCTTCATACCAAACATTATAATCAGGCTGGATTCAAGCATGTCTTTACTTTCTTGCTCATATTGCTTTGAGCAAATATTATAAAATATCTTCTATAATAGTTATTCGTTGAACAATGTCGTAATTGTGGGGTAAAATAGAAAAAATTTTATATTTTCATCACTCTTTAGGTAATGAAACATAAAACGTTGTTCCTTTTCCCAACTCGCTGTCAAACCAAATCTCTCCTTTATGCACCTCAGTAATTGCGTGCTGAACCATGTAAAGCCCCAGTCCCGTTCCGTCCTTACGATGAAATACAAAAGGCTGAAACAGTGATTTTCTTATTTCCTCCGGTATACCGGGGCCGTTATCGTTTACGGATATGAGAACCCGGTCTCCCTTATCTTTTATATGTATTTTTATTGTCCCCCCATCCTTGAGCACCAGAATCGCGTTTTCAATTAGATTTTCCATAGCCCTTTTAAACACTTTAACATAAAGCTCTATATCCGATTCATTGTCGGTTATTAAAATGAGTTCAATATTGCTTATATCGCAAGTAGGCTTCATCTCCTCTATAATTTGGGTAATAATCAGATCAGGATTGACTCGGACAGGCTTTTCAGGTCTAAAAATATTCAATAAATCAATAACCGAATTGTTCAATGAGTCAACCTGTTTTATAATCCTTTCAAAATAGCTGCGTTCTTTTTTAGATGTGGATGTCATCATTCCCAACTGTCCCAGTCCTCTTATGCTGGCAAGAGGATTTTTCAAATCATGTACGGCAATTGCCATCAGTTCTGATGAGGGAATCGTTTTCTTTGATGACTCTGAACTATTATTGGTTCTCGATTTCTTTTCTATTTCTTTTTCTATAGCATCCACACATGTCACTGCTATTGTCAACCTCCCCGGATGAGCATACTCGTTCAATACCGAAATATTAATAGCCCCAATTACTTTTGAATCGTTAAAAATCGGCACCCCTAAGCAGGAAAACGACTTATATATACTTGAAAAATGTTCAACACCGTATATGAAAACAAGTTGCTTCATTGATATTGCTGTTCCCCCACCGTTATTTCCTATGTACTCTTCTTTCCAGCATGCACCCAAACATAATCCCTTGTCTTTTCCTCCCAGTTCATCAGCAGGTCCCCGAATGTCTATAACCCAACTCTCGCTGTCAAGCAATGCAACCATGTGGGGTATACCGGCCAGGCTGAGAGACAGAAAATCCAAATATGGCCGTGCCGCCTCAATTAAGTAATCATTTTCCTTCAATTTCTGCTCCAATTCCTCTTTTGACAGGAATGCAAATTTCAAATTTGAAGGATCAACTTTCAGATTTTTGCATCGATTCCACGACTCCACTGTTATAGGACGTATAATGGGCTGCTCATCAATAGCCTTTTTTAGTTCATTCCATTCTTTTATTATGTCTACATTTTTTAGTTCTACGGAATTTTCCATCGCCAGCATCTTCTTGTACTCTCCCTCTCATCATTTCTAATCTCTTCATTTCCACACAGCAGTTTTTATTCGTCAAAAATAATAAATCTCCTTTATGTTTACCAATATTTCCGATTATTTCCCATAATGAAGATATGAATTTTTAAATTTAATATCCTTCAAACGCTGTATATACTTAGCCCTTATTCTTTCAAATACCCTACCCTCGAAATTTTAACGATTCGTGGAAATAAATAGTAGACGAAATATTAATTATACATTTTAACCCTAAAAAAAAATTATCCTGCGTATATATTAAGTAAGGGAGGTGAATCGATTGTATGACTAAGCCGGAATCAATTAAGAACCATACAAATAAGCTAAAACTAATAACATTGATTACCATTGTTACTCTTTGCATCGCATGTTTTTCATCATTTGCACATGCCGCACAGTTTGTTTATGGAGATATTGACGGCAGCGGCAGTGTGGATTCTTTAGACCTTACTTTGATAAAAAGGTATATTTTAAGGACTATTGACTCATTCTGGTATGAATATGGAAAAGAAGCAGCCGATGTAAACGGAGACGGCTCAATTGACTCTATAGACTGCTCTTTGATAAAAAGATATGTTTTGCGTAAAATAGATAAATTTCCAGTCCAAACACAGCAACCTACGCCTTCACCCACAAAGCCCCAACCGACACCGACTGTTACTCCTAAAAGAGGAAATGTTACATACACCCTCATTACTGTTTCAAATCCAACCCAAGATCAAAAAGATGCATATCAGAGAATCAAAGATGCAATGGATAAAGCTGTGTACTACTACAATACCTATACCACAATCACAAAGGAACTTAGAGTGTATTATGAACCTTCGGTTTCAACCGCCGACGGCAATATAAACGGTACTATAAGATTCGGTTCTGACCGAAGCTATATGAATCACATTACGGCCATGCATGAAATTGCTCATACCGTAGGAGTCGGAACCTCCGGCAATTGGCGAAACTTGGTGGTCAACGGTGTTTACACCGGCAGCAACGCTACTGCGGTATTAAGAGAGGTTACAGGAGACCCCAATGCTGTACTTAAAGGAGACAGCACACATTTCTGGCCTTACGGCCTTAATTACACCAGTGAAGTTAAATCCGAAGCCGACTTAATAAACCACTGCAAAATTGTCGAGGCAATGAAAAAAGACGGACTATAAACTTATTCCTTCTTCTTCTGACATATAAATATAGTAAAGGGCATGGAGATAAGCTCCCATGCCCTTACAGCAATTTGTCTGTTATGTACCGTCTATCTAATTTGCTCTATCTTAAATTCATCCTCCAATTGGGCTACAACACCGTTCTCGCCTACCATATGTCCGGCACCCACTACTACAAAATAGGTCTTCTTTTCCGGGTCTGCCAGGTAACTTCTCACCTTTTCTGCCATGTTGTTATCCCTTAATGTCCAAATCTTTTCATTGAACTCTTTTAACTCTCCATTTTCAGTACCATCACTTTTGACCATTTTGGCAAGTTCTTCGGTATTGCCTTCTTTCCAACACTTTAACATGTAGCTAAACAAGTCTAAACTTGTTTGCGCCTCTTCATTATTCATATTACCTGTCTGGTCGTCAGCATTATCGGTTTCATTACCAATTTCCGATCCTTCATTTACTTGACCGGAAGGTAATACCGAAGCTAAGAACAGGCATTGAAGATCCTGTGAGAAAGAATCAAACATATCCACCTGGAATTTAACTCCTTCTATTTCTAATATATCCTTATTATCCGTAGCCTTTGAAAGGAAAAACACATCTACTCCAAGAATCCCGCTATATGAGTTTTCTGCAAGCTGCAGATTTTGAACCAACAGCGCTGCATACCAAGGCTTAAGCTTGTTGTATATTTCCTCTTGAACTCCATAAGGTGTAATGAACTCCACAAACGCATTATACAAGTCTTCAGGTATGTTTTGGTCAAGAGTGTTTTCATCCTCATACATACCCCTTTGCAGCATATATTGAGATGTTTCTTCCAGGTTGGAAACGTTTGCTTCCACAACCAGATAATCGGATTGTTCGTAAGCCTTCAATATGTCTTTTGACAGAGGATAAAGGGTCGGATCGGCCAAATGTATTGAACCCAGCAAATAGACAGTGCTGTCTTCATCTGTTACCTTCCAGAAGGCACCTTTTGAATCCCTTCCCGATTCATATACGGCAAACTCATATGCATTTTTTGCAAACACCAACAATTCCTGTCTTGTACAGGTACTTTGAAGATCAAGGATTTCTTTGCTTCTGCCGTTTAATATTCCTTTTGATACGGAATACTTCACAATATCCAGGGAATTTTGAGGTATTGTATCAATATCCTTAAAAGTAAGATTTACATCGGCACTGAAATCAAATTCCGGCTGTGCAGCTTTAATTACATTGTACACACCCGTGACCATTTCCATCCTTGTAGCCTCTTTTTGCGGCTCAAATTTTTCCGTTTCCGTCAGTATACCGATTTTATAAGCTTTTAGTACCGCAAGGCTGTCCGTATCACTGAAAGGACTTTCCTCTACCGGGATAATTACATCTCCCGTCAATCTCTCATACACGCTCACACATACAGTACACAATTCCTCCCGAGTTGCCTTTGATTTATATTTTGCATACAACTCCTGAGGTGCAAGCCCATAAATCGCTGACCATTGCACCGCATCCAAAGCCCATGCATCCGGCTGCTCAACAGGTGCAGATATAAGCAGAGGCTGTTCTTCTGCATACACCAACATTTGCAGCGAAAATACCACTAGTAATGCTGCGATTATTGCTCTTAACCTTGCTGTCTTCTTCATTTCAAATTCCATCTCCTTTATGCTAATATTAATCAATATTATTTCACTAAAATGCGAATTTTGCAAGCCGCTTATTTGCAGGAAACAATTAACTTTTTCCCCTTAATCTTGCAAATAAAAATATAATAATATTTACAATTGCATTAATTAATAAATAATGAGAGGTTTGCTTGTGCATCCCTACGGATAGTGCAATAACAATAATAAAGCAGATAATATATTGCTTAAAAGCAGTTTTAGTAAATAAATCCGAAGTTCTGTTATAAGTACCGTAGAAATTATCAAATCTAATTCCTCTTGCAGCAAGAATTATAAATGATATTTTAAGTATATTTACAATTATTGCACACGAAAATAAAGCAAATATTATATTAAATCCGCATAAAATAAACATACCTCTTCTGTTCATATAGTTTTTTTTGAATAAGCAATATTCATATGAAACATAATGATCTGCAGGATAATTAACAATAAGCCAATCTAAAACTTTCTTTTCATAGTTTGCATCGGTGTATATTACTGTATTACGTGCTTCATCTGTTATATCGTAATTTTCTTGTTCAAGATATTTCATTATTCTGTTAATTCTTTCTTTACCGTTATCCTTGTTGTAAACGAAATATCCGTAATTATCGCTATCGTCAAAGGACACCATACATAAATGGTTATTCCAAAGTCCGACAATGGTATAATCCTTATTATTTAAAACTATTTTTTTGCCAATAGGGTTTTCCTCATCAATATCAAAATATTTTTTCAGCAATTCATTTGATATGACTACTTCATTTGAATTATTATAGGGTAATCTTCCCCGTATTATTTTAGTAACATCGCACGGCATTTCCACTTTGTCAACAAAAGCTAAAAGTTCATGGGGCATGGAGAAAATATATAAATCATCAGGCAACCTATCTTCACGATATGCATTTTTTATTTCATCAAATATTTTATATATATATTCAGTATCCGAAAGCAATATTTTTTTTACACCCGGGCAATCGGCTATATTGTCAAGATCACTAAAACATATCCTTTTATAGTATTGTTCATCATTTATTTTCAGTTTATTGCTCTTTGCATAAATCCTGTTTAGATCATCCCACTTCCAACCAACTTTGTATGTAACAACAATATCTTTTGAATCCGGAAGGTCTTCTATATCAAATAAAATAGAATATAAGAAAATGTTACCCCACACATTTGTTATCAGAGAAAACATTATTAAAAATGTACCGAAAACAGAAAACCCCGATAAAAACAATTTCATAATCATCATCCAAAAGTTTATCGTTTTTCATATTTACACGGTAACGCCAATTTTTCAAAGATTTCCATTGGGCTGAAAAAGTGTAATAAGGCAATAATAATTAAAGTATAGATATAAATCAATAAAAAATTAAAAATATTTTTAAAATGAAATCTACCGAACCGTTAATTATACTCCCTTAAAACCAATACCTTTAAATTATTATTGCCTTTTATTACCCAAACGAATCCCTCTCCTACCAGTATAAAGTTTAAGGTATGAAGCTCTTTTATCTTTTTTTATTTCGCTTTACAACAAGAATATAGCATACTTTTTTTCCGGTGTCACCGAAATGTTTCCAGTATATTCCGACAAAAATAATCACTTGCTTTTTTCGTTATCTTTTCGGAATCCACCACTTTTCTTCGGTTTGATTACGGATTTTTTTCGGTGTTCAACAATAAAATATATGCTATAATAAGCATGATGATACTTTTGTTGGATTGAGGGACAATATGGTTAGTATCTTAATGGTAGATGATCATAAGGCTGTATTAAGCGGTACAAAAATGCTTTTAGAAAGTCACGGCATGCAAGTAACAACATGTTATTCCGGTATAGATGCTCTGGAGATATTGAAGGAGCATTCTTTTGATGTTATGATTTACGACCTTAAGATGCCTGATATGAACGGATTGGAATTAACCAAGAAAACTTTGGAAATTTATCCAGATGCTACAATAATCATATTATCCGGAGAAAACATAGCCGAAAACTTTGACATCCTTGTTAGTTCAGGTGTCAGCGGTATAATCGACAAATCCTGCAGTGACAGTCAATTGATTACCGGTATACACATGGCTATGGAAAAGATGATGATACTTCCCCTTGATCTTGTCCGAAAACTGACTACAAATAAAAACCAGACAAATGAGAGCAGCAGCAAAATAGAAGAGCCCTTGACCGATATCGAACTGGAAATTCTTCAGCAAGCTGCCGCGGGTAAAACAAACAAAGAAATCGCCGATGCGCTCAAAATGGTTCAACGCAATGTTGAATACCATCTAAGCCATATTTATAAAAAATTAAATGTACCCTCCCGGGTTCATGCTATTCGGAAGGGTATCTCTCTTAACCTGATAAAAAGCTGAAATATGATTAGCAGGCAACCACCTTTTTAGTGGGAAACTGGCAGGAAAACTCAAGCCCATGTCCCAACTCGGAGCTCATGGAAACAGTTCCGTTGAGCAACCGGATTCTTTCTTTTATTCCGTTTAATCCTAAATGTTTGTTAGTATCTATTTTTGTATTTAAATCCATACCTATACCGTTGTCATTATAGTAGATAACAAATTTTTCTACATCCTGCCGGAGCATCAAATCCACTTCGGTAGCCTTAGAATGTGCAATAGCGTTGTTTATCAACTCCTGAACAACCCTGTAAACCGTCAGCAGCTCTTCATATTCCAGTCTCGAATCGACATTAAAGGCTTCAAAATTTATAACAATATTGGATTTTAAAGATGCGCGTTCAATTAACCTGTCAATAGCCATGACAATGCCTTTTTCGGAAAGGAAAGAAGGCAAAAGCTCATTACAGGTTTCACGAATCATCAATATAACTTCGTCAAACTCTTCCTCCATTTTCTCCAACCGGTTCAAAACATCATCTTTGCATGCAGACGGATTTTCAAGAAAATTACTTACATCTCTTCTCATTTTTATAATGCTCTGAAGTATCTCGTCATGTAAATCCGAAGCCAGTCTCTTTCTTTCCTTTTCGGAAATCTGCAAAAATACTTTGCTCATCCACGAAGGAGCATCTCCTCCGTTCTCAAAATCCATAATCTTGTCAGACAGCTCTTCAATCAAAGTCAGATTTTCATAGAAAACGGCAATATATCTTGAAAGCAGCCTGATAGAAAGCTTATCCCTTTGACTTAAGCTCACATTTTGACCGTCAATAAACAGTAACCTGTACTTGTCATCAACAAGTCCGATCAAAGTTAGAAATCCTTCATTAACTTTAACCAAATTACCGATTTTAAGGCATTCTATATTTTCCCTTAAGTACTTCTGTATATAATGGTAAGGTAGATTTAACTTTGTCTTGTCCGCTTGAATACTCTCACCGTCAAATTCCAAAATATCCACTGATTCCACCGAAAGGGCATTTTTAATGTTAACTATAATTTTTTGATCCAATTCCTCAATTTTGTGGGATTTTGAGAGGTCTATAAGGCTGTTGTTAATTCGAATTTCGCTGTCGTTAAATACACCCACCAGCTCGTCAAAGGCCACCTCCAGCTCACCGATTTCATCCCTCTTGTTGGTATCAAACTCAACCGAATAATCTCCCTCACGAACTTTTTTGATTTTACTTGTCAATTTTCTCAAACGCCGGGTTACCACTCCTATGGTCAGCCACGATATCCCAAGAACGACAATTACTGCAGCAGCAGTAAAAAGCACGATTCTTTCCTTGGTTTGTGCCATAAGATCATATATATCCTTTGCCTCAATGTCAATTCCGAGAACTCCGATTATATCCCCCTCAGAGTTCAATAACGGCACATAGGAAGCAAGGTTTGCTCCCCACTGGCGGTCATTCGTAAGTTCACCGATAAATACCTTACCTTCATCTATTGCCGCTTCGAGATACTCATATGTATTTAGCTCAACATCTCCCGGAAGGGAAACATCGTTCCCCTGGTAGTCCAATGGGAAAGCATCTAAAACATATATGGTTTCCCCTGCCTTGGTTTTTGTCATTATATAAAGATATTTCATCCTGTAAATTCTTTTAAAGTCCCACAACTGCTCTCTCAGACTCTGATACTCCGGCATGTTGAGTATTTCCTGCACATTCCCTTTTTCTTCTCTTATTTGAAGAGTTCGTTCCGTAACTTTTTGAAGTTCATCCATGTCAATATTATATGCAACGTTTTCTACTATATTTTTAGCCTTTATACCTATAGACTCAGAGATTAAATCAATAGAGGCAACATAAATGGAATATCCCAAGGCTGTCCCTATAACAATTATTATTATTGAAAATAATAAATTCATTTTTGTGCGTAACTTCAAAAGTATCTCTCCCCTGTCATTTTAACTGTACTGTCTAAAAATAAGTCAACCTTCCCGTCACATCCAAAACCTTTCTGAGTCTGCTGATTTTTCAAAAAATACTGTCCATATATCTTATCTACTTGTTTCTTTCATAAATAATTCTAAGCCCTTCCAAGGTCAGAAGTCCGTTAATCTCGTCAATAGTCTCGGATTCACTGGCAATAAGCCTTGCCAAACCACCCGTAGCTATAACTTTTATGTTGCTTTCATTCATTTCCTGCTTTATTCGCTTTACTATATAATCAACCTGTCCGACATATCCGTAAACCATGCCTGACTGCATACTGGAAACAGTGTTGCGCCCAATAACCGTTTTGGGCTTTGCAATATCTATTTTCGGAAGCTTCGCTGTCTTTTGGAACAATGCCTCGTATGATATCTGTACTCCGGGGCAGATAACTCCTCCAAGATATTCACACCGAGACGAAACCGCACAGAAAGTTGTTGCGGTACCAAAATCAACTATAATAACAGGTCCGCCGTAAATTTCATATGCCGCCACCGCATTGACAATCCTGTCCGCTCCCACATCTCTGGGATTTTCATACATTATGTTTATGCCGGTCTTTATTCCGGGTCCTACAACCATCGGCGTCTTGTTAAAATACTTTCTTATTGCATGCTCCAAAGAATACATTATGGGCGGAACTACTGAAGCTATAATTATTGCCTCAATTTTTTCAAAATCAATCTTTTCATAATTGAAAAGATTAAGCATGAACATTCCTATATCATCCGACGTTTTTCCCCTGTCGGTGCTCATCCTCCAATGATTTATAAGCTTCTTTCCGTCATATACTCCCAAAACAGTATTGGTATTACCAACATCCATTACCAGTATCATTTCTCTCCTCCAAAATGCCTAAACTCCAAGCTTCAATCCCTTTATCTCTTTAATTTCGAGCATTATTTCCTTTTCTATTCTCATTATATCCGACTTAATGTCTTCAACGGTCTCTTCAGTCTTGGTTCTGCCGGAATCCCGGGACGAATAACCGCCACCTGCATTTTTCAACTGTCCGCTGTCTTTCTTTCCCTTATGGTAGTTATTTTCTCTTTGGTGATTTCCATCCTTGCCGGAATAAGAATTTTTCGAAGATGAAGCATTTTCTTTATTTTGCTTGTTGTCTTTATTATTAAACTTATTCCCTTTCAATATGTTTCCGGCCTTGTTTGAGAAATTTCCCCTTCCGTTGTCCTTATTTGTCCCCTCGCCGCCGGACTTTTTGTGAAAATCCTTTTTTCTTCTATTCCTGTTGTTTAACCCGCCGTTATTGTCATTCCCGTCAAAACTACTGCTAATGTTACTCATGCCGCCATTATTACTGTTGTTACTATCAACCACAGTTAATCCCCCTTTTGAAATTATATATCCCCGCCGCCAAGTATCAAATTTAAAACACGAGGATAATCGTTTACTGCAATTTACATGGCATTAAAAGTTATCGTCAAAATTGCAATTTTATTAAATTGATATTTCATATGAGGCCCAGCAAACTTTTAGCGTTTAATCCCAATATGGCCTCCTCTGCCTCCCTGTCCAAATGGAGGCTTTTAAGCTTTTCAATTTGTTCTCCCTGGTCCGTCCACGGAGAATCGGTTGCAAAAAGAATTCTCCCGTAACCATGGTTTGCAATAATTCTTTTTGCCTGCTCGTCAGTGATAAAGCCTAAACTGTATGATGTGTCCAAGTAGATGTCCGTTCCCACCAAAAAACGTTCCACGTCATCCCAACAAGAAAAACTTCCCATATGTGCAGCAACAATTTTGCCTTTCGGAAAGGCCTCCAGCACCCTTCGAAATCTCTCAGGAGTTGCATGGTACGGTGCGGGAAGACCGATATCCACACCTGCGTGGAAAACAATTATCAAACCCAACCCAAAAGCAGTCTCATAAATAGGAAACATTTTCCGGTCGTCCACGTAAAAGTTCTGATAGTCCGGGTGAAATTTAATACCTTTAAGTCCTAGATTCTTAATCCTGAAAAGCTCGCTTTTCCAATTTTCATTGTCCGGATGAATGCTTCCAAAGGCAATTACCTCATCGTCTTGAATCTCAGCTGACCAGTTATTTATAGTCTCAGTCTGTGACGGCTTTGTAGCAATGGAAAGGACAACTGATTTTGAAACACCGGCTCTTCTCATCGATTCCTTCAATCCACTTATTGTTCCGTCAAGTCTTGCAGAAATGCCGGAACGTTCAGCAAGCTGCGAGACAGCTCTTGAAGCAAGCTTGTCAGGAAAGCAGTGCACATGGAAGTCAATAACCATTTTAATACTCTCCCAACACAATACTATATTAAACCATATAATAATTAAATCTATATAAAAGCCGCAAGGCTAGCTATATCCCAAAAGTCCCCTTACGGAAACTTCCCCCGAGGAAACTTCCCTAGTTACTCCGTCGCTGCACCGGACCAAAAGCCTTCCCTTAGTGTCCACATCCAGCGCAGTACCGGTATATTGCTTTGTTCTATAGTTGATGCACACTTCTTTTCCCAAGGTTATGCAATATTTTTTCCATTCTTTTACAACATCATCTCCATTGTCACTATTTACTTTATCATATACTTCTTCAAATTTAAACAGAATCATTTTAATTAATTGAGTCCTTTTTATTTTTGAGATGTCTAAGCCATGTTTTTCCTTCAAATAAATTCCCAAGGATGTTGCTTTATCCCTGATTTCCTCCGGAAAATCCGATTCTTGCTGACTGAAATTTAAGCCTATTCCCGATATAAGAAAATTAACTCTCTCCATCTCCATGTTCATCTCAGTCAATATTCCGCAAACCTTTTTTCCGTCCAATATTACGTCGTTAGGCCATTTTATTCCCGCTTCAATGCCCAGCACCTCGTTTAAAGCCGAAACCACCGCCAATGAAGCTGCAAGGGTAATGACCTGAATTTCTTCCGGACTTATAACAGGGCGCAAAACCACCGACATCCAAATTCCCTTGTTTCCCATGGAATGCCAGCTCCTGCCCATTCTTCCTCTTCCTTCGGTCTGGATCTCGGCAATAACAACAGTCCCTTCTTCACAGCCTTCCTGTGCAAGCCTTTTGGCATAATTGTTTGTAGAGTCAACCTCCTCCAAGCAATGAACGTTTTTGCCGATAATCTTTGTATTAAGGCCGTTTTTAACTTCAAAGGAATTTATTATATCCGGAACAAAGCTTAATCTATAGCCTTTTTTTGAAGAAGACTCAATTACATAGCCTTCTTCTTTTAACTCCTTAATGTATTTCCATACGGCAGTTCTGGATACGTTCAAATCCATGCCCAGTTGCTCACCCGAAACATAATTTCCGTCGGCATTCTTCAATTTTTGTAATATTTTGTCTTTCACCTTTATCATCTCATCAAAATTTATTATTCGTTTTTAGGCTTCTTTATCGTATAAGCTCTTCCTATCTCATTGTCAAGGAAAACAACTATGTCCTTGCCCTCTTCCTCAATCTTAATCAACTTTCCTTTTTGTACCAAATTGCAGTAGTAATAATACAGCAATGTATCGTTAAAACCGGGATTTTCTTCTTTGTAGTCCTCAATAAGGTTGTTTAAATAAAGCTCCTCGGATTTATCAATTAAGATAGGTGAATCCAATCTTCTGTCCAAAAGACTTATTTGGTCACCTATAACCGTACTGGTAACAAGGCATTCCGGGAGTCTGTATAAACCGAAAGTATAATTTTCAATCGGCATCACCGAATCGAGATAAAGCTTCATGACCTCAGGGTGATTGAGTCCTACTTCGTAGAGATACCTGTCCGCGACAAAGCAGTACCTAGGGTACAACTCCAGCTTAACACATCTCAAGCTTTCGGACCGGTACTTTTCCATGTCATCCTTGGGATTCAAAAGAGCCGATAAGCACTTTTTTTTATCATGCCCTATATGTACTTCCTTATCAAACCACACTGACAGCTTCAGACCGCACTCTACAGCATTTTCAACTTCCTCAGCAGGAATATAGTAGTAAACCTCTACCATAAAGGACACCCCCATCGGAAACTCCCACTTAGTCTTTGCAAGATAACGCCAATATTTAGTATATAAAAAACACCAAAAAACTACAACTGCACTTTAATTATTGTATCAGATTCTAAGGAAATCACAAATTGATATTTTTTTATATAACTTTATCCCGTTACGGTCACTGCATTTTTTTATTGCCTCATCTATAATTATACCAAATATCTTCTTCTCACTACAAATTTCCTTCAAAGGTACCAGAACAAATGCCCTCTCAAACATTCGGGGATGGGGAATTATCAGCTCCGGAGTATCCAAGGTCAGATCATCATAAAGTAGCATGTCTATATCAATTGTCCTCGGTCCCCAGCGTATTTCCCGTTTTCTCTTCAAAAGATTCTCTACCCTTTGCAGCTCTGTAAGAAGCACTTCGGGATCCAATGAAGTATTAATCAAGGCAGTCATATTTAAAAACCGGTCCTGATCGGCATAGCCCACAGGATCTGTTTCGTAAATTCCGGAAATATTAACAAGTCTGACATTATCAATCTTACAAATTAAGTTTAGGGCACTAATCAAATAATTTTCTCTATTTCCCATGTTAGAGCCCAAAGATAAATATACCTTATGATTCATCTCTAAATCTCTCAATCTCAACCCCTACCCATGCAAAATCTCCGTCAATGGGAGCATCCGGCTTTCTAACACGGACAATAATTCGTTCTATTTCCTTAAAGGTCGACAGTATTTCCCGGGAAATTTTATGGGCAAACGTCTCAATAAGTCGAAATTTGTTGTTTTCATTTATTAATTTAATCATGTCATAGATCTTCGAATAATCCACGGTTTTTTCCAAATCATCGGTTTGTCCGGCTTCCTTAAGATCCAAAAAAGCTTCTACATCTATATAAAAAAACTGCCCCTTTTCCCTCTCCGAAGGAAAAACTCCATGATAGCCATATAGCTTTATATCCTTCAATACTATCTTGTCCACAATGCTCCTCCCGCAAACAGTCTATATTCTAACCATCGCATCGGTCATTCTTACCACCCGGGTCATCTCCTTTACATCATGAACCCTGACAATATCCACTCCGTTGGCAATACCTAATGTCACGGTTGCTGCAGTACCCTCAAGCCGTTCATTGACCGGCAGCTCCAATACATTTCCTATCATGGATTTTCTTGATGTCCCGAGTAACACCGGAAGATTAAGAGTTCCCAGTTCCTTCAGCCTTCTCATTACCTCCAGATTGTGCTCTAAATTTTTACCGAAACCAATGCCCGGATCAACCACCATGTTTTCTCTTGCTATACCGGCTTCCTCTGCTATTTCTATGCTCTTTCTCAAAAACCTTATGATATCTCCCATAATGTCACGGTACTCCTTGATGTCGCTGTTATGCATCATTATTACTCCGGCACCGTTTTTGGATATTACCTGCGCCATGCCCGGATCCCTTTGAAGACCCCATACATCATTTACAATACATGCACCGGCTGCAATAGCCTTTTCTGCCACCAATGCCTTTGAAGTATCTACGGATACGGGAACATTCAACTCCTTTGAAAGCTTTTCAATTACAGGTACCACCCGGTTTATTTCCTCAAATACATCTACCGGCTGATGTCCGGGTCTTGTGGATTCCCCACCGACATCTATTATATCAGCACCGTGCTCCACCATCTCCCTGGCCCTCTTTACAGCATTTCCCAATTCAACATACTGGCCTCCGTCGGAAAATGAATCCGGTGTCACATTTAAAATTCCCATCACATAGGTTTTCTCTCCCATGGGAAGCCTGTACTTTCCGCACTCAAAATATTTCGGTTTCCCCTCTTCCAGTCCTTCCAAGAGCCTCTGGATTTCATCGGCAATCTTTTTAAGGCTTCCGCTTTGCACACCGAGCTTGTAAACCAATCTCTTGTACTGGCTGTATGTACCCATTAAAAGTACATCACTGCTCTCAACACTAAAATTGGCCACACCTCTGTTTACTGCGGCATCACCGCCTTTACCCAGCATCTCCTGTTTTATTATATTTGCAGCATAAGTGCTTATGTTTTCAAGTTTCATGGTTATAAACAACGCCTTCGGCGAAAGCCAGGGTATGCTTGATGCATCCACGCCTATTCTCCGTATTTCCTCCCGGGCTTCATGCATATTGTCGATATAAATAATTCTTGCGTTAACCATGGGGTTACTCACATCCTCCTATTAGTTATTCTGTTTCGGGTTAATATTTAGGGTTAATTTCGAAAAACCGGTTATGGCTAAAAATACTTTATTTCTGCACTAATGTTCGAATCACCCACTGTTATGATCCCATAGGAATAATGCTCCTGCCATCTTTTATCGGTGGGAGAGCCGGGGTTCACACATAATATGCCGTTAACCGTCTCATTAAAGGGTACGTGGCTGTGACCGAAAACCACACAATCCACATTATCTCTTGAGAATGCTGCTAACGCTGCATATAAAGTATTGCTTCCCCTGCCGTACCCATGAGTAATCCCTATCCTGAATTTCCCGGCCTTTATAATTTTTTTATCGGGCAGCTTGCTCCTTATATATTCATCATCATTATTTCCCGCCACCGCTTCTACCGGTGCTATCTCCTCAAGCTCGTACAGCACATAATCCTTCAAAAGGTCCCCGGCATGAATAATAAGGTCCACTCCTCTCAGGCCTTCCATAAGTGCCGCGGGAAGAGCCTTTGCCCTTGAGGGAATATGTGTGTCCGACACAACTCCTATTTTCATAAATTTTATTTTCCTCCGTCATTAAAAACCTTTCTCAATATTTCTCTAAGGTCCTCCTCAGCCACTGTCCTGGCATTGGAAGTAATGCTTCTTTGCTGCATTGCAAGACCTGCGTACATCTCCATTTCCTCTTTACTCAAAGTTAGATCACAAGGCAGCAGTTTGTCTATTATATCACCCAACTCGTCAATGGATGACATCTTTAAAAGCTTCAGTACATTGTCTATTTTTTCTCCGGCTGCCTCATAATTATACTTTAAGTATTCCCTGACAAGATAACCGTTGGCCCTTCCGTGGGGAATATCCTTAAAATATGTAAGAGAATACCCCAATCCATGTATTAATGTTGTGCCGGTATGGGATATAACCATTCCTCCAAGCATTGACATGTACAAAAGCCTCTCCCTCACTTCAAAGTCGAGCCGGTTGTTTAGAAGATTCTCAATACATTCCCCGAATATACGGATGGCCTCGATTGCCAGTATATCACTGACCGGAGTGCTTCTTCTCCCGAGATAGCCCTCAAGGGAATGAGTAAAAGCGTCCATAGCGGTATCCACCGTAGTTTGGTAGGACATGGATTCGGTATACCGTGCGTCAAGGAACGCCACTGCCGGAAATGTATCCTCATTCCCAAAGCTCTTTTTGGTTTTCAGATCATTTCTTGTGAGAATGGAATATGGTGTTATTTCGCTCCCTGTCCCCGCTGTAGTAGGGATCGCAATTATCGGCAGCGGCTTGTTTTCAAAAACGTTTTTGTACAAATCAACAGGATCAATATTGTTGCTTGCCAGGACCGCAACTGCCTTTGATGCGTCCAAGGGAGAGCCTCCGCCTATTCCGACGATAAAATCGGCACCGAATTCCCTTGCCAAATCTCCCCCTTCCTTTACGTTTTCAAGGGTGGGATTGTTCAAAACCCTGTCATAAATACTATACTCAATTCCGCACTCCTTCAGTGCCTCAACCACATCCCCAAGGGCACCGCTCGCCTTTGCAGAATTTTTCCCCGTAACGATAAAAGCCTTCTTCCCAAACTCCTTAAATATTGCCTTATTGCTTTCTATACAGCCTTTTCCGAATAAAGCCTTGGTACCTATCATAAATTTGAAGTTCATATATTATCAATTCCCCTCTTTATTATTCAGTAACAATTATTTCTTATTATAATACAATAAATTCTATTTTAAAAGGCATTGCATGCGGGCAAGTTATTTATAAAATTTCGGGATATTATAATATTCATCTCAAGGGAATCCTCAAGTGATTTAAATCGATATACATGGTATAATTATACTGGCTCCAAAAGCCTTTAGTTTAGATAGGATTTCGCTGTTATGATATTTGACAATTTATGTATGGACTAAAAATTGTGAAGAAAACACTCAAAAACCCGAGTTTTGTCGATACAGTGTCTTTATATTCTTCATATTTTCTTCACTAAAAGCAAAATGTATTAATATTTGGAGGACTGGCCTATGGGAAAAGAAATCGAAAGAAAGTTTATAGTTGAAGGCAATGAATATAAAGAATTATCAAAAGCAGTTTTATACCGTCAGGGATATTTATGCTCCGACATGAAACGCACAGTCAGGGTCCGTGTTTGCGGAAACAAGGGATATATAACGGTTAAAGGAAAATCCCGGGGTTTAACAAGACCCGAATATGAATATGAAATTCCTGCGGATGATGCAAATGAAATGCTGGAAAACCTATGCGAAAAGCCTATTATAGAAAAATTCCGATATAAATATTCCTTCGAAGGCTTCATCTGGGAAATTGACGAATTTCTTGGCGAAAACCAAGGACTGGTTATTGCCGAAATCGAACTTCCGGATGAAAACACTAAATTTAGCAAGCCCGTCTGGATTGGGAAGGAAGTCACAGGAATGCCTGAGTACTACAACTCAAGCCTTGTACAAAATCCCTATAAAAACTGGAAACCTTAACATCCTGTAAATTCCCTCTTTAATTCAATCCATGTAGCTGTCCCTCTTATTGAAGGTCATCTGCTACACTGGACCAATAATCTCTGATATTACCTACTATGCTTGAGAAATGTTCATGGGGCGTCTTACTGTCCCATTCTTCAAATCGGCTGAAAGTATGTCCCTCTGCCACCGTGGTGGGGCAGTTTTGCTTAATGTACGGTCCCGATAAACCTGCCATCCATCCGGATTTTTCCCAATCCTTTTTGCTGTCGCATCTGAATCTGAAAAGGTAGTACTCCAAACCTTCCTCTTCAAATACATTCATAAGCTCTATTTCATCAGGTACTCTTCCCAATTCCGTAGGATATACAAGCCAGTCAACCATATTGGATTCGGCAAAATACTTTTGGTTTTTGAACTGCTCAGGATATATTTCATCCTTTCCCATCTCAACAAGGCTGTCATAAAACCAGTTTCTCACTTCGCTGTCCCCTGCAATATCCATTACGTCTTCTTCGCGCAAATCGCAGCCATGCTTCAGAAGAGACATTGCAGCAAACATCTTTAATTTCATATCTTTTATTTGCATAAGCCCTTTTAGGGCAAGAGTTACCTTGGGATCCTTAATATATCCGGCAAGATCAAAGTAAATGCCTGCCTTACTCCTTAAGGAAAGATATTCCTCATCGTCCCAAATTGAATTTGTATCTATTTTCAAATCATAACCGTTAACCTTATCTGCCATGTCTACAATGTCATTTACAATCGTTTTTTTATAATCTGCCAATGAAGACTCATCAACCAAATCACAGTTAAAGTAATTCAACAGAATGAGGGATATTTGACTTGCTATCTCTTTATTGTCCATGAATTTCAAAAGTCCCGGGAAAAGTATTTGAGGAAATCTTGGTCTCTCGTACAAACTCCCACAGGGCAAGCTTTTGAGTTCTGCATAGTCTTTTCCAAGCAGCTTGAGATATACAATCAATGCCTGCTCACTCTCGTAAGTAGACAGAAACTGCAGTGCAGATATCTTGGCATAGGAATTTAAGTTATCGTATATATCCTCAATCTTGCCGATATATTCTACATAAGGCTTTACTGCACATACGTCTATCAGTTGGGCGGATATATCCTGCCAGTCATATTTGGCCGGTGGAAACGTGTTTTTAGCCATCTCCAATACTCTCAAGCCCTGATCCACACTTAGTTGGAGATTCTCCAGCTTACTTAGAGCATCTTCCCTTATTTCCTGAAGCGGATTGTTAAGCTGAGAAAACATAGTATCCAAAACATCTTCTTTCTTTCTAAACAAATTAATTATCCCCATATACATCTACCTCACTAAGCCTTATAAATTGGCAAAACACTTTTCCAACATACACATTTATTAAGAAAAGTATATCATGTATTATCTGCCACGAAAATAGTTATATAAGAAAAAACTTCATCTTTTTTTAATTTTTCATCCAAAAACCGGCAGATCCCATGAATCAATTATTTTCTGAGCTTCATTCAATTTTGCGTCAAAAGTTGATGTTTCGCCCAAATAAGTAAACACAACAAAAATTCCGTTATAATTGACAGCTATGAACTGCTCTTTTATATAACCGCCATCCGACTTGCTTTGCCCTGAAACAGTTATACGTACGGCATCATACCCTTTCCACTTAAAATTCTCACTGCTTATGATTTTACCGTTATTGACAGAGTCCTTGGCACTGTCGGTCATAGCAGGCTTGAGATCATAAATCGACCAACCTGTGCCAAAACTATAATCCGTATCTATTATAATTGCACACCATTTGCTTGAATCTGTTTTGTCTTCATATGAGATAACCGGCGATTCCTCATCATAGGCCGGAAGATTCCATGAATCGGGAACATTAATCGTATATCCCTTTGAGTTGTAGTATTCGTTCATGCCTTTCGGAACGGTATACGAGTTATTCAAATCTGACGGCACCGGAACCGCTATTACTGTCTCACCTAGCATATACCTTACATTTCTTCTGAACTCATAAGGCTTTATTCCTTCCAGTGTATCCCGGCTTCCCGTTATAACGGTCTCCACACTCTCCAATACTATCTTGTCAAAATCATTTCCGTCGGTATATACGCCATATTGCATAGTGATATGACATTTGCTTGTTTTATCTTTTAAAACATCAAAAGGGCCGTTAAGGGCATAAGCGAGACTCTCTCCTTCAATTACAACACGCTGATTATTATTTTCTTTTACAACCAGGCATGCAAACGATGCCGCCAACGTCTCTTTATCCTGAACATCTATTTTTGATTCGCCGGACTTTTCCTTCTTAATCCATTTATCACGATAATCGGGCTTTTTATATATACTGGTTCCGTCATCATAAATTTCAGTTTTAACATTTCTTCCGCCTACATTTTCTGTAAGCTGGATGTATTCCGTCCCTTTATTCGGGTCCGATATAATATCATATGTAAGTCTTCCTATCTCATTACCGGCAATCTTCAAGACCTCTTCCTGTATTATATGAACAGGCCTTTTAGGGTTATTGACCTCAGAATTCACAATGGCGCTTACCAAATTCAACCTATCCTCGTCGGTAATGACAACGCTGTAAGCGGATTTGTCCCAAAAAACCAATTTAGACAGGCTTTGTGCGACAAATCTGGTAGGTATGTAGGTCCTGTCCTTGTAAATAACGGGCTCTGCATCCAATTCAATTTCCACGCCGTTAACCGTAGCTTTTTTATTGCCTATTGCAAGATATATTTCCACACCGTCATGAATAATTCTAACCGACCTATTTGCCGGATTCCATATAATATGCTCATCGTTATTCTCCACACCCAGAGCCACCAAAACTTCCCTTAAACCCAAAAGAACACGTCCGTTACAGTTGATCGGAACATTCGTCAGGTCCAATTGTTTTCCGTTAACAACTACTTTTAAAGTAGGCGTTTCCACAATGACAGGATTGGATTGTGCAAAAACACCGCAAGCAAAAAAACAAAGACACAATAGTGTTATAGCTAAAAAAGTAACTTTTTTCATAAATTGCTCCTCCTCTAAAAAGTAAAAAATAAGCTTAAACACCATTAATACAGCTTTTAGTATATTCAGCAAACATTGCAGAATTGTAAATTGTCATAATTAACAGGCAAAAAACAACCATTTATACGATATAGTAACATAATTATTCCTGTAAATGCAATAATAAGATATCATATGTTTTGAGCAACAATTCTTTTTAGTTTATCAGCCAAATCATCGTCAATTCTATTGTTCAAATTTCCATAGTATAGTTGCTTATCAGCAATTAGTATACATCCTAAATAAACAATAGGATCGTCATACACATCTAGCTTTTTTCCGAAAAAGGATTTTCTGACCCATGAAGGAGAATAGACAAATTAGTCTTTATAAAAGATAAATCTTTACCCCCCTCTTAATAAATCAATTTTTTACAATTATACTTATCAGGTTAATAGCTAAAAATCAATTTTGATTATAACACCTCGGTTCAAATTAAATTTTTCAATTGGAGAAAACATCTTTGAGTGCCTATAAATGACATAATCAAAACCAATATTATAATTTCTATGCTATATCAAAAAATAATCTTATTCACAAAGTCATCTCCTTTTAATCATTTGCTTTAATGCTTATACGCAGTATTCACATATCCCTTAAATAATACGCCTTCAATATAAATCTATAATTATCTTTTCATAATTTGAGTATATAAGCAACTTGCATAAAATATCACAGCCAATATCAAACCTACAGAACTTAAAATAACACCTGCCAGTGCAATTTTGTTTTTGAGGATTTCAATACTGGAATTGCGTAAATTATGCCCAGTACACTTGCTATTATAAGCGGAAAAGAAGGTATGCTCATAATACCCATAAAAAGACTCAGCAAAGAACAATTAAGCTTTTCATTTTCCGGCATCTCATTATTAGACTTCTTTGCTATAATAAGAAATACATCACTAAACGGAGCACCTAATGAACAACCAAGTGCAATTAAAATACTTCTCAAAATATTGATTTCATTAAAACCAATAATTAACTCCAATAATAATCCTCCGGGAA
>LFSC01000042.1 GCA_001512505.1 Clostridiaceae bacterium DTU079 | reverse complement strand
GATAATATCAAGTAACTTGCCTTCGGATCAAAGGCAAGCCTTATATCCTCCTCCGACGGGCGCGATGGTGTTTCGGGATGGCTGTGAAAGTTGCCCAAAAGCTCCCAACCGTTGTTTCTCATATCTTTAACTGCCGCAAACTGCTCCTTCGGGTTCATGGAAAAATGCTCCGGGCTTTCATCTACGTTCCTTAGAGGATAAACTCTCTCAACATATTTGACACCGTTTTCTATCCTTCCGCCCAAAAGCCCGCAGGCTTCATTGGGCAAAGCGTTGCGCGAATGCTCAAGTATCTCCCGGTACTGCTGTTTTGTCATAACAATCATAATAAGCCACCTCCAACCCCATCAAGACTTCAAATCACATACAGCCTGCTCATAATCTATAAGTTCTTTAATTGTAGGATTTTCACCGCAAACCTGACACCTTTTGTTCTTCGGTAATTTAATCTTTCTAAACTCCATGGCAAGCGCATCATAGGTTAGAAGGTATCCTGTGAGCAATTCACCAATACCGAGTATGTATTTAATAGCTTCCGTTGCCTGAACAGTTCCGATAATTCCGCCCATTACACCCAAAACACCGGCCTGTTTGCATGTCGGAACCTTATCCGGTGGCGGAGGATTTTCAAATATACATCTATAACATGGTCCCTCGCCCGGAACATAGGTCATGGTCTGACCCTGAAACCTTATAATCCCTGCATGGGAGAAGGGTTTTTCCATTAGAACACAGGCATCATTTATCAAAAACTTTGCCGGAAAGTTGTCGGTGCCGTCTATAATAAAATCATAATCCCTGTCACGAATGATATCCTTTATATTGGCCGAACTTACCCACTCTTTATATGTAACAACATCCACATCGGGATTCATTTCATTGATGGTTTCCTTTCCCGAAATAACCTTGGGTTTTCCCACATCCTTGGTCAGGTGAATAATCTGCCTTTGAAGATTTGAAAGCTCCACAGCATCAAAGTCCACAAGACCAATTGTCCCAACCCCGGCAGCAGCCAAAAACATCGCAGCCGGAGCTCCAAGCCCTCCTGTTCCGACAATTAAAACCTTGGACTCCAAAAGCTTTTTTTGACCCTTCACCCCAACATCTTTTAAAATTATATGCCTGGAGTATCTCTCCATCTGCTCATTGGTAAAGTTCATATTGCGCCGCCTCCCATGTAATAAAGGAATTCCACGACGTCGCCCTCTTTTACCGTCAAAGTTTCAAAATCCTTTCTGTCCAAAATCTCGTCATTTATCTGCACCGTAACATATTCTGCCATTTCTACTTTTTGGACTTCCAATAGCTCTTTTACCGTAACCTCTTTTTCCAAGGTTACATCCTTTCCGTTTATTTTTATTGTCATTTATAAAACCCCCATATCCTTATATATAATACTCCAGTATGATTTCCTGACGTTTTAACAGCTGACACACAGCTTCAACCGCGCCCTCTGCATCCTCTATGCTTGCATCTGGCACAAAATCGTTGAAAGGCGTCTGTCCTATGTTGACCACTATGATTTCATTGGGCTGGTTTAAAAGTTTTAACTTTTTGGCCTCATAATCATCGAGATTGAATATACTGGTGATGAATATTTGACCCGAATCGGTAAATATTCTTGCCAGTTCTCCGATCTGCCTTATATGCTCGTCTCTGTCTTCATAGCCGTTTGCCGCATCTGACGCAAGCCCGTGAAGAATACTGGAAACGCCAAGATAATATGCTTTGTATTTCATGTTGAAAAGCCGCTCTTCCAATTGTCTTCCGATATCCTGGATATCCTTTTCTTTTCCTTCGTTTCCCGAAGTAATCACAATAAACTTTGCCTTGTGTCCATAGGCATTTTCCCTTTGCTTTGCAGAAATCAGGCTTTTCTCCCACAAAAATTCTCTTTCCCTGACGTGGGTAAGCAAGCTGTTGTCCGTATCCAAAGCTGCCTCTAAAATGATTCCGCCGCCGGATATCTCATAGTTGTCGACAATTACAAACCTTCCCGTCTGCTCGATTTCGGAAATAACATCATATGCAATAGGCTTTGAGGTTTCAAAAATACATTCCGCCACATCATGCCTTTCCACCTGGTCTTTGAAGGTGTCAACATTGAGTTCCGCTGCATCAATGATATGGGATATTTCAATGAGCTTGACCCCAATCTTCATCGTACCGATTTTCAACTTATAGTTTTTGCTTTTTATCAAAGGAGCCTTGCCAACCCAGAATATGTTCGCCCTAAAGCGAGAACTCACTGACGGCTGCTTTTCCTTTGCTTTTACCATAAGCTCCCCGGGTTTTATATAAATTTGTGTTGTAAGCGTGACCCCTATTGCTTCATCTGCATAAGCTGTATTTCTAGGCTTTACATTAAATCCCTCAATACTGTTTATTACAGATCTCTTGTTTGAAGGAAGAAATACAACCTCATCTCCCACACTGATTGAGCCGCTTACAACTGTGCCTGCCACAATTCTTCGGTCATCGCCTTCTTCGGTAAATTTGTATATGTCCTGTACGGGCATACGGAACGGAAGCTGACGATTCTCCTTTTTATTCACAAACCCGTCCAACTGTTCCAAAACCGTGGGGCCGTCATACCACAAAGTATTTTGAGACTTTTGGGCAATATTGTCTCCGTTAAAGGCGCTTATCGGAATATAATTGATTGGTTTTATGTTAACCTTTTTCAAAAATTCCCCGAATTCAGAGACAATAGATTCATAAACCTCCCTGCTAAAGTCCACCAAATCCATTTTATTCACCAAAACCACCACCTGTTTTATTCCCAGCATGGAGACAATATGTCCGTGGCGTTTGGAATTTTCCTTTATACCTTCCTTTGCGTCTACTACCAAAAGGGCGGCTTCAGCCCGGGATGCTCCCGTAACCATGTTCTTTAAAAACTCCACATGTCCCGGTGCGTCGATAATAATATAGTCCCTTTTTCCGGTCTTGAAAAAGCATCTTGCAGTATCAATGGTAATACCCTGTGCCTGCTCATCCTTTAATGCATCCAGCAAAAATGCATATTCAAAGGGTCTGGCATTCTTTCTGCAAAACTCCTTAACCGACTCAAGCTTTCCCTCCGGAAGAGAGTCGGTATCTGCAAGCAGTCTTCCTATGACGGTGCTCTTACCATGGTCCACATGACCGACGATTACAATGTTCATTTGCTCTCTTGCTTCCATATCACATGTACCCCCCTCTTCTCAAGGTCTCAAGGCCACCGCCGTCATCCTTGTCCTGTGCCCGTCCCGCTCTTTCCGCTATATTTGCAAACTTGCCGCTTTTTAGTTCCTCAATAATCTCGCTTACATTTTTTGCTGTGGACTCCACGGGAAAAGTGCATGGATAGCATCCCAAGGATCTGTAGCGCTTTCCGTCCCCCCGGTCAAAATACAGGGGTGTAATGGGTATGTTTTCTCTTTCTATGTATTCCCAAATGTTCAGTTCCGTCCAGTCCAAAAGGGGATGTATTCTGATATGGGTTCCCGGTGCAAAGTCGGTCTTAAACTGATTCCAAAACTCCGGAGGCTGGTCTTCCACAGCCCAGTCACTCTCCTTGTCCCTTGGCGAAAAATATCTTTCCTTTGACCGGCTTCCCTCTTCATCAGCCCTTACGCCCACAATAACTCCGGTAAACTTTTCCCTTTTGGTATCCAAAACATATTTTCCGGTCTTATGGTCCAGAACATAACGGTTCCATTCGCCGGAAAGAGTATGTTTCAAAGCTTCGGTTTTTAACAGCTGGCAGCACGTCAAACGGTCCGCGTTTCCGTCGGGAAAAGTTTTCTTCTGAGCTAGGGCCTCGCTGTTTTCACCATATATCATGGTAAGCTTCCATTTTCGTGCAAGCTCATCCCTGTACTCTATCATTTCAGGTATTTTATAATGGGTATCAATGTGTACCAAAGGAATAGGTACATGCCCGTAGAAAGCTTTTCTTGCCAGCCAAAGCAGTACAGTACTGTCCTTTCCTATGGACCATAACATGCATATATTTTTAAACTCCCTATACGCTTCTCTCAATATATAAATGCTTTGTGCTTCCAATTTATCCAAGTGATTCATACCGTTCCCCCTATTCTTGCATATAAGTCAAGCTCTTATAATTTGGCACAAGTCCGATCCTACTTCCCATACTCAGACCTGTCCTGTTCTTAAGTGCAACCCGCATTCTTTTTTGTCGGGGTCCTCCCACCACCATCTGCCGCTTCTAACATCCTCTCCGGGTCTTACCGCTCTGGTACAGGGCTGACACCCAATGCTCCGAAAACCCTTGCTGTACAGGGAATTATAGGGAACATTATATTTTTTGATGTATTCCCACACCTTATCTTCCGACCAAAAAGCAATGGGATTTATTTTGTAAATTGAATGAAGACCGTCCCATTCAAAAATATTCAATTCCTGTCGGGTCAAAGATTGCTCTCTCCTCAGGCCGCAAATCCATGCATCCACAGTGCCTAATACTCTCTTTAACGGATTTACCTTTCTTATTTCACAGCACTTTTTTCTAAGTTCAACGCTTTCGTAAAAGAAATTGGGACCGTATTTTGAAACAGTCTGCTCCAGTTCTTTGGTTTCGGGAGCATAAACTTCAAAGTGGAAATTGTATCTGTTCATGGTTTCTTCCATAAGGTCATAGGTCTGCTGAAAATGCCTACCCGTGTCAAGGAAAAACACCCTTGCCTTGGGATTGATTTTAAGCAAAATATCCGTCAGCACCTGGTCTTCAATCGAAAGACTTGAAGCCAATACGACTCTCTCAATACCTATGTTTTCAACAACAAACCTCACAACATCTTCCGGATTTTTGTCCGAATATTCCTTGTTTAATTTCTCCAAATCCAATTGAACCATCATTTCTTCCCCTTTGTGCATATTCCTTAGCATTCATTTATATTTACTTCTACATATTTCTACCGAATTACATAATTACATAATCTAAATTCTAAAATCAAAATTTATAATCTAAATTACATAATCCTCGGGAATAAATACTTTAAAATCTTTGGGTCTTACGTAAACAGTATGCCTTTCCTTTAGTCCAAGCTTTCTGTAGGTTTCCTTGCTAATCTCAGCTTCAATATATTGTCCGTTATCCAATCTAACCAATTCAATCTTTACAATGGGTCCAACCGCCCTAATAAAAGTGATCCTAGAACCGATAAATTCCTTTCCTTCCGGTTCAAGCTTAATCTCAATATCGTGGGGACGGGTGTAGCTTACTATGTCTTTACCCTGACCGCCATCCGAATCTGCGCCAAATAGGCCCAGTTCAACTTTTCCGTTATGTATTCTTCCGTGAAACAAGTTTACATTGCCCAGAAAGTTGTATACAAAAGGATTGGCCGGATTGTCATACACCTCTTCCGGTGTACCTATCTGCTCAATTTTGCCCTGATTTAAAATTACAACCCTGTCTGCCACATCCAAAGCCTCTTCCTGGTCATGGGTTACAAACACGCTGGTGATGGGATATTCGTCATGAAGCTTTCTGAGCCATCTTCGCAGATCTTTTCTTACTTTGGCATCCAGCGCCCCAAAGGGTTCATCCAAAAGCAAAACCTTCGGCTCCACAGCCAAAGCCCTTGCCAGGGCAATTCTCTGACGTTGTCCTCCCGACAGCTGTGAAGGATAGCGGTTTGCCAACTCTTCCATCTTCACAAGCTCCAAAAGCTCATGTACCTTCTTTTTAATAGCTTCCTTGCTGGGCCTGAATTTTGAAGGCCTAACCCTTAAGCCGAAAGCAATATTTTCAAAAACCGTCATATGCTTAAACAAAGCATAGTGCTGAAACACAAATCCCACTTTTCTGTCCTGGGTACTCTTTTTTGTATTATCCTCACCGTCAAAGATGATGCTGCCTTGATCCGCTGTTTCGAGACCGGCAATAATCCTAAGTAGTGTTGTCTTGCCTGAACCGGACGGTCCCAGCAATGCCACCAGTTCCCCAGTCTGAATGATAAGGTTTATATCGCTTAGTGCTCTATACGAATCAAAGGTCTTTGAAACGTCACGTATTTCAATACTCATAATCAATCCTCCCGATTTACAGGCTCTTTACTTACAAAACCTAGGCTTCCGGAACATTTTTCTTCTCGCCTGCTTTATGTATCCGGTTCATTTTCGAGTATGCCACATTCTTCACAATTAAATTGACTAATGCAATGAGGGTTAACAATGAAGCTACTGCGAATGCGGCAGAAAATTTGTATTCGTTGTACAATATTTCAACATGAAGAGGAACCGTATTGGTAAGACCTCTGATGTGACCCGACACCACAGAAACCGCACCGAACTCTCCTGCAGCCCTTGCAGTTGTCAGCATAATGCCGTACAGCAGCGCCCACTTTATGTTGGGAAGCGTAATATGCCAAAAGGTTTTCCATCCGCTTGCCCCCAAGGTCAACGCCGCTTCTTCCTCTGCTGTTCCCTGGGCTTCCATCAAAGGTATCAGCTCCCTCGCAACAAAGGGAAGAGTTACAAATATCGTTGCAATAATTATCCCCGGCGGCGCAAAGATAATCTTTATCCCCAAGGCATTAAGCAGTGGAGCAAAAAGTCCGTGACTGGTGCTAAAGAGCAAAACAAATATCAGTCCTGCCACCACCGGTGATATGGAAAAAGGTAAATCAATAAACGTAATCAATAGGTTTTTACCTTTAAATTTAAACTTTGCAATGGCCCAGGCAGCTGCAAGGCCAAATACGGTGTTTATCGGAACGGTAATTGCTATGGTTATGAGGGTAAGTTTTATGGCTTTTAATGCTATAGGATCGGTAATTGAAGCAAAATACAAGTTGGCACCTTGTTCAAAGGCTTTTACAAATACCGATATAAGCGGAATTATGAGCATTAATATAAAAAACAATAACGCAATCGTCGTTAAAACAATCGGAACTAATTTGGAGCCCTTTACTGCTCTCTTTTTCGCATATGCTGCTTCCTTATCCGTTTTTAATTGAATGGGTATACTCCCTGCCATTTTAATCACTCCCAACTTGGCATCTGCCTGTCATTTGCCCACAGAACATTTCTTCAATTCTTTTTGTTAGCTCTTATGTTAGCTCTTGTATTTCCATTCTTAACTTGACTTATGCCTGTTTGCCCACCACTGAAATGCGTTAATCATCAGCAGTAGAAGGAAAGAAATAATCAACATAACTGCGGCAACCGCTGTACCGCCTGCATAATCGTATTGTTCCAGCTTTGTTCTTATCAAAAGCGGTGTAATTTCCGTTTTCATAGGCATATTTCCCGATATGAAAACCACGGACCCGTATTCACCCAAGGACCTGGAAAAAGCAAGGGCAAAACCCGTTATCAATGCCGGAAGCAATTCCGGCAGAATAACTCTAAAGAAAGTCTGAAATCTTGTAGCTCCAAGACATGCCGCTGCTTCTTCCACTTCAAAATCGATGCTTTCCAGCACCGGTTGAACAGTCCTTACTACAAAGGGGAAACCTATAAAAACCAAGGCAACAACTATACCAAGGGGTGTATAAGATATTTTTATCCCAAACGGTGCGAAAAGCTTACCGATCCATCCGTTTTTTGAATATAAAGTCGTGAGTGAAATACCTGCAACAGCCGTTGGCAAGGCAAAAGGCAAGTCAATCAAGCCATCTATAAGTTTTTTGCCCCAAAAATCGTACCTTTCCAAAACCCATGCAAGAAGGAGCCCGAAAACAACATTTATTACCGCCGCCAAAAAGGAGGTACTAAAAGATATCTTCAGAGAAGCCAGCACCCTTTCCGAAGAAGCAATTTCCCAGAACTCTTTAAACCCTATTTTAGCAGTGTTTAAGAAGACCATTGACACAGGGATTAAAACCAGTAACGTAAGATATGTAAGGGTAAATCCCATGGTGATGCCAAATCCCGGTATAACACTCTTCTTTTTTATTTTAATTGGCTTGATTGCAATATTCATGACTCCACTCCTAAGCCTTAAAATTATTTTTCACAAAGATTACTTCTACTAAAAGATTGCCTTTTGTAATAGATTACTTTTTAATAGATTACTTTTTCTCATATATCTGATCGAAAACGCCGCCGTCATCGAAATGTTCCTTTTGTGCTTTGTCCCATCCGCCAAAAACTTCATCAATGGTAAAGAGCTCAACCTCGGGAAATTGGGAAGCATATTTTTTCTTGATTTCTTCACTTCTGGGCCTGTAATAATTTTTTGCTGATATTTCCTGCCCTTCATCACTGTACAAATATTCAAGATAGGCTTCTGCCACCTCACGGGTTCCTTTCTTGTCAACCACCGAATCGACCACAGCTACAGGAGGCTCTGCCAAAATACTAATAGAGGGTACTACAATCTCAAACTTATCTTTATCCAGTTCATTCAAGGAAAGCAGTGCTTCATTTTCCCATGCTATAAGTACATCTCCCAATCCCCGTTCAACAAAGGTGGTGGTAGAACCCCTGGCTCCGGAATCAAGAACGGGTACGTTGGCAAAGATAGCTTTGACAAATTCTCTGGCTTTTTCCGGGTCATTGCTGTATTTTCTTAAAGCATATCCCCATGCCGCAAGATAATTCCAGCGTGCCCCTCCTGAAGTTTTGGGATTTGGAGTAATAACTTCCACTCCCGGCTTTGCAAGGTCATCCCAGTCTTTAATATTTTTTGGATTGCCTTTTCTTACTAAAAATACAATGGTTGATGTGTATGGAGTTGAATTGTGGGGCAATCGTTTCTGCCAATCTTTACTTAAAATCTCTTTGTTTTTGTTTATTGAATCAATGTCATAGGCCAAAGCCAGAGTTACAACATCGGCTTCATTACCGTCAATTACCGTCCTTGCCTGGCTTCCCGAGCCTCCATGGGACTGCTGGACGGTAACATCCTGACCGGTTTTTTCTTTCCAGTATTTTTGGAACGCTTCATTGTAATCCTGATAAAGTTCACGGGTTGGGTCATAGGATACATTGAGAATCGTAATGGGTTCTGTTTTCTTAGAGCTTCCTTGATTATTACTTGCTTCTTTTGAGCATCCTGCAAAGGAAACAAGGTTTGCTGCAATTAACAGCCCGGTTAAGCTTATTCTGAGAATATTTTTTCTTATCTTATTCTTCACCATAATCATCTCTCCTCACAAAAATTTAATACGAGTATTCATATCGTTTTAGTATGGTTTAGTTTAAAATTAAAAGGGTTATACCCTTATATTTTCATACTATTCTTATATGAATTATAGTGATTATTTTACAACGATTTTTCTCTATTGTCAATATATTCTCTGAAATTTTTTATTATTCATATATAAATACTCAGAATTAATATCATTCCTAAGAAATATTTAAAGACTTGTGGGTTTAAAAACTTAAGCTTTCGAGCATTTTTCTGCTTTTCCTTTCCCTTATTTTTTAGTAAATGGAGTCACATGAAAAAAACATGCTTATCCTTTCCAAGGTTTCATCAATATCCTTGTCCGTATGGGCATTGGAAACAAACATCGCCTCAAACTGTGAGGGAGCAATATAAATGCCGTTATTCAAAAGATAATTGAAATACTTTCCAAACTGTTGGGTATTGCTTTTTGCCGCACTGTCATAATCAATAACGTCCTCCCCGGTCATAAACACACAAACCAAAGAGCCGACAGCTTTTACGGTATTTTTAGTGATTTTCTTAAGTCCATCGCTTAATTTTTGACCAAGCCTGTTGATTTTTTCAAAAATTTCGGGATTCTCAGCCAACTCCCTCAATGTAGCAATCCCTGCCGACATGGCAAGGGGATTACCCGACAATGTACCTGCCTGATAAACATCCCCCACCGGTGCCACACATTCCATGATCTGCCGTCTTCCTCCATAGGCACCCACAGGCATACCTCCTCCGATGATCTTGCCATAGGTTACAATATCCGCATTAATGCCAAAATACTGCTGTGCGCCGCCAATAGCCAGTCTGAACCCGGTAATTACCTCGTCAAAAATCAGCAAAGCCTCTTCCTCATCGCAAAGCTTGCGCAGTTTCCCAAGGAAGTTTCCTTCAGGCAGCACAACCCCCATATTGGCCGCCACAGGCTCAACTATAACAGCTGCTATATTGCCCTTGTTTTGCTCAAACAAAAGCTTTACACTGTCAATATCGTTATACCTTGCTATTAATGTATCCTTTGCAGTACCTGCCGTTACACCCCCGCTGTTGGGGATTCCGCTTGTCATAGCTCCTGAGCCTGCTTTGACCAGCATGCTGTCTGCATGTCCGTGATAGCAGCCTGCAAATTTTATAACTTTTTCCCTTTTTGTATAGCCCCGTGCAACGCGAATCGCACTCATTACCGCTTCGGTACCGCTGTTTACCATTCTAACCGTCTCAACGGAAGGCACTAGCTCTACAATAAGCTCCGCCATTTGAACCTCCAATTCCGTTGCAGCACCAAAACTCAAACCGTCCACAATGGTTTTCGATATCGCTTCAAGTACTTTCGGGTGAGTATGGCCTAAAATCATCGGTCCCCACGAACCCACATAGTCAATGTATTCATTTCCGTCAACATCATAAATTCTCGCGCCTTTTGCTTTCTTTATGAAAGGAGGATAACCTCCCACAGCACCAAAAGCCCGGACAGGACTGTTCACGCCTCCGGGAATCACTTTTTTTGCTCTTTCAAACAAAAGCTTCGATTTCGACAACATCATTATCCTATGTCCCCCTTATTAATTGCCTGTGCTATTTCTTTTGCATAGTAGGAAATCAAAATATCCGCACCGGCTCTAAAAACAGAGACCGCACTTTCACACATTACTCCGTATTCATCTATCAGATTCATTTTTGCCGCCGCTTTTATCATGGCATATTCTCCGCTGACACTGTACGCAGCCGTGGGCAAATTGGAGTGCTTTGAAACTTCGCTGATAACATCCAAATAAGCTAATGCTGGCTTAACCATAAGAATATCCGCACCTTCGTTTATATCCATCAAAGCTTCCTTTACGGCTTCTTTCCTATTATGATAATCCATTTGATATGACTTTCGGTTCCCAAAGGACGGGGCCGACTTTGCGGCCTCACGAAACGGACCGTAAAAAGCTGACGAATATTTTACGGCATAGGACATAATAAGGGTATTGATGAAATTGTGTTCATCCAATGTCTTTCGAATTGCCGCCACCCTGCCGTCCATCATATCCGACGGCGCCACCATGTCCGCCCCTGCCACAGCATGGGACAGGGCAATTTTCGAAAGATACTCCAAGGTCCTGTCATTGTCAACATACTCGTCATCCAGTATGCCGCAATGCCCGTGGGAAGTATATTCACACATGCATACATCGGTTATGACAAACACTTCTTCTCTGTAGCGTTCCTTAATCGCCCGGACAGCTTTCTGTATAACCCCGTCTTCATCAAAACTTTGGCTGCCAATCTCATCCTTTTCTTCGGGCACCCCAAAAAGCAAAATCTTGTTCACTCCGTATTTTAAAGCACTGTCCACCGCTTCAAAAACCGTGTCCGGACTGTAATAAAAATGACCCTCAAGAGAGTTTATAGGCAGCTTTGTATTTTTACCCTCCATGATGAAAACAGGCAATATAAGCGACTTGGTACTAAGCCTCACCTCTCTTGCCATGTCCCTTACATGTTGGTTAAATCGCAATCTGCGCGGTCTAATTAACATAATATACCCCCACTGCTTTCAATTTTTTACATTATATATGTCAATATATATGTCAGATTATATCATAGATTATCAGCCGGATTATGGTCCAGCCGGATTATAAGTCCACGTAGAATTATTAGTCAGTATAAAATCTACAATTACAAACCGGCACTCACCCTTAATTCGGTGAAGAAAAATGAAGAAGAAATATTGTGGAGCAAGGCTTAGAGCCCGTTAATTCGACGAGGAAAGGAAGAGCATCCATCCCCCCTAAGCGAGTTTTGCTCGACCCCGAGGAGTATTTACAGGCTCTAGACTTGCGAAACTCAAGTTTCTGGAACATTTTTCTTCACCTCTATTTAGTACGATATATCTCTATAATTTTCTCAAGCATTGAAGAAACCGTTGCAATATCAGCAACCATCGTATTCATTCCATAAGCCCTGGCAGCTTTGGCTGTCTGCTCACCAATGCATATTGCGTTGATTTCAGTATAATCTACGGTATTTTTAAAAGAGTGCGCAAAGCCCTTCACACAGCTTTCGCTGGTAAAAGTAATATAATCAAAACCGCTTATGTCAATTCTCTCATTTTCTATGCATTTAATTTCGTATACAGGAATATCAGTGTAATGTATATTATTGTTTTCAAGAATATCAACAATTGTCCGGGTCCCATCCTTTGCCCTGAAAATAACCGTTTTATCTTGCTTGCTTATTTTTCCGCTTCTTAAGAGTTCCTCCGCCAAATGCTTGCCGTCAAATTTACTGGGAACAAAGTCGGCGCATATCCCGTGCTTTAACAGCTCTTCAGCAGTTTGGGAGCCTACCGCTGCAATTTTTTTATTATATAAATACCTGCTGTCAAGCTTGTTTTCATATAGCTTTTTAAAGAATATTTCTACACCCAAACTGCTTGTGAAAACTATCCAGCTATACTCTTCTATATCAATGTCAAAGTCCAAAGGCTGCGTTTCTATGCACTGATATTCAACTGCATACGCTCCCAGCTTACTTAGCTGACCTAAAAGCTTCTCCGATGTTTTCTTAGAACCTGTTACCAATACATTGCATCCGTAAAGAGGTAATTTTGAAAACCAATCAAGCTTCTTTGATAAGGCACATACTTTCCCGACTATAATTATTGCAGGAGATTTAACATGATACTGGGCAATAACTTTCGGAATGTCACAAAGCTTCGACACAAACTTTCTCTGATTTGGCATTGTTCCGTTTTCCACCACAGCCGCATCCATATAGGGATCCATGCCGGCTTCTACAAGGCCTGCTGCTATTTGCGGAAATGACGCCACGGACATCATAAATATAAGCGTTCCCTTCAGTTTCACAAGGGAGTCATAGTCAATATCCAGGTTATCTCTGTTTTTTGCATGACCGGTTATAATATGCAGCGACGAGCAAAAATCCCTATGGGTGACAGGAATGCCCGCATATGCCGCTGCGGCTATTGCCGAAGATATGCCGGGTACCACCTCAAAGGGTATGCCGTTTTCATACAAAAACTCCAGCTCCTCTCCTCCTCTGCCAAATACAAAGGGATCGCCGCCTTTAAGCCTGACAACGATTTTTCCTTCCAATGCTTTGCCTAAAAGAATTTCATTTATTTCATGCTGGGGAACAGGATGATTTCCGGCATTTTTTCCAACATAAATTTTCTCCACACTTTCGGGAATTTTTGAAAGAATACCGGTGCTTACAAGCCTGTCATAAACCACGACATCCGCTCTATTTATGACATCGGTTGCCTTAACCGTCAGAAGTTCCTCATCCCCCGGTCCTGCCCCTATCAGGTAAACCTTACCTATACCGTCGGCCATTATGTATCCGCTCCCTTCAGCATATCCATCGCCAAATTATATCCCAATGCTTCTCCTTGATTTCTGTTTCCTGTTTTTGTCATCTTATAAATCCTGTTGTTTTTATCAACATAAAATCCCGTAAGAACAATCTTATCCTCCCGTATTACTCCATATGCTGCCGCAGGAGAGCTGCATCCGCCGTTTAATGCCTTTATAAAACTTCTTTCCGCCACCGATACATCCCATGAATCTTTGTCATTAAAATTTTCCAAAAAAGACACATCAAAGCCTTTTCGTGCTTGCACCGCTATAATTCCCTGACATGCAGCCGGAACAATTTCATCCGTAGTGAACGCACGCCATATTCTCTCTTCAAGCCCCAATCTCTTAAGCCCTGCATATGCCAGGGCTATGGCTGAATATTCCCCTCTGTCCAGCTTTTCAAGGCGTGTTAGAACATTTCCCCTTATTGGCCGGACTGTACAGCCGGGATAGATTTTCTCTATCTGAAGCTTTCTTCTTGAGCTTGAACAGCCAATGGGTCTATCAAAATCAATCTTATTCATCCCCTTGGGCAGCACAAGCACATCCCTGGGATCTTCTCTTTTTGAAACCGCCACAATGGGCAAACGGTCGTCTATATCCATGGGCATGTCCTTAAAGCTGTGAACGGTGATATCCACCATCCCGTCCAGCAAGGCGCGATCCAGTTCTTTTACAAACAGCCCTTTTCCGCCAATCTTATCCAAGGTTTGGTCAAGAATTTTGTCCCCTGTCGTTTTCATTGTCACAAGCTGTATTTCAATATCGGGGTTGTATTTTTTTATAGAATCAATTACTATTTGCGCTTGCTTCACAGCAAGCTTACTTTCACGGCTACCCACTCTGATTTTCATGATTTAATACCTTCCTTATGGCATTCGATATGTCTTTCACTTTTTTATGAGACTTACCGCCGCCGGTAACACCGACGACTACCTCATCTTTTATAATAACGGCCGGAAAATAAAAATTGCATTCTTCTTTTACATCAGCCACACTCACATATGCTCCCAGTTCCTTTGCTTTCTCCCCAATATATTTATTCACTTCCCTTTTGTCTGTGGCTGCAACAACCAGAAATTTACCGGCCAAATCCTCATCAACAAATTCCCGATGAATATGCGTAATAAAGCCGTCATCAGCAAATTGCCGAATTTCCTCCGATATACTCGGTGCTACAACCGTTATTTCAAACTCAAAATTAAGAAGCGTTGATATCCTCCTTGCAGCAATTTTCCCACCGCCAATAACCAGCGCCTTTTTACCCTTTGAAGAAACAAACAACGGAAAATATTCTTTCATATTGAAACCAGCCTCTTTTTATATTCATACCATCTATAGTAATCAAAAATATACTTGTCAATAATCTCTTTTACCCGTGCCATCTGCTCTGCACGATTTTTATCCACTTCACCGGCGTATATACTGTCAACATCATATAGCTCCACATTGTCCAAAGATTTTATCCTGGGATCAATGTCCCTTGGAACCGCAAGGTCAATAAACAAACAAGGACAACTCATCCTTTCAATTTTGTCTGTCTCCAAAGTAAAATGCGGACTTAGGGTGGCACTGATTACAACATCGCAATCCTTAAGCTTTTCATACCTCTTGCCGTATTCTACGGTTTTTACCCCTATAGGTATAATATTGATGCCGTGACGGTAGCTCCTTAAGGTCATGGTGGTGTCGTATCCGTTTTCTATCAATATTGACGCCATGAGTCTTCCAATCTCTCCGTTTCCGATGACAAGGGCTTTTTTAACATTTCTCTTGCTTTTTATAATCTTAAAAGCGCTATAAGCTATGGAACTTTCCGTGCTGCTAAGTTTCAGCAGGGATTTTACTTTTTTTGCAGATGTTATGGCAATTCTGAACATCACCTCAAGAATACTGTCAACGGCATTCATTTCCCTAGCCAGCTCTAAAGCGTTTTTTACCTGGGTAATGATCTGGTCCTCACCCCATATTTGAGACTTCACTCCGCAGGCAAGCTCACATAAATGCCTGATAACATCATTGCCGTTTCTCAATGTGTGCAAATTACTATACTCTTCATAATCAATATCTGCGGCATCGCACAAAAGCTCAAAGGGATTTATATCAAAGCCTTCATCACATGAGAGGTATAGCTCTGTCCTGTTACAGGTTGAAATAATCACAACACCGAAAACGTTTTCGTTTTTCATTAAATTATCATATATAACTTGTAAAGTGGATTTTGTAAAGGAAAACCTTTCTCTGATATGAATTGGAGCCAAGGTATAATCAATCCCTGCCATTATTACGTTCAAAATCCACACCCCCACATTATTTTTCATCTAAAAACCTTTTATAGCTTTATAATTTATCCTATATGTTTACTCTGATTATGTATGTAAATTATATTATTAATTAAAAACCCATGTCAACACCTTTTATAAATATTTAGATATTTAAATCAATGCATATTCCCGGATTCGGTGCATTAATATCCTGGCAATTGCAGCACTAATAGTGAAGTTTAAAAAATCAATGTACTTCCTTATACTAAAAAAACGAAGGAATGTTTACTTCCTTCGCTTTTAGAATTCTTTTAATTTTATTTTTCTCCTTTTAATTCTGTTTTCAATAATTCAAGTCATATTCTATATCTTGATTTGTTCTATCTACTTAAAAAATCCCGCTTACAATAAACCCTTTTTATTCTTTACTCGATATTTTGGCCCATGTGTCCTTAAGGGATACGGTTCTGTTAAATACCAATGCGTCTTCCTTTGAATCCACTACATCAACACAGAAGTATCCCAACCTTAAAAACTGGAACCTGTCACCGGGTTTTGCATTTTTAAGCCCCGGCTCCAGCTTGCATCCGGTAATAACCTCTAAAGAATCAGGGTTTAACTGGTCTATAAAGTCAACATTCTCGTCAGCACCGGGATTGGGATCGTTAAACAAATTATTGTATAACCGCACCTCAGCATCAACAGCATGAGCTGCAGATACCCAGTGAATAGTTCCCTTTACCTTACGTCCGTCGGGAGAATTTCCACCTTTGGAGTCAGGATCATAAGTGCAGTGCAGTTCAATTATTTCTCCCGTCGCATCATCCTTTACAACATCAACACATTTAATGAAGTACGCACTCTTAAGCCTAACCTCCTGTCCGGGTGCCAGACGGAAATACTTCTTTGGTGGATTTTCGCAAAAATCTTCCTTTTCAATATATATAACTTTTGAAAAAGGAACCATCCTTGTTCCTGCATCAGGGTCCTCCGGATTGTTTTGGACTTCAAAATATTCAACCTGATCTTCCGGGTAGTTGTCTATAATAACCTTTAAAGGCCTTAATACAGCCATTACCCTGGTAGCCTTCTGATTCAGCTCTTCCCTGATACAATGCTCAAGAAGGGCAATGTCCACCACACTATTGCTTTTTGCAACACCTATCCGGGCACAGAAATCCCTTATGGATTCCGGAGTATATCCCCGTCTTCTAAGACCGGATATTGTAGGCATTCTTGGATCATCCCATCCTCTTACATACCCTTCCTTTACCAGCTTGAGAAGCTTCCTCTTGCTCATAACGGTATAGTTTAAATTCAAGCGGGCAAATTCTATCTGCTGGGTTTTGCATTCCATATCAAGGGTCTCTATGAACCAATTATATAACGGCCTATGATCTTCAAACTCCAATGTACAGATTGAATGCGTTATACCCTCAAAGGAGTCGGAAAGGGGATGGGCAAAATCGTACATCGGATAAATGCACCATTTATTCCCTGTCCTGTGATGCTCGGCCTTAACAATTCTATAAATAACCGGATCACGCATATTTAAGTTGGGTGAAGCCATATCGATTTTTGCTCTCAGTACCTTGGATCCGTCCTCAAATTCGCCGTCTCTCATTCTCCTGAACAAATCAAGGTTTTCTTCTACACTCCTATTTCGGTAAGGGCTTTCCTTACCCGGTTGTGTAAGGGTGCCTCTATATTCACGTATCTGATCTGCAGTCAAATCGCACACATAAGCCTTTCCCATCTTAATAAGCTTGACCGCACATTCATATAACCTTTCAAAATAATCCGACGCGTAGTACAACCTGTCGCCCCAATCAAATCCCAACCATTTAATATCTTCTTTTATTGATTCTACATATTCGGTATCTTCTTTAACAGGATTGGTATCATCAAACCTCAAATTGCATAAACCGCCGTTTTGCGCTGCAATACCGAAATTCAAGCAAATAGATTTCGCATGACCTATATGAAGATATCCATTAGGTTCGGGGGGAAATCTTGTATGTACTCTTCCTCCATACCTACTACTTTCAGCGTCTTCATCTATAATATCCTGAATAAAATTGGAATAAACTTTTTTGTCTTGATCCAGGGATTTTTCCTCATTTAATTTTTCATCTAATTTTTCATCAGCAGCCATTCTTTTATCCTCCTCTTGCCTTATTAAAAGAACTAAAAAAATCCTATAAGCAAAATTTTCAAGATACTTATTTCAAGTAATTTTATAATACCCTCTGCCAACACTTTTTATTAATTTACAAGACTTCTCTGTAAAATCATAGATTATTATACCCTTTATAAACGCGTGTGTCAAACTATATAAAGGTAACAGTTGCATATTTTTAATAAAGAAAATGCGTAAGAAATACTGTGAATTTTTTAATAAATTAGAAGAAGGATTTCATGAAAATAATAGGGAGGATCTCATGAATTGATTAAAAAGTGAATGAATCCTAAGTCAAATAGCTTTTGCTTGGTTAAAGCACTTAAAATTACGTAATAATATCATAAAGCGAAGGGACTTTCTGCCCCTTCGCCTTTTTAAAAAATGATTATTAGCTGCCTACCGGAAATTTATCTATCTTCCTCAGAATAAATCTCTTTAACAACGATACATCCAATGAATCTATCACATTGTCACTGTTAACGTCTCCGTTTGTAAATTCCTCCGGTGATAATTTGCCGTACGGTTCAGGATACATAACATCTCGATTGGGCCATTTCCTTAATACAAACCTTTTCAATAATGAAAGGTCTAAGGAATCAACTGCTCCGTCAAGATTTATATCACCCTTTAGAACATTATATGACGGTGTCGGACTTGGAGTCGGATTCGTTTTAGTAGGAGTCGGATCAACACTTCCCGCAGGTACTTCTCCGAAAATCCTTGTTGCTCCGTCATAAACGGGCATATACTTAGTCTTCTGCAAGTCTTTTGTAAGACCCTGATATGAGAAGTCATTTGTCGGATCCCAGTAATTCGTTCCGTCAGGTGCATAAATACGGAACTGAAGCTCTGCCGCATATTGCTCCTGTCCTATCGGGCAAATTGCCGTTCCATCCTCATAAGAAATGGTTATATAATAGATATTACCGGTTAAGTGAGTAAGCGGCGATATCGTAGCATCCATACCGGCTTCACAATATCCGATTCTTACTTTAATATCGTCAACGGAAGCACCGGCTTCAAAAACCTCAGTTAAATCCATATAATATCTGTATGATAAATCCTTAATCAGCCTTGCCGGCCAACTGGAACGGTTATTGAGCAATGCTTTTATTTCTGTATAAGTTGAACTGTTCTGATTAATGCATGCCTCTACAAAGAACTCATCGTCTCTCTCTTCCGGCGGAGGGAAATTTGCCAATGGTGTTCCGCCATATTCAGCAGTCATCCTGCAGAGCACACCTACAAAACCAGCATTATAGTCGGTTGCAACCTCATTTAGAATATAATCTTCTATATCATCTTTATAGCTGTCGTCCCTTGCCGGTCCACCAACGAGAGCTCCATAAAGAACATGTCTGTGTTTATCGGGAATATCCCTTTTATCCAACCATGTTCCATGGGCAGTCCTGTGGTGAGGACGCTCCGGCGGATTGTTACCGAAACCTACTACATAACTCCTTTTTAGTGGGTTTGATCCCAATGCATAATCGATCTGACTCTTTGCAAAATTATAATATTTTTGCTTAAGAGCAGTATCGGTTATTGAATCTGAATATACCAAAGCTAGAAATGCTTGATTCATAGCATATCTTAACGGACCCCATGTATCAAGGTGCGCAAGTCCTCCGGGAGTATAATTAACTCTCTTTCCGTTGTAACCTTGGGGAGTCCACCAATCCAAATGCATCTGTGCAAATTTGTGATATTCTTCCTTACCGGTAATTCTTGCAAGCAAAATTATTGCTCCATAGTGACAATCATCCCAGCAGTGTGCCCATTGATACTCTATATCCGTAGTCTGATTCTGACGGTTTAATTTAGGAATATAGGACTCGGCTTTATCAAGATACTGTTGATCACCTGTTGCTAAATAAAGCCATGTAGCAGCCCATAAAAGTTCATCCCAGAATCCGCTGTGGGAACTGTAGAAACCGTTAGCTGCAGTATAACCTGCATCGCTTCTTTTGGTGTCTGCGATGTTGAAATATTTCTTTGCATACTGCAGGTATGTACTATTTTTAAGGACTATAGAACCTACAGCCAAGGCTGCAGCCATCTGACCTGTTACACAGGAAGCGGAACAAGTAAAGTAAGGTCTTTCCATTTCCTTTTCTATAACCTCGGCAGATCCCCACCATTTATGGTCCGCTCCTCCGTCACCTATCTGGTAAACAACGCTGTCTCCCCTGTCACAAGCTACTAAATAATCCAGCGCAAAGGCAAGATTCCTTTCCAGATATTCCTTTTGTCCTGATGCCTTAATACCGTCACCATACTCATAAAGTGCCCAACCAAGCATTGCTGCTGAATATGCCATGGGAAGGTTGAACTTGACATGGTCACCGGCATCATACCATCCGCCAAGCACCTCGTCATTCATTGTTGCATCGCCACGCCACTCAACACGGTTCCATTCAGGAAGCGGTCCCGCTTGCTGGCATTCATAAAAATAAATGGCCTTTTGCAGCGCTTCTGCATAGTTATAAGTTCCCGCTGCAGATACAAATCCCTGGGGAACTACTAACGCCGTAAGCAGCATAGCAAGTGTTAAAGTAATACACACAAGCTTTTTCACAATAATTCCTCCTCTATAAAAATTATTTCATCTGTAAAACAAGACCCAAATAGAAAGCAAATAGAATCAGCAAACCGTCATGCAATTACCTTTTGTCATTCAAAAGTTATGCACTTAAACTTTAAATTAATAGTATATAGTTTGCCAATTCCTAAAGAAATGCTTTATGAATCCTGTTCCACAGTATATTACTTTACATAAAATATTATTCTCTATATATTCTCTCTATAAATAATCTCCAGCATAAACTATAATAAATAAACACGCAACTGGATATTATTTAATATATTGCTTCATAATATCCATTAAATATCAACAAAGATTAAAACGCCCTTCTGTGCTTATATTTATTATATCATTATTAGTTAACAGTATAAAGTATTGAAAAATAAGTTTTTGCTTTTATTTAATACAGATAATTTAAATACTATCTACACCCCATTATATAATGCGCCACTTATATGATTTTTCAGAGGGTAATGGAGGAATAACCCTGTTTATTTCCTTCTAACCAACAGCATCAAGTAAATGAAATCAGTGCACTTTTTAAGGCAAAAAAGAAGAAGCCCGAAAGCTTCTCCTTTTATATTTATTAATTACATGTCATTCAATTACCAGTCAATACTGTCAACATAAAGAGTAAACTCACCTTTACCTGAAGTCAGAACCTGAATTCCCAATTGCTGTGGCAATTCCGGATCAGCATCCTCAGGGAGTGTAAGGGTTAATTCATTCCATTCATCCTTTTTAAGAGTAAAATATGCACCCCATGTTGAATTCCAGAAAGCATCCGACCAATCCGGTGTATGAGGCATAATATACGGTTGAATAGCACTTATTGGTGCATCAGCCGGAACCCATATTCTATAGGTAATAGTAGTTCCCGGTTCCACAAAAGGTTTTCCGTCTGTTAATAACATTGCATCTCCTTCAGCTGAACTGGTAATATCCCATTTAAGAGAGTTTCCTCCTTTAAATGCTTTTTCTGTGGTATTTACAATAGTAGATGCTTCTGTTCCCGATGTCGAGAAACCTCCCTTTGTACCGTCTTCAAAGTTGAATTTGGAATTATCGCCGGTAGCTGATTCCACTTTTATAGTCACAGCTTTTCCATACATTAAACCACGGATATCTACGGCAGTCACCTGAGCAAAATATTTCCGGGTTGCTTATACTTATGGCTTACTTTCTTTCCTGTAGCTTCATAACCGTCTCCAAAATTCCATACATAGTATGCAATAATATTATCGGGGTCTTTCGTATCGCTGGCATCGAATACTATTGCATCATCCGTTGTTGCTTCTTCCTTTGATACACTCAAGGAAATATCCGGGTTAATATAGTCAGGAGTATAAGGAAGCTCTTTTACAATCTTCAATACCTTTCTCCTTATTACAGCAACATCACTGGAATCTATAGAGCCATCAAGATAAGCATCAGCTGCTTCCAAATTGATATTGTAGAGATTGGTATCCAATTTCTTTAATACAAACCTCTTTATCAGCATTACATCATAAGAATCAATATTTCCGTCGTTGTCGAGATCACCATACAAAACAGGCTCCGTTGTGTCAAGGATAATATGGCATGCTGTCAATGGAGGTATTGTATACATAAAGGAATTATCATTAATATTTGTTATAGGCATTCTCTTTGTAATGTTTGAACTGCTCCTGTCAAAAGCCCAAACTTCACCTTTAGTATATTTTGCGTCACTGGCAATATTAAATTGAATCATCCTTGTATTATAATCTTTGTTCAAAAGAATTATATGAAGCTTTCCATCATCTTCTCCAACTATTGATGCATACGCAGAACATACTTCAGCTTCGTTTGTTTCACAAGCTACAGATGTATCTCCGAAGCTTCCGCCCTTTCCGTCATAATTTGTGTAAAGGTTTATACCTGCTGCTGTGTAGTTGTTGGATGCATCACCCCAGTAAGTTGCAAGGTATACACCATATTTTCCGAATATACCAAGTACATCAGCCTGTGCAATACCACCAGTTATATGCTTTCCGGCACCATAATCATACTCGGTAATTGCCAGCTTGGTTCCGGGATAATATTTTTCAATTGATTTCATTATTTCGGGCAGTATCGGAAGATAATCTTTTTTCCACTGACCGATCCAACTGTCTTCAACATACGTAGGATCCCATAAAGTTCTTGGTGCCTGAAGTCTTGCCATGTTACATAACATATTGTTCGGATCTTCATCAAAGCATATTCTGGATCCTCCGCCTGTCGCTTCAGGATACCAGTGAAGATCGAGTACGTCCAAAAGCCTCTTTCCTTCTTCTTCAGAAGCCTTCCTCATGCTGTCAAGGTAATAATCTATAAACCATTTGTAATCTCCCTTTACATCTTCCCAATCGGGAGCGGATTGCAGTGATTCATATGCAGCAAATCCATATAATGCAGGTCCGAATATTTCAGCATAAGGATCCACATTCTTAACCGCCTTGGAAAGACCTATTGTTTTTTCAACAAGCTCTTCACAAGTTACCGGTTCTGGATGAATTCTTGGGTGTGTATGAGCCCACAACGCCGGTTCATTATCAACGGCATATCCCTTAATTCCTGTTGATGTAGAGGCATCACCGTACTTGTTTACAAGGAAGTTTACAAATTCGTCCATGTATACATAATCATCGGTTGTATCAGGAGTTAATGAGAAAGGAGCACCTTTTTCAAATACTACTTCCTTCCATCTGGATGACGGTGCTGTTTCATCTTCCCCAACTGCTCCGTTTCCATCTGCTGAAACATAACCTGCAGCCTGTAAAGTTACAAGTGAATACTCAGAACCGCCGGCCAGAGCTTTCTCATGGAAAGTTGAAACTACCGCTCCGGGTTCGTTCCACTGGTCTTGCGGCACCCCTGTATCCTGGCAAAGGTATGTATCACTGGAATGTATCCAGTCACTACCGGCATTTGAGAAATTGTTCTCCCAGTTATAGCCGGTTGTTCTGTTTCCGCCGAATCTTCTTGCATTAAGTGTTGCATTGAGATTCTGGTTGCTTCCGTAAATATACGGACTGATAGGCTTTCTGTTAAGGTTTGTATTAATGTTTACATTCACAACGTCATAAGTCACTATCGGAGATGATGTTGGAGTAGGTGTCGGTGTAGACGTCTGTGTCGGTTCTTCCGTCGGTTTCGTGGTTGGCTGCGGTATACAGTCTGATTTATCGTTTGCATAAGCAGACATAAATACCAATGCAGAGTTCCAGCAAACTGTATGTTCATTTGATACCCAGTCTCCGGTACTCCTTGTGTAACACTTAGCTGCAAATCTGGACAGTCCTGCTCCCTCATATGCATTAGGTCCACCCGGCATATATCCCTTCGGTATTCCCTGTTTACCGTCAAGGTTGTATATATTGCTGAATACACCTTTTACCGAATCTTCGCCATAACCCGAAACAAAGCTGAAACGAAGCGGGTTAGTACCGAGCAACCAGTTAAGTGAGCCAAATCCCAGTTTTGTTACTCTGTCACTATATTTGTTCAAAAGTGTCGAACCTATGATTGCATCCATAGGAACATTCATTACCTGCATATTAATTCCCCAGAAATAATTACCGGGAACTATTGCATTGCTCCACGGATTGTTCTCATACCTTGTAAGGATATTGTCAAGCCAAATACCAAATTCAGTTTCAATCCAGCCCTCAACATCTGCATCCTTGTTATCTGCTTTCAAGTATGCAAGGAATGCGGTAAGCCACATATCTCCCCATGTATGGGCGTAAGATTCAGGATTTTCAAACTTATTGGCAAAGGACTTGTAATTTTTTTTGAAGTATGTATGGTATACTTCTTCTCCGGTAGCCCTGTATAAAGAAGCTGCCGCCCAAAGTCTGTCCGAACTGTCATCACTTACATTGTATGGTCCCGGAGGAGAAACAATGTTCTTTGGATTTTTCTCCAAGAATGACCAAGCACTTTTTGCAGCATCTAGACACTGCTTAGCAAAGTCTTCGTCATAATTTTTAAATACTAAATATGCATGGGCAAGTACGCCGGCAGCACATGCCGTATCATCAGTGGTGCAACCGTTCTGATCCCTGATTATTCTTGCCGTAATATTTTCGTCGTTATCGGACTGAATTCTCGGATAGAATCCTCCGCTTTCGGAATCTTGCATTTTCAGCATCCATTCAAGTTCCCATCTAACTTCATCAAGAATATCCGGTACACCGTTTCCGCTCTCAGGTATGTTAAGATGATCGTCACCAAACTGTGAAGGGAACATTTCATATGCCCAGAGCAGGTCGGAAACACCGGTAGCACCGGCATTAACATATTTACCGAAATCTCCTGCATCATACCATCCCTTTGATACATCTATGGGATCTTTCTTACCGGAAGCAAAAATTGCCTCTTTATCTTGAGGTGTTATATCTTTACGGGGATAACCCTGTGCATATTTTTCTTCCAATTCTATTCCCTGACGCTGGTAATAGAAATATCTTGCAGCATCAACAACCAGTGGTCTGTATACATCTTCAGCAATTGTAAATTTAGGTGAATTGTCCACGCCCTCTATTGCTATGTAGTATTCTCCGGGAGCTGTCATTTCTGAAAAATCTGCTTTAAGAATCATTTCTCCGGAGTCAAGAGGTTCATAATCAGTTATATACTTTAATCTACCTGTGTATGCAACAGTGTCATCAGCAACCCTTTTTACAAAGAATTCTGCATCACGTGGTATAAGAAGATCTTCTCTAAATCCTGTAACCAAAGCATATTTTTCGGAATTAGGAATAAAGCCCAACTGATTTACCTTAATTGCAGGGGCTGACTTTTCATCATCAGGGGATGTTATCTTGATATCACTGAACCAAACCGTAAAGGCTTTTTCGTGTCTCTTGCTGAACAGAAGGCAGGTAACATTTGCAGGATTAAAGCCGTTATCAAGGTAAACCAGCTGTTTTAAAGGAATTTTTACATGCTGCCATTCCGTTGTTATGTCAACATAGCTTGATATTGTAGCAGTTGTATCGATTTCCAATGTGCTGCGCTCATATACTTTGTCTCTAAATCCGATTATGAAATCTTCTCCGCCGTCTTTACCTTTTATATCGAACTCGAGATAACCGTTTTCGATATATTGAGAGATGTCATGGGTGTTCCATCCTCTTACGGTAACAAGGGAAATCCACCATCCAGACTGAAGGTCTTCTTTAAGGTTAAGTCTTAATGTGGGCTTACCCTTGTAAATTACCTCTGTGTCAATCGGCAAAGTGTCGTTGACTGTTTCAAGTTCTCCCATACCGCTTCCGGACCATCCTACAACAGGTTGTCCGTCAAAAATCTGAATGTCCAAAAGTTTGCGGAAAACTTCCGGAATAACATTCTCGTCTCCAGCACCCATTGCAACCTGCGGAGCCATCATTACAAGCAGCATTGCAAGTACCAGAAGCATTGAAATCCTTCTTTTAGCCATATTTCACACTCCTTAATATTAATATTTTATTTAATATTAAAATTTACACAGACATAGTAATAACAAACCTAAATAAAATTAAGGCTGTTTAAAAAAGACATATATTATTTTAAATATAAATACGTTTGGGCTACATAGAATAATAAATAGAATGGTTAATAGAATAGAACGATATTTTCGTGTAACTCGCTTAATAACGCTGCATTGATTTTATTAATACGGCTGTTTAAGTAAATATAAAGTAAATCCGACTGTTATAAAATATGCCTTTTCTAATCATCACCGCTTTTTATCAGGCTTGCTAATACCGGATTATCCGTGTAATTTTTTACACTGATTTAGTAACATTATACTCTATTCCGGTAACATAATATAGTAAAGTTATTTATATTTACTTATATTATACAATAATATTCTATATATATAAATATAATATTAAATAAATATAATATACACTCAATGCATATAAATCAAAATATATAAACGGCTTATTTATCCATCCCTAATAATATTCGCAACTTTTATTTATTTTAGTGGTACCCTAAAAAAATAAGTGTAATTGCAGTAAAATTACCACAGTAAAACATACTCAAGGTACGAAACTAAATCATTTTACTTTGGAATAGTTAAATCAAAGCTAAATTTGGGGCTTCAGCGAAGAAATGATCCACGCTGAAGCCCTTATTTTTCATTTTTTCTTTATTTAAATTACACGCGGCTTAAACTACCGGTTTTAAAGCGGATAAATACAATTACTGTTATTTCCTTGGAATCAATCCGGCAATTGCTTTTTATATTCCTCATTGGAAATGTTGTCCATCAAGTCTACCACGCCCTGTTTGTCCACCTCATTTGTATAAAACTCCTCATAATCTTCATATCCTCCCATATCCTGAGGAGTATCGGATGAACCGTATTTCACGAGATCATTCAATTGGTCCATACCCTCAAACTCATCATCTTCCCGCTTATTCAGATATTTTCTTCCCAGGGGTGCATCCCACACCAACTCTTCTACCGGCCTTTGCCATTCCAAGGTATCCATTGTAATCTCCTTGCTGCTTTCGCAGTCAATACACAATCTAGTATAAGGCAAAGCCTCAAGCCTTTCCTCACCTATATCTTTTGAGCACAGCTCGCATTTTCCGTAATCTCCCTTGTCAATCCTGGTTAATGCATCATTTACCTCTTTTAACAAATGTTCCTCATGAACCTTGAGAGTATTATTCATTTCCGCCTGAAAAACCGCTGTCCCCAATTCCGCAGGATGGTTGTCATAGTTTGACAATTCATCCGCAGCCTCCATATTCTGTTCTGAAACATCATGAGCTTTCATCATATTTATTGTATTTTCCAATTCATTTTTCTGTTTTAATAGAAGTTCCCTGTAATGTTCTGTTTTTTCCATGCAGTTTACCTTCCTTTCTTCAACTTTAGATTAACACAAATAATCGTTTTTTATAGAAGGTTTCTCATGGAAAAATTCATTTTGATTAATTATCCTTCTCATGGACAAATATTATTTTAAAATCAATTATAAGTAAAGAATTTATTGAAAAGCTACGGTTTTATAATATAATAAGTATGTTAATGAAAAACATTTACAAAAGGAGGTTTACCATGAATAATAAAGCTGATATAGGCGTTTTCGGCGGATCGGGATTTTATTCGTTTCTCAAGGACGTCGAAGAAATTGAAATTGAAACACCTTATGGAAAACCCAGTGATAAAATTGCACTGGCAACATATGAGGGAAAAAGAATAGCTTTTCTTCCCCGTCACGGCAAAAATCACCAATTTCCGCCCCATATGATACCCTACAGGGCTAATCTTTTTGCAATGAAAAAACTGGGGGTAAAAAAGATATTGGCTCCCACAGCCTCCGGAAGTCTTCAACCTAATATAAAACCCGGTGACTTTGTTGTTTGTGACCAGTTTGTAGATAGAACGTCCGGACGTAAAGATACTTTTTACGACGGTCCGGTAACAAAGCATATAAGCGCAGCACATCCCTACTGCCCCGAGCTTAGAAAAATTGCAATAGAAGCCGGCCGGGATTTGGGTATAACCGTTCACGAAAAAGGAACCGTAGTTGTCATACAGGGTCCAAGGTTTTCCACTGTGTCAGAAAGCCGGTGGTTTAACAAAATGGGCTGGGAAGTTATCAATATGACTCAGTATCCGGAAGTCTATTTAGCCAGAGAGCTGGGTATATGCTATGCCAATATATCATTAATTACAGACTATGATGCAGGCTTGGAAGGTCGTGACGACATTGCTCCCGTTACCGAGGAAGCTGTTCTAAAAGTGTTTGAGGAAAATATTGAAAAGGTTAAAAAAATGCTCTTTGAAATAATCAAGAGAATTGAATTGCGTGATGAAAGCTGTACTTGCAACAATGTTGATTTAAGCGGATTAGACCTATAATATCCGTAAAGCTCGCCATGGCTTGAACTGTGGCTGACAATCCAATTATGGGGAGTAGACCTCCACCTAAGTTAAAACGGTTTTGAAAAGGAGATTTCGATGAAGCCATTAGAATATTGTAACGGAATATTAAAGCTGATTGATCAGACATTGCTTCCCGGAGAACATAATATTGTGGAGCTTAATAACTATGTTGAGATCGCCGATGCCATAAAAAATATGATAGTAAGAGGTGCCCCGGCAATAGGGGTAACTGCTGCATATGGCTTGGCCATAGCTGCAAAATCAATAAATACCGATTCTAAAAATGAATTTTTCGATCAGCTGAAAAAAGTATGCGATATTATAAAAAGTACCCGGCCTACCGCGGTAAACCTGTTCTGGGCTGTGGACAGGGTTTATGACAAGGCTGTTTCCAACAAGGACAAGTCTATAGAAGAAATAAAGGAGCTAATTGAAACTGAAGCTTGCCTGATGGAAAAAGAAGATGTCGAAGCCAACAGGAATATCGGACAGCACGGAAACGAACTTATAAAGGAAGGTTCAACAATACTTACCCATTGTAACGCCGGTGCTCTGGCCACGTGTGATTATGGGACGGCTTTGGGGATTATCCGCGCAGCCCATGAATCGGGTAAAAAAATTCAGGTTTTTGCGGATGAGACAAGGCCATATTTACAAGGTGCAAGGCTTACAGCCTGGGAGCTAATGCAGGATGGCATTCCTGTTACCTTAATATGTGACAATATGGCAGGACATTTTATGAAAGAGGGATTAATTGATTGTGTTATAGTCGGAGCCGACAGGATTGCATTAAACGGTGACACGGCAAACAAAATCGGCACCTATTCCCTTGCGGTTCTTGCAAAAGAAAACAATATACCCTTTTACGTTGCTGCTCCCATATCAACCATAGATTTTTCCATTAAAAACGGAGATCAAATACCGATAGAAGAACGAAATCCGATAGAAATAACCCATATTAAGGGTATAAGAATCGCTCCTGAAGGTGTAAATGTGAGAAATCCCGCATTCGATGTTACGCCAAACAAATATATTTCCGCCATTGTTACCGACAGGGGAATTATTTATCCGCCTTATGATGAAAATATTATAAAATACCGTTAACAAGCAATTTATAGATTTAACCAATAATAATGCGCAAACCAGACAAGCATCAAAGGTTATTCTCAATAAGCCTCAGGGTTAATCATCAATTAAGCTTGAGGCTATTATATTATTTTGCAGCTTTATCTTTTATCACACTTTCCGCATGAGCTTTAATCTTTTCAAAACTTTTGTGGCTGATTGCATGTTCAATACGGCAGGCATCTTCTTTTGCCGTTTCCTCATCAACACCGAGGGCAATAAGAAAACCCGTCAAAAGCTTGTGCCGCTCATAAATACATTCGGCAATTTCCATACCTCTATCAGTCAATGTTATATAGCCCTGTTCATCCATTTGAATATAGCCGTTTTCCCTCAACTGCTTCATAGCATAACTGATACTGGGCTTGGAGAAATTCATTTCATTTGCGATGTCGATAGATCTCACCTGTCCGTTTCTTTGCTGCAGTATTAAAATGGTTTCAAGATAGTTTTCTGCAGACTCCTGTATTTTCAATATAATTTCACCACCTGGATTATAAACCTTTTTTATATGTTAGCATAAACTGACCTATTTTTCAATTAAGACCAAACACCCCGGTGCATCTAATTAATGGAAAGAAAAATACTCCAATGACTCGAATATTAATATGTTTCACCGATATGTCCACATTTTTAGTGAAATTTCACAAAATTGAATGCCAAAACCCTCGGATTTTTATCAGTTATTATTTTACAGATTAATTGACAAATCAGAAGCATGCTGCTATACTCAAATTAGTTAGCGACGACTAACTGATTTTTTTGAAATTTGGTTAGTCGTAACTAACCTAATGATTGAAGTTTTTCAAAGGTATTTAAACCAATTGACATAAGAATAGAATATATTTTTTATGCCAGGGTTAGTCATTTCTAACCGGGAAGGAGTAATGTATATGTTAAGATTGCCGGATGTAAAATTGGGTAAGACAGTAAAAGTCGTCAGGTTGCACGGAAACGGTGCCGTTAAAAGGCGAATCATGGATATGGGGATTACAAGAGACTGCGAGATTTATGTCCGCAAAGCAGCACCTCTAGGAGACCCAATTCAAATAAACGTTAGAGGCTATGAACTTTGCATCAGAAAAGCAGACGCAGCAATGATTGAAGTACATTAAACATTATTGATACCCAATCGTCCAATTACTGCAATCAAATCAGCAACCGATTTTTTGATATTTTAGGAGGAGTACTAATGTCTATAAAAATTGCCCTTGCCGGCAACCCGAATTGCGGCAAGACTACAATGTTCAACGACTTAACGGGTAGTAACCAGTATGTAGGAAATTGGCCGGGGGTAACCGTTGAAAAAAAAGAAGGAAAACTAAAAGGTTATAAGGATGTTATTATCACGGATTTGCCTGGTGTTTATTCCCTTTCTCCCTACTCACCGGAAGAAGTGGTTACCAGGGACTATTTAATAAATCAAAAGCCTGATGCTATTATTAATGTCGTCGACGGAACCAATATAGAACGAAATCTATACCTGACCACTCAACTTATTGAGGTTGGGATTCCGGTAATAATAGCTCTTAACATGATTGACATCATACGGAAAAACGGAGATGACATTGATGTTAAAAAGCTCTCGGAAAAACTGGGATGCAAAATAATTGAAACCTCCGCCTTAAAGGGGATTGGCTCTGTTGATGTGGCTAAAAGGGCAATTGCCATTGCAAAGAAAAATTTATCTACCGAGGCGAAGCACAAATTCTCTGATTTGGTTGAAGAATCTTTATCAAATATATCAACTCTGATTGAAAACAAGGTTGATACCAAATATTTACGTTGGTACAGCATCAAAGTGTTTGAAGGTGATTCAAAGGTTTTAGAGCAATTGTCTCTTGATGAGCATACAAAATTACAGATTCAAAATATTACCTCTGCATGTGAAAGCGAGCTCAAAGACGACTGTGAAAGCATTATAGCCGGAGAAAGATACAAATTCATAGATTCTGTTATAAAAGACTGCTACCAAACAAAAAACAGTTCCAAAAGAAGTGTTTCCGACAAAATCGACAGTATACTCACTAACCGCTTTTTAGCTCTTCCGATTTTTGCAGCCATTATGTTTCTTATATATTATATTTCAGTATCGACCGTTGGCGGATGGGCAACCGATTGGGTAAACGATACCTTGTTCGGAAATATAATTCCATCAGCGGCAGAACGCTTTTTAAATTCGGTAAACGCTGCCAATTGGTTATCCTCTTTGATTATTGACGGAATTATAGGCGGAGTAGGTTCAGTTTTAGGTTTTCTACCCCAGATGATAGTTTTGTTTTTCTTCCTTACACTCCTCGAGGACTTCGGATATATGTCCCGAATAGCTTTTATCATGGACAAAATTTTTCATAAATTCGGTCTTTCAGGTAAGTCCTTTATTCCGATGCTAATCGGAACAGGCTGCAGCGTTCCGGGTATTATGGCATCAAGAACCATTGAAAGTGAGTCAAATCGAAAACTTACGGTTATGACCACATCGTTCATTCCGTGCTCGGCAAAGTTGCCGGTAATCGCGCTTATATCCGGGGCATTATTTCCCGGTTCTGTATGGGTTGCTCCCGGAGTGTACTTTATAGGTATTGCAGCCGTAATTGTTTCCGGTATAATTCTAAAGAAAGCAAAACTCTTCTCTGACGATGACACACCGTTTGTTATGGAGCTTCCCGAATATCGTGTTCCGGGTATTAAGAATGTAATTATTCACATATGGGACAGGGTAAAATCCTTTGTCAAAAAAGCAGGAACAGTAATATTTCTTGCCAGCAGCCTCATCTGGTTTTTGTCAAACTTTAACTGGCAACTGAAAACGGTAAATGCATCGGATTCTATACTTGCTTCTTTGGGAAATATATTGGCCCCCTTATTCATACCTCTCGGTTGGGGAGATTGGAGAGCGACGGTTGCAACCATCACCGGGCTTGCAGCAAAAGAAAACATTGTGGGAACCTTCGGAATTCTCTACGGTTATCAGGAAGTTGGTGAAAGCGGGGTTGAAATCTGGGCAAGCCTCAGTTCCTCCTTTACACAGCTGGCAGGATTCTCCTTTTTGGTTTTCAACCTGTTATGCGCACCTTGTGTTGCTGCAATGGGTGCTATCAGAAAAGAAATGGGAAACGCTAAATGGACTTTCATTGCAATCGGGTACCAGACGGGTCTCGCATACATTGTTTCCTTCTGCATCTATCAACTGGGCATGCTGTTTACCGGCCATGGCTTCAATGTATTCTCCGCTGTTGCTCTTATACTGGTATTATGCTTCCTCTACCTATTGTTCAAACCGAATAACAGGAAAAAAACAGATTCTTCAAAAAAAATGGAACGAGTCCTTTTAGGAGGCGCTAAATTATGATCGGTATCATCGCAGATAATCTGGCAAATATTATTATCAGTGCAATCTTACTTGTTTGTGCTGTATTGGCTATACTAAAAATCAGAAAAGATAAAAAAAGCGGTGACAGCTGCTGCAGTTGCCACGGATGTCCCTCTTCAAGCACATGCCATAAGAATTCGGGCAAAGATTGAACCGTCGATTATATAGGAAAATGTTCCAGATACTAAAGGTTCTTTATTTTCTAGAATACTTTTTTCTACTTATCGCATATTTTTTATCCATTATAAAGAAAAAATATGGAAGAAACTTTAGTTTCTGGAATATTTTTCTTCACTTCTTGCATCATATAAGAAGCTTTCTTTTGAAACTTAGCCTTCTTTTCCCTTGCTTCTCTTTTTTAAAAGCCAATCCCTAATCTTTAACTCATAACCGTTGCCCGTGGGCTCATAATAAACGGTTCCCTTCATCTCTTCAGGAAGATACTGCTGCTCAACATAGTTGCCCGGATAATCATGGGCATATTTATAGCCTTTCCCATAGCCTAAATCCTTCATTCCAGATGTAACGGCATTTCTCAAATGCATCGGTACTTCACCGGTACGCCTGGTTCTAACATCATGCAAAGCTTTATCTATTGCAGCATAGCATGAGTTTGACTTAGGACTTGTGGCTACCATAACGGCAGCCTGGGATAATATTATTCTAGCCTCGGGCATACCCACCATATGAACAGCCTGCGCCGCTGCAACCGCTACCTGTAAAGCAGCCGGGTTAGCCATTCCCACATCCTCCGAAGCACATATCATAATTCTTCGTGCCAAAAACATGGGGTCTTCTCCGGCATCCAACGCTCTCGCAAGATAAAACACCGCCGCATCCGGATCACTTCCCCTCATGGATTTAATAAACGCACTTATATTGTCATAATGTCCTTCTCCGGATTTATCGTATCTTGCAGCCTTTCTCTGCAAACACTCTTCCATAAGTGCCATATTAATATTTAGCTTGCCGTCCTTGTCAATAGGTGAGCTCAAAACGGCAAGCTCCAGAGTATTTAAAGCAATTCTTGCGTCTCCGTCACAAATATCTGCCAGAAAGTCCAGGGCCTCATCATCAATCTCCACTTCCAGATTTCCGAGTCCGCGCTCCTTGTCTTCCAAAGCATTTTTAATTATTTTCTTTATAGAATCACTTTCAAGGGGCTTTAGCATAAAAACCGAAGATCTAGAAATCAAAGCCTTGTTTACTTCAAAGTAGGGATTCTCGGTGGTCGCTCCCACAAGAACTATTGTGCCGTCTTCGACGTAAGGAAGCAATGCATCCTGTTGGGCTTTATTAAATCTATGAATTTCGTCAATAAACAACACGGTTTTGCCTTCAGGATTAAATATCCGGTTCTGGGTATCGGATACAATTCTCTTAATGTCAGAAACACCGGATGTAACAGCATTGAGCTTTTCAAAATTAGCTTTTATGCTGTTGGCAATAATCCTTGCCAGGGATGTCTTTCCTGTTCCGGGAGGTCCGAAAAGAATAATGGATGAAATTCTTCCCGCCCTTATCATTCTGTTTAAAAGCTTGCCTTCACCCACTATCTCTTCCTGTCCGTAAAACTGATCCAATGTCTTCGGCATCATCCTATACGCCAGAGGCTCCTTTTTTAATTCCATAACATCCTTCCTAACTACAGCTTGTAAACATTATCTGCCGATAAGACTTTAACACCGTTCTTTACAAGTTTATCCGCAGCTTCTTCAAGGGCTTCAACCCTTAATATTACCAATGCCTCATCCTCAGTTTTACCTACAAAAGCATACATATATTCAATACCTATGGACTCCTCATTCAAAACTCGTAATGCTTTTTCAAGTCCTCCAGGCTGGTCGGGAACTGCTATTGCAATTACCTCAGTAGAGCTTACAGCAAAATCATTATCCTTTAAAACTTTTTCAGCCTTGTCAGGGTTATTTACAATAATCCTCAAAATTCCGAAATCAGTGGTGTCAGCTATGGAGAGAGCACTAATGTTAATATTGTTGTCTGCAAGAACTTTAGTAACCTCGGCAAGCCTACCGGATTTGTTCTCTAAAAAAACGGAAATCTGTTTTACCAGCATGTTTTACCCCTCCCATTTTATATGCTATTTCCAATTTTAATATTGGTCTTGTTAAATTTTACGCTTATCTATCACACGCTTTGCCTTTCCTTCATTTCTTTCAATTGTCTTAGGCTCAACAAGCTTAACCTTGGCATTTATTCCCAAAGTAACCTCAATAGCTTTTCTAATTTTATTTTCAACATCTTCTATTCTTTTAACCTGGTCAGAGAACATAGCCTGATTTACTTCCACCCATATTTCCAGAACGTCCAGGTTATCTATTCTATCAACTATCATGAGATAATGGGGAGCTGTTTCTCCAAACTCAAGAAGAACACTTTCAACCTGGGACGGGAATACATTGACTCCTCTAATGATAAGCATGTCATCGGATCTTCCCGATACCTTGCTCATTCTGACAGAAGTTCTTCCGCATTCACATTTTTCATAAGTCAGGCTGGAAATATCCCTTGTTCTATACCTTAAAAGAGGCAAACCTTCTTTTGTAACCGTTGTAAATACCAGTTCTCCTTTTGAGCCTTCAGGAAGAACCTCTTCAGTTACAGGATCGATTATCTCAGGAATAAAGTGATCCTCCTGAATGTGAAGTCCGCATTTGCAAGGACATTCAGTGGCAACACCGGGACCGATAACTTCACTTAATCCGTAAATATCAATAGCAAGTATTCCAAATCTTTCTTCTATTTCTTTGCGCATATTTTCAGACCACGGCTCAGCTCCAAAAACACCTGCTTTCAGCTTCAGATCTTCTTTCTTAATGCCCATTTCCTCCATCTCTTCAGCCATATATAAAGCATATGACGGAGTACAAGCTAAAACAGTAGTTCCGAAATCCTTCATTATCTGGATCTGTCTTTTGGTATTACCTCCGGAGATAGGTATAACCGATGCTCCCAATCTCTCAGCACCATAGTGTATTCCCAGACCTCCGGTAAAAAGACCGTATCCGTAAGCTACCTGAATAAACGAATTTCTATCGGCACCGGCGGAAACCAATGTTCTGGCAGCCACTTCCGCCCAGGTATCGATATCTTTTCTGGTATAACCTACCACCGTTTGCTTTCCGGTAGTTCCGGAGGAAGCATGTATCCTGACAATTTCGCTCAAAGGTGCTGCAAACAATCCGTAAGGATAAGTGTCCCTCAAATCCTGTTTATAGGTAAACGGGAGCTTCTTGAGATCCTCCAATGAATTAATGTCTCCCGGTTCAATACCCGCCTTCTGCATTTTTTCTCTGTAATACGGTACATTATGGTACACTCTCTTTACAGTATCAATAAGTCTTGCAGTTTGCACTCTTGTCATCTCTTCCCTGTGCATACATTCATACGTAGGATTCCAGTACTGCATAATTCTACCCCCATAAATTAATATTCTTTAAAAACTTGATTTTATCCTCTTTTATAACCTTCTTCAAAAGCCAGAAGGTTTACATCAAGTACCTTTTGTGGAACGGTTTCCTTTAATGCCTCAATCCATATTTCCTTGTCGATGTCGACCGACTTTGCCAAAAGTCCAAGTAATACTGTATTCACAGCCTTTATATTTCCACAGTCCTTGGCAATCTTAAAAGCATCCAGAGAAATAACGTTTTTAAAGTTTTCCCTTAACAATTCCATTATGTTTTCCGGATACTTTTCTTTTCCGATAATAACGGGCATAGGACTGATTTTCTGTTCATTAACCAAAAGCTTGCCGTCTTTCTTCAAATAATCGGCCCACCTCAGAGCTTCCAACTGTTCAAATGCAATGATTATATCCGCCTCTCCCTTTTCAATTATAGGAGAATATACCTTATCACCCATTTTTACATATGTTACAACGCTTCCGCCACGCTGCGACATACCGTGAACTTCAGAAACCTTAACGTCATAATTCTGTTTGAGAGCAACATTTCCAAGAACCCTGCTTGCAAGCAATGTGCCCTGTCCGCCAACTCCCACTATTAGTATATTATGCTTATTCATTTTTATCACCAGCCTTTTCAATTGCATCAAAGTTACATACCTTTGAACATAATCCGCAGCCCACACACAAAGCCTCGTTAATTTCTATGTGGCCTCCCATGTCAACAATAGCAGGACATCCGAGCTTCATGCACATCTTGCACTTTTTACATTTTTCCACATTAATTCTATGAGGTCCTTCATGCTTTACATACTTCAAAAGTGCACAGGGCCTTTGTGCTATGATTACCGACGGCTCATCCGCCTCAATCTCTTCCTTAACAATTTTTTCAAACTCCTTTAAGTTAAAGGGATCTTCAATCCTAACCCTGTCAACTCCTACAGCGTGACATAATTTTTCAAGATCCACCTGCTTTGTAGGTTCTCCCTTTATTGTAAAGCCTGTCGCAGGATTGTGCTGATGTCCGGTCATTCCCGTAATGGAATTATCCAGGATAATAACCGTTGAGTTACCTTTATTGTAAACCACATCAATAAGACCGGTTATTCCCGAATGTATAAATGTGGAATCTCCTAAAATTGCAACAGTCTTACCGGAAAATTCTCTACCCCTTGCCTTCTCCATTCCATGGGCAGCTCCAATGCTGGCACCCATACAAACGCAGGTGTCCATAGCCTGGGTTGGAGGCAGTGCTCCAAGAGTATAACAACCTATATCACCGCTTACCGTAAGCTTCAGCTTGTTGAGAACATAATACGTTCCCCGGTGCGGACATCCGGGGCACATTACAGGAGGTCTTACAGGTATTGGCGCATCGGTTACTTTCTTATCTTCAAATCTCTGTCCCAAAACCTTCTCTTTTATAAGGTTTGCACTGTATTCTCCTATCAGCGGCAATAAATCCTTGCCGATTACCTTTATTCCCATTTTTCTTACATGATCTTCAATAAAGGGTTCCAGCTCTTCAATAACATATAGAGTTTTAACCTGCTTTGCAAAGTCCTCAATCAATTTATCGGGAAGGGGATAAATCATCCCCAGCTTGAGGTACGAAACATCTCCGAAAGCCTCTCTTGCGTACTGATAAGCTATACCGCCGGTTATTACTCCTATTTCCTTGCTTCCCCACTCAATCCGGTTTAAATCCGTTGTGTTGGCAAATTCCCTCAGGTCATCCATTCTCTTCTCTACAACAACATGTCTTTTCCGGGCCATAGCAGGCATCATAACATATTTTTGAGGATCCTTTTTATATTCCTTAAGCCCCACATCCTCCCTGTCGCTTATCTCTACAACGCTCTGAGAATGTGAGATCCTTGTTGACAATCTGACAATAACGGGTGTATCGAATTTTTCACTGATTTCAAAGGCTTGCTTGACAAAATCCTTGCATTCCTGACTGTCCGAAGGTTCAAGCATCGGAACCTTTGAAGACTTGGCATATAACCTGCTGTCCTGTTCATTTTGCGAACTGTGCATTCCGGGATCATCGGCAACCATAATCACAAGCCCTGCATTTACACCGGTATATGACGCTGTAAACAAAGGATCGGCTGCAACATTCAAACCGACATGCTTCATTGCGCAAATAGCTCTGCCCCCGGCTATAGAGGATCCGATAGCCACCTCAAGAGCAACTTTTTCATTGGGTGACCATTCCGAATATATATCGTCGTATTTGGCAATATTTTCAGTAATTTCGGTACTGGGCGTTCCGGGATAAGCAGCCGCCACTTTGACTCCTGCTTCATAAGCTCCCCTGGCAACCGCCTCGTTACCAAGCATTAATTTTTTCATTAAAAAACCCCCATTTATAAAGTAAAATATCAAGTTTATTACTAAAGGTAACTAAATCTATATATTATTATCAGTTATTAAATTTGTATTGTCAATTAAAAAAACCGGGTGCAATAAATAAATATGAAGAAAATATAAGCCTCCAACAAATATATAAAAAAATAATGAAGGGCTTATTCATACCCTTCATTATTTTTTATAATCACTTATCCTGCCATTTTAGCAGGAATTCCTTCCTTATCATCAGCCGATGCTTCTTTGAATACCATATCGATATGTTTCTGAGAAAACTTCGGTGTTAAAGAACTTACCACCGGTACTGCTATCAAAGATGCAAGCATGGCAACGGCACCTATAGTCGGACTGTTTTTGGTACCAAAGATTATCGCGCCGCCTACCGAGCATACAAAGCCTGTTATTATACCTGCCCAAGCCCCTGCTTTAGTAGTACCTTTCCAGTACAACCCGTATAAGAAGGGTGCCAAGAAGCTACCTGCCACTGTTCCCCAAGAAATTGCCATAAGGGTCATTATCGGGCTCGGTACCATAGCTACAACAAACGACGTAATTACAAATACCACACAAAGGGTTCTCATTAAAAGTATAGCGCTCTTTTCCTTCATTTTAGGGAACAAGGTTCCCTTTATGAGGTCCAGAGAAATAGACGAACTTGATACCAGAACCAGGGAAGAAAGGGTTGACATTGACGCCGACAGAACCAAAACAATTACAAGCCCTATTACATAGTCAGGCAATGTCTTTTGAAACATTATAGGAACAATCTTGTCCAGATCGCCGGCTATCTCCGCCTCTGTAACAAAAAGTCTTCCGAATCCGCCTACAAAGTATGCACCGCAGGAAATCACCACAGCAAAAACAGTGGAAACTATAGTGGCTTTCTTTATAGCGTCATTGTCCTTTATAGCATAGAACTTATGAACCATTTGAGGAAGTCCCCAGGTACCGAAGCTTGTAAGTATAACCAGACTCAATAGACCAATAGGATTGCTGCTAAAAGGCTTAACTAAACTTTCTCCCACATCCGGGATCTGTGACAACCTGGAAACTCCTTCACCCAGACCGCCTACAAAATCGCTGTTAACAATAAACAATACAACAGTTATCATACCGGCAAGCATTATTATACCTTGTATAAAATCGTTAATTGCGGTAGCAACATAGCCTCCTAAAATAAGGTATGCTCCGGTAAGTACTGCCATTATTAACATAACTGCTTCAAAGGAAACGTAAATACCCGTCAACTCATATAAAGGTTCAGCAATGGTTGTTACAATCAAATAGCTCAAACCTTGGTAAACCGATGCGGAATAAGGTACAAGAAATACAAATATAATAATCGATGCTGCGATTTTAATTGCTTTGCTGTCATACCTCTTCTCAAAGAAACTTGGCATAGTAGATGCATTTAAATCCTGAGTCATTTTACGGGTTCTCTTGGCTAGAACCAGCCATGAGAGTAGACATCCAACAAGTGCATTTCCGACTCCTATCCAGGTAGCCGAAAGTCCAAAGCCCCATCCTGTTTTACCGGCATAACCGATCATGATAACCGCAGAAAAATAAGTTGTTCCATAGGCGAAAGCCGTTAACCACGGACCCATTTGCCTTCCGCCGAAGAGAAAATCTTGTTGGGTTTTGATTTTTCTCCTGCTGTATAGGCCGACACCCAGCATAATGGCCGTAAAAAGAGCGAGAAACAAAAGCTTGATAAACATAATCCTACCATCCTCCAATTATTAAACTTCAATATCTACCATACTACCTTCCTAAAGAGGTAACAATGGAAGTGAATCGTATCGATCAATCCATGCAAGCAGAAATAAATACTTGCATGAATATGAACCGCAACTTACTTTTATTCTATAACAAAAACAAAAAAAAATAAAGAAGTTTTTAAACTTCTTTATTAATTACCGTTTTATATTATTAGTTACCGTTTTATCTCAAAGCATCAACAATTGCTTTTTCGATGTTTTTGAGCTTAGCCCGCAGTTCATCCACTTCCAAATCCGTCTTATCCTGCTTTAAGTCGGATTTTAAAATATTTGACAGTTCTTCAATCTCTTCTTTAAGAGTTTCAAGGGCTTCAAGTACAGCAAGCCTCTTAAAGGACGTTCCCGTCTTAATTCTTTCATCGGTTTCAATTACCTTATGGGCATTGACAATAAAGCTTTCACCCATTTCGGGTATGATTGTATCTATTTTGAGAGTTTTGTTAATTTCATTTGAAAGCTCAACCATTGCATCTTCTTCACCGTGAACAATGAATATCTTTTTCGGTTTTCGGTATATTCTATTAATCCAACTTAAAAGTCCTTCTTTATCTGCATGTCCTGAAAAGCCTTCAATCATCTCAATTCTTGCTTCCACTTTTATCTCTTCACCGAACAGTCTCACTATTTTAGCGCCGTCTAAAAGTCTCCTTCCCAGGCTGCCCTCTGCCTGATATCCTACAAAAAGTATTGTACTTTCCTTCCTCCAAAGGTTATGCTTCAAGTGGTGCTTTATCCGGCCTGCATCACACATTCCGCTGGCTGAAATGATTATGGAGCTCTCTTTTCTTTCATTAAGTGCTTTGGATTCATCAGCCGACTTTGTAAATATAAGTCCGGGAAAATCCAAAGGGTTGTCTCCGTTTTCTACATATTCTCTGGCTTCCTCATCATAGCAGTCCAGATTTCTTCTGAATATCTCCGTTGCGGAAATAGCCATGGGACTGTCAATAAACACAGGGGTCTCAAACAATTTTTTCAACTTTTCGTCATAGACTTCTTTTTTCTTGTTCAGCTCATATATAAGTGCCTGGGTTCTACCCACTGCAAAGGAAGGTATTATGACATTGCCTCCCTTGTCAACGGTTTCGTTTACAATATTCAAAAACTTCTCCACCTTGTCTTCATCTTCCTTGTGGAGCTTGTTACCGTATGTAGACTCTATTACAAGGTAATCGGCACTATCAATTATTGAAGGATCTTTCAATATGGGAACGTCGCTGTTTCCAAGGTCTCCGGAAAAAACTATCTTTGTCTCTTCACCGTTTTCCTCAATCCACATTTCAATAATTGCGGATCCTAAAATATGGCCTGCATCTTTAAACCGCACCCTGATTTCATCATTAATCCTCACTACATCATCATAGGAAACACTCCGGAAAAGCTTTAAAGAATCCACCGCATCTTGATATGTATATAACGGTTCTATAGGTGGTTTTCCGGCCCTTTCTCTTTTTCTGTTTATCCATTCGTTTTCCGTTTCCTGAATATGTCCGCTGTCCGGAAGCATTATTGTACAAAGCTCAGCTGTCGCTTTTGTTGTTATTACCTCTCCCTTAAATCCTTTTGCAAATATCCTTGGAATCCTTCCGCTGTGATCAATATGGGCATGGGTTAGAAAAATATAGTCGATCTCGGCCGGATTTAAAGGAAACTCTTCTTCATTCAAAGTATTAATCTTTGAATTTCCCTGAAACATGCCGCAATCGACAAGAAATTTTGTGGATTTTGTCTCAACAAGAATACATGACCCTGTAACGGTTTTAGCCGCTCCTAAAAAGGTTATTCTCATATTGCACCTCACAAATTTATACTTTGATTGTATTCTTCGACAGCAGCTTCCTTTTTCCCTTCAATAAGCAGTTACTGTTTGTAAAATAATTACAACTTATGCAAGCAATATGAATTATTTTTGCTTTTAATCAAACATTTCTAAGATTTCCTTTATCTTTTCGCAAAAGAACTCCATTTCTTCATCGGTACCGATACTCACCCTTAGATAATTTTCAATACCCGGTTTATTAAAATGCCGAACCAAAATGCCTTTTTCCCTAAGCTTTTCAAACAACTGCAATCCTTTTATTGCCGGATGGCTGATAAAAACAAAATTAGTTTTTGACTCAATCACTCTAAACCCTAAATCTAAAAGCTTCTTCGTAACCCTTTCCCTTGTTTGGACTATTCTGCCCCGGATTTCATTAAAATACTCATCATCCTTAATAGCTTCCTCGGCACCGGCAAGAGCCAGCCTGTCCAATGTATAGGAGTTTATGGAGTTTTTCACACGGTTTAAGCCCTCTATCAAATCCTTATTCCCCATGGCGAATCCAACCCTAAGGCCTGCAAGGGCTCTGGATTTTGATAACGTGGTAATGACCAGAAGATTATCAAATTCGTTTATCAATTCAACCGAGGACTCACCGCCAAAATCCACATATGCCTCATCCACTATTACAACTCTACCCGCATTTTTCTCAAGTATCGTTCTAATATCCTTTAAGGGTAGAGCTTTTCCCGTGGGAGCATTGGGATTTGCAAAAATTACACCGTCATTTTCTATAAAAAAGCCCTCCAACGGAATGTTAAATTCGTTATCTAAGGGTATTGTTCTGTAATTAACACCGAATATGGACGCATAAACCTCGTAAAAGCTATAGGTAATCTGCGGAAAAACAATAGTATCTCCGGGATTGAAAAACGCAAGAAATGAAAAAGCGAGAACCTCGTCGGATCCGTTTCCCAAAAATACCTGTGACGGTTCTAAATTGTAATATTTCGCTATTGTATTTCTCAAGCTTTCACCCTCAGGATCAGGGTACAGCCTCAAACTTTCACCGGTTGCCTTCGTGATGGCGTTTAGAACTTTTATTGAAGGCGGATACGGATTCTCATTGGTGTTTAGCTTGATAAACTTCCTATCCTTCGGCTGTTCGCCCGGAACGTAAGGTTCTATATTTTTAACTTTATCACTCCAATATTTGCTCATATATCAAAAACCCCTCTATATAAATAAATTTGTCCGGCACATAATCCGACTATCGTGTATTATAGCACAGCTGTAAATTAGCAACAATATCATACAACCTGCCGCGTTATCACTTCCATGTTTTTCGTTGTTTCGAATAATATATATACAGCTATTCTTCTCTATCCTCTAATATACATCTTAAAGCTATTTCTCTTTATCCTCACATCTAAGCTTTAATTGCCTCTATCAAAAGCCTTGCAGCATTTTCAATGTCCTTGAGGCTTGCTGTTTCCACAGGACTATGAACATATCTGCAGGGTATTGATATTGCTCCCGAAGGTATTCCTCCGGCAGTTATGTGTATTGAACCCGGGTCACTTCCTCCCGCTTCAAGTATCTCCAACTGATAAGGGATGCCGTTTTTTTCAGCTGCTTCCTCCAAAAGCTTTCTCACCTGAGGATGACAGATTACAGACCTGTCCTTTATCTTTATTGCAGGTCCTCGGCCGCATTTAACCTCCATGGCATGTGACTCAGGAGTATCCCCGGTCATAGTGACGTCAACTGCTATAGCCATATCGGGCTTTATACTGTATGCTGCCGTCCCGGCCCCTCTCAATCCCAGTTCCTCCTGCACGGTAAATACAAAATAGATTTCATTGTCGGTTTGGGGCAAATCCTTTATGGCCTTAACAACAACCGCACAGCCGCTTCTATCGTCCAGGGCTTTGGAAATCACCATATCTCCCTGCTTTACTGCCTCTCCTGCAAAGCATGCGGTATCTCCTATTTTAACCGATTTTTCTGCTTCTTCCCGGTTTGAGGCACCAATATCGATATACATTTTTGAGAACCGAAGGTCTTTCATATCCTCAAGCTTATCCTCATAATACACCGCTCCCACAGTTCCGTTCTTAAAACGGACCCTTTGGCCTATGGAGTCAAAGCGGGATATCCCTCCAACAGTGGAAAATCTCAAAAAGCCCTTTTCATCTATGTGGGTTACCATCAGTCCAATCTCATCCATGTGGGCTGCCACCATGATTTTTTTGCCTTTGCTCTTCTTAACCGCAATAAGGTTTCCCAAGGCGTCAACCCTTATTTCATCAACATAATCCTTTATTTCCTGTATAATTAATTCTCTTATTTCCTCTTCGTTTCCGGATACTCCGACAGCTCCGGTCAATTTCTTTATCAAATCAAACATTTTTCATCCTCCATTTTAACAAACATTATTTAGCAATCATTATTTTAACAATCATTATTTAAAGTAAATTAATCCTTAAAACTGCCTATAAGACTTGCATCACCGCTCAGCTTGTCCAATACTTTCTTAACGAGATTAAGGCAGCTTTCAAAATCCTTTTTGCTCATCACCGATACCGGTGAATGAATATACCTGCAAGGAACCGATATTGAAGCAACCACAACTCCTCCACGGGTTAATTGAATCTTTCCGGCATCATTTCCCCCGGTAGTGGTCTTTTTGTACTGCACCGGTATGTTATTTTCCCTCGCAGTATTGTATATAAATTCCACCAGCTTTTTATTGGGATAGGATGTTCTGTCCATCAGCGTAAGAACCGCTCCCTGTCCCATAACGGTTGAATACTCATGCTCATTAACATCGGGTACATCGGAGCAAGTCGTTCCCTCCAAAACTATAGCCAGATCCGGGTTCACCGTATAGGCAGCCACTCCTGCCCCTCTAAGCCCCACCTCTTCCTGAACGGTGAAGCAGGCATAAAGGTCAAATTGGTAGCTCTCCTTCAAAATTTCCAGAAGCATCGCACATCCGACCCGGTCATCCAGAGCCTTCGCTTTAATACAGTTATCTCCAAACTCGGTATACTTGCTGTAAAAAGCTATGTAGTCCCCGGGAGATGTCAACCTCTCAAGCTCTTCTTTATTATCCGCCCCAATGTCTATATACATTCCTTTAAGCTTTATATTATTACCTCTTTCCTCTTTATCCTGCAAATGTATAGGCTTTGATCCAATAACTCCGGGGATCTTTTTATCCCCCACCAGAACTCGGGCTCCGGGTAATATTCTTTCATCAATTCCGCCAATCGGGGAAAACTTTATTACTCCGTCTTTATAGCCTGTTACAATAAACCCCACCTCATCCATATGGGCGGACAGCATAATCTTGTATTCGGACGACTTTCCTTTCTTGTAGCAAATCAGATTTCCCATAGAGTCCACTTTTACTTCGGTTGCATGCAAAAGTGCCTCTTTTTTTATAAATTCCCTTACCTCATCCTCATTGCCCGATACTCCGTTTAGTTCAGTCAACTCTTTTAGCAGCACATTAAATCCTCCATTTCATTTCCTATCATTGAAATAAATCTCGAAACCAGTCTTGCCGTATTTTTTATATCCTTTATATCCAAAGTTTCTATAACCGTATGCATATACTTTAGCGGAATTGAAACCAGAAGCGTAGGAATACCCGACCGTGAAACCTGTACAGCCCAAGCCTCGGTACCCGTATCGCCGGGCTCAACATCTACTTGATATGGTATATTCTCTTCCTTTGCCAGCTCAATCATCTTTTTTGTAAGCCTCCTGTGAAGATTGGGTCCGACGGCTATGGCAGGTCCTTTACCCAACGGAAAAGCTTCTTCCTTTGATGAACCGGGTATCTCGCCATGACATACATCAATTACTATTGCCAGGTCGGGATTAATATTGTAAGCAGCAATATTTGCACCCCTAAGTCCCACTTCCTCCTGGGAAGTAGCTGCAAAATACACATCGCAGTCATGGCTTAACCGGGTAAGGTTGTCCATTATACCGATCAATGCAGCCACTCCTGCCCGGTTGTCAAGGGATTTCGAGCTGAATTTATTGTTTTGCAGCGCAAAGGGTTCTGCCTTAAAGGTAACAATATCTCCCACAGACACAATTTCTTTAACCTCTTCTGCCGAAAGTCCCGTGTCTATGACCAGGTCCTGCATTTTGACAGCTTTTTTTACTTCTTCAGGCTTTAATAAATGAGGAGGCTTGGCACCGATAACTCCAAAAATATCCTTCCTGCCATGAATCACAACCTCTTGCGCAAGAAGCACCTTGCTGTCAACCCCTCCGATGTTTGAAATCCTGACAAATCCCTTTTCGTCAATGCTTTTAACCATCAAGCCTATCTCATCCAGATGAGCGGTTATCATAACCTTCTTACCTGCGTCGGAATTCCCCTTTATTACTCCGATTACGCTGTAGAACTTATCAATTTCTACATTACTGCAGTATTTTTCAAACATCCATGCAACATATCCCGCCAATCCCTCTTCATGTCCCGAAACGCCGGGATATATACATATATCCTTAAGAATACTAATATAATCCATGTATTCACCCCGTTGATAAAATTTATTGTATTAAACCGTTAAAACCATGCTTTATAAATAATAACATTTACAATACTTTATAAATTATAACAAACTGAAAAGGTTTTATAAACCAAAAAAAGTTTTCCTAAAATACTCTTGACTTATGTATTTATTTGCATTATACTATTCAATGTCGCTAAAAAAGCCCCATATAAAAGGGTTTTTAGAGCATGACTGTTTTTTTATGCAGGTTTCTTTCCGATGAAACAGTCTTTAAAAATGAGGGCCTTTAGCTCAGTTGGTTAGAGCAACCGGCTCATAACCGGTTGGTCCGGGGTTCGAGT
>LFSC01000025.1 GCA_001512505.1 Clostridiaceae bacterium DTU079 | reverse complement strand
GTTTCAATCCTTGTTTTTCTGGAAGTTCCACTGCAACTAAACTTCGTAGTATGTACGATACTGACGAAGTGAGTTTCAATCCTTGTTTTTCTGGAAGTTCCACTGCAACCCTTCATAGCTAAACTGATCTTCTCTTTCATACCTTCGTTTCAATCCTTGTTTTTCTGGAAGTTCCACTGCAACAAACGATGATTCATTATATTGCCATTGACCCTGCTCAGTTTCAATCCTTGTTTTTCTGGAAGTTCCACTGCAACTTCTGGCTATTAACATTAGATATTCCTGGTATAATCGTTTCAATCCTTGTTTTTCTGGAAGTTCCACTGCAACAGAGGTTATATGTATAGCATGTCACAAGGGAGAACAGTTTCAATCCTTGTTTTTCTGGAAGTTCCACTGCAACTTTTTCTTCCCCGATATATACATTATACCGGGGTTGAGTTTCAATCCTTGTTTTTCTGGAAGTTCCACTGCAACATTTTTCTAGTAGGGGATTGTTTAGACCCATAGAGAGTTTCAATCCTTGTTTTTCTGGAAGTTCCACTGCAACTTTGTAAGGGAACACAAAGGTACCATCACGACCGGGAAGTTTCAATCCTTGTTTTTCTGGAAGTTCCACTGCAACGCCTGCTCCATGACGATATTCCAGTTTGCAGGGTCTGGTTTCAATCCTTGTTTTTCTGGAAGTTCCACTGCAACCTCTTACCGCAAAGAATATTAACTATGAGCTTTTGGGTTTCAATCCTTGTTTTTCTGGAAGTTCCACTGCAACTATCTCAATTTCATTGTATCACTGATGCAGTGAGGTGTGTTTCAATCCTTGTTTTTCTGGAAGTTCCACTGCAACCAATCCTTATGTCGCCGTAGTCGGCTATGAGGTCTCTGTTTCAATCCTTGTTTTTCTGGAAGTTCCACTGCAACCCCTCTTTACGCACTTTTCTTTGGTGGCCTTGGTGTGTTTCAATCCTTGTTTTTCTGGAAGTTCCACTGCAACGATGTGTTAAGTTATGTACAGAATGGGTGAAAGCAAGTTTCAATCCTTGTTTTTCTGGAAGTTCCACTGCAACCAAATGACAGTTATCATCTGCAATATTTTGTATTGGGTTTCAATCCTTGTTTTTCTGGAAGTTCCACTGCAACGTATTTTTATATTAATATTTTATTACCTGTAAGGTGTTTCAATCCTTGTTTTTCTGGAAGTTCCACTGCAACTAATATATTAAAATACGAAAGGAATGATTGAAATGTGTTTCAATCCTTGTTTTTCTGGAAGTTCCACTGCAACCTTACTCTATTATTCCCCACATAATTAATATTATAGTTTCAATCCTTGTTTTTCTGGAAGTTCCACTGCAACTATATATAGTATCATAATATATTGACGATGTCAATATGTTTCAATCCTTGTTTTTCTGGAAGTTCCACTGCAACCCTTGAAAAACGAATAGGGAGGAATGAAAAATGTTAGGTTTCAATCCTTGTTTTTCTGGAAGTTCCACTGCAACTATCCATTCGAGGATTGAATACGAAAACTCGAAATTAGTTTCAATCCTTGTTTTTCTGGAAGTTCCACTGCAACAATACTCTTATATAAAGTAATTGTGCCCCCCTGAAGCTGTTTCAATCCTTGTTTTTCTGGAAGTTCCACTGCAACTAGGCAAAAGGTCCATTAATTCTAATATATATATGTAGAGTTTCAATCCTTGTTTTTCTGGAAGTTCCACTGCAACCGGAATATCCGAAGAACTACTTTTAGTATAATTCGGTTTCAATCCTTGTTTTTCTGGAAGTTCCACTGCAACAGCAATCGAGCTTATATTCCTTCAATTCCAATCACTATAAGCATTTCTTGACGTGATTATTTCCGATATTTTTCAATCAAAAAAATAATATTTTCAGAAAAAAATAAGAATTTTATACTTATCAACATCACCTCATAATCTATTATTTTCAATTATTTGAAGCCTATTATTTAAAAATTCTCAATAATTTTTCATCCACATTTTTACACTCATTTTTTATCCTAATTAAAACATAACATAATTGTAATTACTTTTCAATACTTTATGGATTTCATAAAACCAAACAATCATTATAGCTTTATAAACTCACATATTGAAAATAATTCATCTTTATTTATTCCTTCAATAGAACAAAGTAAATTTACAAAATCTTCAACCACTTTTTTAAATTCCATATACTTTTCCCTATCAATAAATCCGAAACCATGAGCAAAAATACTATTATTTCTTGTATCAACCTTACTTCTCAGTTTATTTATAATATCTGTCTCCTTTCCCGGCTTTTTAGTTTTGATTATCTCATCTCCGACTGCTGCAAGTATAATATATCCTGCTAAAAGACTTATTTTTTTATCTAATTCCTTCCATTCAGTTAACCCTTTTACCTTACTTATAATTTTATTGGCATTTTCGAGTAGTACATTTTCATCCTCACACAATTTAGTAAAGTCAGCATCCGATGTATCAATACCATAATTCCATAACCTTTTTTGCTCTACAATTTCAAGTATACGGTACAAAAGAAGGGATGCCATCTCGTATTTTTCCTGCTTCTCTCTTCTCATAGCATTCTGATATAAATTAGCAATCAAGAAACCTATATTGTTAAATACTTCACTTTTATCTTTAGTTGTCTCTATGCTGCAATGAATTATTTTTAATACTTCTATAGCTTTCAATTGTTTTTCCAATTTTTCAATATTTGAATTTAGAATAAAACTTTTATCTACCTTCCCTTCTGTTGCAACTATTTCACAGCATTTCGACAAATTCTCCGCTGCTCCGTTTATATCAAGGCTGTCCCAAGCATTATAAGCTCTTGAAATATACTTTAAAGCACTATACTCTTTTGTTCCCGGAACTCTTTGTTCTAATTCCTCAAATATTCTACATGCAGATACATAGTCCATATTATTAAACAGCAATATGGCTTGCTCTCTTTCCAAATCTCCGAAAACAGCATATGGATCATCAATATAATATAGTCTTTCGCTTCCCGGTTCAGGCTTTCTCAGGTCTGTAAGAAAATTACCAGCAATATAAATCAGTTTAGCACCTATAGCCGAACCTGCCATTGCACATCCGGCAGCCATCGATTTTGTGCCGCCTGTAAAATCAACATATATATTTTTAGGTCTTCCCCATCTTTCATACGCATTTTTTATTTTCCGGTATAACTGCAACGGATTTTCTGCATCCACATCAGTTGCTACATATTGGCTTGGTTTTAATTTTGTAAACTCTATTACATCATCAAGAAGATTATGTGACTTATCAGTATATAAAATCAATACTTTTTTAGGCTTTAATACAGAAATAGACAATACCAGCGGTTCATAAGATGTCCCAAGGGTAAGTACCATAGCCTCACAAGTTTCACTAACCTTGTTTGCATTTTCCTGAACGAAGTAATCAATAATAAGTGGCATTAATTCTGTTTTATAATATTCTTCAGCCAACATTCTTTGTTCATTATTACTTCTTTCCATTTCATACCACACATCTCTCTTTTCCTTCATTTTTTTATAAATGTCACTCATAAGATCTCCTTTCTATTTTAAAAGGCATAATCTAAACAATATCATTTAAGAAATATAATATTTTTCGAAATCATCAATAAACGAATCAATCTTTTTCTTGATTTTCTTCTTTGAAGGATTTTCCATCCTAAATTGTGCATGATCAAGGTCATTTCTATAATTAATTAATGCCCCAAATAATTTAACTGCATCGTTTGAAATAAAGTCTATCCTGTTCTCCAATATATGTTTTACATTTTCATCATTTTCTTTTTCATTGATTTCTTTATCACAGCATTTTTTAATGTTTATCATATAATTCAATGAATTCATTACTTTTTCAGCTATCATCCTATCAGGTTTTTCCTTCTTCCAATCAAGCCCCGAATTTATACAAACATAATTGATTATATTCTCTCTTAAAAACGTATATGCTTGCTGGTATTGTCCAAACTTTCTACACAGCTTAACACATTCTAATATATTTTTTATTAGGTTTTCATTCTTAAAGAAATCCACTTGATTCTCTATTCTTCCCAGTATATGAAAAAACGGCTGCATTGCAATATGTTTTTCTGTATTTAATGCTTTAATTTCACATAAAACCTGATATAATTTTTCTCCATCATCTAAAACTGATTTACCTCTAACAAGTTTCAAATCTGTATAAAATTCCTTTATAAGTCTTGAACATTCACTAATAAGTCTTATCACCTCATCTGTTTCTTCTGATAAGTGCCTCAAAGTTTTTTCAACAGTGGAGCAAAACATCTCACATTCGCCTGTTGAAAGCAATTGTTCTACTCCCGAACTCCATTCTGTAATCTGATTAAATAATGTTAAATCATATATAGGTGCTCTTCCATTCTCTTTAGCATCAAATGCTCCATAAAATATTCTTTTAATATCGCATCTTTTTGTAACCTTTGCATAATTTAAAACTGACATAAAGATTATTGGTATACTTCTAAAAGAATGAGTTACATCAACATATATTTCATCATGTAATTCAATTTCATCATATACCTTTGTAAATATTTGCCATATTTCTCTATTTGTTTTTCCATCTGGTATATCAACAGCTTTATAATTAACATTTAACTTTTCCAGCTTTATTTTTAGCCCAATTTTGTCTTTTGGTTCCCAATTCACATCTTTAGCCTTTTCGGTTACAAATACTATAATTTGTAGATTGGGCTCGTTCAATAGTTCAGCAAGAGCTTCTTGAATATACTCAGTTATATATCCTTTTTCAGGTTTACCGGTAAAATAGTACTCTATCTCTTCATACTTACCATCTTTATTGCCCACACCTAAAAAAGCAAACAGTTTTTTAGCCATTAATTTCCCCCTTTCTTATCCGTTATACCCTCAATTGATTTATTTACTATCATTATCGAATTTAAAATCTTTAAGCTTGCTAAAAGCTTCTGTATTCAAATTTTCCGACTTTGTGCTATTGCTATTGTCTCGGTTCTTTCCTTGTTTATTGAAATAACCTTTATTGTTGTGTTGCTTATTCGATTTCTCATAATTCTTCCGCTCATCATGCTTTGCATTATGATTATCATACTTTCCCTTTGTTCCTTTCATTTTTGTGGATACTACATCTCCGCTTTCTTGGACTGCATCTTCCAATGTGGGTAACTCCGCTCTTTGGGCAAATTCACTTACTTTCATATATCTGCATTCTGAATTTTTCAAAACCTTTTTACTAAGTTCAAACTCTCTGTAGCTTATAATTTCATTTACACTGTTCACCTTTTTTCTGTAGTGTTCAATTATGTATTTCTTAAAGGCTTCCACATAACTGTCTGTTTTTTCTTGTCTTGGATAATCGGCAGCAAAAGAAGTGTATTTTTCTTTGATGTCTTCAACAAAAAGTCCTAAAATTCGTATCCTGCATTTACCGAATCCATAAGGTTTTCCTTTACCCAAATTAAAGTATCCTTCAGTGTCTCCTTGCTTTAATGAGTATATCAAAAGTCCCAATTCTTCATCTGTCAAATTCTCAAATTTTACTTTTCCTAAAAATTTAGTATTTTCAGCATAGCATTTCATTTTAGTGATAAGTTTTTTGTTATTACCCTGTTCTTCCATACCTTGAATATCAAGACTTTCTTTCATCCAGTAGAACTTCCGACCTCTTATTTCATAAGCTTCAGTACAATAAGATTCCAAAGTGTCTTTTCTTTGTTTAAGGTAACCTTTATACCATGACGGTTTTGGCTCTGCCAACATCATTTCATACTCTTTTGTTATCTCAGGACTTGAGTTCTCACAAACAGCGTCTAAAAACGAAAGCTTTGTTCTAAAATTTTTCCATCCAAACATAGCATCAACAAAGTCTGTTCCGGTATAATTTTTGTGAACCTCCGGAATTCCTCCATATATATCTCCTTCTGCCGGAATTCTAAGATATGGTGTAAAACCAAAAATAAGCTTGTCACCTTCTTTTACGAAGAAAACCGGTTTTACTTCTCCTTCTTCGGGAAGTGCGTAGTATTCTTTTCCTTCATAAATTTCTTTGCTTGCAGCATTGCATTTATGTGTGTATTCCAAATCTTCTGTGTAAAGCTCCGCCAAATTTTTTGACACAATTATTTCTGTACTGTTTTTATCCTCCTCAAATATTAAATAATGGTGTCTCTTGCCATTTATATAATTTGAATTGGCAAGCATTCCTTTGAACTTTCCATTAATATCAATTTTAGCTTTCCCATTGTCAACATTATATCTTATCTCTTTAGAGTATGGCCGATAATCTTTATTTTCACTTTTACTAAGCTTTGAGCCATCTTTGTAATCCTCTTTTTTGATGTTGTCCTTATATAAATAATATATTCCTTCAACATTTAACTTTCTAAGTTCCCACTCATGAATAGATGTGTACGATTGCATCCTGTTTTCATCTTTGTTTCCTATCTTAACTGCAGGAATAATAACGTATTCTTCTCCCCTTTTACGTATATAACCGGCCTGAACTCTTTCCAGAATACTGTACCTGAAACCTTCCCTTAGACGTGGCTTTATCCCCACTGTATCGGAATACCACTTTTTTATATTAATATCTTTAGATGCAAACGTTCTGTAATAAAATCTTCTGTTTTCAATATCATTCTTTTCTTTTGGCTTATTTATCACTGATGCGAAAGAAAATATTGACGCATTATATCTTGTGAGACCACGAATTGTATTTCCCGGAATAACATACTGCCCAATAGGATTTTTAAAGAGTTCATTTTTCCCGGTATTTTCTTCTTCATCATCTTTCTCATTATTAGATTCTTTTTTACCTGCAGATATATGAAGAGGCGTTATTACCTCAATTTCATATTGAATATTCCCTGACTTCAAATTTTCATAATATCTGTCGTGCATTGAAAATTTTTCTATATCACTGCATCTATCCAAAATAAAGTCTTCTAATCCTATAAAATTATATGGTGCCTTTGATTTATATACAGCAACTTTATCATTATTGCCCATAATTCATTCCTCCTCTATATGAACTTTGAAGGTAGTGTCCTTGATATATAAGCCTGTCCATCATCATCATATTCAATATATTTTTTCACAATCAAAGCTTTAAGAGGTTCTTTTAAAATCCGCTCTTCTAAAATTTGTTCCTCCGAAATAAATTCATTATCCGGTTCTTCAATATAAATAATTCCTTTTATTCCGTCTTCCCTGTATATGTGCAAACACTTTCCTTCTTTAAAGAAAAAAGCTTCATTAACATTATCTGTATCCAATTCTACCTGTCCCTTGCCAAACTCCAAATTGTCAAAGTAGTATATAATATAGTTGTCAAATTCTTTTACCAAAGAAGTTATATTTCCGCTTTGAATTTTCTCAATTTTCATATGTCATCACCCCACGTTCATTAAACTTGATATGTAGGAATCAAAATTTTTTAAAACTTCTTTATCCGGTGACTCAAAGTCAAAAAGGAATTTTTCACCGTCATATAATTCCAAAGTATCTGCCCTGATATATCCTCTTCCTACAGCATAACCGCTTCCAATACCTAAATCTTCCTTACACAAATCTCTTAATACCAAAAGCAAAAGTCCGACCTCTTTTTTGTAATCATTTAATCCTGATGTGTTAAAAGTACACACTATTTCAACATCTCCCATAACAACCTCATCATCCGTCAATGCTCCTTGCATGACTCCTCCGGTAAAATAGTCAATCTTTATCTTGTTGTATATACTTTTCTTGGGATTTTTAATTAGCGAATCAAAACAAGTAAGCCTTGAAATATGTCCATCATCATCCTTTTTAGACTCAATACCAAAAATGCTTGTTATGATTTTCTCATCAATACAGGGAAAAGTTCTATGCAGTTTTTCAGCTCGTGACCTAATAACACCTTTTATCGAACTTCCCGGAATAATGTAATTACCCTTACTGTCTTTTATGTTAATGCCATCCGGTTCGTTTGACAAACGAATCACTTCGTCTTTTACCAGTATGGGTGTAACGGTTTTTCCTTTTATTCTAAAACGAACTTTGGAAGTCTCACGATTCACACATAATATATCTTGCGTTATTTCACTATCTTCGGTTTCTCTTAATAAATACTTCAACAAGTCATTGATATTGGTAAAATCAAATACACTTTTTGATATTGAGTCTACTTTAAATCTTCCATAACCTACCATCTTATTGCTGCCTAATGAAATATCTCCTATCGATAAAGCTCTCAGTAAATCTTCAAATTTTCTTTGCTTTTCTTCAAACTTCCCCGCATCATCTTCATAATTATTTAACTCAAATATAAACTGAAAGCTCAGTCCTTCATTTAAAAACTGTCTTTTAAACTTCTTACCGGATTTTTTAGCATCACCAGCAGATTCAACTGTCAGTCTTTTAGGATCCATCTTTATTCCTGGTCTTGATGATATCATCTCTTCCACACAATCATTAATAAGATAACTATCGTAAAAAACAACTTGACTCATTCCTGATTTTTTACCGCCGAATAACTCATTAAAATCTTCATCGGAGTCCATATCAATGTAATTCTGGTAATAGTTTCGAAAAGCACCGGCAACAGACGAACCCGGTATATATACTCTACCGGTAAATTCATCTATTTTTATATTATCCTCGTCATCTCTTATAGCTAAAGGTGAAACAGTTGTTGCTTTAACATTGTATCTAATGGTTTTGAGAAGTCGATTTTTATAAATCATGATATCACCTCTTTCTCTTTTATTCTTAGGCAGTATTCAAAAAAGCTTATAAAAAAGTTCATTTTTAGGTTATATAGATCTTGAGCCTTGTCAGTCTCAAAAGGATACTTGCATTCTCCTAAAGTAATTCCTTTATTAACGATATTTTCAATTTCACAAAAAATATAATTGGACTTTTCCTGCACGAAATCCTCAAGCATCTCCTGAATACTTAACCTTTCTGCTTTAGATTTTTCGAGAGCACCATAAACAGTAAAGTCATATAATTTATGCCACACAGTTTTTCCCTTTTTGCCCTTCATATGTTCAAGATATTCGTTCAAATATTTTTTAAAACTGTCTTCTGTCTGATAAAATCCATTTTGAAAAATATTAAGCAATTTTCCTATCTGACTCTGCAAACTGCCTTGAGGTGCTTTTTTATCTTTTAGCAGCTCCAGTACCATCTTTTCAATTTGAAGTTTTGTTCGGCTCTTAAAAATATTACGTAAAATTGTGTTAATAACACATTTGTCCTCATCTGTGAGTTCAATTTCATCTTTTTTTACACTTTCTTTCTTACCATATTTTGAAACAACCATATCATCTTGGATTTTACTCAATATAGCAATTTGTCCATAACCATCTTCTCTTCTTAGCCCAACACCTTCAGTTATCAATTTCTTTATTTTATTCGGATCAATCATTTCTTTAACCCTGTACTTTATTACACTTCCCTTTAACACTGCGCTGTAACAAACGGTATTTGTTCTATATAGAGTATTGTAAGATGCTGCAACTCCAAGACTGGAATACGACTCTACATATTCACATTTACCTTTAATTCCTAGCATTTCTTTAAGTTCATTTTCCGGTATATATGAATTTACTTTTCCATCATAATACAATATTGCATCTGATAAAAAGTAGATATACAAATCGTCTTTAATATCCAAATCCGATTCATACAAACAAGCTGATAAAACCTCTTTTATGTTGTTTATTCTGCATTTCCCATAACCGCTTCCTCGTGAACCTCCAAAATAAATGTAATCATTGCTCAATGTTTTTACTATGTCATCATAATACTTCTCAGGAATCCGGATATAAGACCTAAAACACTCTCCCTTTTTTACAGCTTCATATCTGAACATTTTTAATTTACCATTATCATTCAGCGTGTCTTTTTTATTGATATGAAGATTCTCAACTTTTTCAGGATTATATCCTAACAGAATCTTTTCACTATTCGTATCTTTAATTGCAAACTCATAATTATTCAAGGGAATACTGTTTTCTATTTTCTTGTTAAATGAGTGAACCACACGAATATTGTCTTTATTTGAACGTATCTCCTGCTTGTCACCGATATACCCCTGCATCATTGGTATTGCAAGGTTGTCATCTATTAAAGGATATGCATTATAAAATATTGAATTGCCGTTCAATATTTCTTTTGGGACAAAACCTTTATCTTCAATTAATCCCCAAACAACAGCACCTTTAACTACAGAACCCGGAATATATGAATAGCTGTACTCATTATTTGAATCCCGTTCAAATTTGCCAAGTTTTAAAGGCTCCAATGCCTGAATATCAAACTGTATATATTTATACATTTGATTTCACCTTCCTTTCCAAAAGCCTTATATATTCGTTGGTCACTTCTTTCTCATTAAACCAAAGCGAAACCTTGACCTCACCTTTTCCTTTAGTTTCACTAGAGCCTAAATGCCGAAGCAATGAACAAGCAGAAGCTAAAAGAACTTTATCTTCATCATCCAGCTTTTTAGGTGAGTAAATGTATGAATAAAGTACAATTCCTCTATTTATAACTCTATAATTTCTTAAAGAGTTTTTCTTCGCAATACCGGAGTTGTAATTTATGGATGTCTGTGTTTCTATATGCGTAAGGGATTCTAAGATTTCCTCAGGCTCAATATCTGAATCCTTCATATAATACTTGTAATAGTTTCGAATATTTCTTGAAATCTCGCAGTCAGAGAACTTCAATTTGTCATGACTATATTTTTCAGCCACACCAAAAAGTTCATCTTTCTTCTTCTTAAATCTTTCCGCTATTTCTTCGTATCCATCCATATCCTTTATCATGTTTACAAATAACGATGCCATTTCTCCTAACTTGCCTTTTAAAGTCTTACCGTTAATATACAAAAATCCATATTTATCGTGCAAAACATCAGTATCAACAAATCCCGGTACCGAGTTTCCGCTTCCAAAAATTGCATTCGTCAATAGCTCTATTTTCAATGTATATTCTTCCATAATTACACCTCCTCATCGCAAATCGGTATAAAATAATCTAAAGCTTCTATCGCATCAAACAAAACACACTTTCCATTTAGAAAACCACTTTTAGAATCCAAACGGTGTGTTCCAAGCACACTGTAAATCTGGTTAATTTCAATATAGGTATCAAGATGAACCTCGCCTTTTTTCATTTCTCTCAGCATTCCTTTTACTTTTCCCCTGGGTAATTTTCTTGATTTAATAACCTCTATATCTTTTCTAAAGAGAGAATAATGATTTGGTAAATTTGATTCTTTCGAAACCACTAAAGGTCTCATAGAAAGGTCTTTGCCATCAAGGGTTTTATAAACCGTATTTCTAATCTCATTCAGATTATTATTGTATTCACCTTGAACTATATGCCAGTCAATCCTGGATTCAATCAAACCTTCTTCTATACTTGCTTTTGCATTTTTGCAAAGCTCTTCGGATAATTCGTATGTTTTAAAAAATGGATACTTTTCCTTCACAATCGCTATACCAGCACAGGCTGTAATCTTTTCTCCCATAATACTATACTTTTCTAACTCTTGTAAAAAAATATAAGCACATTCCAAAGCAATTCTTGCATCAGTTATATAACAAACATCGTCACCAGCTAAAACAACTTTTCTAATTGGAATAACCGAACCGTTTAATTCCATTCCACTCTTTTCCAAATAATCATGCTTGTTTTCTATTACTCCAACCATTTTGTTAAAAGCTGTTTTAAAAGCCCGGTCAATATCTGTCGAAAACTGATTTAATGCATTTATGTACTGTTCATTTATTTCTTTTATATTTTCAGGGGTATACTTGTTTCTAAAACTTTCTCTTAAGCTACTTATCCGCTTTCCCATTCTGTTTCCGTCAATATGTGTAATAGCTATATAGCTTTTTTCATTTTTGCTTACGCCTAAATCCTTAATTTCTAAAGCAAATTGATTGGTACTTTTCTCTTTTTGATTAAACATATCAATTTTTGATTTTGATTCTCCCGAATAATAGTTTCCGCTTCGCTCTTCTTTATAGACAGCAGGTAATCTAGTGGAACTGCACTTTTTTGTCACCCCAAAGTCAATAATACGTGAATACATATCCCTTTTTGCCTTCTTTTTCCCAAGTTTTTCATATAAAGCTTTAATTTTATCGATAATGATATCTTTCTCGGAATCATATTCCAAGCTTGCAAGGAAAAACTCCAATGAAGGGAATTTCTTGAGAATAGATTTAGAATAGGCATTTGAAAAATTCTTACTATCATCTTTATTTTCAAAGTAAAAAATGCTGCTACCTCCTCCGGAGCTGATATGTTTACCGTTATATTTGTTACAAAGCTCCTGAGGGAGTTCTTGTGTTATAAATGCGATTATCTCCGATGCACCTATGTTCTCTCTTAGTCTGTTGGATTTAAAAATATAACTTTGCTTTTTGGATACCTCAATAACAGTTAGAAATCCCATTATGTCTCCTCCCTCTATTATGGTATTGTTTTTCATAGTATATCAATAACTATAAAATCTTTTTCTATACAAAACCTCTTCTAACCCTTTCCACTGTCCCAAAACCCCTTGACACCGACTTGCCCAGTCCCAGGTGGTCCGGTATCATAAAATTGGTCATAAATCCGCCTTTAAACCCAACCATCTTTCTGTCCTTATAATTAACCTCGACAGGGCGCAGCTTGATAAGTACATCGATAGGCTTGTCCACCCAATATCCCAGACCTTTCGCCATAGACAGTATGTTCCCTGTGAGAATCTTTTTTAATATTTCCGTCCTCTCCTCTGTCCCTGCATTCGAAAACCTTCCGTAGTTCTCCTGATTTAAAGCCAACCATGGAGTCAAAAACTTATATTCCACCATTCCTTCAGCTGTCCCAAGCTCCTTGGTCTTTAACACATAACCCTTTTCCAAAATGCTCATGACCTTGTCCTTCATGTCAATTTCCTTCACATCATAGAATATATCTATCAATATCTTTGAAGCTTCATTGATGGCAATAATATTCGGCACACCACCTATGGATTTATATTGTATTACCGGATAACCATAGTTGAATTTATCCTCTCCCATATGGTTATGAAGTTCAAGATACTGAGGAAACCTCCCGGCCAAATACCCTCTTATCTTTGGTACATCCCTGCTTTCGACTTTGTTTCCTTCCAGTCTTACCGTTAACATCTTAATATCCAAGCTGATACCCCCATTAAAAAATGTAGTCTTTTTCCAAGTCTCTCATAAAGCCTGTATCTTCATCATAAGTATTAAAAACCATTTCCCTGCTTATAAAAGTTATGTCCTTTTCGTCAATACCCACCTGCTTTCTCACAGCAAACTCGGGAAGACTCAGAACATAAATATACAAGTCCTTTTTTAGCCTGTTGAGCTTCCTTTTCCTATCAAACCTATCCTTCACATTCTTTATTTCCTGATACTCCTGCCAAACCTTTGACGCCTCCTCATCAATTTCTACAAACACATCCACCGTCCTGAACTCTTGACGAATAAGCTCAAAAACTTCTTTATTCTTGCCGTCATCTCCATATTCAAAAGCTTCCCTGTATCGAAGCTCCCTAATGCAATTCAAAAGTTTACTGCTTTCGTCACTTCCATGGCTTTTCAAACCCCTGTAATATTTTTCTGCCAGGTTAAAAATCTCTTTTTCTTCAATCCTTTCAAGCCCCGAAAGAGCGTTTTTTGTCTCCTCCATCAACACATTATCATAAATATATGCTGCATAGGGCTTGTCGTTATGATTTTCATTTACCAGGTTTACCAGCGTAACAACTCCCTTCTTGTCACCCCATTCACGGTTGCACCTTCCTGCCGTCTGGTTTATGCTGTCCATCGGACCAAAATCCCTGTAAACCCGGTCAATATCTATGTCCACTCCAGCCTCTATCATCTGGGTTGATACAATTATCTTCCGGTTTTTGCTCTCTTTTATTTTCTTTATTCTTTCAAGCCTCTCTTTGGGAATAATATTGGTGGACAGGTAATAAATCTCTGCCTCGCCTTGGAACTCAGCCTTTATAAATGAATATATCTCAATGGAAGTCCTGATGGTATTCATTACTATCAGAAAATCGTCCTCTTCATATCGGTAAATATCCTCTAACAGCATCTCCTTGTATTGGTCCAATGTCATCTTCTCCGATAGCCTTCCCGCATCAATGGTTATGCGGTTAAACTCTTCAAAATACTTCCTTTTGTTCTTTGCCAGCTCAAATATCTCATTGTTCTCTTCAGAAAAAATCAACGGCATGGTTGCAGTCATGAAAATAAAATGGCAGTTAAGATACTTTGCCATGGCAATAAAGGTTTCCCGTACCAGATTCCAATACCTGTGAGGTATGCTCTGTACCTCATCCAATATTATTATGGAGTTGACAATGTTGTGAAACTTTTTTAGCTTCCTGTTTCTGTTTGTAAATATGGAGTGCAAAAGCTGCACAAAAGTGCTCACAACTATTTCCGAATCCCAGGACTCCACAAGATGCTCGGATACAGCATCGCTGTAAATTTCCTTTTGTCCTTCTCTTTCCCATTGATAGATCCTCTCGGATAAATAATGATGCTTTAAAAGTACATTGGATTCGGTGGTGCCTAAAACCTTTTGAAATACGTCAAAGTTTTGTTCAATAATTGAAGTAAAGGGGAGGACATAAATTATTCTCGGACTGTAGCCCTTCTCCTCAATTAACCGCTCCTTTAGCCTTAAAGCCGCTTTGAGTGCCGTAAGGGTTTTCCCGGCACCGGTGGGAAGGTTAATGGACAGAATTTTTTCCTCCGGAGGTAGGTTTTCAATACTTTCCAGGACATCTTCATATGCTCTTTCTCGCCACTGGGCTATCCGGATATTCTTTATTTCAAGACCTTCCTTGAATCTTTCAACACAATCCGAAGCTAACACAGGCCTTTGGGTAGTTTTTTCAAGAAAATCATCAATGCTCATGTTTTCGCTGTTGTATATTGCTTCGAGCTTATCGGAAAAAATCAGCACCGAAAACAGATAATCAACCAATAAAAACGTTTCAACCCCCAATAATTCTTTTACTTTCTTTCTCATCTTTACGGAAATAAGTCGGTTGATGTCTTCTATAAACTCATCAACGGTATAACCGGATATGTCAAAATCAATTTCAAGTCCGGAGATAACTTCCTGCAGCTTACTTTTATCAATACTTTCAAATTGCTCCTTCAAGAGTTTTACATTATTTTCATCCCCGCTTAATACCGATGTAAAATTTATGAGGTCATCCAGTTCCCCGTGATGCTTTGAAACCACCATATAAGATAAAAAGGCAAGGCATTCATCCCCCATAACATTGCTTACAATTTTGAAGGACAAAACCCCAGATAAAAGGCCGTGCCTTTTCTTCTCATCATTTCTTAGCGGGCTGTTATCCACATCCCTTATATAATCCTGAAAAAATGACGTAGCCTTGCCAAGATCATGAGTAAGTAAATTCAATTTGATTAATTGGCGGACTTTATCCTCGGAAAAACTTTCAAACCCGGTCTTTTTCTGTGCTAAAATACAGTCCCCTATTAATGACACGTTCTTCAAATGCTCCAAAAGCGGCTTTCCCGGATGCGAAAACAGCACTGCCCCCACCTCTTATATGATCATAATATTTTCATTTATTCCTTCAATCTTGATATAGGAATCTGTCCTTGCCTTAATCTTATTGCTGTTTCTCTCAAACAGCACCTCTCTGTATTCTTTCACCTTTCTGTCGGCATCCATTTCCACCGGTATTGTCTCTGTAAAATACTCTCTTTCATCTTCATAATCCACATCACCCTTTTTAAGCATGTCCAAAGGCAAAATGCTTGAAAACTCTACAAACTCTTTGTTTCCGTTTACCTCTCGTCCTTCAAATTCTCCGGTATAAGTATAGTTTGCAAGGTTTTCACTAAGCCCCATGCTTATGGTATAAACCGTGCTGTGATCCTCAAGAAGACTTTTTAGCCTATTGTAAATTTGATCATCTTTATGTGAAAAATAAATTCTATAGCACGCATCCTTTAAGAATTCAATTTTTATCTGGGTCCGCTCATATATTTTAGTCATGGACTTTTTTGTATTAATCAAATTTTCGCTAATCCTTACCTTTTTAACAGGACTTTTGATCCCAATCCCTATTTGAGCTTGATCCTTTGTAAAATATTTATGATACTCATCTTTTCCAAACCCCAGCATGGCCGCTATTATCCCTGCGACTGCAGTTCTGGTCGGAATGGAATATGTAAGGGGAGATGTTGTTGTATACGGTTTTTTAAAGTGACCGTAGCTGGCACTGATGTCAAAAACCAGATATTTATCAGCCATTTGCCTCCCTCTCTCTAATAAGATTTTTCTTCAAACTTTATTTCTTTCATATCCTTCAAATCAATCTCTTGCCCCTTATAGGTTAATTTCAAATTTTTGTCGGCAGTATAATAAACTTTTTCTATTTTATCACGGTACTGTACCAGTTCATCTATAAGCTCATCCAATTTAATTGAAAAGTCTTTTATTGTTCGGATTTTTTCTTCCGGGATGTCAAAACTGAGAGCTATTTTGTTTTGCAAATCCCCGATAAAGAAATTTTGCCCCTCCTTATACACAACTCTCAGCATAAGCCTTGGCATATGCCCCATTTTAGAACGGGTAATGAGGTTTTTCGTACCGTTCCACATAGCCTCGTTCAGCAAATCCACATCTTCATCGGTGAGCTTGGTCTCTTTTGCCGCATTTTCGTTAACTATTCCGTGGAAGGCAATGAGAGAATAGGGTAAAATATACTCTTCTCTGAAGGTCTTCTGCTCTTTTCCCTCTTTTGAGGCAAACGCTCCGGTTCCTTTTATATGCTTCAAGCTGACTTTGTTAAGGGATCTTCCCATATTAAACTGTACCGGTCCGGTAAAGGTTATTGATGCATTTTTCAAAGGAATAACTCCGCCAAACAGCCTTATATCTATAGCCTTTCCCAAAATATCATTCAAATTCTCATTAAAGTCCTTTGCTCTGGCTTTTCCGTCTTTAATTCCACCCTTTTCCGATGCCATCTCCCTTACAAATATGTCCTTGCCATTTGTGCCGTCATATCCTTTGTAGCTATATAAATAATCCCTTATAGTTCTTTTGAGCCTTACATCCGTTACTATATTAATCCCGGTTTCCTCATCAATTCTAGGCTTGTTCTCATCTAGCGGATCACCGTTCGGGTTTGCATCGGTAACATCATATAAAAACAATAGTTCCTGCCTGTTCTTAATCATTATTCTCCATCCTCCTCACTGATTTTTTCTTCCTTAAAGTGCTTTGCAAGAGTCATACCCAGTACAAAGTAAAAACTGATTTCATCATTGGAAATATTCTTTTCTGCTTCCTCTCCCAACATATACATTCCGATAAGGTACTCCAACTCTTTATAATAGTTTTTATCATATTCGTTTAATTTGTTAATGGCTTCGGTAAATATCCTTTTCACCAAACTTTTATCCAGCTTCAAGCCGTTGAGCCTGCTGTAGAAAGGCTTGCTTCCCCTTTCGTTGTACTGGATGTTCAAAAGCTTTTCCGCCAATACCCCTGTCAAAAATACTGCCCTCTTATAATCGGAACTGAACACATCGCTGTAGCTTTTGTCAACAAAAAAGTCGAGATACTTTTTGTTTTTCTCCGTCCTCTCCACCATTATTTTCTGCACCCCTCTTTCTTTATCGATAAACAGATTAAGCCTGTCAATAAACATAATGCTCATAAGTGCTTGGAGTACAAGAACCTCTAAGTATTCTTCCCTTGCAAAAGCAACCCTTATTTTGGAAATCATTCTTCCTAAAAGGAATTTGTAACTTATCTTTTTATAGGTAAATACATTGTTTAAAATTTCAAGAAAGCTTTTGTCAAAGTTGCCTTCCGTTTTGTTATTGGGGAAAAAGGTTCTGATTTTATCGAACCCGAAACTTAGGTCATAGGTTGTTTTGTCTTTTCCGGGAAGATTCTTGAATAACTTAATCTCATCCACCGTATCTTTTATTCTCAATATTTTTTTGACCTTGCTGGGAACAATATCTTCAATATATAGAAGTATTCTGAAAACGCTTCCGGACTGTTCTTCTTTAAAAATCAGCATATTGTAATTAAGAAAGTTTTTGCTGTCCTGCATAATTTCAAGAAAATCCCTCTCACTTCCAAGAAGGTTCTGCTTTGAAGTTTCCTTAGTAGAAAATTTTTCATTCTTCTCAAAATCATGAAGTATCTCTATAAAATCCTTTTCATCTTCCAAGTCGCGTATTACAGCTTTAGGGACTACAAAATAATTGAAACCGGAAAATCTTGATGTAAGGTTTTCTCTAATGTATTTTTTACCCTGCTCCAGTTTTTGGGCACACGTAGAACATACGGGATAATTCTTCCATGCATTTTCCTGTTTGAAACCACCGCTTACAAAACCGATTTTATCAACCGTATAGGAATTATAAGTGTTTACAAATCCGAAAACTTCTCTTTCCCCTTTACAGTAATAGCAGATGCCTTCACCCTTTGACGTAGTGCCGTATTTACTGTAATACTGCTCGTCCAATACCCTGGCAAGACGGTTTTTAATCAGCTCAAAATCTCCCATGTATTTTTCATTACCGTTATCGAAAAGTGTGATGGTAATAATAAAGGATTCACCTTTTTTTAATGTAGTGGATTCAACTTTTTCAGTGATATCGTTTTTAATATTTTTTAAATTTGAAGATATGTAATCACGAATTTTTATAAATATTCTTTGATCAAAATCGTTTTGATTTGAAATACTAATGACATCGTTAAGTGAAATCATAATTTTATTCAGTGTCTTTTCCGGCTCGGTATATTTTGATGTAGGAGTTATGTCACCGCCCCTTGAGCTTCCCTTTTTATAAGCATACTTTTTAATTTTTTCGGATGAAAACTCTTCATACTCAATGCCCCGGTAAGAAATGTCCTCATCCTTTAAATCAAATGCAATCTTTAAAACGTGATTATAACTGCCCTTCTCGTTTGGATTCTCAATAACCTGAAGCAATCCTCCGGCATCAGTGTCCCGGTTATTGAGTGCATACTCACCCAACTGCATTACAGCCGTAAGCAACTGACCACCTTCTTTCAAAGCAACAAATATATGTTAATATAATAATATACTTAATTGCAAACATTGTCAACTAATAATGGCTTATTTCGACAAAGTATGAATATATTTTAATTCCTGTGACAATAGTTTTAAAACTATTGCCTTACTCATGAAAAAATCCACAAGTAAGGCAACAGTTTAAATTTATTAAGAGACAAGATAACTAACTATAAAGCTTATATCATAATTGCTATCATATCCTAAAAAAGATAAATGGTATATATATCCATCTATAATATAATTAGCTTCAATACTTGCATAACCAGAACCTATTTCATTAAATAACTGTTCTTTTGATAAATTACCGGCATCTCCTTTTCTATAATAAATATTATATGATGCTGTTTCTTTTCCTAAGCAATTTTTCAGTAAATTGTTAAAATAATCGAAGATTTCCACATAGTTTTCACTATTGAATTCTATGTCATTAAGTGTTATTGAGTATATAATACCTCCTTTTTTTCCTTTATTGTTTAAGTTATAACTTCTGAAAATATTGATTCCATAATCAGTAGTTATTGAATAATAAATAGTTCCGTTCTTATCCACTTCAACCGGTTCCTTTTTTTCCAAAGCTATTGCGTCTTCATTAGTGGCTAATTTTGATATAACTGCATGATTACCAAAATAAAAGCCTATCAGTTTTTGTTTTAAATCTTCTTTTTCCTTCTCTCCCAATATAAACGTTTTATTATATGATTGCTGCGGTATATAGTCAGGATTTTCTGGAACTTGTATTTTAATGTTGTTTTTCACAGGTCCGTCAATTATATAATTCCCATCCGGATGAATATTCCCGCTGCTGTCCATAATTCCTATAGGTAGGAAAGGACAATTTGTCCCTCCTGAAAAATAATACTCAAGTTTATATCTATAAAAGTATGTCGGTAGATTTAATTTAAGTTTTATTGTAGAGCTCGATTCTCCTTTTTTAATTGTTCCATTATATGTTATCATTCCGTCAGGGGATACTGAATGCCCGGTTTCTATAGGTTTCATAATAGTTAATTTTACAGTAAAGTTATAGTCTTCATCTGCAACCATTCCTTCAGGTAAAATTATTGTACCGGATATAGAATCATGTTCTTTATCATTAACCTTTACTTTGTATTTAAGACCATCTTTTGTTATTGATAAACCTTTAGTTACATCCTTTCCTTGATTTATATAGACTTGTTGGCTGTCATTTAACAAAGTATCAATATCTACACTTATCTTGTTTTTACTGTATTGTTTGCCATCAAGAATAATAGCAAAGGGTGTAACGGTTCCAGGCTCCACTTTGATTATCCTTTTAGTTACCATTGACGGAGACTCTGAGCTTACAGATATTTTTACAAAAGTACGCTCAATAATATCTGTTGCATCAATTTCTCCTGAAATGACAGTATAGCCCTTTGCATCCATTTCAGAAACTATTTTACTGTCACAAAATGTATCTGCCTTAGGATAATGTGCATGCCTCCATGCATGATCCAATTGTATTTGTTCGTCTGATAAAAGGAAATAGTCATATGAAAACGGTAAGCTGGCATCTTCGTAAGCCAATCCTCTATTCCAGGTGGTATCCAAATGATAATATTTACCATTTAACTTTACTAAATTCCAAGCATGACTATTGTTTGAATAACCCATTATTTCGTATTCATCGATATCCCCTCTGCCATCTACCTGAGCATATCCTATAATGTATACACTTTCAATTCCTGCTTTTTCAAGAAGCAATCCGGTACAATGTGCGAAAGTATCACAAACCCCTTTTTTATATAAAAAAGCATCCCACAGCCCTCTATTCGAAAAATCGTATGTTACATTATCAACCATATACTGATTAATAGCATATATTTTTTCATAATCCGTCATTCCTGGCTTTATAATCTCAGATATTATTTTATCAGATATTTCATGAACTTTTTTCCTAAGTTTGTCGTTTTCTTCTTTTGACAGCCCCCAGGAATAATTATCTAAGTCTTTTATAAATGAAGTAGGTTCAACATCAACGGGGCTGTCTTTCTTAAGCTGGCCATTTTCATAGTAAACGTCCTTTCTTCTAAGAATCATTGCATTACTATAAGTTTTAAAATAATAATTTTCCAAATACTTAAAAGCCTCCGCTGATACTTTTACAACTCCGTTTTCGTACCGCGTATCAACAGGAAGTGTTATTTCTTTTCCATTTACTCTTGCAGTATTTTTGTATAAATCAAATTCAAAAACTGTGTCGTCAATTTCAAGAACGGCTTTATCACCGTTCTCATAATAATCCCCCTCGAATATGCCAGCTAATTGACGTATAGGTACAATCAAATGACCGGAATATAAAGAAGGAATTGATGAGTAATCTATCTTATTTGTTTCATACAGTCCTTTATCATCAACGATATACGATGAATGCTCTGTAGAAATTACCAACTTGCTTGGTTTGTACTTTTCTACAGATTTAGTTATGTACACATTTCTACTTTTAGCATCCCAATCTACCTGTGCTCCCAAAGCTTCACTTACAAACCTTAAAGGAACAAAGGTTCTGCCGTCTTTTATAAACGTCCGAGTGTCCATCGTTTCACTTTTGCCGTTTATATAATATTTGTCTTGATCTATTGTCAGTTGAACAACTATACCATCCCGCATTATTTTTACTGTTCTGTTTTCGCCATCCCATTCAACCTTGGCATTTAATGCTTCGCTGATAAATCTTATAGGAACCTGAGTCCTGCCGTTAAAATCGATATAAGGCTCTGCGTCGGGAAAACTAACAATTTTTTCATTGATATACACTTTCACATTATCATCAGATGCATATAAATTACCGGCAAAAGCAGATACCAGTATTACAAGTAAAATTAAATTAAAAAGTATTTTTCTCATAAAAATACCTCCTGTGTTGATAATTACTTGTAGTAAGTAGTTATATAACATCTATAATATTACCAATTATGGCATATGATTAGATTTATGTCAAATTACCATATGTTCATTTTTATTTCATTTCGCCGGCTAATATTTGTATCGAATACTTATATAAGACAATTGAACACCAATGGAATTCCGAGCTTGATGTCGGGCTTTACGAAGAAAAGTACGATGGATTTTATGCCGTTGCATCAAATCCGGCTGATAACGTAAAGGATATACTCGCCATTAATGAACAGCTTTACCATATTAGAAATTGTTATAGAATGCTCAAGACGGATTTTGCGTCAAGACCATATTTTCACCGCACAAGAGAAAGAATTATTGCTCATTTCATGATATACATATTAAAACCGCTTTTTTTAAATATTTCACTATACTAGCCCCTTTCTTGTGCGGAGATAACAATTCTTATTTTTATTTCACTTTACCGGCTAACATTATTTCATTGAAATTCTTATATTATTTATTGTGTCATCTTCAATAGTAAAACTCAATTTTTTATCCTTATAAAAATAATATACATAATGGGTATCGCCTACTATCATTTCGTCGTTCGGGGTACCGTACTTCTCAATTAAATCTTTGAATGAATCACCAATTTTAATACCTCTTTTTGTGGCGGATATATTTATCTGGCTTATTATACTTTCACCGGAAACAATGTTTACCATAGTGTAAACGGAAAAACCTTCATATATTCTGCAATAATAATGATTTTCCAACTCACTGTCAGTGCCAACATATGTTAATATACAATCCATACTATCAGGACCGTTTTCAAGGGTATCTATCATTTCTTGAGGGTCATCACCTACCTCGATTGTAATTCCTCTAACATATACTTTAAAATCATCTTCATTCAGCTCGATTGTATCCTTATCGATGCTTTCCGTATCTTCGGTATAATCCTCTGTTGTTCGATCATTAACTTCAGTTGTTTGAACGTTAACTTCAATTATTCGGTCATTAACTTCAGTATCTTTTTCTTCAAGGATATATTTTTTCATAACATTTTGGATACTGCATCCGGTTAAAATTAATGCAATAGATACAACTAAAATCAGTTTTTTAAACATTTTCTCACTCCCCCGAAATCTCAATTAAAGTTTTAAAGTATCAAAAACAATTAAACAGTTTTATTCTTCCTTCCATATTACACATACAAAGCAATTATAACAAATTGTTTCCATTGAAAACAATACTTATTTTTTTATTCTCCCTCTTTGTTGAAACACCGCTGTTGTAAGAAGATTTATCTAAAACCGTACTTCATTTAAACGTGGTGTTATAATTAAAAATATTGCCTTACTCGTGAGCAAATCCACGAGTAAGGCAATGCTTTCATTGTAAGATACTATCAATCAGCCAATACTTCATAGCCGTTTTCAGTATAATACTCATGATCTCTTGCCGCTTCCTCTACCTGTCCGAAGAACCAACTGGTTGGCGGAACATCTTCAAATGAAGCAATATCGACCTTCAAAGGTCCTCTGAAAAGCATTTTATTTATCATTGTTACTGCCTCGGAACGCTTAATCGGCAAATCGGGCCGGAATGTTCCGTCTTCATATCCTTCGATTATTTTCAACCTCTTTATTTCTTCTATGTAGTTTTGAGCCCAATGTCCGCTTAAATCCTTATAAACTTCCTCAAACGGCTTTACATTTTCCACCTGCATATATTTTGCCACAACTGTTGCAAACTCCGCTCTGGTAATGGGATCATCGGGATGGAATGAGTTATCTTTATATCCTATAAAGATTCCTGCATTTGTTGCTGACTGTATGTAATCGCTTGCCCAATGAGTTGTTTCAACATCCGAATAAATCTTCTTTTCGCTCTTTATCGGTGCAAGGCCCATAATTTTTGCAAACATAACGGCAACTTCCGCTCTCGTTACATGTCTTTCCGGTTTGAACTCTCCGTCAGGATAGCCGACCACATAGGCTTTGTGGCTTAACTTCTTTTGCTTACGCAGCATGACCTTAACCGTCGACTTATCGTCATCGGTGTTGATCAATCCTTCGTTGCCGCTTATTCTTGCTGTATTCGATATCATAACTTCATCTACTGAGATTTCACCTGATTTTACTTTATAAACTATCTTTCCCGATCCCTCTGCAGCTAAGTTCTGTATCTTCCATGATATTGTACTCTCTTTAATTTCACCGGCTCCGCTGTCAACTGCCGTTGTGTTATCCAGTATATCAGCTATAATTTCAAAGGGACCGGTGTCTGATTTGAGCATGTTTTTATAATTTATTGTAAATATTATTTCTTCATGTTCCGTATAAGTGGTCTTATCGGAAGTCAACGATATTGCAATATCAACGGGCAAAGCTGCAGGAACAGGTGTTGTTGGAGGTTCCGTTACAGTTACTTCCTTTGGAGTTGTGTTTGGTGAATCGCTCCCGCCTGATGGTCGCTTTAATACCGACACTTCACAATCGGCCATTATGTCTGTTTCCGTTATATATGCTTTAATTGTACATTTTCCAATACCTACAGCGGTTACTTTTCCATTTGAATCAACCGTTGCAACCTTTTCAATCACTTGATTCCCATCTGACATCCTGAATTTCATAGGAAAAACTCGTTAAAACAGCTTCCAGCTGCTTTGAGCTTCCTTTATTCAAAGTTACGGACTTTGGCTTCACTTCCAGCTTATCTTTAATAGTAATTCATAGTGAGTGGTATCAGAAGAATTTCCGGCATTGTCTACAGCCTTTATATGAATATAAACAGGTATTGTCAAATCCAATTCCGACAAATGTACTGAAATTGATGTATCGGTGGTGTCCACCTTATTGTCGGGCTCGGTATCTTGGTTATTGTCAATAATATATGAATATCCGGCAAGTCCTGTTGTGTTTATTGCAGTGGCAGTATTTGATATAATCTCATCACCGATGTATTCATTGATAGCTTTCACATAAAACTCATACTCTGTTCCGTTATCGTCAGACTTCGAGTAATTCACCACCAAACTATTTCCATCAACCTTTACACTGCTTATATTTACACTGTCCGGAGCCGCAAAATCCTGGGACTTATGATCGTCACAAAAATTGTTACCTGTCAGCTGAGCCAGATAAAACAATGTATTTGCCAAAAGCTTTTGCTCATCCTCCGTTGCAGCACCGTTTGAATGCCCTGTCTGAATCATTGCACAGTTGTTCCATGTTGTAAGGTAGAAGTTTGTTGTCCCGGCCTTGCCGCTCCATTCTGTAACCGGATTTTCATTATTGGTATAACTATCGGAAGTATACTCCAACCATACATCTCCCATCGCAAATTGACCGACAGTATGAGACATCGGTATGTTCAACACGGTTCCTTTACCGCCTATCACCCATGGATAATTGGTAAGAAGTCCTTCCTTTTTTACACTTACCGTAGTATTCCCGTAATAGATATCGCCGATAANNNAAATGTCGAAATCATTATTTTTATCATATCCTCCGAAGTAAATGACATCATATTTCCAATTACCGCCGTCATCCTTCAAATATGAACCCGGATCAACGTTAAAATCCAGCATATTAACCTGATCAACAGTTATCAATCCTTTTCCGTATCCGTTTGTCTCCATCCATGTCTTCAATTCATTTCCTGCATCGGGGTAAACATTTAATACTTTTACATCAGTCTTTGACGGTATGCTTTGATAGACTGCCTCGTCCTGCCCCTTTGCATAGACGGTATACAAATATCCCGGACCGAGATCCGTCCATTCAAGACGTATATAATTTTCACCGGCAGCGGGTGTGGCAGTGATGGTTAAATCGGTCTGAGCCAATGAGTTCATCGGTACCAATAAAGAAACAACCATTATTACGGTTACTACAAGACTAATAAACCTTTTCACATTAATCCCCCCATATAAAGAGTCAAATCATATATATAAGTAAAAACTTATAAAACAATCTGTATGTTATCGGAGATGAGAATTTCATTGCTTCTTTAATATTATATTAAGCCCTTTCTCCAACACCTACAAACGCTTTATTGCTCTTACTAATTAATTACAGTCTGTATTATATCACAAATTTTAACATTTAATATGATAATTTATATGTAGGGATTAAAATTTTTATGAGATCGAAAAATCTAAAGTTTATTTGACAGCTTCATAAACTGACTTTATCAACTCACAGATTTTCTCCTTATCCTTGCATCCCGGTCTTTCCTCCACCCCGGTCAGAACATCCACTGCAAAAGGCTTTACCCTTTGAACAACGGAACGAATGTTATCCGGGTTAAGTCCACCGGCCAATATAACCGGCAACGGACTCACCTTTTGTACTGCCGTAAATACCGATAGATCAACTCTAACCCCTGTACCTCCCGGCATGGTTGATGTGTATGAATCCACCAGGACAGCAGACACCCCGGTGCGAGCAAGCTCCCGGACTGCCACAGCCGGATCGCTGATTTCAAAATCACAATTTCCGTCCGCATCTATGCGAAGGGCTTTTATTACCTTGACTCCTCGGGGCTTCAACCTTCCCACTATTTCCTTTACATCCTGCAGTGTTTCCTTGTAATGAAGCTGAACAATATCCGGACAGGTAGCATTTACAACATCCAAAACCTTGGGGACCGCTCCTCCCGTCACAACACAGGTACTTACAAAGGGAGGAGCCCCGTCGATAAGCTTCCTGGCAGCAGACGTTGTTAAATTCCACGGCACGGGCACCGGGTAATCAACTACAAATCCCAGCACATGGGCTCCTGCCTGTACACAGACCTCTATGTCCTTTTTATTCATAAGTCCGCATATTTTTACCCGTGTCACCGCACTAAACCTCCCGCCCGCTAAGTTTAAGATACATTTTAGCCGGATCTTCCGCCTTCAAAATGGCCGTACCTACCAAAACCGAATGAGCTCCTGCTGCTATGGCTCGCTTCACGTCCTCTGAAGAAGAGATGGAACTTTCGCTTAATAGAAAAGCACCGGGACGTACCAGTTCTGCAAGCCTTTCTGTAGTATTTACATTTCCGTCATCCATCTCCCACTGAATTATGTTTCGGTTGTTAATGCCCAAAAAAGTTACACCCATCTCATTGGCGACTTTAATTTCCTCTTCGCTGTGGGTTTCCACCAGAGGCTCCAAGCCTAATAATATAGCTTCCTCCACCAAACTGAACAACTGATTTTTTTCAAGTATTGAAGAAATCAGCAGAACACTGCCGGCTCCCATTTCAACACTCTCCAAAAGCTGTTCCCGGTTTTTTATAAAGTCCTTTCGCAAAATTGGCACATGAACGGCCTGTGCTATGCTATAGAGTAGTTCCCGGGAGCCCCCGTAATGCTCCGATTCAGTAACCACCGAGATCACCGGGGCACCGGCCGCTTCCAAAGAACGGGCTATGGAGACGGGATCCCTTCCCATAAGCAAGTCGCCCTCCGCCGGCGACTTGCATTTTATATCGGGAATCACGGGAATTATACCTGCGTGGTATTTTTCCCACAGTATTGAAGTACATTTGGTACACGCTTTGTTATTTCCATGACTTATTTGCTTATCCATATCAAACCACCGATCTAAACTCATTGGAAGCCTCAATAAGCTGATTCAGCTTGCTTTGTGCCGCTCCGCTGTCAATAATCTCACCTGCAAGCTGTATACCTTCTTTAAAGGAAGCTGCTTTGTTTCCAATCATCAAGGCACCGGCCGCATTTAAAACAACTGCCTGACGTCTTGGTCCCTTATCCTTTCCCGAAAAAACATCCCTAATCATGCAGGCATTCTCCTGAGGTGTTCCTGTTGCAATTTCTTCAAGAGTGCAGCGTGAAAGGCCAAAATCCTCCGGTGCAATCTCATAGGTTGTAATATTTCCGTTATTGAGCTCGTTAACTCTTGTTTTTCCCATCAATGAAATCTCATCCAAACCATCCAATCCATGAACGAACAATGCCCTTTTATAGCCTATGGAAGCAGCTACCTTGGAAACCGTATCCAAAAGCTCAGGCTTATAAACCCCCATAACGTGCCGGGAAGCCTGTGAAGGATTGATCAACGGACCGATTATCGTATAGAAAATTGTTTTAATACCCAAATCCTTTTCCGGCGGAAGCACTTTGCCCATTACCGGATGGAACAGCGGAGCATATATGAATGCAATCCCTACTTCTTCAATAAGCTTTTCTACCGATTTGGGGCTCTGATTGATTTCTATACCCAGGGCTTCAAGAACATCGGCACTTCCCGAAAGGCTGGATATGGACCGGCTTCCGTGCTTGGCAACAGGAATGCCTGCAGCCGCTGCAACAAAGGCTACCGCTGTGGAAATGTTAAACGTGCTCAAGCCTCCGCCGGTTCCGCAGGTATCCATAAGCTCATCATCTACATTGGGAGAAATCTTTATGCAATTATCCCTCATAGCCTGGGCAATAGCAGTAATTTCCGTCAATGTCGGTCCTTTCATTAATAATGCCACCTGAAAGCCCGCAATTTGAACATCACTGAGCTCGTCATTTTTTATTGCAACAATTAAGCTGTATGCTTCTTCATAGGTCAAATCTTCCCTTGCCGTCAGCTTTTTTAAAACGCTTCTAATCATTTTGTTTCCTCCTTATTCCCGGATTCTGCACGTCCCGTATAGACAAAATCCTATTTTAAAATAACGGTTATATCATATTTCTTGCTTTATTTAATCGCGCTCTTCATTTTACTCACATAATCAACAACATAAGGTATACAGTCCCTGCCGTATTGTCCTATTATTTTTACGATGGCACTTCCCACAATTACACCGTCGGAAAATTTACTCATTCTTGCCGCCTGCTCCGGTGTCGATATTCCGAAACCGATGGCACAAGGAATATCTTTCACTGCTTTCACCTGCTTTATCATGTTCTCGGCCTCGTTTCCGATTTGCTCCCGCACCCCGGTAACTCCCATAGACGAAACGCAGTACAAAAATCCTTGGGCTTCCCGGGCAATCATCCGTATTCGCTCATGGGAGGAGGGAGCAATCATTGAGATAAACTCGATACCGTATTTTGAACAATAGGGCAGAAATTCATCCCTTTCTTCAAAGGGAACATCGGGAATAATAACCGCATCAATTCCCACCTCTTGGCTCTTTTTCATGAACCTCTCGGCACCGTAAGTAAAAACAGGATTGGCATAAGTCATAAAAGCCAAAGGTACATCACAGGATTTACGAATACTTTTTACCATTTCAAAAATACCATCCGTTGTCGTTCCGGCAGATAGTGCACGATAATCGGCCTCCTGAATCACCGGACCTTCCGCCACCGGATCGGAGAAGGGAATACCCAGCTCAATCAAATCCGCGCCGGCTTCCGCCATTTTTAAAACCAGCTGTTCAGTTATTTCCAGGCATGGATCTCCCGCTGTTATAAACGGGATAAAAGCCTTACCCTTACTAAAAGCCCTCTGTAACTTATTCATAAATCTGTTCCCCCTTATACCTTGCTATTGCAGCAACATCTTTATCTCCTCTTCCCGAAAGGCATATTACAATAATTTGATTCTTATCCATGGTAGGTGCAAGCTTCATTGCATAGGAAACCGCATGGGCACTCTCAACTGCCGGAATAATTCCTTCTACCTGGGAAAGATATTCAAAAGCCTTAACTGCCTCATCATCGGTAACCGGAACATACTCTGCCCTGCCAATATCTTTTAGGTATGCATGCTCCGGACCTATTCCCGGATAATCAAGTCCTGCCGATATGGAATACACCGGTGCAATCTGTCCGTACTCATCCTGACAGAAATAAGACTTCATTCCATGGAAAATTCCAAGCTTTCCGTTTGCGATTGTTGCAGCATTTTTATCGGTATCAACACCCTTTCCTGCCGCTTCACACCCAATCAGCCGAACACCGGTATCATTTATAAAGTCATGGAATATTCCCATTGCATTGCTGCCTCCCCCAACGCATGCCATTACCACATCGGGGAGCCGCCCTTCTTTTTTCATTAACTGTTCTTTAACCTCACGGCCTATCACACTTTGAAAATCCCGGACAATTGTGGGAAACGGATGTGGTCCCATTACGGATCCCAGCACATAATGAGTGTCATGAACCCTCTTTGACCATTCACGCATTGTTTCATTGACCGCATCCTTTAGGGTCTGAGTTCCGGAAGTTACTGCATGAACCTTTGCTCCTAAAAGCCTCATTCTAAATACGTTCAGAGCCTGGCGTTCGGTGTCCTCCTTTCCCATAAATATCTCACATTCCAATCCCAAAAGCGCAGCCGCTGTAGCTGTTGCAACTCCATGCTGTCCGGCTCCGGTCTCAGCTATAACGCGGGTTTTCCCCATGTATTTGGCAAGAAGCACCTGTCCCAAAACATTGTTTATTTTGTGGGATCCGGTGTGATTGAGGTCCTCCCGCTTCAGATAAATCTTTGCTCCCCCCAGATCCTTTGTCATTTTAGCGGCATAATATAGAAGCGATGGTCTTCCTGCATAATTCTCCAATAAGTCATTCAATTCAGCCACAAACTTCGGGTCGTTCTTAAAGCGGTTATAAGCTTCTTCCAGCTCAATTACCGCATTCATCAGTGACTCAGGAATGTACTGACCTCCATGTACTCCAAACCTTCCTTTTGACATAAGCGTCACTCTCCCATATAAATATTTAATTCGAGGGCAACCGGGCCCGTTTGCTTTTTTAAGTAAAATAAAAAAGGCTTTCATCCCGGTTAAGGGACAAAAGCTCTTGACTTCTGTGGTACCACCCAAATTGACGGAAAACCGTCCACTCATTTTGCATACTAACATATGCACCCCACTGATAACGGACAGGGTTCCCGTAAGTGCCTACTCTCGCAATACGATTTCGGACTTCCCTCTCAAGCCCATTCAGAATAACCTCTGTAATCGCATTCCCACCATCTAGCGACTCTCTTTGTACAGGTAATTATCCCTACTCTTCTTGATCATAGGTTTAAACTTATATTAAACAAATTATATCATTTGCAACATGTCTTTGTCAACTGCAATAATTAAAAATTGATTACCCCAATGTGCTCCAAAAGAATCTTTAAGCCCATTCCAACGAGAATAACCCCACCCACAATCTCCGCTTTTGACTGAAGCTTTGCTCCAAAAAGGTTGCCTATCTTTACCCCGGCAAAAGAAAAACTAAAGGTAGTGATTCCGATCATGGTAACAGCCGGTATAATGTTCACCTGTAAGAAAGCAAAGGTAACGCCTACTGCCAAAGCATCAATACTTGTGGCAAAAGCCATCATGGTTAAACTCTTTATATTAAATGAACCGTCATCTATCTCACATGTGTTTCGGGATTCTTTTATCATATTGATTCCGATAATCGATAAGAGAATAAACGCAATCCAATGGTCAATTGATACTATATATTTTTCAAATTGTTTTCCCAAAAGATAGCCCAATAGAGGCATTAACGCCTGAAATCCTCCGAAAAAGCAGCCAGTGATAACGGCATTTTTATAGCTCATTTTTTTCAACGACAATCCTTTACAAATCGCTACTGCAAAAGCATCCATCGAAAGTCCGACTGCTATGATTAATAGTTCTATATTCCCCAAATCATCATTCTCCTTCCTGTTTTTTTATTATAGCATGGATTTGACCAGTTGCAAGCATAATTCAAATATTTCCCATTTATTTTTATAACACCTCGTTTAAAAAATCTTTTGCTTCTAGAATAAATAAAATAATAAAAATCTTATTTCTATACGGCAGTTAAAAATGTGATATAATGGTAATACAAAAAAAGGAATAGGTGCGAATATGAAAAAGGAAGTAGCAGATTTGTTATCATATCTCGATTCAAGCGATACAGAGGAAAAAAGTGCAGCTATAGCTGATATCGCTTTGCTTTTGGAAATGAACACATTTATACTGAACGGAGCAAATATTGCCACGATGGAAGAAGAGTTTAAAAAATTCCTGGATGAAGAACTTTTATCTATAAGACTTAGCATTGAAGAACAAAAAGAGATAGTTGATGAGTTGATTGAAAGGATTTGTGCAAAGGATGAGTTGAGTTCATCAATGTTTTGGGCTATTGGCAAGTCTCATGCTTCGGTAGGATTTCCAAGACTTACAGAAGTCATAAAACGCTATTGGAAAACTTTTGATGATAAAACGTCTTATCAATCAATGATTGCATTGGAAAACTTTATTGATCATTATTATAATAGGAGTTTAATGGAAAAGCTTCTCCCCATGGATGAAGAGATTATGGATTTTGTTAGGATCAAATCGGAATCCTCTAATGAGAAAGTGGCTGAACTTGCAAACAGAATACTGAATGGATTATGTTAACAGTTTTGTTACATTATATATTCATGTATCTATTAACACCACGGTCACCGGTTAACCGGTGGCCTTTTTTCAATTGGAGATTAATACCGGCCGGTAAAGATTGATACAGGCCGGTAAGCCTAAACTACCCCATTTAAAGTCTTTGGGACAGTATATAAATTAAGTAATATACCAATATCACAAAAGAAGCCGCAAATATCATCATCCAAACTGAAAATAAAAAAATCACGCGGCGAGCATACCTTAAGGTTTCACGAATTGCACCGTATTCATCAGTACGCTTTGTTATCTTATAATACTCGGGCTTATCAATGTTTTGTACAACTCCGAACACTTTATAAGGCTTGTTTAAACGGATATTGTAAAATTCCTTTTTTGAAACGGTTATTGACTCCTCAAACTTTCCGTCCTCCGTAGCCAGAATAAAGCGGTATATATATGAATACGCATTAAACCATATACATTGTTTACTTACAACCTTAAAATTGTGAGCACCTAGGAAGTGAAGGTTTTTTTTCTTAAATAAATTAAACCCGAATTTTATATGTCGTTTAAAGTATTCATTATTATAGCGCTTCACATCTTTCTTTGAAGTTATTCTTATATTTTTAAATTTATACTTAGGCGTCTTTTTTTCATTATTAAGCTTATAGTTAGCCATACAGTTTACCAACCCGTTTCTTCGTAATCTTTATTATTTCCATTTTATAATGTCATTGCAATTATATCGCATATAAATAACAGATAATTTTAAACAATACTTTTTTGGCAGCAGAAATCATATAAATGATATATACAATTATATCATATGTTATGTAAAGTCAATTACCTGATTTTATTCTTTACTACTATATTAAAGTGTGAGATAATAAATTTTGTAAAAAAACTGTGAAAAGTGAGGTCGAAAAATGAAAAACAAACAGCTTATAGCATTGGTCGTAGCAGGGATGGTATTTGTATTTGTGTGCTCATCAAGTGTCCTGGTAAACACTCTTTCAAAACGATTTGAATCATCCCTGAAATTAAACAGTTTTAGCCATTCCGGCAATGTTCTTCCCTCAACCCCGCACATCGGCGTTGTAAAAGTGGAAGGAACCATAGTGGATTCCAGCAGCAGTAGCAGTTTATTTGCCAGTGAAGGATATAATCATCAAAACACACTGGATCTGATTGAAGACATGAAGAATTCCTCCAGCAATAAAGGAATCATATTGTACGTAAATTCTCCCGGAGGCAGTGTTTCCGCCAGTGACGAGCTTTACCTGAAATTGAAAGAATATACCGAAGAAACCGGAAGGCCTATCTGGACGTACATGGCTGACCAGGCATGCTCCGGAGGCTACTATATCTCGATGGCTTCCCAAAAAATTTACGCAAACAGAAACACCTGGACCGGGTCTATCGGCGTTCTTATTTCCTTGATGAATTATAAAGACTTATATGAAAAAATAGGAATTAAGGGTATTTACTTTACCAGCGGCAAAAATAAGGCAATGGGTGCGGGTGACCTTGATTTAACCGAAGAACAGCAAGAGATTTTTCAGAGTCTTGTAGATGAATCTTATGAACAGTTCGTGGAAATTGTAGCTGAAGGCAGAAATATGACGGTAAGTGATGTTAAGAAAATTGCAGACGGCAGGGTTTACTCCGCAAAGCAGGCATTGGACAAAAAGCTTATCGATGAGATTGCAACATATGAAGACATGAAAGAAGCATTCAGTGAAGAACTGGGAGACGTAGAAATATACACACCGGAATCCAATAACATATTTAATCTTAGTTCATTATTCGGTTATATAAGCAAAATAAAACCGCGTTCAGATGCAGAAATGCTCATTGAATTTATGGACAAAAACGGAAGCGGGGTGCCAATGTATTATGCAAAACCAGGAGTGTTCTAGTACCACCGTATATGCGGGATTTGTTGTTCGTTTAATGGCTTTCATTATCGATTCTCTGATTGTGGGAATTGCGCTGTTATTTGTGCGTTTACCGGTTTTCATTATTTCCCTTATAGATCCGTCAAATATCCTGAAAGCCCCCGTACTTTTTGAGTTCAGTGTCTATGATATAGGACTCTACCTTTTGGGTGCAGCCTATTATGTGCTGATGACTTATTACTGCGGCTCTACTTTGGGAAAAAAGCTTCTGAATATAAAAGTAATAAGTGAAGATGAAAACGGACTGACTTTTATAAATGTTCTGTTTCGGGAAACAATCGGAAAATATTTATCGGGAATTGCTTTTATAGGCTATTTCATGATAATGATTGACAGTGAAAAGAGGAGCCTTCATGACAGACTCTGCGATACCAGAGTAGTCTACAACTTTAAGCTTCCGGTTAAAATTATAACACAAGAACCTAAAACAGGGGACGGTAAAACAGGGGACGGTTCTCTGTTTTAAAACAGAGAACCGTCCCCTGTTTTATTGTCCCCTGTTTTATCTGAGAACCGTCCCCTGTTTTATGTTTTATCTACGTCCCCTGTTTTATCTATATCTTTGATTTTTTTTCGGCGTTTGACACACTCCGTCAACAAGTATTCAATTTGCCCGTTCAGGGAACGGAAATCGTCCTCTGCCCAGGCAACCAATTCCTTCCAAAGGGAAGACGATAGTCGTAAAACCAGCTGCTTTTTGTCTTTTTCCTTATTTTCCATCTATCATCATCCCCCTTTCCGTTTTATTAATATAGTGAACCACTGTTTACCACCGGTTGCGCATCCTTGTTGCCGCAAAGAACAACCAATAAATTGCTGACCATTGCCGCTTTTCTCTCTTCATCAAGATTAACTATATCATTTTCACTCAATTTGGCAAGAGCCATTTCCACCATTCCGACAGCACCCTCAACAATCTTTTGTCTTGCATCGATTATAGCCGTTGCTTGCTGCCTTTGGAGCATTGCCGACGCAATTTCCGGAGCATATGCCAGATAGGTAATTCTGGTCTCGATTATTTCAAGTCCGGCAATATCCACCTTTGATTGAAGCTCCTCCTTAATTCTTTCTGCAACCTCGTTGCTGCTGCCCCTAAGAGACTTTTCATTTTCGTCTTCCAAAGATGTGTCATAAGGATAAAGCCTCACAATGTTGCGCAGTGCCGCATCACACTGGATGGACAGAAACTCTTTATAATTGTCCACATTGAAAACCGCTTTTGCTGTGTTGACAACCCTCCAGATCACCGCAACTCCAATAATTACAGGATTTCCTAATTGGTCATTTATCTTTTGCTTGTCATTGTTTAAGGTCATTGTCTTAAGGGAAATTTTCTTATCCACACGAGCTGCCATTAAGGCTTGTGGTGTACCTTTAACAAACACTGCCGCCTTTTCATCAACAATAGTGCCGGAAGATGTGGGAGTTACTGCCGCCGGATTGACAGCAGAAACAAAGGGATTGACAAAGAAAAACCCCGCACCCTTCAGCGTACCGTAGTATTTACCGAAGAGCGTCAATACAAGGGCTTCATTGGGTTTAAGTATCTTAAGTCCTGCAAAAAGAGTCGGGCCTATGATAAAAGAATATAAACCTCCCACCACCATTAGCGCTATACCCGGTGCAACATTTTTGCCACTGTCCAAAATTACGGTACCGTAGATAAAACCGGCCAGTGCCACAATAATCATAATAATGTTCAGCAAAAGGACCGCCATTCCACTTGTGCTTTTCGCAATGATTTCTTCATATTGCATGTTTCTTTCATTTAAATTGGTGCCCGCCATATTTAAAACCCCTTTCCGATAAAAAATATAAATCAGTATCAATGTGATATCATTTTGATTTCATTTTAATATTACCATATATGCTTTACCCTGTCAATATTCCCTATTCAATATGCGGTATATTTTATTAAGTAAAGAAAAAAGCCAAACTCAAGTTTTGGGAAAATTTTTCTCTACATTAATCCAGTGCGCTCTTAAAAAACTTGGCCACGAAATACATCCTCACATAAAAAAATACATATATTAAAAACAGCACAAATAAAAGTTTAGATAAATATAAAAAACTAGTTTTCTTTTTCAATAGTAATAATGTATAATATACAATGGTTAGTAAATGACATATCAATTGCTAAGGAGGTTCTTCAATGTTTCCTATCACAACCCAAACGATTCAAATCGTATCCCTCATCATTTCCGCCCTCGCTCTTGGGGTTGCCGCATGGCTATACACATGGGTGAAGGCTCAGCCATCTTCCAATAAGCGTATTGCTGAAATTGGTGAATATATTCGCCAGGGAGCCAATACGTTTTTAAGACGTGAGTATCTAATACTGGCACGTTTTACTGCTGTAGCAGCTGTATTAATTGCTATATTGCTGCCTAAACCAATCTGGAGTGGTACTAATATAGCCGATAATATTTGGATGGCTGTAGCATATATATTCGGTACAATTCTGTCCGCCCTCGCAGGAAAAATCGGTATCCAAATTGCAACCATCGCCAATATCAAATGTGCAGAAGCTGCACAAAAAGGTGTTAAACCTTCGTTTATGACAGGTTTCCGTGGCGGTGCTGTAATGGGTATGGCTGTTGTCGGAACCAGCCTTTTAGGCGTCACCCTTGTATTCATGCTTATCGGTGATGCCAGTGCCCTTTTGGGATTCAGTTTCGGTGCAAGTTCACTGGCACTCTTTGCTAAAGCCGGTGGAGGTATTTTCACAAAAACAGCCGATATCAGTGCCGACCTCGTTGGAAAAGTAGAACTTGGCATGGAAGAAGACGACCCGAGAAACCCTGCCGTTATAGCAGACAATGTGGGTGATAACGTGGGAGACGTAGCCGGAATGGGCGCGGATCTTTTTGACTCCAATGTTGCTTCAATGGCTGCAGCTTTGGTTATGGCAACTTCTTTAGGCGGTATACACAGTGCAAATGTTACAATGGTTTTTGCCTATGCAGCAATCGGACTCTTGTCTTCCATAATCGGTGTTGCCACAGCGCGTATAGGTAAAAACGGTGATCCTAACAAAGCCCTTAACAGTTCCACCTATGTAACCACTGCCTTGTATGCTGCATTAACTGCTTTAGCTACATGGATTTTCAATTTTGAATGGCGTATTTGGGCTGCAACGGCTGTAGGATTGATAGTAGGTACCGTTATAGGTATTACTTCCGACTATTTCACCAATGACGCAAAGCCTCCCGTTCGTGCAGTTGCCACTGCTTCAAAATCTGGACCTGCATTTACCATTTTATCCGGATTTTCCTATGGACTGTTAAGTGCTCTTCCTGCATTGATAGGTATTGCCATTACAGCTTTATTGTCCTATAATATCTGTAATCCTTTAGGAGAAGGCTACGGTATGTTCGGTATTTCAATGTCTGCATTGGGTATGCTATCCATTGTCGGAATGATCATATCCAATGATGCTTACGGACCGATCGTTGACAATGCCCGTGGTTTGGCTGAAATGGGCGGCTTTGGAGAGAAGGTTATAGCCATTGCCGACGAACTGGATTCAGCCGGTAATACCGTTAAAGCAGTAACCAAAGGATTTTCCATCAGTGCTGCAGGTCTTACGGTTATTTCCCTTTTGGGTGCTTTCATGAGTGAAGTCAATGTAGCCGCTGCAGAGTTGAATGTTACCGGCATAGCTAATTTTGATATTATGAATCCCACCGTTTTCTTCGGACTTATTATAGGTATATCAATTCCAGCGGTATTCTCAGCTATGCTGATGCTGGGTGTTGACAAAAACGCACAGAGGATGGTTGAAGAAATACATAGGCAATTCGATACCATCCCCGGTCTCAAGGAAGGTAAAGAGGGTGTCAAACCCGATTATGAAAAATGTATAGATATTGCGACCACCGGATCAATAAAAGAGCTTATACCTGCGGGTTTGGTAGCTATTTTCTCAACCATTGCCGTCGGTCTTGTCGGCGGTGCGGAAGCAATAGGAGGTTTCTTAACCGGAAATATTGCATCGGGACTGTTACTTGCCCTCTTGATGTCGAATGCAGGTGGACTTTGGGATAACGCTAAAAAATATGTTGAAGCCGGAAATTGCGGAGGTAAGGGTTCAACAGCACACAAAGCTGCTGTGGTAGGAGACACAGTCGGTGACCCCTTTAAGGACACTGCCGGCCCTTCAATCAATACGCAAATTACCGTTGTTTCCCTGGTTTCTTCACTGATGTCGGGATTATTCCTTCTGTACTCTATCTTCTAAGATAATACAGATGAAAAAGAGGGGCATAAAAGTCCCCTCTTTTTTTTCATCTATATTAAGTTTTTATTATTTATTGTTTTTAATAAAATTTATATAGTCGGATTTCGACAAATACATTATAATAAATAATAGTATAGAATCGATTATTGAGTTGAGAGGAGAAGTGTAAAATGAGTTTTCCTGACAACAGGGGTTTTTATGGAGAATATGGGGGACGTTTTGTTCCCGATAACCTTGAAAGCGCACTTGAAGAAGTAAAAGCGGCGTTTAACAAATTTAAAAACGATGAGTCTTTCATAAAGGAACTGGATTATTACCTTAAATATTTTGTCGGAAGACCCAGTCCTTTGTATTTTGCAGAAAGACTGACCAAAGAAGCAGGCGGAGCAAAGATTTACTTAAAAAGAGAAGACCTCAACCACATGGGTGCTCATAAAATCAACAACACAATCGGACAAGTTCTTCTCGCAAAACGCCTTGGCAAAAAGAGAATTATAGCCGAAACCGGTGCAGGTCAGCATGGAGTTGCTACAGCTACTGCATGTGCTTTGTTCGGGATGGATTGCATTGTTTACATGGGTGAGGAGGATACCCGCAGACAAGCCCTGAATGTTTTCAGAATGGAGCTTTTAGGTGCTAAGGTTGTAGCTGTAAAAAGCGGAACAAGAACATTAAAAGATGCTGTTGATGAGGCCCTGAATGATTTGATTGAAAACTATAAAGATACTTTCTATATGTTGGGTTCTGCCGTAGGGCCGGATCCCTATCCTGAAATGGTTAAGCATTTTCAGTCCATAATCGGTAGGGAAGCCAAAGCGCAGATAATGGAACTTGAAGGCCGTCTGCCCGATTACCTGGTTGCCTGTGTTGGCGGCGGAAGTAACGCTATCGGTCTGTTTGCTCCTTTCTATGACGATAAGGAAGTTAAAATGGTTGGCGTTGAACCGGCCGGAAAAGGACTTGATACGCCGGATCACGCAGCCACCATCACTTGTGGAACTCCCGGTGTTTTACACGGATTTAAAAGCTATCTACTTCAGGATTCCAACGGTGAACCTCTCCCTGTTTATTCAATAGCAGCAGGATTGGATTATCCAGGTGTAGGTCCTGAGCATGCATTCTATAAGGATAGTGGAAGAGCGCAGTATGTAACTGCTTCCGATAAGGATGCTATCGATGCTTTCCTCAAGCTTTCAAAAGTTGAGGGAATCATACCTGCTATTGAAAGCTCCCACGCAGTATCTTACGGATTGAAGCTTGCCAGTGAGCTTGACAAGGACAAGATTATTATCATCTGTCTGTCCGGAAGAGGCGACAAAGACGTTGCAGAAATAGCAAGGATACTGGGAAAAGGCTAAATTAAATCTATATAAGATTACTATAAGCGAGGGGCTTGACGCACCCTCGCTTTATTTAACGGGATTTCACCATGTGAAATGACCCGATTTTGAGAATTTCTCGATCATATCCTTCGTTAGTCCCTTATTTTTACAAATATCGGCATATAACTGCGCACTTTTTCTGGCTGTCCTTTCCTGGGTTTTAAAGTTGCATTCATACAGTCCGAAACTTGTAGTTTCACCCTCCAGCCATTCAAAATTGTCCATAAGCGTCCAGTAATAGTATCTTTCTATCTGAATGCCTTCAGTTATTGCTTTTGCAATATAATAAAGATGATCTGCAATAAAGTCCGGCCTTTTATTATCTTTTCTATCGCTAATACCGTTTTCCGTTGTGAAAATCGGAAGCCTATACCTGTCATAATACTTTTTGCACACTCTATATATTCCTTCCGGATAGATATCCCAACCCAAGTCTGACTTTCCGAGGCTTCTGTCATTGACAAACAGGTAAAAATACTGGGATGGATCAAATACGAACTCCACTATATTTCTCGTATAATAATTAATTCCTAAAAAATCTACATATATTCCTTTTTTATCACCGCCGCCCATTAAAGAAAGGGGAAACAAAAAGCGGCCTGTGGTAGTGCCCACCATAAGTAGTTCATTAAAATAATAATTTACCGCTTTTGCGACCATTTTTCCGGTCGCGGTTATTGCGTCAAAAACCCTAAGATGCATGGCGCACCCCACCATGGTCTTGCCATTAAAATTATGCTCACGCCTAATTTCATGTATCAATTTATAGACCCTCACATGGGTATTAATTATTTGTGCCATAACCTTCAAGGACTCAATAATATTTCTTTCACCCGGAGGAAATATTCCTATTAAGTATCCCATACTTGTGTAGACATTGGGTTCATTAAACGTAACCCAGTCACTGACCAGATCTCCAAGATTCTCTACAACATACCTCACATATCTTATAAAATACTCACAATTGAAAGGTTTCTTCCATCCTCCCATATCTTGAAACCATATGGGTTCCGAGAAATGATGGAGCGTTACAAGGGGTTTTATATTATTTTTAACCAATAACCGGATTTCATCCCTATAATGCTTCATGGCTTCTTCGGAAAACTCTCCCGGAAACGGCTCTATCCTGCTCCATTCAAGGCTCATCCTGTGGGTTTGAACATTTAAATTTTTCAAAAGCTCCGTATCCTGTTCCACCCTGTTCCAATGATCGCAAGCATTAATGCAATTGCTGGAGTCCTTGATATGGCCTTCCAAGCACCATTTATACCAGGTATTGTTGGTGTCCCCACCCTCAATTTGTGCACTTGATGTAGCAGTTCCCAACATAAATTGATCGCCAAGCTTGAAGGTAACCATATTAACAACCTCATTCACACATTTCTTGAGAAATCAAAATAATCCTTTAATTTCTTTGGCTCCTTGATTTCATCCCTGTCTACATATAATGTACCGTCTTCCCTTGTTTTCGTGCTCCATCGTACAGGAATAATCCATCCTTCTCTGATCTCTATTCCGGTTATACCGTTGGGGTGTACACAACAGCCATCATTAAAATACGGAACTTGACCTGGATCGGGAAACACCGGCCGATGTGTGTGTCCCGCAATAAGCATATGTTTGTTTCTCCTTACCCATTCCGTCATCTTCTCTTCTATAGAAGCTTTCTTTTGCCGATTTTTTGATGTACTGGTCGGATCTTTTATCCCCAACATCTCCAACGGTCTCCAAAAATATCTGACTAAGAATTTGCTTAACCAACTAAGTGTGTCATTTAAAAAATCCATCTGGTGCCCATGTACTAAAAATATTTTGTATCCCGTTTTGACGTGCTGCAAAATCAGTCCTTCATGTACCTTTATACTTTCAAACAGAAGTATATTTTTTCTATCGTTCTCATCATAATATCGCCAATTAATTCTTCTGCCGGCTCCAAACTTTTTCTTCACCATGTCATGGTTTCCGTAAATAAAATAGACCCTATTGCTTTCGACAAATTTCGAAAGCAGCATAAAAACGTCTCCATGCTGGCTTATTATTTCGTCCATTTCGTCGTTTTCCCACAGTTCGTCTCCGTCACCCAATTCTATATAGGTAAAATTATTCTTAAAGTAATAAGTCAGAGCCGCATAATAGTTATTCCGGTTCTTTCGGAAATTGTCCGCCCAACTCCCGTCTCCTCTGTGACAATCACTCATCAAAATAAATCTGGAGGAGTCATCGAAAGGAATAACCTTTGACGACTCAAAAACTTTAGACAACCTTTCCAATCTATTCATTTTTAACACCTCACAAAGACACAAAGCGGGCCGTTACTCTTTGATATATTTTTTAATCTGTCTATAGGACTTGTATAAATCTTTCGGTCTTCCCATTCCCATAATATGTGAATACAATTCCGGGTTTTTTTCCTTAATCGCTTTAAGCTTCTCCTCCATAGTCATGGCACCCTTTGTAGCCTGATTGTACATGTCGCATAACATCTTATTTTTGGCCTGTATAATTGCATCTGTTACCTTTGTTCTTGTAATCGGTTGAGGGGTGTGGGGTTTGTCGAAAGTAACCCTTACAGTGTTTCCATATCTTTTGAATTCATGGGGCAAATAACCGGCACGCATTAATCCCTTTATAAAGGCAGTGCACATTTCCCAATCTTTAAAAGTTATGGTTATGATCATCGTCAATTCTGAAGGCTGTGAAAATTCACCCAGCCTGAAGCCGGTTAGCCACCAATGTCTGCCTCCTCGAGTAAAAAGAACCTTATCCTTCTTTTTCAAAATATATGACATCCATAAAAGTTCATCATCTGAAGCACTGTGATAAAAAATACCTTTAAAAATCCCGGGAATATTCAATTCAGGAGCTTTGGTATTATAAATCCCTATTTCAGCACCAGTGGGCAAATCATATTGGCCTTTCCAAAATTCAATCAACCATCTTTTCCCTTTGTAATTAAAATAAATAGGGTCGCAATCTACAATCATACCCAGCGGTGCCGCTGCTTCATCATACAGACGGCAATAACCGAATTTTCTTTGCCATGGGTTGAGAGTGGAATAAAAAATATCCTGTTTGCTGTCATATGCATATCCCGCAATGGAATATATTTTATCCAGTTCACTTTTATCTGCAGTATCTTTACCTACTCCCAAGAGAAACAACAGAGCCTTAAGGACCTTCTTTGCGATAGGAAGCCACCTGTCTTTTTGGGTAACAAGAATAATTGCAATTATCAGAATAAGAATAAATATAGAGATTAACGTTCCTCCAAGTGTTATGAAATTTATTGCTGCATATGCATGATACATAAAACTCACTCCAAACAATATTACTCTATATCATACTATTCAAAGTAAATTAATTATGTTAATGTTATTTTCTTTTCTCTTCGGGAAATCTCAGACCGACATTCGGATGAAAAGGATATTGCTTTATGTATATTACTCTTATAAAATATATATGTATCCGATATTATATATGTATCCATATATAAATTTATTTAGCAGTTAAATAATATCATAAGGAGTGTATATCAAGATGTTTATTCTTTTTATCATAGCATCATTTCTGATAGGATTTTGCCTGCTAAAAAAATTAACCGGTATAAAATCCCCGATTATGATGCTGTCCGGTTCCTTTCTAATAGGATGCCTCTTCTCCGGTACATTCTTATATTGGCTCGATATACTTTTTGTTAAGACTTTGAATGACTATTATATTAGTAATATAGTATATCTTATAATATCTGCCGCCTTTATCGCATATGTATGCTGGACACAACGTGAAACGCCGAAAGAGTTTATTAACATAATAAAAAATTTTTCTGCGACAAAGCTGCCGTAATTTGCTTTATAACTTTTCTCTTTTTTTCAACCTGGCTTAATTACAGCACCTTCAGCCTGTCTAACGGAAACATACTCATGTTGGGAGGCGCATGGAGCGATATCACTCTTCACAACGGATTTGTACGTTCTATAAGCATCGGTCATAACATCCCCGTCGAGCATGTATATTATGACAACACTCCGATAAAATACCACTTTTTATTTGATTATTTTGTGGGTAAAATATCTCAGACAGGCTTGCATTCAGTTCATGCCTTAAATCTTATGTGTCTGTTAAGCCTCTCCTTTTTGCTCCTTATGATATTTCAGTTCGGAAGTACGGTATTTAAAAGTGATGCCACCGGAATACTCGGTGCACTCTTTTTATTGTTCCACAGTTCCATAAGCGGTTTAAAATGGATTTATGACAATTGGGGCTGGGATATATAAAAAAAGCATATGAAAAAACCGAGTGGTTGGCTCTGACATTATTTGAAGGCTGGGGACTTTTCAATTTAAATGTTTTCGTAAATCAGAGGCACTTTGCCTTTTCCCTGGCACTCCTTGTTTTCGTTGTTAACTATGTAATTTCACTTTTTGAAAAAGAATATGAGGAGAATTCCGAAGTAGATTTAAACATAACGGAGAATTCGGAGCCGGCAAAAGCCAAAAGTTCAATAATGACTAAGCTTCGTGATCATTCCTGGATTTTGTCTAGCTGTTTTATAGGATTAACGGTGGGTATCACCCCTTATTGGAATTCCGTAGTAAACACTGCCCTGCTTTCATTTTTAGGACTGTATACAATTATTAATATAACAAAAAAAGACATTTTCCTGCCAATGTTTGTAACAACAGGGATTGCCGGTATTGTTTCGTTGCCGCAGCTTCTTTTGTTTAAGTCCGGCGACTCCAGTTTGAATGAATATCCCAAGCTGCATATCGGCTACGAGATAGGGCGCTTTGATATATTGGATTTGACAGATTATTATTTTAAAATTCTGGGTCTGAAATTAATTATTGTTATTATAGCACTTTTTATTATTCCCAATAGAAAAAAAATATTGTTTCTAATACTTTCAGTACCGTTTATACTGGCCAATTTACTGCAGCTTGGCGTTATATTGTACGATAACAGCAAGCTCATGATTGCATCGCTTATATTTATAAACTGTCTGGCTGCCCATTTTATAGTTAAACTCTTCCAAGAGAGAACCGTGGTATTTAAATTTTTCTCCGTTGTCCTTAGCGCATGCCTTATGGTAGCAGGTGTACTGGATTTAATGTCCGTCAAAAATCTCCCAAAAGTCACCATAGCAGATAAATCGGACTTTACACAATGGATTATTGAAAACACCGAACCGGGTTCCACTTTTCTTACTCTTCCCACCATACAATATTATGACAATGTCGTATCCAATATATTTATGGCCGGCGGTAAAATGTATGTTCATAATGCAGCCGACTCAGCTTATAAGCTTGATGAACGCTTCAACAATCTAAACATTATATTAAGAGGTGAAGAAAGCTTTGAAAAAATTAAAAGTATTATCGAGCAGGAGGGCATAGATTACATTGTAGTAAGTCCTGAGCTCAGGCAAAGCGGAGATTTCCCGGTAAATGAGAATTTTTTAATTGAAAATTTTGTAACAAAATATAATTATAACGGTATTGCTGTTTACTCTATTAATTAAAATACTTGTTATGAGGTATAAACCATGATATAATAAATTTAATTAAATATTGAATGGCTTCTACGGTTGGACGGATCAAAGATCCGTTTTCAAGAGTTTATTCAGGCTTCTGGGGTGGGAAGCTCGTTATTGGCGAGCTTTCCACCCTTTTTGTATTTTATCTGAATTATTAAATTATAGTAAAGGGGTGTTGCAAATGGACGACATGAAAAGACATCTTTTAATGATACTTGGTTTCTTCGTCTGTGCGGTTATTATTGTAATTATAGTTGCCAATCTATTAAAATAATTTTCCATGAGGCCAATTATTTAGTGTGTAAATTGTGTACTGCACCATTTTGTCATCAATAATCCGATTAAAATGGGGCAGTACATATTATAAAACTTGCATTTACTTCTCCATTAGTCTAGATACAGGTGTAGCCGCCGTCTACGGGAATAATTGCTCCTGTAACATAGGAAGACGCTTCGGAAGCGAGATAGACAGCAGTCGAATCCAATTCCCCTTCCCTGCCGTAACGTCCTACAGGAACGGTTTGTTTCATGTAATTGGTAAAGTATTCGGTGTCCAGCACATCCTGGGTAAGCTCCGTTACAAAATATCCGGGACATATGCAATTTACCGTAATTCCGTATTTTGCCCATTCTGCCGCCAGAGCTCTGGTCATATTTACCACACCGCCCTTTGCCGCATGGTAGGCAGAGCTTGGATGTGCCATGTTGCCGACCATTCCATACATTGAAGCAATGTTGATTATTCGGCCGTATTTGTTTTTTATCATGATTTTTCCGAATTCGCGGGCAACCATGAAAACACCGTTTAAATCAAGATTAATAGTGTGATACCACATTTCATCACTGGTTTCTTCAGCAGGTGCCACACCTCCGCTGCCGGCATTGTTTATAAGAATGTCCACTTTTCCGAACTCTTTTTCCGTAATCTCGGCTGCTCTCTTTATAGCTTCAATATCGGTCACATCACACACGATGGGCAGGCATTTCACACCTAATTCCCTAATTTCCTCGGCAACCTGCTCCAGCTTCTCCTTTCGTCTTGCCAAAATAACCAGATCCGCTCCCTGACGGGCAAGAGCTTTTGCCATTTGAACACCAAGACCTGAGGATGCACCTGTCACCACAGCTACCGAACCTTTTAAATCAAATAAACCTTTGTTCATATATACTCACCTCTGATTCTTATTACTAACCTATACTCTTATGCTACAATATTATAATACCACATTGTTAAAAATTTATCAATATATTTTGTTAAATTTCTAACAATATTTATTTCCGGTTGGTAACTGTAGGGGTCCAGTATTGGTTGTTATAAATATCGGTTATACGGTATGACATTAAGTATTTATCCTTGTCAATCGGAAGGTTTTCCACTTTCCATTTACCAGTAGCAGTGTATTGCTCCCCTAAGAAGTAAGTATCTATATATTCTCCGTCGTAGGTGTAATAATCACACAAAAAATCAATTTTGTCGCCGGCTTTTATTTCTATAAGACCCTTGGATACAGTCTCCGTCTCAGTTTCGGCATCATATCTTATTTGGGCTCCCTGAACCACACCATAGGGATTTTCATTGTCAAAAACAATTATAATATCTACAAGCTTGCCGTTTAACAAAGCAGGTACACGTCCTTTAATAGAATAAGTATCTCCATAGTGATCGTCAGTCATCATATAGTAGCTTACTATGTGTCCGTTTAGTGCCAGCCATGTGCCGTCAAACTCCATAATAAGATCTCCGTCCTCATTGTATTCATACACGTTATCAAGTCCAAGATCAATAAAGCCCTCTCCGTCATCTATAAACACGTTCATTTCCATATGATGTACCAAATCCCATTGCTCTTCTGAAAGCGACAGCACTCTTTGACCGTTCTTTTCAGTTATCTTAAGATCACCGGCTGTAAGCCTGTTTTTTGCATAATAATCGACAGACGATTTTATCCGGTCGATATCTAGCCATCCCAGGGAGTTTCCGACAAGTCCGGTAATACTGCTGTAATCTCCGCTAGACAAAAACTCATTCAGTAAGCTCTCCAGAGCTTCAGCACCTAATGACTCCGTTGTAGTCTGTCCGTTTCCTAAAATACTCTCCAGCAGCACTTGAAGCATGTTACCGCTGCTGTCTGAAACTATCTGTCCGCCGGCCGTAACATTGGCAAAGCTTTTTATACATTCTCTGTACTCATCATTAATACCTATCCGCTCATATGTTTCCAACATGGAATTAAGCTTTGACAGGCTGTCATAAGGGAAAAATATGGACACTCCGTTAGCATTTGTTATGTTCTTCGATGTTCGGTTATACTTAATACAACCTCTTAAAGCCTTCGCAAAGGATTTTGCCTCAGGAGTACCGATGTTCTCAACAAAGTGAATAAGATCAATCTGGTTTATCTTGGAAGACTTCGCAAATTCCTTTGTATTGGCACGTGCCTTTGATACAATCTTATAGTCATCATTGTCCACAAGCCTCTTGGTTGATGTCGCAAACTTCGCAAAAGTAGCAGGTACAGTCCCCTTTAACTCAGCCAAATCGATAAGCGAAAGAGTTCCCTGACTGCGGGGTGTTCTTCTTTCAACTTCCCTTACATAATCGTCTATCAGTTTTTTACCGAGTTCGGTTGTAGGTATGGATGTATTTTGAGAAAGAGCGGTTATCCATCCGGTATAATACCAACCTATACCCGGCTCAACCTCCTCCGATGCAATCATATAATCGGCATACGGCTCCAATACCAGAGCTGTTTCAAGGGTAGCCATAAGGCAGGCATCAAACCCGATCAGGTCAAAGCTGCAATTACCGTTTTTTAAAGCAATGCCGATCTCATCAAGGGTCATACTGTCCCCGGGAAAATGCTGATCATAGCCAAAACCGCTTATAGATCCTCCGCCATGATCCCACATTATGAGAAAATACCGGTCCGCCGGAAAGTTGTTCTTACAGTATTTAATAAAATCCGACAAGGTTTCCGGATCTACCATAGGCTTTTTTCCCAGATTTCCTTCAAGCAACTCAAGGCCTTTCTTTGTCACTTTATAGCGCTGATTTGAGTTGCTTTTTACAATACTGTTTTGCCACTTGGTTGTTCCACCGGTCTCAACTATTATATTTACTTTATCCGATATTTGAGCATCAATCATTTCATTGAGATCGGAACTGGCCAAACCGCTTCTGGACTCAAGGTCGGTTCCACACATATATATCATTACAGTTGCAGTATCTTTGCCGTTACCCTTTAAAACAGTACGTTTTTCACGAGCCAGTTCGGAAACTTCTGTATTGACAGGGTATGCACCGTTATCGACGAATGTGGTGCC
>LFSC01000063.1 GCA_001512505.1 Clostridiaceae bacterium DTU079 | reverse complement strand
CCGGAATAAAAGTAATTAAAATACAAGTAGGCTTACTAAGAAGAAAATAGATTTTATATTCGAAATGTTATTTGCAGTTGCTACCATAGTATTTATAATACTATTACTAACCAATGATATGTTTTTAATCGGACATTTGAAAGACATCATAAGGTATTAGGCTGGTATATGAAACCCCTATTTATAATACCGATTGTTATATTTGCATTCAAAAAAAGTTTTACCGGTATATTTGCTTCTATTTACAAGTATGTTCTGCTTCCCTGCTCCTGCTGCAAAGAACCCTCAAGTTTTAGATTTTTAGCTTTTGAAATGGAATATCTTATTTGCTTACTACATTTTCTATTGCAAACAGCGGCAGATTAATAAGCCAATCTTCCTTTTTATAGTCCGCCATGGATGTGCGGATTGATATTTCAGGATTGTATTTATCCTTATATACCCGCAAGCTCTTGGCTTTAAGATTGACCTCTGCTTTGACTTCAATCGGAATGATCTGTTCTCCGGTATCGATAACAAAATCAACCTCACAAGAGCCACGATCATTAGTGTAATAATAAACACCTAAATCATTTATTGTTTTCAACTGTTGGCATACATATTGCTCTGTCAAAGAGCCCTTGAATTCGGTAAACAAATCGTTCCCGTCAAGAAGTGTTTGCTGGCGCAAACCGGTCATACAGCCGAGAAGTCCCACGTCGACCATATACAGTTTGAAAGCTTTCAAATCCTCATAGGCTTTGAGTGGAATGCGAGCCGCATTTACACGGCTGACCTTGTGCACAAGACCGCAATCAACAAGCCACATTATTGCTGTTTCGAATTCTTTGGCCCGTCCACCCTCACGTACAAGACCGTAAAAGAATTTCTTGTTCTCTTTGGCAAGCTGGGAAGCGATACTGTTCCAGACCATGCGGATTTTAGGAACGATTTCGTTTGGTGCATGCTTGGAAAAATCCTGCTCATATGCCGCCAAAATCTGCTTTTGAATATTACGTACTTCGTTAAAGTCCTTATCATCTACAAAGCTTTGAACCGCCTCCGGCATACCGCCAACGAAGTAATACTGTTTAAGTGCATCGATATAGGTTTGCTTGAAGGAGTTAATCATCTGGTAGTCCTGCTTGTCCAGCAGCTCTGCAAAGCGTTCTTTCCCGGTTGCCATCAAAAATTCCTTGAAGGACAGCGGATAGAGCTTCATGAAATCCACTTTACCTACCGGAAACGATGTGCCTTGATGCAAAGCGATTCCCAGAAGTGAACCGGCACAGACAATATGATATTGCGGTGCGTTCTCATAAAAGTATTTCAGTGATGATAATGCTCTCGGCACCTCCTGCACCTCGTCAAAAATCAGCAGAGTATTATCGGTATTAATTTTTCGTCCGGCATATAGCTCCAGTCCCAAAATCAGACGGTCTGTGTCAAGGTCTGATGCAAACAGATCCGCCATTCTGGAATTGGAATCAAAGTTGATATATACAGTATCCGCATAAGCCATTGCTCCGAACTCTTTCATCAGCCAAGTCTTGCCAACCTGCCTTGCACCTTCGATAATCAGCGGCTTACGGTTTTTACTCGCTTTCCATTTATATAAATTCTCGATTGCGACTCGGTACATAACTGCACCTCCATAATATAATACGACTATAGTATAGCACACAATTTCATAAATTACAATAAATTTTAGATTATTTAATACATTTTTTACGACGAATTTTAGCTTCATTAACACATTTTTTACAACGAATATAGCAAATATAAATGTTAAACCGAATTAAATAGGCCTGCTGCACGATTTTTCATTGTGTATCAGGCCCAATTACTTTTATTCATATTCTTGTTCGCACTCTACTAAACTAAAAAAAATTGCTTTATATGTTCTTCACACTGTTCTTTTGAATATGCCCAAACAGCACTTTCTTTTGCCCAAATATCCTCACCTGTGAAAGTATTTTTTATTGGGTAATACATATGAGGTGTAGCGCCCGCCGCTCAATTTGATAATCTCACCTTTTTCAGCAGATCATTCAAAGTTCTTTGTACGGTAACCTGGCTGATGTCGGGGCATTTCTGCAATATTTCGGTTTTTGTGATTTTTCCAAGTGTGCCCTTTATGATTTCACGAACTTTGAAGCTTCAGTGCTTTGAATCTTTGCTATTTCCATGAGTTGTGTCAACGTATCGGCTTTAGCCTCTATAAACAGTGTTTGCTCACTTTTGAATTCATGAATTTGCGTCAGTAGGTTAACAATATCCGGTGTCAAAAGCTTTTGCCAACGGTTTGTGTAATCAAAATCTCTCATTTTATCCCTCGCAATGGTCAATTTAATCATACTATGGCCCAATAGTTAAATTAAAGTGTATCATTATAAAATTAAATTACCAAGATTAATTTAATCATTTTGATATAAATGATCAAATTAAATCAGAGATGATAATATAGAAAAATGCGATATACAGAAATAAAAAACGATATGCGGAAAAGAAAAACACCCACAGCCGACCCCAAAAGGGTTCGTTGTGGGCGATACTGGCCTGACTGTCAGAAAACCCTTGCAATGCAAGGGTTTTCTGGTATTTTGGTGGAGGCGAGGGGAGTCGAACCCCTGTCCGAAACCGTATCCACAAGAGCTTCTCCGGGTGCAGCCCTCAATTTAAAATTCCCTCAATCCAACGCCCAAGGGCAGGCTTTGGATATCGGTATCCTTTAAAATCCGTCGCAGTTCAAGGCTACCGCTGCGATAGTTCTAGAGTTTAACCTTCCCGCTCAAAAGGCCTGACTTAATGACGCCAGCTACCCGAGGTGCAGGAACCCCGGACTGACGGGCCGCCTAAATTAGGCAGCAGCTAAAACGTAATTATCGTTTTCAGCGTTTATTTTAGGTTCTCGTTTTTTAAAGAGGCCCACGAGAATCCTCTACCCGCTACTCAAGCTTCAACAATCCCGTCGAAACCAATACGCCCCCATGTATAATTATTTAGTTTTCACAAGTGTTTTACATATCCATTATCAATATCTGCTGCTTTCTTTTATCCTCCTGTCAATTTCCCTTTGTGCATCCTTTTTAGCTATATCTTCTCTCTTGTCATACCGTTTTTTACCTTTTCCAATACCCAGTTCAATCTTTACCCTGCCGTTTCTAAAATAAACCTCCAGCGGTACCAATGTCATTCCCTTTTGCTGAATATATCCGATAAGTTTATTGATCTCAAACCTGTTCAAAAGAAGCTTTCTGTCCCTTAAAGGGTCCTTATTGAATATATTCCCCTGCTCATAAGGACTTATGTGCATGCCATATATGAATACCTCGCCGTCTTTAATGTTGGCATAGCTATCCTTAAGGCTAACCTTGCCGGCCCTGATGGACTTAACTTCAGTACCCGACAAAACTATACCTGCTTCAATGGTTTGCTCAATAAAATAATCATGCCTGGCCTTTTTATTTTGTGCTACAACCTTTTTTTCTTCCTTTACCATTATATTACCGCCTGTCAGTTTAATGTTACAGATTGACCGGATAAAAATAACCCTTCCCAAGGAAAGGGCATGTTTAACAACATATTTATCATGCCCTATTATTATAACATTTCTATTTTTTCTGTCAAGTACTCTGTTTTCATGTTTCCTTTTATATAGCTCGCATACTCTGCCGATCCTGCTGTTCAACTCCTCATGTCAAAGTTTGGAGGCTGCTTCCGGTGAAAAAGCAGCATTATAAATCAAGCAAGGGACTTCAATCTTTCAAGAGCCTCGTAGGGAACTTTTAAATTTCCTCTTCCACTGCCTATTTTTATATCCGGTTTAAAGCTGCCGTGGAAATCGCTCCCTCCTGTAGGTATAATATTATGCTTTATTGCCAGATTTAAAAGATTTCCCGTATCTTCGGGAGTATTATCCACATAGTAAGCCTCTATTCCCATAAGTCCTGCCGAAACCAATGTTGAAAGCAGTTCGTCAAGCTTACCCCAATCTAGGCCCAAATGAATGGGATGGGCCAGAACCGGTATTCCTCCTGCCTCTCTTATGGCCTTTATTCCCTTTTCCGGAGTCAATGAATCCCTTTTTACATATGCCGGTTTTCCATTGGATATATATTTATCAAAAGCCTCCGCCACATCTTTCACATAGCCCTTTTTAGCCATTACACTGGCTATGTGCGGTCTTGCCACAATCCTCCCCTTCGCCTCGGCAATAACCTCTTCCATGGTAATATCAAATCCCATCGAATTGAGCTTTTCGATAATTTTGGGGTTCCTTTCCTCCCGGCTCCTTCTGAACCTCTCCAACAAAGGCTCAATTTCCCTATAGCTATCGCCGAAGAAATAACCCAGCATATGCATTTCTGTTTTATAGTCAAGACTTATCTCCACACCGGGAACCACTTCCAAGCCTATCCTTTTTCCTTCTTCAACAGCCTGCGTTATTCCGTCAACAGTATCATGGTCCGTTAGTGCCATAGCGGATAAGCCGTTTTCCTTTGCATGTTTCACAACTTCGGAAGGTGTCATGCTGCCGTCCGACGCAGTGGAATGGGTGTGCAAATCAACAAATCTATCCATCGTTCAATGCTCCTTATAATAAATAATATGAACAACGAAAATATGAATTGCCCGGAAGTTTAATAAGCCTTTTGGCAAAGATCCGGGGGAAATTTGCCCTCATAGACCATCTTAAGTATTTTATTCAATGTATAAAGGGATTTTACAGCCTCTTCCTTCGTTATAATATTCTTTTCCAAAGCCTCTGCCAGTTCGTCCAGATCAAGCACCTCAACCTGCCCGTCGGGCATTATCTTTACATCTACAAGTAAATCAACCAAGGTATATCTGTCCTGCAATTCTTCATACAAAACGTTTATTATATCGCAATACCAGTATTTAAACTCTCCGGAAGCACCAAAAAATTTACTGACCTTATATCCTTCTTTCAGGAAAGTAAAAGACATCCCTCCGGAAATATCCTGTCTTTCTTTTATCGGTTTCCATCTGGTTACCAAAAGATTATCGTCTCTTAAAAGCAGTTCATCACCTGATATATCAATAATTTCCGAAGGTATATATCTTTTCCTGAGTATGATCGGCTTTTTCACATCCATCCCCCTTGCAAAAATGCCACCGATTTATCCGAGCCTCCAAGGCCTTACTTCCCTGAATTGACTTGTAATCGGCGTATTTAAATTTATTGTACTTATTAATCTATTATACCTTATAAATTACAATTTTAAAATTAATTAATCGATATTATTTCCCACATCCTTCCACAGTTAGCTCTGTGATGCTATAATATTGTAGTGTTGTATGGCATCAATTACAAATTGATAATCATATACGGAGCTTTACGGAAAAATATCTATAAATATTCCCTGAGTCTCAACTATTTGCAGTTAGCGGCAAGTTGTCGATGAAAAGACAATCTCTATTAGAAATATCGGTTGGGGGGAGAACAATTTGCAGAAAAAGAGATCATGTAACAATTGTCTTAAAGGGACTACAATAAGCTTAAACGGTGATATATTGTGCATTGAAAAAGGTGTGGTTTCAGCAGATTACGTCTGTTCCAAACATAGATTCATGCCTGCTCTTAAGTCCTTAAAAAGAAAAATCAATACCTGCGTGGATTGTGAAAACTTTATTATATTCGATACCACAAATATTGAGGATAGGGCTGTAGGCATATGTCAATTATTCACAGTACGAAAGTATGACGGAAAAGCTAAAAAGGTTTGCTCTAAATTTGTAAAAAGAGTTAAAAAAGAAGTTTCCTGAACTTAATATTCGCTATTATTTTATTTTAAACAAATGCCGATATCATAGCTGTAATCATAAAAATAATGGCGGGGTGATCGCTCTTGCTGCGTGTCAGTGACATTTTCGAACAAAAACTAAATGAAATTCAGAGCAGGGTACCTCTTAGAATCAACAGACCCACAACTTCCTCCTTTCAGGACATATTAAACAATGTTGTAAACAACAGTACTCTTTCAAATAGTGCTGAGACTGTTAACAATATAAATGCATCAAATACTTTCGCATTGCAAAGCCTTAGTACAAAGAACAGTACCGTAAAAGCCGTGGACAAGGAAGGAAATGACAGAACCCTGGACTATCAAAGGGCACTGCTTTCCCGAGCTCAAAGTACGGCTTATATACCCAGTGACCAAAATGAGCTTATGAGCCTGATAGATTATAATATCAAGGTGGCTTCCCAAAAATATGGAGTGGATGAAAACCTTATCAGGGCAATAATCAAACAAGAGTCAAGCTTTAACCCAAGAGCTCTCTCCCATTCCGGCGCTCAGGGACTTATGCAGTTAATGCCCGGTACTGCGGATGCACTTAAAGTAAGCGATCCATGGGACATAGCACAAAATATAGACGGCGGTACAAGGTATATCAAAGATCAGCTTGTAAGGTTCAATGGCGATATGGTTCTCGCGCTGGCTGCTTATAATGCCGGTCCCTACAATGTTATCAAGTATAACGGTATACCGCCTTTTAATGAAACCCAGAACTATGTTAAAAAGGTTATGCAGTATTATTCCCTTTATTCAGGCAATTAATCAAAGTAAAACATAAAGGGCGTCAAGCCCTTTTTTATTCTATAACATTTTTAATTTACATAAATCTTTTTTGAAATCAATTTTCAATTAAACATTTCTTTTTTATTTCATTTTTTCGAAACAGTTTGTACAAATATTAATCCACAATATCCACATGGTTATCCACAAGTTTAACCTTATGGTATAACTGTATTTAAGTAATATTTCCACATTATTCACATGACAAGTTTCAACAACTTCCGTCACAATTCCGGATAATTTTACTGGTACTTTTGTCCTATAAACATATTAAAATCTATTTGTAATTTACGTAAACAAAGCTTCAAAAGTCTTTTCTTCTCGCCTCAAAAGCCTTGATTTAACTGAGTTTTGCTAAAAGCCCTTCTTTTTCGACGGATAGCCTTATTGGTTAATAATGGCATTTTTGCGGCAAAAAAATATAGTACCAAAATACTATTTACAATCTATTATATTCGTTTCAATAATTCCTTTTTTTATAATAAATTTGTATCCGAATGCAAAATAAAAGCTGTGAATAAACAAGAAAGTTATCCACAGCCTTTGCCTTTATCTTTCTCCCAGTTTCAATCCGGGTACTGCATTTAAATATAAATCGGATGTCTTGCCTTTTATAAATTCATAGTAAGCCGCCGCTGCTATCATCGCTGCATTATCCGTGCACAGAACAGGTTTTGGATAATAAAACTCAAACCCGTGACTTTTAGCCTTATTCAAAAGTTCGCTCCTCAGAAGGGAGTTAGCTGCAACTCCACCGGCCAAAGCAACCTTATTAGTTCCTTTTATTTGTGCCGCAGCAATCAAATTGTCCGTAAGAACATCCACTACTGCTGCCTGAAAGCTTGCACATACGTCCTCAACACTATACTTCTCACCCTTTTGCTCCATAGTGTTAAGATAATTTAAAACGGCTGTCTTAAGTCCGCTGAAGCTAAAATCCAGGCTCCCGTCTTTAAAGACCACTCTGGGAAAAGCAATGGCTTTGCTGTTACCGGTTTTAGCAGCCTTGTCAATTAAAGGTCCTCCCGGATAGCCCAATCCCACAGCCCGTGCCACCTTGTCGAAAGCCTCTCCGGCCGCATCGTCCCTGGTTTTCCCCATAATCTCAAACCTGTCATAGTCCTCAACATATACAATATGGCTGTGACCTCCGGAAGCAACAAGGCAAACAAAGGGCGGCTCTAATTGGCTGTGCTCAATATAGTTTGCCGCAATATGTCCCTCGATATGATGAACCCCCACCAAGGGCTTGTCCAGTGCAAACGCTAATGCTTTGGCTGCCGACAAACCTACCAAAAGTGCCCCAACCAATCCGGGTCCATAGGTTACCCCTATGGCATCTATCTGATCAAAGGTTATACCCGCTTCTTCAAGTCCCTGGTGTATTACCGGCATTATCAATTCCACATGCTTTCTTGACGCTATTTCCGGCACTACACCTCCGTACTTTTGATGCAGGCTTACCTGTGACGAAATAACATTGGATAAAACCTGCCGTCCGTTTTTGACTACTGCTGCCGATGTTTCGTCACAGCTTGACTCTATTCCCAATATAATAATATCTTTCATTTAAACACCCGCTTTTTAGAAATTCATAAATATATATTATTATTTTAATCCGGTTTTGTAAACAGCTATCGGGTGCATGAAAGGGTGTACATATAAATGTGAAGAAATATGTTCCCGAAACTTAAGTTTCGCAAGTTCAGAGCCTGTAAATACTCCTCGGGATCGGGCAAAACTCGCTTCGCGTAAGTGGTTGCTCTCCCTTTCCTCGTCGTATTAACAGGCTCTACAACTTGCTTCACAATGTTTCTTCCACATTTTTCTTCACATGAACAATGATGTGCCCTTTCATGCAATTAATCGCTTATGCTCCCGATGCACTGAGCACATTAACCGCATTCTTTTGAATGGAAATGCTCTCCGCTTCTCCTTCCTTCTTTCCAAATACCAATTTCATAACCTCATGAATATCTTTAACGGGGATTACCTCTATATCAATGTTTTCAAACATCTCCTGCCAGTTTTCTTCCGCAATAATCACTTTTTTAATTCCTGCATTTTTTGCCGCCTCAATTTTCGCCGGCACACCTCCCACCGGTTTAACCTTGCCCCTAATTGAAATTTCTCCTGTCATTGCGATTTCACTGCTGATAGGAAGATTTTTAACCGCAGAGTATATGGCCGTGGCTATGGCAATACCTGCCGATGGTCCGTCTATGGGAATACCTCCGGGGAAATTCAAGTGGATGTCGTAGTCTTCATAGTCTATATCCATCACCTTCTTTAATACCGTTAGAACATTATCCACAGAAGACCTTGCCGAACTGGTTTTTCTTAATTTTTGTCCCCTTGAGTCCATTTCCTCCTCTTCAACAATTCCCGTAATCTTCACCTTTCCGTTTCCCCGGGCTACTTTCATTGCACTTACCTCAATATCAATTACAACACCGGTGCAGTTTCCGAACACTGCAAGACCGTTTATGCACCCTACCTGTTCTTCATGCTTTACCTTTTTCTCAATCCGGGGACTGTAATGTCCAAACTCAATCACCCACTCAATGTCCTTTCTTTTTATCTGGCTTCTGCCCTCAACCAGTGCAACTCCTCCGGCAATTTGAACAATATTAACGGCCTCTCTTCCGTTTTGAGCGTATTTGGCCACCAGCTCCGAACAACCCTCTTCCATATTGAAACCGCCCTTTTGTGCGGCGTTGTTGCTTATTTTTATAATTTCGGAAGGTGTTAGGGGTCTAAAATATATCTCAACACAGCGGGATCTGATTGCAGGAGGAATTTCATCCGCTGTCCGGGTTGTCGCACCTACAAGCCGGAAATCCGCCGGCAAGCCCTTTTGAAATATCTCATGTATATGGTAGGGAATATTCTTATCCTCCGAGCTGTAGTACGCACTTTCAAAGAATACTCTCCTGTCCTCCAATACTTTCAGGAGCTTGTTCATCTGTATGGGATGAAGTTCTCCTATTTCATCAATAAACAATATTCCGCCATGGGCCTTTGTTACAGCTCCGGGTTTGGGCTGCGGTATGCCTGCCACTCCATATGCTCCTGCCCCTTGGTATATCGGGTCATGTACAGAACCGATAAGCGGGTCTGCAATTCCCCTTTCATCAAATCTTAATGTTGTTGCATCCATTTCAATAAACTTGGCATCCCTTTTGAAAGGTGACAAGTCGATTTTCTTTGCCTCTTCAAGGATTACCCTGGCAGCGGCAGTTTTACCCACACCCGGTGGACCGTAAATTATCACATGCTGCGGGTTCGGACCGCACAAGGCTGCTCTTAAGGCTTTGATACCCTGCTCCTGCCCCACTATTTCTTCCAATGTCGAAGGTCTTGTTTTTTCAGACAAAGGCTCTGTCAGCTTTATTTCTCTTAATCTTCTCAGCTTGTCCAGTTCTTTTTTTGACTCTTTTTCAATTGCACTTTTATTGCCCTGCTGCGATCTATAAAGATTTAAAAAGTACAACCCTATTATGATTGAGAAAAAAAACTGTATGATAAAAAGAGTGGTTGTTATCATTGTTTGTCCTCCCCAAAAGATCTATATTTTGAATTCTTCACCTTGATTATATTATTACCAAATCTTCTGTTTTAATTTGTGAAATTCTATAAGCTTCATCAATATAAGGCTTATTAATGCATCTTTTACTGTTCATTTGCTAAATATATAGTTGCTTCAATGAAAATGCCGTATTTATATTATTTACTGTGTTAGATATTTTATCCTAAGATTTTAAAAAAGATTTTCGCGCAGCACTTCATTCATATGCGCAACAAAAAAAGCCAGGTTATTTACCTGACTTCTGATCGTTTTTCTCAACATGTACATCTCTTTTAGAGATTTAAAAAAGTGAAAGAAACTTAAGTATTCAAAACATTTTCTTAACTTTGTTCAATGTACCCTGTTTAAGAAGCTGATTCCTTCTTAACTCTGGATTTTTTATTTATAGACTTTTTTAATGATTTTTTATTCTCATTGATTATTATTGTAGGACTAGCCTTACCCTCAACAGCATCCCGCGTAATTATACATTTCTCAACATTCTCCTGAGACGGGATATCATACATTATATCCAGCATAATCTCTTCAATGATTGCCCTAAGTCCCCTTGCACCGGTATTTCTGGCAATGGCCTTATCCGCTATAGCTTCCAGGGCCTCTTTTTCAAACTCAAGAATAACGTCATCCATCTCAAAGAGCCGCTGATACTGTTTTACAAGAGCGTTCTTAGGCTCACTCAAAATCTTCATAAGAGCATTTCTGTCAAGAGAATGAAGAGATACAATAATGGGAAGTCTTCCTACAAATTCAGGAATAAGTCCAAATTTCAAAAGATCCTGAGGAAGAATATTCTTCAATATTTCTCCGACATCAATCTTTTTCGGGCTTTCTATTTTAGCACCAAAGCCCATGGTTTTCTTTCCTATCCTGTTTTCAATAATCTTATCGATTCCGTCAAAGGCTCCACCGCATATAAAAAGAATATTAGTGGTATCAATCTGTATAAACTCCTGATGAGGATGCTTTCTTCCTCCCTGAGGAGGTACTGAAGCAATGGTTCCCTCAAGTATCTTTAACAAGGCCTGTTGAACGCCTTCCCCACTAACATCCCTAGTTATTGAAGGATTTTCTGATTTTCTTGCAATTTTATCAATCTCATCAATATATATTATTCCTTTTTCCGCCTTCTCAATATCGTAATCTGCCGCCTGTATAAGTTTTAAGAGAATATTCTCAACGTCCTCACCGACATAACCTGCCTCAGTAAGGGATGTGGCATCCGCTATTGCAAAAGGAACATTCAGAATCTTTGCAAGGGTCTGTGCCAAAAGCGTTTTTCCTGAACCCGTAGGTCCAAGCATAACTATATTGCTTTTTTGGAGTTCCACATCCGAACCTTTGTAATCCGAATTAATCCTCTTATAATGGTTGTAAACTGCTACAGCCAACGACTTTTTCGCAGCTTCCTGGCCTATTACATACTGATCCAGTATGGCCTTTATTTCCGTAGGCTTTGGTATGCTGTTCAGATCGGCATCAGCTTTTGAATCCTCAAACTCCTCCTCAATTATTTCCGAGCAAAGCTCAATGCACTCATCACAAATGTACACACCCGGTCCTGCTACCAGTCTTTTGACCTGCTCTTGGGTCTTTCCGCAGAAGGAGCATTTCAGCTGCTTTTTTTCATCATATCTGGACATCCAACTACCACCTCATTTATTTTCTTCTTTCCATTACTTCATCGACAATTCCATAAGCCTTAGCTTCCTCTGCAGACATAAAGAAATCCCTTTCCGTATCCCTTTCAATCTTTTCAAAAGGTTGCCCCGTTCTCTCACTCAGAATTTTATTTAACTTGTTCTTTATTTTAATTATTTGTTCTGCGTGAATCTTTATATCCGTTGCCTGACCCCGGGCACCACCTAGCGGCTGATGTATCATAATTTCGCTGTTGGGAAGTGCAAATCTCTTTCCCTTGGCACCGGCAGCAAGAAGGAATGCACCCATGCTGGCTGCCATACCGATACAAATTGTGGATACATCCGGTTTAACATACTGCATAGTATCATATATGGCAAAACCTGATGTTACCGAGCCACCCGGGCTGTTTATATATAACTGAATATCCTTGTCAGGGTCTTCAGCCTCTAAAAACAACATTTGAGCAACCACAAGACTTGCCGTAACATCATTAATTTCATCGCTTAAAACTATTATTCTATCCTTCAAAAGCCTGGAATAAATATCATATGAACGCTCACCACGGTTAGTCTGCTCTACTACTATCGGAACCAAACTCATAATATCCCCTCCTGTCAATTTGTAATCTTATATATCTTTTCCCATATTGTCCAATTATTAAACTTCTTTTATGCTATTTTTGCGTTGTCCACCAAAAGTTTTATAACCTTTCTGATTTCAATATTGGTCTTAATATATTCTATATCGTCATCTTTTAAATGTTTCTTAAAATCATCAACTTCCTGCTTCATATTTTCAGCCATTGATTTGATTTCTTCCTCAACCTCTTCATCCGATGCATTAATATTCTCTACCTGGCGGATTTTTTCCAATACCAGTTGAGTCCTGACTTCCTTCTCTGCCTCAGGCCTTAATTGCTCCCTAAAAGTGTTGTAATCCATGCCCATAATGGTAATATACTTATCCAGATCCAGCCCTTGATAACGCAATCTAGCATCAAAACTACGTACAAGCCTTTCCACCTGGGTATCAATCATGACCTTCGGAATATCTACTGTAGCATTTTCAGCAACCTTATTAACCACATCATCTTCTATTTTATGCTTTGCCATATGTTCCTTATTGTCCTCAAGCTTCTTCCTGATATCTGCCTTATACTCTTCCAATGTGTCAAATTCGCTGACGTCTTTGGCAAATTCATCATCTATAGCAGGAAGCTCTTTAACTTTTACATCATTAACAATTACCTTGAACAAAGCCTGCTTTCCTGCAAGTTCCTTCTTTCCGTAATCCTCGGGGAAGGTAACATTAACATCGATGTCATCCCCCGGCCTTCCGCCGATGAGCTGATCTTCAAACCCTTCGATAAAGGTTCCCGATCCTATTTCAAGAATATAGTCGCTGGCCTTTCCTCCTTCAAAGGGCTCTCCGTCAATAAAGCCTTCGAAGTCTATCTGTGCCAGATCTCCTTTTTGAATTCCTCTGTCTTCCACCGACATAATCCTTGCATTTTTCTCCGCAACTTTCTTTATTTCCGCTTCAACTTCTTCGTCGGTTACGTTAACGTCAGGCTTTTCAATCTCAATACCCTTATACTGCCCAAGCTCCACTTCGGGAAGTACGGTTACGCTTGCCGTAAACAACAGATTCTTACCTTCTCCGACCTCTTTAATTTCTATGCTCGGCATGTCTACCGGATGTATGTCATTTTCCTTGATTGCCTCATCATATGCTTCAGAACAAACAATATTAATCGCATCTTCATACAGGACTTCTTTTCCGTAATACCTCTCTACAATATTTCTCGGAGCCTTACCCTTTCTGAACCCGGGAACATTAAATTTCCGTACGTTTTTTTGATAGGATCTTTGAAGTCCTTCCTCAAATTTTTCCGCTTCAACCTCAATTTCCAGTTCTACAATATTCTTATCCTTTTTTTCAACCTTAACGTTCATTAAAACAAATCCTCCCATTATTAAGTTATAAATTTATATTAAAATTCAGTAATTTCAGTATTAAAATTCACCATTGCTGCCGATTAATGCCGAATAATTTCCCATCAAATTAAGCCATTACATTATAACATAATATGTTTTGAAAATCCAATACAAACACTAAAAATTTTACAAGCTTACTCTTAAGGGCACAAAACTTAAATAATCCGCCGAGACCAAATTAAACTCAATGCCTTGAAACTCTCCAATTACAGCACCTTTATAGCTATTCCCGTGCAAATGCCCATAGAGGCATTTCACTACTCCGTATTTCCTCATTATTTCCACAAATTCCGACGGTTTTCCTTCCGGATTAAAGGGCGGATAATGCATTGCAACAATAATTTTTGAAGGCTCCTTTAGAGCCGGAATACTCTTTAACGACAGCTCAAGCCTCAAAAGCTCCCTTTCATATATCTTTTTATCCTCTTGAGTAAAATCATCATCACCGGGACACTTCCAGCCTCTGCACCCGCAAATTATATAGTCTTCGACTATAAGGCTGTTATTATGCATAAAGCTGATGGTTTTTAGGTCATGTTCCGCAAGAAATTTGCTCAGCTTGCTCATGGTAGTCCACCAGTAATCGTGATTTCCCTTCGATATAATTTTTTTCCCGGGAAGGGCTTCAATAAACATAAAATCATCAACTGCCTGTTCAATATATGTAGCCCAGGATATATCCCCCGGAACAATGACACAATCATCGGATCCTACAGTCGCCTCCCAATTATCCTTCAGCCTTTGCATATAATTTGTCCAGCGGTCGCCGAAAACATCCATAGGCTTATCAATTCCATATGCAAGATGCAGGTCTGAAATTGCAAATATTGCCATGTTAATACTCCTCTTGCCAATATATTTTAAACCGGATTTACTGTCTGAAAAAATCATAAATCTTTTGAGCCAAGTCCCTGCTTATTCCTTCTATCGCAGCCAAATCATCAATACCGGCATTTCTTATGGCTTTAACCGATCCGAAATGCTTAATTAAAAGCTTTTTGCGTTTAGGACCGACTCCCTCTATTTCATCCAAAACCGAACCCCTGTATCTTTTTGCCCTAAGCTTTTTGTTATACTCCAATGCAAACCTGTGGGCTTCGTCCTGGATCGATGTCACAAATCTTAAAAGTGTAATATCATTAGAAAGCTCCAGCTCCTTCTCTTCCGATACAAGCCCTCTTGTTCTGTGGTTTTCATTTTTCACCATGCCGAATACGGGAATATTAAACTCAAACTCTTTTAATGTGCCGTTAACCGCATTTACATGTCCCAATCCGCCGTCCACCAGTATAAGATCGGGGAGCCTTCCAAACCCGGCACCTGCTTTTTCGTCATCAACATTTATTTCAAATTCCTTCTGTGCCCGTTTAAATCTTCTGAAAATAACCTCCTGCATGCTCTGATAGTCATTCTGTATATTTGTCGATTTAATTTTAAATCTTCTGTAGTCGCTCTTTTTCGGGCGCCCGTTTTCAAACACCACCATTGATCCCACTATTTCAGTGCTTCCCGTGTTTGAAATGTCATAGGCTTCTATTCTCTCGGGGGATTTATCCAAAGCCAGGACCTCTGTAAGCCTTTCCAATCCCTCTTTTGCCAGAGCATCCTCTTTGCTTATTCTATCTCTGAAACGTTCAAGCTCAATAAGGGCATTCTTTTTTACCATCTCCACCAGTCTCAATTTTTCGCCCTTTCTCGGTACCTTAATATATGTCTTTGTCTGACTTTTGCTGTTGAGCCACCTCTCAATAATGCTTGCTTCGTCAATATCCTCCTGTAAAACTATTTGATTGGGTATATAGGCGGCACTGCTGTAAAACTGCTTTATAAATGCGGACATCAGCTCATTGTCCGTTTCGTCCGCGGTACCTTCCAGGATAAAATGCTCTCTTCCGATAAGCTTTCCGCCCCGGATAAAAAACACCTGAATACACGAATCCGCTTCTCCTCTTGCAAAAGCGATGATATCCTGGTCCTCCATGGCCGTAGAAACAATTTTCTGTTTTTCGGCTATATGCTTAAGGCTGTTTATCTTGTCCCTGATCTTCGCCGCCTTTTCAAATTCCAGCTTCTCCGATGCTTCCTTCATGTCCTGCTCCAGCCTTTTTAATATATCCTCCTGTTTTCCACCAAGAAAACTGCAGATATCCGCCATAAGGGACCTGTATTCCTTCTTGCTCACATTTCCCTGACAGGGTCCGAGGCACTGGTATATATAATAATTCAGGCAAGGCCTTTGTTTTGTCGGTTCCCCTGTTAAGGGCCTGTTGCACGTTCTTGCGGGAAAAAGCTTTTTTATAAGGTCCATCGTTTCCTTTACCGCAAACTCGCTGGTGTAAGGACCGAAGTATTTCGCCCCGTCCTTCTCAACCCTTCGGGTCACTAAAACCCTTGGATATTCCTCATTCATGGTTACCTTAATATAAGGATAGGTTTTATCATCCTTTAACTGTATGTTAAACTTGGGGCGGTGCTTTTTTATAAGATTGCATTCCAAAATCAACGCCTCAAGCTCGGTATCGGTAACTATATACTCAAACTCATGAATTAAAGGCACCATAGCCTGTACCTTTGGAGTCTGGTTTGCCAGGGACTGAAAATATTGCCTTACTCTGTTCTTTAAGACAACAGCTTTCCCTATATATATTATTTGACCGTTTTTATCTTTCATAATATAAACGCCCGGCTTCTCGGGCAATTTTTTTAATTCTTCCTGTATATCGAACACTTTTTCACTTCCTGGCTTTCATCCATTTTGTAAGTAATTTTTTTACATCCCGAAGGCTGTCTTTTTCAAGTACCCTCCTTGCCAAATCCTCTGCCTCCGTGATGCTTATGCCTTTAACAAAATTATATATGTCATTGACAGAAGCAGGGCTCATACTGAAATTGCGTATGCCCATCCCAAGTAAAACCGCCACACCCATAGGATCCGTCGCCATTTCTCCACAA
>LFSC01000005.1:1416-100077 GCA_001512505.1 Clostridiaceae bacterium DTU079 | reverse complement strand
GGAGCGGTAGAACTGGAGTAATAATAATAAACATAAACAGGGGACGGTTCTCTGTTCTACATTCATGTAGAACAGAGAACCGTCCCCTGTTTTATGTAGAACAGAGAACCGTCCCCTGTTTTAATTCTATTTTAATTAATGCTGTTAAGTATTCTGTCCCATTCATCCTGTACGGAGTCGGCAAGATATTCCGGGGTACGGTATTGTCCCAACAGGGTTGCATACTGTACATAGGAAGAAAACAATGCCAGTTTCACGTTCGAGTGAACAGGCATAACATGTTCCCATGCGCTGGAGGGATTTTTCATGTAAGGGGCCAGAGATTTGATAAATTCGTTGTCTACTTCAATATCGGCTACTGGAATAACCTTAGCTTCTTCAGCAAATTTTTTGTAGTTTTCAGGCGCACACAGAAACTCCAGCCATTTTAAGGCAGCTTCCCGGTTGGGGGATTTATCGTTAACGCTCAGCATCATATCGTATTTACACGATAACTGTATCGGCTCAGTGCCCTTTTCATATCCGGGCAAAGTAAAGCAGCCGAGTTCCATCGACGGATTCTTATCCATAATGGAAAACGCTTGCCAGGAGCCATCTACCAGCATCGCTGCTTCGCCATTTGCGAATCTTTCCGGTATGCTGGCATACTCTATTCTATCGAAGTCAAAGGGCAAATAAGTTGAAAAATCATAAGCCATCTTCCAGATTTTAAGAGATTTTTCATCGTTATATTTTCTCTCTCCAGTCCAGAGTTGTTTAGCAAAAGATGGCAAATCTGTTTCGTTTGCTGCTACAAAAGCATTGGAAATCATTAGCATAGGCCAACTGTCTTTTCCTCCGACAATTAGAGGTTTAATATTTCTTTCTCTCAAGGTTTTGCATATATTAATAAATTCACTCCACGTTTCCGGTACCTCCAGGCCGTTATCTCTGAATATCTTTTTGTTATAAAAGACAACGTTTAATGCAGATAAGGCAAAGGGAACGGCGTAAACCCGTCCCTGATACATAGAGGAATCCTCCAAAGCTGATTGTTTCCATATTTTCAGATAAGGCATGTCGGTTAAGTCAGTGTAATAACCCAATTCTATTTCTTGTTGAAATTGAGGTTTAATAGCTCCTTTAGCCCAATCATTCTGCATAGGATTTGTTTGAAAATTTATCACAACTTCAACATCACGTGCCGACAACTTTTGTGCCTTTAACTGGTCATACATTGAATTCTCAACCATAATCAATTCAATCTTGATATCAGGGTTTTGACTTGAAAATTCGTTTGCTAAACTGCTAAATATGTCACTATATCCGTGAATCATAAACCTTACTGTTGTTGCATTATTAACTTTATCAGACTTCTTAACTTGGCCTGAGGTCGGTTCCGGTTCTTCTCCCCCTGCACTACTGCAGGCAGTAAAGGAAGCAAATATTGAAAGCATTAACAAAAGCAAAACTACCCTACGGATTGGTATAAACTCCTTGATATACATAAAAATCCTCCTTGTAGAAAAAAGACTATTCCCATAGGCATTTGGGCATTCTTTGGAATAATCATGATTCAATTCATATAATTATTATCGGCTTATAATGGATTCAATTTAATAAATAAAAGGATTGTTTGGACAAATTTGATGATCGGGAAGATATACAGAAAATGACGTTTAAAATCTATAATCTTATATTTGTATAATACCGATATTAAAAAATATAAATATTTTTTTACTAAAATGTTACTGAGCATTTAATCTCTTGCAACATCGCAACACCAATATTATCAAAATTATTGGGGTGAGATAATTGGATATAAAAAATAAAATATCAATGTTCATAGATAAGGGCAAAGATAAAGTTGCCAAAATTATCTTTCCTCTGAAACAAAAGATCAAAGGGGCTCGTATTGGCTTATTTAAGTTAAATATCAGAAAAATAAAAATAAATAAGCTAAATATCAGAAAAATTAAAGTAAATAAGTTAAATATCAGAAAAATAAAAATAAAAACGAGACTGATTATATCGTTTATAGTCATATCCGTTGTTCCAATAATGATTATAGGAGCAATGAGCTTCAGTAAGTCGAGCTCTGCCATAGAGTCAAAAATAGAAACATACTCGGTTCAGGTAGTGGACCAGGTAAGCCAGAATATATCTTTACAGATGAAAAAGTATGAGTCTATATGCAATGAATTGATGTCCTATGGTGACGCTGTTAATGGAGTAAAAGATTACCTAAAAGTAGCTACAAATTTTGAAAAAACATCAATTTTAACACAAAAAATATCATCTTCATTTATTACTAGGTTTAGTGATAACACTCATACTATATCTATATTTATGAAAATTCAGGATAGAGATCAACTCTTAAAGATATTCAACGCAGACAATCACGGTAGCCTTGTAACTCTTGAAGACAGTGTTGCTTATGACAAATTACTCCTGGATTCCTCAACAACGCAGGTGTGGCTAAGTAGGAAGCTTGTCAACGGAAGGGATTCAATTATATATGTAAAGCACTCTGTTCCCTACACCATTATTAATAACAAGCCAAACTATTTGGGCTTTAAATTGTCATTGTATACGGTTTATGATCAAAGTTTTTTGTCCTCCATATATGAGGATGTAGATTTGGGCAAGAATGTAGACATTTTTGTAATGGATTCCGAAGGGATGGTCATATCAAGCAGAGATATTGAAAAAATACCTCCCAACAGCTTTTACAAGGATGAAACTCTTATAAATAAACTTATGAACAAAAGAGAAAAAGGGGAAAGCTCTTTTGCTGCAACTATTGATAACAGCAAATACCTTGTGACCTTTTCAGCTATAGAGAACACGGATTGGTTTGTCGTGAGCACAATACCCTACACTTATCTTCAGAAAGAATCCCGGAGCTTTTTATGGAGTATTCTCGGTATTGCCCTTATATTACTTAGCCTTGCACTAATTATATCCTTCCTTATAACCCAAAGTATATCCATGCCTCTTAAAAAAATGCAGGTACTTATGGATGAGGCAAGCATGGGAAATCTTTATATAAATATTGAAGACAAGTACAATGATGAAATTGCCGAAGTATTGAAAAAATTTAACAGCATGGTTGAAAACATAAGAAGTCTTATTTTAAAAGTTCGTGAGAGTTCGGAATCTGTTGTGCTTGACGCAGAGGGACTTGCATCCTTGTCAAAGGTATCGCAGGCTGCATCGAGCCAGACGGCTACAGCGGTTCAGCAGATAACAAAAAGTACAGCGGATCAGGTTAATAATACTACATTATGTGTAGAACATGTTACCAGCCTGTCGGATGACATAAACCAGGTGGTGAATAATATTGTTCAAACCTCGGATATTATTCTGAATACTAAAAAATATAGCGATAGTACCCTGGATTCCATCAGATCTCTTAAAGTAAAAGCTTGTGAGACTCAAAACGTATCGGAAAACATAACCCAAACCATAAACTCTTTGAAGACTGAAATGAAAGAGATCCAAAAGATCATCAAGTTAATTGGAGAAATTGTTGAGCAAACAAAGCTTCTGTCTCTTAACGCTTCCATAGAAGCGGCGAGGGCAGGTGAGTTTGGAAAAGGGTTTGCCGTAGTGGCAAAAAACATTAAGCAGCTTGCGGACAAATCCAAAAATTCTTTAACCGATATAAGCAATATAATAAACAAAATTCAGAAAAAGACCGAAGATACCGTGCTTTTAGCTGATGACGCAGGCAATATAATCAATATTCAGCTTGAAGCGGTAGCTGAGGTGGATAAGAGCTTCCGGACGATTTATAATGCTATGGAAGAAATAATAAGCAAAATGAACAGTTCTCAGGAATCCTTGAGTAAAGCCCTTGTATCGAAAGAAAACACGCTTAAGTCCATTGATAATATTCATATGCTGTCTTCAGATACTGCATTAGCTACTAGGGATGTAAGTGTATCCGTTCATGAGCAGAAAGCAGGAGCGGAACAATTGGCTGCTCTGGCTTTAAAGCTCAATGAAATGGCCCAAAATCTCAACAAAGCTGTGGAGATTTTTAAAATTGATTAGAAGGACGCTTTTTATTAAGATATTTTCACGAGTATCTGTTATAAGCAGAAATGGCTACAATATTGATATATAAAAACAGAGCGGTTATAATGGTGGATATGAAATGCAGAGTTTATTGATGTGGCTTATGTTATGACAATGTTATTCGGAGGATGGGGAAACAACGTTTAAAAGTTAAAGAACTTTACAGGGGTGTCAATAACGATGATTATAGGCCGTAGGACAAAGAACCGACCCCTGTTTTTATTTTTAAGGGGAGGAAATATAAATGAAGATTGAAGGAGAACTTGTACAAGGTAAGTTTATTAATAGATTGAACCGGTTTGAGGCTGTTGTGGAAGTCGAGGGCATACAGGAACTGGCCCATGTTCCGAATACTGGACGTTTAAAGGAGTTACTGACAGAAGGAGCAACCGTGCTTTTAAGAAAATATGACAGGACGGACCGAAAAACCCGTTTCGGACTTATACTCGTAAGAAAAAACGGGATATGGGTGTCTATAGATTCTGCCAATGTGCCCAATAGGATAATGTACGAAGCTCTCAAGCAGGGAAAGCTTGAACCGTTCCGTGACTTTAGCCAAATATGCCGGGAAGTAACCGTGTTAAGCAGCCGCTTTGACTTTGGGTTGTTTTCGGAAGAAAAAGAATATTATATTGAAGTTAAAGGCGTAACCCTTGTAGAAAATAGACAGGGCTTTTTCCCGGATGCTCCTACAAAACGGGGTGTCAGGCACCTTGAGGAATTGACAAAGCTAAAATTGAGCGGGAAGGGAACAGGGGTTGTTTTTGTTGTGCAGAGAGAAGATGCAGAGGTTGTAAGACCCAATGACAGAACGGACATGGACTTCGGCAATGCGTTAAGGGAAGCCGGAAAGGCCGGTGTGGATCTTATGGCTTATGTTTGCAAGGTGGATGTAGAGCAAAGGAGTATAGATATTGTACGACAAATACCAGTTGTTTTGGATAGTATTCAAAGTTAGAAATTTTTAACCATACTCCTTTTTTTCTGATATTCTTTATAATCAGATTGAAAGAACTAAAGATTTTTAGGTTAATTGGTTTGAAAAACACAGTGAAGATATCAAAGCTTTATGAGCTGTAACAGATGTCTTTAATAGGCACATAAAAAGTTTACCCCCAAAAGGCTTATAAATACTTGGGGGGATTTTTATGCTTATTTAATATCCCATAAAGAGGTTTTTTCGTATGATTTGTTATGATAATATTAGGATGTACTCTTTTGTGGCAGGAGAACAGTTGAATACCACTTGAATATGATAAGTGCGGAAGTAGGGAATAAAGCTTTCGGAAAGTCTTTATTGTATCCGAATTGTTGAAGTGACGGAAATTACGAAAGGTGTGAAGAAATATATTTAAACTCGCTGTGTTGCTAAGCTGCAACACAGTGAGTTTTTTATATACCTGAATTTTCAAATATAGCCACTGACGTTACTCAATCCATTCTGCAGAATCAAACAGTTGGTTGACCAATTCTATATATTGTGATGAGTCATGGCATTTTTTGATTTTTTTCAATAACTTTTTATCCGTGCATATATGGACGTGCAAATAATCCCAAAATTCCTTCATTTTGTCCGATAGGTGTTTTGATCCTGAAAGACGGCTTTGGTAAAAATTGAAAATATCATCGTGAAAATTGCGAACTATGCTGATTTTATTCGCAGAGGGTATATCGTGTCCTTTAATCACAGATGGAAGAAAAGGGTCAGTTAAAGCGCCCCTGCCCAGCATATAATTATTTACCGCGGGAAAGCAGGAGTTTATCCGAAGATAATCAGCATAAGTGAAAATGTCACCGTTATAGGTAACTTCGTGTTTGCAGGATCCGGCAAGAGCTTTAAATGCTTCTAAATCCACCTGCCCAGTATACATTTGATTTCCGGTACGGGCATGAATTATTACTTTGCACAAGGGATATTCATTTAACACTTCCATGACACGAAACCCTTCTTCAGGATCCTTGAGCCCCAGCCTCATTTTAACCGATACCGTGTAAGAGCTGTCGGAGCATGCGGTATCGAGAAACTTTTTTATCATATCAGGATACGGCAGTATTCCGGAACCTCTTTTCCTTCCGGTTACCATGGGAAAAGGACAGCCTATATTCCAATTGATTTCACGATATCCCAAATCGGAAATAACAAGGGCAAACTTCTTAAAAAGTGCACCGTCGTTACCGAGAAGCTGTGGAACGACATTAATTGAACTGTCGCTATGCTCCGGAAGAAGGTCTTTTAAAAGTAAATTGCTTATATTCTTTGTATCTGAAAGTCCGATAAAAGGGGCGTAATATGCATCAATATTGCCGAAATGCCGTGCAAATGCATTTCTGTAGCAAGCTATTGTCATACCCTGTATTGGTGCCAAAAAAAGCTTCATGAATCCACTCTCCCAAAAAAGTCAGGTTATTGAGAACACAATTTTATATATTTTACAATTAATAATGTTATATATTTTACATTAAACATTGTACAATATAATATAAAGAAGATGAAGCAATCCTTTTGTCTATACTTTGATAAAATAAATAAAGCTAATTTAAGGTAAACATGAATGAGAGACATATCCGGTTAATTTTTCAAATGAATATATGTCAATAAATCAAAGGATTCTCTAAAGAAGGAAATTTCTGATTTCAACAGAATAAAATCAATAGGGCTTAATATAACCGTTATAAAAATCAGTTAAGTTGTTATTTGTTGTATTTTGGGGAGGGCTGGAATTGAAGAGAATAGCTTTCATTGACACGGAAATCGATCCTAAAAGCGGGAAGATTCTTGATATCGGAGGTATTAAGAACAACGGCGCTACATTTCACTCCGGTTCTGTTGCTGGTTTTATTGAATTTTTGCGCGGTACGGAGTATGTTTGCGGACATAATATTATAAGACATGATTTAAAATATATAAAAAATGCTGTTGAGGCTGCCGGCATTAAAATTACAAATTCTATCGATACCTTATATCTTTCGCCGCTTCTGTTTCCCAAAAAGCCTTATCATTCTCTTTTAAAAGACGATAAGCTGCAAACGGAGGATGTAAATAACCCACTAAATGATTCAAAAAAAGCCCAGGCCCTTTTCTATGATGAGATTAACGCTTTTTGTGAATTGGATAATGAATTGAAGAAAATTTTTTATACTCTGTTAAAAGATAAAGACGGTTTTTCGGCTTTCTTTAAATATATTGACGAGACTTCAATAAGTGAAATGGAAAATAACCCGGTTGTACCTAAAATTTACGGACATTTGGCCGGATATGAACTTGAGTTTCGGGATTTGGAAAAAATAATCCGGGATAAATTTCGTCTACTGATATGCCAAAAAACTGATCTTGGGAAAATTATATCACAAAACCCGATTGAATTATCCTATTGTCTTGCCCTTATAAATACCAAGTGCCACCACTCAATTACTCCGCCCTGGGTTTTGAAAACCTTTCCCGAGGTTGAAAGAGTCATGTTTTTGCTCAGGAGCAACCCATGTCTGGAAGGTTGTGATTATTGCAAAGAAGCTCTTGACATTCATAAAGCCTTAAAAAGGTACTTCGGATACGATTCATATAGAACCTATGATGGAGAACCCTTGCAGGAGAAGGCTGTTAAAGCAGCCGTAGCCAATAAATCCCTTCTTGCCGTTTTTCCCACCGGTGGAGGGAAGTCCGTTACTTTTCAGGTGCCGGCTTTAATGAGCGGAAAAAATACAAACGGACTGACAGTGGTTATCTCACCCCTTCAATCACTGATGAAGGACCAGGTGGATAACTTGGAAAAGGCAGGCATTACCGAGGCGGTTACCATAAACAGCCTGTTGGACCCGATAGAAAGGGCAAAATCCTTTGAAAGGGTGGAAAACGGTTCAGCTTCCCTTCTTTACATTTCACCGGAGTCCTTGCGTTCAAGATCAATTGAGCGTGTGCTTCTAGGAAGAAATGTTGTTCGGTTTGTCATAGACGAGGCCCATTGCTTTTCCGCATGGGGACAGGATTTTAGAGTGGACTATTTGTATATCGGTGATTTTATAAAGTCAATTCAGGAAAAGAAAAACATGGCAGAACCTATTCCCGTCTCCTGCTTTACAGCTACTGCAAAGCCCAATGTTATTGAGGATATAAGAAATTATTTTAAAGAGAAGCTATCCATTGATATGGAGCTTTTTACATCAAAGGCATCGAGGCGCAATCTTCGATACAAGGTATTCGAGAGAAAAAGTGAAGAAGAAAAATACAATACATTAAGGAATTTGCTTGAGGAGAGGGATTGTCCCACAATAGTCTATGCCGTAAAGACCAAAACGGTGGATAAGCTGGCCCAAAGGCTTATACAGGACGGGTTTTCGGCAAGAGCATTCCATGGGAAAATGGATAAGGATAAAAAAACCGAAAATCAGGATGCGTTTATAAAGGGTGATGTCCGGATCATGGTTGCAACCTCTGCATTCGGAATGGGAGTGGATAAAAAGGATGTGGGAATGGTCGTTCATTACGAAATATCGGATTCCCTTGAAAATTACGTTCAGGAAGCAGGACGGGCCGGAAGGGATGAAAAAATAACTGCCGACTGTTATGTGTTATTCAATGATGAAGATCTCAACAAACATTTTATGCTGCTCAACCAAACAAAACTGAATATTGAAGAAATCCAGCAGGTATGGAAGGCAATTAAAGACGTTACCCGGCTGCGGATGAAAACATGCCAATCTGCACTGGAAATTGCAAGAAGAGCCGGTTGGAGTGAAAAGCTGGATGATATGGAAAACAGGGTTAAGGCGGCAATAGCTGCTTTGGAAAACGCCGGTTATATCAGGCGGGGACAAAACATGCCCCGGGTATTTGCCAACAGTATTCTTGCAAGAAATGTTCAGGAAGCAGCCGAAAAAATTAACGCTTCCCAAAGGTTTGACGATAAGCAAAAGCAAAATGCAATTCGAATAATAAAGAGCCTTATTTCCAGTAAAAGTAGAAAAATTGCAATGGATGAAGACGCAGAGTCCAGGGTTGACTATATTTCAGACTATCTGGGGATACCCCGGGAGGAAGTAATACAGATTGTGAACCTGCTTCGGGAAGAGAGAATCCTCGCGGATATGAAAGACCTTGTGGCATTTGTTAAGAGAAATCAAAACCGGTCACTGGGCATACTAAATTCCTTTGCAAAGATTGAGAACTTCCTTTTGAGTGTTTTTTCAAAGGAGGAAAAGACATTTCACATAAAGGAGCTCAATGAACAAGCTGAAGAATATGGATGCAAGGAATCAACCCCCAACATAATAAAAACCGTCATAAACCTTTGGAGTAAAAAAGGTTGGATAAAGAGACAGAACACGGGCTTTTCGGCGAACCACATAGCGGTAATTACTTTGTTTGATAAAAGTTTGCTTGAAGAAAAGATTATAAAAAGGCATGAACTGTCACGGTTCATATTGGAGTATCTTTATGAAAAAACCAGGGACGGTATACAGGAAAACAACGCTAAAGAGGAAGTGGCAGTAGAGTTTTCGGTTCTCGAACTTAAAGAAAAGTTTGAGCAAAGAATAACGTTTTTTAATACCAGGGTTTCTTCGGAAGATGTTGAGGATGCACTCTATTATCTTTCAAAAATCGAGACTCTGAAGATAGAGGGCGGCTTTATGGTTATCTATAACCCTATGTCTATCGAGCGCATTGAAAGGGACAACAAAAAACGCTACAAACTTGAGGATTATAAAAAGCTTAAGGCGTTTTACGAAAACAAGGTACAGCAGATTCATATTGTCGGTGAATATGCACGAAAAATGATCAGCGATTACAAGGAAGCTCTTCAGTTTGTAGACGATTATTTTACGTTGAATTACAGCTCTTTTTTAAATAAATACTTTAGAGGGAGCCGGCAGGATGAAATAAAAAGAAACATTACTCCGGAGAAATTCCTGCAGCTTTTTGGGGAGCTTTCGGCTGCCCAATTAAAGATCATTACCGATAAGCAATCAAAGAATATTGTGGTTGCAGCCGGCCCCGGAAGCGGAAAGACCCGGGTGTTGGTGCACAAGCTGGCGTCGCTGATGCAAATGGAGGATGTCAAGCATGAACAATTGTTAATGGTAACCTTTTCACGGGCTGCAGCTACTGAATTTAAAAAACGCCTTTTAAAACTCATCGGTAATGCCGCTAACTACATTGAGATAAAAACCTTTCATTCCTATTGCTTTGACCTTCTAGGGAGGGTTGGTACACTGGAAAAATCCGATGAAGTAATAAGGGAGGCTGTAAATAGAATCAAAAACGGCGAGGTGGAACCGGGTAGGATTACAAAGACCGTTTTGGTGATAGATGAAGCACAGGACATGGATGCCGATGAGTTTGAATTAATCAGTACCTTGATGGAACGAAATGAGGATATGAGGGTAATTGCAGTGGGGGATGACGACCAGAATATTTATGAATTCCGGGGTGCAAGCTCCAAGTATCTGGAACAAATGATAAAAGAAAAAAACGCCGTTATGTATGAACTTATAGAAAACTACAGGAGTAAGAGCAACCTTGTGGAGTTTACAAACCGGTTTGTAGAAAAAATATCCCACCGATTAAAGAATATGCCTGTTGTTGCAGTTCAGAGAGATAACGGAAGGATTAAGCTGGTTCGGTACAAAAGCAGCAACCTGATTACACCGGTGGTTAACGATATCCTTAATACGGATCTTTCGGGAACTACCTGTGTTTTAACCAAGAGTAATGAAGAAGCATTACAGATTACAGGTCTGCTGATCAAAAACGGAATGAAGGCCAAGCTGATTCAATCCAACGAAGGATTTAACCTATACAACCTTTTGGAAGTGAGGTCATTTTTAAAATACCTTAACTTGTCCAGGGATACCTATTTGATAAGCGAGGAGACCTGGACAGATGCAAAACGCAAATTGGCAGATGAATTTAGCTGCAGTCCGAATTTGGAGCTGTGTCAAAACATAATAAAAGATTTTGAAGCAACGAATCCAAAAAATAAATACAAATCGGATCTGGAGATCTTTATCAGAGAATCACGAATGGAGGATTTTTTTGCGGAAAAGCTGGAAGCCATATTCGTCTCGACCATTCACAAGGCCAAGGGTAGAGAGTTTGACAATGTATTTATAATGTTGGATGGGTTCAATCCTAAAACGGATGAAGAACTAAGGCAACTGTATGTTGCAATGACACGGGCTAAACGTAGTCTTACCGTTCACTATAATGGAAATTACTTGGACTTTATCAGGGCTGATGGACTTGAAACCTTTTATGATTCGAATATTTACTGTCCCCCCGGTCAACTGGCAATGCAGCTGACCCATAGGGATGTAGTGCTGGACTTTTTTATTTCCCGGCAGAATTTGATTGCAGAGCTAAATAGCGGAGATGAGCTGGGGGTTGACGGAGATTATTGCATAAATTCTAAAGGACAAAAGATATTGAAGTTTTCAAACCGTTTAAAAGGCAAAATTCAGGAAATGAAGCAAAAAAACTATTTTCCGAAGAAGGCAAAAATCAAGTTTATTGTTTACTGGCATGAGAAAGACTCGGAATTTGAAATCAGAATTGTTTTACCCGAGCTTTATTTTGAAAGAACGGATGGCTATGTATAAAAAACCTTGACCATAGCGGCCAAGGTATTGTTTTATATAGAAATATTAATGTTTATATAGAAATATCATTATAATTGAAATTCAGACTATTTTGTGTTTTTCCATGTTCCATCTTTTGTACATACGGTTTTAGAACCATCATCGTTTTCAATTATGGAACCGACGGCATGTCTCTTGTGGTCATAAATACAGAACGGCTCTTTTGATGCATTACCGGAACTCTTTTCAGAGACAGCTTTTACATTATCCGGTGGTGTAATGACATTAACAAAAAGCTTATCTTGCTTATTATGGTTTTTCATAAACATCTTCCTTTCATACTTGGACTGAAAAAGCCAATATTAATTTGCACAATTATTGCTTGAAAGATTCAGCTCTAAATGAGGATATATTGGAAAATTCTAAATGTGTAGCGGGATTTTCGAATGATATATTTATTCATTTGAGGGTATTAATAATATAAATTCGATTTATTTGGAAATCAAATCCGTCACGGGAGTGAAATTAATTATGAATAATGGATATGAGAAAGATAATCTTAAACTGGCTACTTTTGCAGGGGGATGTTTCTGGTGTATGGTTCAGCCTTTTAAAGAGCTCGATGGTGTGCATAAAGTAATTGCCGGCTATACCGGCGGCCATATTGAAAATCCAACCTATGAGCAGGTGTGTACAGGAAATACGGGTCACTATGAAGCGGTACAGATTAGCTATGATCCTGAAAAAGTTCAGTATGAAAAGCTTCTTGATATTTTTTGGGGACAGATCGATCCCACGGATCCGGAGGGACAGTTTTTTGATAAGGGTTCTCAGTATCAAACGGCTATTTTTTATCATGATGATGAGCAGAGGAAGCTTGCCGAAGAATCTAAGAGAAGTCTTGAGAGAGAGGGTGTGTTTGGCAATACTATTGCTACACAAATAATTAAGGCTTCGGAGTTTTATCCGGCGGAAGAGTATCACCAGGATTATTATTTAAAAAACCCGGAGCATTATAACCGGTACAAGATTGGTTCGGGGCGGGCGGCATTCATTGAGACAACTTGCAGAATAAGAGAAAGTAAAAGAGAAAATTAATTATTTACAGACGATGCATGATTTTGTATTTTACCCACAAACTATAAGTATCATATAGTTTGAGGAGGTATAAAAATGGCTTACGATAAGCTTTTTGAGCCGGGGTATATCGGAAAGGTAAAGATTAAAAACCGGCTGGTAATGTCGCCGATGAATACTCAATTTACGACAGGGGACCCTTCCGTTTTTTCCGACAGGTATTTTGAATACTATAAAGCAAGAGCAAAGGGTGGAGTGGGATTAATTATTACTACTCATGTAAAAGCAGAGAAAAATATTGATCCTTACCCGCTTACTTACGGTTATGTTACATTGGATTCTGCAAGTCAATTAAAATATTTTTATGAAGTAACGGAAACAGCCCACAGATATGGCACGAAAGTTGCCATTGAGCTGTCACCGGGTACCGGAAGGCTGGCCGATGCTGCGTATAAAGACCGGTGGCCTGTGGGACCTTCGGAAATTGAGATTCTCGGTATGCCGGGGGTTAAAACCCGGGAGCTTACCAAAGACGAGATAAAAGGACTTGTTGAGGCTTATGGAAGAGCAGCCGGATTGGCAAAACAAGCAGGGTTTGACATAATCTACGTTCACTTTACCGCATATCTTGGCGACCAATTTCTTTCTTCAGCGTGGAATCACAGAACCGACGAATATGGGGGCAGCCTTGAAAACCGTATGAGGTTTTTGACGGAGTGTATTGAGAGTGCAAGAAGCAGTGTGGGAAGCGATTTTCCTCTGATTGTCGGACTGGCGTTGGACCACGGCTTTCCCGGAGGAAGGGAACTGGATGAAACCATCGAGATTGCCAAAAGACTTAAAAACATGGGCATTGATACATTGCATTTGAGACGGGGAAGCTATGACAATATGAATCTTTTGATACCCACAGAGTATATGGAAGACGGGGTTTCTGTCGACTATGCCAATAAGGTTAAGGAACAGGCAGGAATACAGGTGATTTCTGACGGAAACATATCGGACCCTGTACTTGCCAATAAGTTAATTGAGGAAAACAAGCTTGATTTTATAGGCCTTGGAAGAGCTCTTTTAGCTGATCCCGAGTGGGTGAATAAAGTACGTGTGGGTAAAGAGGAGGATATTGTACCCTGTGTGAGGTGCATGCAGTGCATTAACAGGATATTTTTCGGTCAATATGCGGCCTGCAGCGTAAATCCCGTTCTCGGCAAGGAGTACCTAAGCCCGATACTTCCTGCAAAGAAGCCTAAAAACGTGGTTGTCGTAGGTGGAGGAATGGCAGGTATGGCCTTTGCGAAAATGGCTGAAGAAAAGGGACATAACGTCACATTGCTTGAGAGCACCTCTGAGCTTGGAGGCCATCTATTGGAAGGGGCGGTAATGGACCATAAGAAAGAAGTTGCTGCCTACTGCAGGCATTTAGTAAGGGAAATTAAAAATTCCGGGGTGAAGGTGAAATATAATACCCGGGGAACCAAAGAATCGGTAAAGGAACTCAAACCGGATGCGGTGGTGGTTGCAACGGGCTCAGTACCGATAGTTCCTAAGGTTCCGGGTATTGACAAACAGAATGTCAGGATAGCTACAACCCTTCTAAAAAACGGTCAGGAGTGCGGGCATAATGTGATTATCGTAGGTGGAGGACTTGTCGGATGTGAAACGGGATTGCATCTGGCGCAGAAAGGTAAGAACGTTACGATAATTGATATGCTTCCGGAGGTTGCTCAGGATGTCATTTTCATGGCGAGATTTTCTCTTCTTCAAGCTCTCAGGGATAAAGGAATAAATACACAGGGAGGCTTAAAGCTGGTGGAAATAACCGATAGAGGAATTGTTGCCGAGGATGCCAACGGAAGCAGAAGGGAAATGGAATGCGATACCGTGGTAATTGCCACAGGATTAAAGGCCGATGATTCACTTTATGAAGAGCTTAAAGATGAGTTTGATGAGATATATAAAATCGGTGACTGCATTGAGGCAAGAAAGTTTATTGATGCAATACAGGAAGCATTTCAGATAGCGAAAGATATCTGATATATTTTATGTACAGCTATGGGGTGCATCGTCTTTGCTTAATTAACAGATTCTACAACTTACATTACATTGTTTTTCATGTTTTATTCGAAAAAATGCACCCCTTAGTTTGCTTTAGAATTAAATCTACAATTCTTTCTGAAACAAGGGCTTTTGATAAATATAAATTAATCCCTATATAGCCAACCATACCGTCTTTATATCTCCTATTAACTGTAAAATATTAGCAGTAACATGTTGACGAATTCATACATTATATAATAAAATTGTTATATAAAAATGAATTATTAAGAAAATGTTATCACATTTTTATAGAGTAATTTACAAGTAACATTTTATATGGTTTTTGATCTTTAACACTTCCAAATGCAAAACCTTTTTTTATACTATGAAACTGTGAAAGAAGAGAAGCCAATGAATAATATTATTGAATTATTTGAAAAATACGGACCGTTGACAGGTAAAGAAATTTTTGAAAAGACTTATGGAGACATTTTTACGTTATGGAAGATCTGTAACAATAATGATGATATAGTTTCAAGAGCAATAGGAGAGAAATATCTAAGGTTTGACAAACATGTTGAAGGATTTGCTAGGCTATCTCCCTCTATCATAAGAGAATTTTGCAGTTACATGGTTTTCGGTACAAAAGATCAGCATGAGTTGATAAACACAAAGGCAGAGAGTATTTACAAAGAAATACTGGAAATCAGCAGAAAGAAATTCCAACTGGCACAGAAGGTGATGGCGGAAATCGTTGAACATCAGGAAGATCCTCAACTAATTTGTTCCCAAGCATGTTTTATTATTGCTGGGGATGTTGCATACGATATGGCCCACACTGAGCCGAGACCGGAATGTTCAACAGGGAAAACGGTTAACGGTTCGGATCTGGATATTGTAGTGGTTTCAAAAGATTTGCCGGAAAGTATAATCAAAGCAATTGATTCTGCAATATATGAAAAAAAGGCGTATTTACTTAAAAATCCCAGCTACAGGGAAGAAATAGATTATGTGGTTAAGGATATTTCTAAGGTAAAAAGGCAGTTGGTGTTTGACGAATTTGAATCAATGATAGCTTCAAAGGTTTTACACGAAGGGAAATTTCTATATGGGAGTTTTGAATTGTTCAGCGAAATTAAGAATATGATTTTTGAACGGGGAATACCGGAAAAGATCGAGGCTCTAAAGAATAAGGCATCAATTGACAGGGAGATGGCCAGAAGGCAACTTTTGACCAATGATAATGCGATTTTTGATGAAGACAATATGCAACTTTTCTATACAACCGATGAAAAGGAAGAATTCTTTTGAGTATCAACTTATACCCAATTCCCACTGCTTAAAAGAGGAGGTATATCAATGGATAAAAGTGAACTTGTTGAAAAGAAAAAAAGACTAGCTGAGTTGTCGGTTTTGGAGGAGAATTTAAAAAAGTTGGAGAACGAGTTAAAAACCATCGAATTGGATGCTGAATTTTTGCTGAGTAAATACCAGGATAGAGCCAAGGCGAGGGAATCATTGAAAAATGATTTTTTATTTTCCACTGTTATGAAGATCACAGGGAAATTCAATAGCGAAGTTGCCAAACTAACGGAAGATATGGAAATGACAAGGCTTGAATACAATAAGCTGGTAGAGAAGATTAAAGAAAAAAATGCGGAATGTGAACAGCTCAAAAGTAGGATACTGGTATTGAACCAGGAAAAAAATGATTTCATTGAAGAAATGAGAAGACGTGAAGAAATACTGGAGAATTACAAAGACAGAGAAATATCGGTTCAGTATAAGCAGCTGAAATCTGATCAGGTATTATTATCTTCACAAATTGCAGATATTGATAAAGTTATTGAGATGGTAAAAAGATTAAATAATACAGCATATAGAGCAAAACATAATATAAGTATGAGTAATATGAGGACAATCTCGTCCAAGAATGATAGAAGTTTATTACGCACTGTTAGGGTTACGCCTGATCTGCCTTCGCTTCCGTCTTCTGACTACTCTGAAAATTATATAAGTAGGATGGAAATACAGATTAGGGATCTAACAAGGATGATCGATAAATTGGAAAGTTTTGATAACAGTCCTTACCGTAGTGTATTTGATAGGATTTCAGATCAATTAAACAAAATAAAAGTAATAAAAAAGGATATTGATTATGTTAGGCAACTGGGATTGATAATAGAGGAAATTGCGGAAGTTCTTAATAAATTAAAATCAAAAATTCAAGAACATGCCTGCGATATTGAGGCACAAATCGATGAACTGATTATTTTGGTTTAGTGTTAATACGTACTCTATGTACTATATAATTATGTTTATATAATATTAATTTTGCTTTGAATAGGTTCAATATATTGTAAAAGCTGATTAGTAATATATAAAAATAAGGGGTAGAAATGTTTTAATGTTTCATATAAATGATATTATTGAAAAAGCCAAAAGTCGCTATGAAACGCTATTGAATATTACCGACACGATTGAGCAAAAAGGGTATTGGAATAAAACTCAATCTATACACGATAATGTTGAGGAGCATATTCTTTCTCTTTATCTTCAACTTGTTTCAAAAGACTTTATAATTAATGACGAAGAAACTGCGATGATAAATGGGGTATTGGGCAAGAATTATTCAAGGGGAAGACTTGTATTACATCAAGCAAGAGTTGGAGAAAAAGATATTAATTCAATACCGGATTATTTAATTTCGTGTATAAAAATGGATTTGATGGAGAAGACCACATACTCATATAAGGTAATAAATTGTATCAACAGCCTGGGATTATTAATGATTGGTGCCGATTATGATATTTCCGAAGTTGAGTGTAAGTTCCTTAGCAAATACATTTCAGGTATTTCCGATTTGGTCGGTAAATTCGGGATAGCAGAGAATAACGGCGATACAAAAAGTAGCATGGATGATACCGGGAAGGAAGAGCCAAACATAAGCATTTGCTCCGATTCTTCCGGTAAAGGTATGGACAGTTATACTGCTGTATCCGGCGTACTTGATGAGCTTAACAATTTGATAGGACTTGAAAGTGTGAAAAAAGAGGTTAAAGCTCTGGTGGATCTGATTAAGGTAAGGAAGATGAGGGAAGAAAGAGGTCTTCCGGTAGTTCCTATGAGTTTCCATTTGGTTTTTACAGGAAACCCTGGTACCGGAAAGACTACTGTTGCCAGGCTAATTTCCAAGATATATTATTACCTTGGACTTATAAAAACCGATAAAGTAGTTGAAGTGGATAGGGCAGGATTAATTGCAGGTTATGTGGGACAGACGGCTGCCAAGGTGCAAGAGGTAATAAACCAGGCATTGGGGGGAGTCCTTTTTATAGATGAAGCCTATTCTCTGATTAATGAAAACAGTTCGGATGATTATGGACTTGAGGCAGTAAGTACTCTTTTAAAGGGAATGGAGGATCATAGAGATAAGCTTATTGTAATAGCCGCAGGCTACGAAGAGGAGATGGCTCGATTTATAAATTCCAACCCCGGCCTTAAATCAAGGTTTAGTAAGCAAATTCATTTTGATGACTATACGCCGCTGCAGATGCTGCAAATATTGAAAAAATGTGCAATGATTTGGGATACAAGGTTAGTCCCGATGCGGAAGAATATGTTATCGATTATTTTTATAGAAAGCAAAGTGAGGATGCTGTCGGGTTCGGAAATGCAAGAGGAGTAAGAAATTTTTTTGAGCGGGCTGTTTCAAAGCAGGCAAGCAGAGTTGTAAAATTGCAGAACCCGGATAATGAGGAATTGGTAATGCTTAAAATAGATGATTTTAAGGTGTAGGATGAATAATCTTTCGGAAATGTTGATATGTGTTCTCTAAATAAAGAAAAATGTGGAATAATAACTCATCCTTTGATATAATATCCTAGCAAGTTAATTTGTACAAGGGAGGTTATAAAATGGGTGAGAAAAAGATACTTATGTTGGTAGGCGATTTTGTTGAGGACTACGAGGTAATGGTTCCGTTTCAGGCACTATTGATGGCAGGATACACAGTACATGCGGTTTGTCCCGATAAAAAGGCCGGAGAAGTGATTCGTACTTCAATACATGATTTTGAAGGCGATCAGACTTACAGTGAGAAAAGAGGGCATAATTTTGCATTGAATGCCACCTTTGACGATGTTGACGAAAACGACTATGATGCACTTGTTATTCCCGGGGGACGTGCTCCGGAATATATAAGACTGAATAAAAAGGTTTTACAGATAGTAAAGCATTTTGATAAGGAGAATAAGCCGATTGCTGCAATATGTCACGGGCCTCAGGTACTTGTTGCTGCCGGTATTCTAAAGGGCAGAAAATGCACGGCATATCCTGCTGTTGGCCCTGATGTTGAGGCTGCAGGCGGAGAATACATAAGTGTGGATGTGGATAAAGCCTATGTGGACGGCAATTTGGTTACTGCACCGGCTTGGCCGGCACATCCTGAGTGGCTTGCTAAGTTTTTGAAGGTGCTTGGTGCGGAAATAAAGATATAAAAGACATTAAAAATGTGGAAGAACCTTAAGATTCACAAGGTTTCTTCCACTTTTATTGTTAGTGGGATTTCACTAAGTGAAATGACCATAAAGCGATGGAGATTGATGTTCTTGGAGCTTTTTTGTAAAATGCCAATATGAATCCGATAATAGGAACTCTGTTTTTGCCGTCAACTGAACCTAAACACCTTGCCCCGGGGAAGAAAAGGGAGGCTTCGTCCTTTCGGTATCAAAAAGGCATGCTCCCTGTGAATCCGCAGAGGTTCACAATAGCCATCGGTTATGATCAAAAGAGGACCGTTTTTGGGGAAATCCTCAGCTTTTTCCAAAAGGTCAATACCCGGCTGCAGCAATGTTCCGCCCCGGCCTTTTACCTTTACTCTTTGGGCTATGACCTCAGGAGCCATGTAACCTTGGTCATAAGCTGCTGCATCACAAAATATCACTCTTACATAGGGAACATCCCGTGAAATGCTGTAGCTGGCAATTGTACCTAATGCCTTTGCCAGCAATACCCGGTCCATGGAACCGGAGGTATCGAGTATGACACCGAAGGTCCGACCGTCTTCCGCACCGGCTGCCGGTACCCAACGGGGGCGAGGTATATCGGGGCTGGCTGATTGACGGCGGCTGGGACGGGCATAGGAACGCACTTTTTCCAAAGGAGAGAAATAGTTGTCGAACCATTTTGCCAGTTCCACATCCCAGGGGATGGGAGGTTGGCTCAAAGCCCGTATTTCCTCAATCAGTCCCGCGGGAATATAACCGCGGCCCTGTTCCTCATGATAGGAAAGCCCCTGAAGCAAGCAGCGCCGGCAGAATTCATCCAGGGAGATTCCGTCATTGGTGGACCACCGGTCGGGATTGCCTTTATCAATCATATCTCCCAGGCCGATTCCCCTTAGTGTTGAAAGCTTTCGGTATTTACGGATATCCATAACCATACGGTCATATATGCTTTCGGCTGACATTCCTTTAAGGTCGGGATCATAGAGGGTACCTATTTTGGGCAATTCCCCCAAACCCATTTCCACCAGCCATCCGTTTATAACGTAATCGCAGGCAACATTCCATAAAAAAGGATCACGTCCCTGACACCTTGTATGGTGGCTCAAACCGACGTGCAAGAGTTCATGAGCCATTACAAAACGGCATTCGTATTCATCCAGGCCGGCGGCCGGGTTTATATAAATTTCCTTCATATAGGCATTGACAGCTGCAACCGAGACCTCCATCCGGGCACAAATTAAAGGGTCTTCAATAATTGTGAAGCTTGCGGCTAAAGCACCTAAAAGAGGGTAGCTATTGATAAACCAGTTTTTTGCCATAGCTGCAAGAGTGTGAGAGTTTTTAGAAGCCCCAAGAAAGGGTTCTTTACCCGCGGCAACATTGACGGCACTGGTTACGGCCATCGAAAGGCCCCGGGCAAAACAGGCAACCCAGTCGATTTTATGCCCAGACCAATCGATTCTTTCGGATGCCATAATCATATCCCCGCAATTTGCTCCGGCTGTGCCAAAATAGGTCATTGACGGTGGGACACCGTTTTCAGCAAAGCAAGTATATAGTTTTTCTTCGGAAGCAACATGAAAGTCAATCCTGTTTTGCATTTCCACCGGCGGTTTACCCAATCTCATGTCGTACAAAAACTTTGCAATATAACAGTCACAGGCGATATTCCATTTGATGGGATCGGACTTTTCCTGAAAATGATCCAGCCCTAAATGAAGTAAGCAATGGGCAATGACATAAGCCCATTCCATAGGCTCACCCCGGCGTGTGGGATGAACATGGAGGTATCCGTTTTGGGTAATTACTGCCCAACCCTTTTCCGGGCATAGATTGCCTATGCTTCGGATAACACGGACATGACGTATAAGGGGTGAGAAGGCCGGGTGCTGCTCTATAATTTCCAATCCCTTGACATAGTTTTCATAAGCAATATCTCTCTTTGAGGTAGCTTTTTTCTTTGCCATTGTTAACCTTCCTTTCGTTCTACCAGCCTCGGCAGATCCCGGACAATTTCGACCATGAACCAACCGGGCAAACCCTCGTCGTCACCTTGCTTTGACACCACCATCTGTGCCATCTCAAGGCTGATGAGAGAAAGCTCTTTGATCAATGCTTTGGCTCTATGGGCAAGCATTTTCTGCTTTTCATTCATTGCATTCTTCATGCCGGGTAGCTGTTTTATAAGCTGTGAGCGGAAGGATTGGGACAGGAAATAGAGAACGTCCCTGTCTTCGGGTTTGTCCGGCCATCTCTCTTTACCGTCTATGATAGCCTCCAGTTGATAGCGGTTATTTATCTGCTTGATGAAAGCCTTGAATTGCCCTGCATGGTGCGAAGACAGACAGCTGTATGCCAATATCTCCAATGCCTCATCGGTTAAGTTGTCCCCATATTCGTTTAATGCGTCGCTGAGCATATGCCATGAACGTGGGGTGGAGAAGGGTTCTTCGGTTTTCGGAGGCTCTGTCCACAGGTGGTCGGGACGCAGGGTTATATATTCATAGACATAGGGGTGAATTCCGTTGGCCGCTGCCCATTCCAGCCAATCTCTATGGGAAACCTTTAGCTGAACATGTAGCATACGGTTAATCAAAGCCGATGACATGGGCTTTACAATGGCACTGTCCTGCGCCCTGTTACCGGCACCGATTACAATAGAACCCTCGGGGAGCACATATTCACCTACCCTGTGCTCATGAATCAGGCTGTAAAATGCCTTTTGAACCTCTTGCGTACAGGCGTTCAGTTCATCTAAAAACAGACAGTAAGGCTCCTTTCTTGCTATCATCTTCGGAGGACAGAAACGGCTCAATCCGTCAACAATTTGAGGTACACCGATAATATCCTCCGGGGCGAGCTGGCTTCCGAGAAGGGAAACGCAGGGAAGCCCCAGGGATTCGGCAAACTGCTGTACCAGAGCGGATTTTCCGATTCCGGGAGGTCCCCATATGAAGACCGGCCTTACTACTGCGGTATTTAAAAGAAACTCTGATAATTGTTTCTGTGTTACTGTTATAGATATATTCATATGTTATAATTCCTTTCTTACAAATGTTTTGAAGATTAATCCTTTATTAACTCCAAAAGGGCATAAAAATACCGTGATATGTAACCACGGTCTGTTTTCGGCAATAAAAAAACACGATAACCCATCGTGCAGCCTTAAATAGTATATATTTTACTATCAAGTGACGGTTACTTATACTCATAAAGGTTGACCGCAAAAGCAATGAAATGCTGTGGGTCCGATATTAAGTTATATATAAAGCACCTCGCAGAATATTGTCTTTTTCATTTACAACACTCCTTTCACTTGATTTTAATCAATTACTAAATCTTACCTTATAATATTAATACAAAATTAACCTTTCAGTCAATACCCGTAACAAAAATGTCATATTGTGTAATTAAGCTGCTTGCATGACTTTGACAGTTAATTTAGATAAATTTCTCTTTTTTTCTTGCATATAATTTGATAGTCTATATATAAATTGAAATTGAAAGGTAAGACGAATATGAAAAATTTCGGTGCTTTTGTAAAGGATGAATTATCGGGCTGGAAGCCATGGGAGATTATATGGATTACTATATCTACCTTAACAATTTTATCGCTTTCCATTTACACGAATGAAAGCCTGACCGGAATTATTATGGCCATAACAGGAGTGATATGTGTTGTATTGACCGGAAAAGGCAAAATTTCCTCTTATGCCTTTGGAATGGTTAATACTGTGCTATATGCCTATGTTGCTTATGGCGCAAAGTATTATGGAGATGTTATGCTAAATCTGTTATACTATGCCCCTATGAACGTTATTGGCTGGGTGATGTGGAATAAGCATATAAGCGTGGAAACAAAGGAAGTGGAGAAGAAAAGGTTGAAAGGAAGTGGGGTTATAAGCGTATTTATAGGCTCTGCTATAGGAATTTTTCTATACGGTTTGATTCTAAAAAGAATGGGAGGCAGTCTTCCTTTTGTTGATTCTACAACCACTGTGCTTTCTGTTGTTGCACAGATTCTGTGTGTAAAGAGATATATGGAACAGTGGGTGCTTTGGATTGTTATTGACATAGTTTCGGTCTACATGTGGGCTATGGCTTTTGTAAACGGCGGAGAGAGTATTGCAACATTAATTATGTGGAGCATTTATCTTTTAAATGCCGTTTTCATGTTTGCTAAATGGTACAGAGAAAGCAGGAGGAATGAGAATAATGTATAACGTCGGGATGTATGGGGGATCTTTTAATCCTCTGCACTTAGGGCATATCCGGTGCATAATTGAAGCGGCGAATCAGTGCAAGGAATTGCACATTATTATCAGCTGCGGTGTAAATCGCAAGGAGATACCGCCAAGAATACGGTACCGTTGGATTTATCAGGTGACAAAGCATATCGGTAATGTAAGAATACACTTTCTTGAGGATGACGCAACCGATAAAATAGCTTATTCAAAAGAGTATTGGCACACGGATGCTCAAAAAGTAAAGGACATGATAGGAAAACCCATTGATGTGGTCTTCTGTGGCAGCGACTATGATGAAAATAGTTTTTGGAAGCAGTGCTATCCGGAGAGTGAGCTTTATATTATAAAAAGAAATGGAATAAGTTCTACGGAAATACGAAAGAATCCTTACGCCAATTGGGACAGCATTCCCAATGTTGTGAGAGAATACTACACTAAAAAGGTACTGCTTATTGGTGGGGAAAGTACCGGAAAATCAACACTTACTATAAATCTGGCAAATTATTACAATACAAATTATGTAGACGAAGTGGGAAGAGAAATCTCTATGCGTTCGGGAACAGACAGGCTTATGCTTCCCAGTGATTTTACCGATATTTTGCTGACTCATAAAATGAACGAATTGGAAGCTGTTAAACACAGCAACAAAGTTTTGTTCATAGATACCGATTGTTTGATTACCCGGTTCTATATTGATTTTTTGGATGATCCGCAAAATGATAAAGAGAGGAATAAAGCACTGGCGGATGCGATTTCGAACATAAACCGTTATGATTTGGTGTTTTATTTAGAGCCCGATGTGGAATTCGTACAGGATGGTGACAGAAGTGAAGTAATAGCTTCCGACCGTGAAAAATACGGAAACCAAATTAAGAAATTATTTGATGAGAGGGGTATAAAATATATAAGTATCGGAGGAAGCTACCATGAACGTTTTCTCCGCGTGACATCGGAGGTTGACAAATTGTTAGGTATCAACAGGATGGAATAATGAAGAGGGCTTGTGGCTGAAATGGTAAACGTGGATTTTTTAGATCAGAAAGATTAAGTGGGAAGCAGGCATTTTATTAGAAATTGATGGATGTTTTTCTTTCGTTCTCTTCATCGCTTATTTTTTCAATTCCTATTTTTCAAAACCTTTATTGCCGACTTTTATTTCTTTATAATATTAATATTAATCGATGCAAACTGCTTTGTATTATATTAAAAAAAGGCTAAAAATATATTGAGATTCAAAACGCCAATTGATATAATATATCAAACTTAAAAGGGTACTGCATTTAAAACACCTATACAGAGCACAAACTATATGATGACTTTGAAGCTTCTTGGCTTTAGAGTTTTTTGCTACTATGGAGCACTCTTGTTTAAGGGGAGGGAGTATGCGATGAAGAATTTTATAAGGATACTGAAACAGGGAAGGAAGTACTGGAAATACTTGATTGTAGCCGGAATAAGTCTTCTTGCCATAACGGCTTTAAATCTTATCACGCCATGGAAAGTCAGAGAGTTGGTCGATATTCTGTCTAAAGAAGATGTTGACAAAATGGCGGCAATACGAAATATAGCAATTATACTTGTTGTTGCCTATGCTGCAAGGGCGGTTTTTACCTATCTGAACCGGTATTACAGTCATGTCGCTGCATGGAATTTGGTGGAGGACATGAGGGTAATGGTGTATGAAAAGCTTCAAAAGCTGTCCTTGAGCTTTTACCATGATAAACAGACCGGGCAGCTTATGTCGAGGGCAATAAACGACACTGCGACTTTTGAGGTTTTGATAGCCCATGCTGTTCCGGATCTTATTACCAATGTGCTTATTCTTATCGGAACCGGGATATTGCTGTTTATAATAAGCCCTCTTCTTGCTGCGCTTACACTTATACCTATTCCCTTTTTGATATTGGGAGGTACCGTATTTACAAAGAAGATTCTTCCGAACTTCCGGGAAGCTCAGGGGAAATTGGGGGAGCTAAACGCAGTGATGCAGGACAATATATCGGGCATGAAGGAGATACAGGCCTTTAACCAACAGTCGAGAGAGCGCAAGCGCATTAAGAAGGGAGCAAAAAAATATACTTCTGCAATATTACATGCTTTAAGACTAAGTGCGGTGTTTCATCCGGCAGTGGAGATGATAAGTTCTTTAGGAACGGTTATTGTGGTAGCCTTTGGTGGATGGCTGGCGTTGAGGAACTATGTGGACACTGCTGACATAGTAGGTTTTATAATGTTTCTCGGGCTTTTTTATCAGCCAATAACGACCCTGGCGAGGGTTATAGAGGATTTACAGCAGGCAACGGCCGGAGCTGAAAGGGTTTTTGAGCTCATTGATACCGAGCCGGACATTGTTGACAGTGAAGGTGCTATAGAGTTGGAAAGGTCAAAGGGTGAAATAACATTTAACAATGTGAGCTTTCACTATATTCCCCAAAGTCCGGTTCTAAAGAATATCAGCTTTACCGTAAAGCCGGGGCAAATGGTGGCTTTGGTGGGACCCACCGGCGTGGGAAAAACCACAATTATTAGTCTCATGGCAAGGTTTTATGATCCTACTTCCGGTGAAATCCTCATTGACGATATGAACATTAAGGATATAACTGTGGCTTCATTAAGGAATCAGATCAGTATGGTACTACAGGACATATTTCTTTTCAACGGTACAGTAGCCGATAATATTGCTTACGGTAGCCGGGATGCTTCCTTTGAAGACATAGTAAAAGCTGCGAAAATAGCCCGGGCTCATGAATTTATTACACAAATGCCCGAAGGCTATGACACGGTGATAGGAGAGAGGGGTGTAAAGCTTTCCGGCGGACAAAAGCAGCGCTTATCCATTGCCAGGGCTGTTCTTCGAAATACGCCTGTTTTGATACTTGATGAAGCTACCGCATCGGTTGACGTTGAGACGGAAACTCAGATCCAGCAGGCAATCGGTGAGTTGGCAGGGAGCCGTACTATAATCGTAATAGCCCACAGACTTTCTACCGTAAAACAGGCAGATAATATTCTTGTACTGAAAGAAGGGGAAATTGTTGAGTCAGGCACTCACGAAGAATTGATAAAGCAGAACGGTTTATACAGACATCTATGCGAAGTTCAGTTTGGAGGATAGTTTTTGTTTAAATTGTTATTTTATTGGTAGATTATATAGCGAAGATATAAATGTCCTATACTTTTTTCTTTAGTCGAAAATTTTCTTTAAACTAATGTGTTATAATATAGACTAGTAATTTTATAAAAATTTAAATGCAATTTATAAAATACTGAATTAAAAATAAAGGATACAGTAGGTGATAATATGTATTGCATAAAAAAATTAACAGATGATTTATATTGGGTTGGAGGCAGTGACCGCAGACTGGCATTGTTTGAAAATGTATTTCCCATCCCCAGAGGAGTATCTTACAACTCTTATCTATTAATGGATGAAAAAACGGTTTTATTCGACACAGTGGACAAGGCCGTGAGCGGACTTTTTTTGAAAACCTGGCATTTGTCCTCAAAGACAGGAAGCTTGACTATCTGGTGGTTAACCATATGGAGCCTGACCATTGCGGTACAATGTGCGAGCTTGTTTTAAGATATCCGGAGGTAAAAATAGTAGGCAATGCAAAAACCTTTGCAATGATAAGGCAGTTCTTTAATTTTGATATTGATTCAAGGGCGGTCACGGTAAATGAGTCGGAAACCCTCTGCACAGGAAAACATACGCTTAAGTTTATAATGGCACCGATGATTCATTGGCCGGAAACGATGGTAACCTATGATACGACGGATAAGATACTGTTTTCCGGCGATGCTTTCGGTACCTTTGGTGCCATGAACGGAAACATTTTTGCCGATGAAGTGGATTTTGAGCATGAATGGCTGAAGGATGCAAGAAGGTATTACACAAATATTGTTGGAAAGTATGGTCCGCAGGTGCAAACTCTACTAAAGAAAGCTCAAAATATTGAAATCAATATGATTTGTTCCCTTCACGGTCCTGTTTGGAGGACAAATATAGAATGGTTTATTGACAAATATCAAAAGTGGAGTACATACACACCGGAAGAAAATTCTGTAATGATTGCCTATGCCTCCGTCTACGGAAATACGGAAAATGCCGTCAATATTCTTGCTTTAAAGCTTGCCGATGCAGGGGTAAAAAGAATAGCCATGTATGATGTATCGGTAACACATCCATCGGAAATTGTTGCGGAAGCTTTCCGATACAGCCATCTGGTGTTTGCTTCCACAACCTATAATACAGGTATTTTCTGCAATATGGAAACCGTTCTGCTGGACCTCAAGGCTCACAACCTTCAGAACAGAACGGTGGCAATTATAGAAAACGGTACATGGGCACCGACATCGGGAAAGCTTATGAGAGGTATTATTTCTGAAATGAAAGACATGAGAATTCTTGACAACACAGTCAGCATCAAATCCTCACTGAAAGAAAATCAGATTGAAGAATTGGATGCCCTTGCTGCTGCTATTGTGGAATCATTAAAGACTTCATAAGTTGTTTGTACTGTACTTAAAAACTAAGATTGCAATTCTATCTATGGGACGGAAAATATGCAACAAAGTTTATTAAAGTAAGATGCAGAGCTTGAGTTTACGTAATATTTTATTTTGCGTAAACAAGTTGCACCTTAGCTTTAATAAAAGGCTTGACTGCAAGAGGCTAGTGATATACTATTTACTTAGGTGTGCCTGTTTTTAAATATGTATATCGGAGGTAAAAAATGAAAAATAAAATAGTAAGCATTATGCTAGTTTGCATAACTTTGCTTTTTATTGCCGGGTGCGGGACAAAACAGAACTCTTCTACTCCGAACTCTTCTGCTCCGAAAAAAGACGAGATTTCCGGTTACGCATGGAAAGCTGCCGATGGTTCTGTTTTATATCTGGAATCCGACGATACTTTTAAATGGTATCGTTATGAGAAAGTCAGAAATGATTCCTATTATGTAGGTACTTATAGCTTGTACAACGGACAGGAAGCGGTTGATTATATGTCAACGGAATTGACGGAATACAATGTTACCGCCGAAATGCAGATGGACATGATTGAATCTGTTGAAGATGCAAGCCTTGAAAATTATTATTGTTTGGTACTTAATAATGATAAATGTATTGTTGGTGGAAAAAACACATTAAGAGAGAAAACTGTTGTTCCTTATTATGGATTTTATTATGCTGAAGATGAATTTTTGGATTTGGTTAATCTGGTCAGTGAGAATTATTACCAGTTTACAAAATATACTGAATAACAGTATGGTTTTAAACGATTAACCACGTATAAATGAAAGAATAACCGGCTAAAATTTCTAGTCGGTTTTTTTTATGGAGAATTTGAACAGTAGAAATTTCTATCCGGTACTTGGAACTTAAAATTTATATAAAAATACTTGACGGGTGAAGGAGACTGGTATAATATTCAATAAAGATAACTATTTTATAAATTTTGTCATTGGAGGTAAGAAAATGAAAAAAGAGAACTGTTGGAATAATACTTATATGCATGGTTTTACTTGTTTTTTCAGGATGTAGGGGTAAGGGAAAAGAAAAAGTGGTGGATGAGATCTCAGGCTACTCATGGAAGGCTGCTGATGGGTCACTTTTGTGTTTGGAATCAGACGGTACTTTTAAATGGTATCGTAATGAAAATAATAGAGACGATTCATATTATTTAGGTACTTATAATGTATATAAAGGAACAGAAGCAGTTAAATACATATCTGAGGAATTAAAGCAATACAATATAACTTCCGAAATGCAGTTAAACATGTTTTTACAAGATGAAAGCAGAAGCATTACCAATTATTATTGTATGGTACTTAACAACGATGAATGTATTGTTGATGGGAAGAATACGTTGAAAGAAAAGACTATAACACCGTTTTTAGGATTTTATTATGCTGAAAATGAATACCTGGATTTTTATAACCTAAATACCCAAAATTATTCTCAATTCAAAAAATACACTGAATAAATGCTTAGGGTTAACTGATCAACCGAGTTTAAATGAAAAAATAAACCGGCTAAAACTTCTAGCCGGTCTATTTTTATAATTAGTAAGTTTCAACAAATACCTCAAAATATGATTGCGGGTGGATACATGCGGGACATTTTTCCGGAGCTTCCGTTCCCTCATGAATATAACCGCAGTTTCCGCATTTCCAATAAACTTTATCGCCTTTCTTAAATACAGTGCCGTTTTCTATGTTGGTGGCTAATTTTTTAAATCTTATTTCGTGATTTACTTCAGCTTTTGCAATCATTCTAAATGCAGCTGCGATTTCAGGAAATCCTTCTTCATCGGCAACCTTGGCAAAGGCAGGGTAAAGTTCGCTCCATTCCTCGTTTTCTCCGTTGGCGGCTGCTTTAAGATTGTCCAGAGTGTTACCCTGTGCCACAGGATAGGATGCATTAATTTCTATTGTTGCCGGAAGTTCTCCCTGAAATCCTTCCAATAAGAATTTGTAAAATCTTTTTCCATGTTCTTTTTCATTGTCGGCAGTTTCAATAAAAATGTTTTTAATTTGCTTATATCCCTCTTTGTCGGCTACGGACGCATAATATGTATAACGGTTGCGTGCCTGGGATTCGCCTGCGAAAGCCTTTAATAAATTTTCAGCTGTTTTGGTTCCTTTCAAATTCATATCAAAAACCCTCCTGTTATTTTATTATTTATTGTTAAGGCATTTTGGACATATGCCTTTATAATAAACATTTTTTTCATTGATTTTGAAGCCGCTTAAATCGTCGATTTCAAAATCCAAGCTTTTTATTTGAAAATCATAAATGGTTTTGCATTTTTCGCATTTAAAATGCCCATGGTCCGATACATCCCCATCATACCTGGTTTCATTTTCTTCAATTGTGATGACACGTACGATATTCACGCCGCAAAACAGGCTCAGGGTATTATACACTGTAGTTTTAGACAGTGTGGGCATTTCTTTGACCAATTCATTATATATTTTATCAACCGAAGGATGGTCTTTATTTGATAAAAGACATCTCAAAATTGCTACCCTATGATAAGACGGCTTGATATTATGTTTTAGCAAATGAACTTTAATATCTTCCGTTGATAAATTCATATCAATTCTCCTCTTATACAAAAGTGAAACAAGGCTATACTATTACACAAATGAAAATATTATAAAATTGTAATCATTACAAATTTATTATAATTTTACTCTTGAATTTTGTCAATATATTTTTAGAATTTCCATTTTGGTAGGATTTTATTAGTAGACTTTATTAGTTGATAATTATGGAATAAATTTATGTTTATAAATTTAATATTTATTTATGTTAATTATGTTTAATATTCCCTTTGATTAAAGTATATCTTGCGTATTTTTCTAAAATATGCTATGCTAAAATCGCTTGATAAATAATGATGCAATATTCAGTAAAAAATACAGAAAAACTTAAAGAAAGTACAAGAAATATGGGAGTAACAATATGGGAATAACGTTAACGGAATTTTTAAGCGAATTAATATCTAATCCTGCATTAATTGTTACTACGCTTCTTACATTAGGCGTAATATTCGTTAATGGCTGGACGGATGCTCCAAATGCCATTGCAACTTGTATTTCCACCCGTTCGATCGGTCCTCGTTCTGCTATTATTATGGCGGCACTTTTCGATTTTCTTGGTGTTTTTTTTATGACAATGTTTAATAAGACGGTGGCAGAGACCATTTATAAAATGGTGGATTTTGGCGGAGATCCTAAAGAAGCTTTAGTAGCCCTTTGTGCAGCGCTTATTGCTATAGTGCTATGGGCGGTTACGGCATGGTGGTTTGGAATACCGACCAGTGAAAGCCATGCACTTATTGCAGGAATCAGCGGTGCTGCGATTGCCCTTCAGAGAGGAATCGGTGGAATCAACTTTGACCAATGGATTAATGTTATTTACGGATTGGCATTATCTCTGGTATTGGGTTTTATAATGGGATGGTCGACAGTAAAGACAGTGGAGTTGATTTTCAGAAGGGTTAACAGGACAAAAACTTTTTCTCTTTTCAAGAATGCTCAAATTTTAGGAAGCGCCGGGATGGCATTCATGCATGGTGCCCAGGATGGGCAGAAGTTTATGGGAGTTTTTTTGCTGGGAATGTTTTTAGCTAAAGGACAAGCCAATGTTACGGAGTTTACAATTCCATCATGGTTGATAATTCTTTGTTCGTCGGTTATGGCTTTGGGTACTTCCATTGGAGGTTACCGTATTATAAAGGCAGTGGGAATGGATATGGTGAAGTTGGAAAAATATCAGGGATTTTCTGCTGACCTTGCAGGAGGAATTTGCCTGTTTATTGCATCAATTTTCGGATTACCGGTCAGTACTACTCACACAAAGACCACAGCTATTATGGGTGTGGGTGCGGCGAAGAGAATATCATCGGTAAATTGGGGAGTTGTAAAAGAAATGGTAAGTGCCTGGATATTGACATTCCCGGGATGTGGGCTGTTAGGCTTTATTATGGCATTATTGTTCATGAGAATATTTTAGTGCATAAGCTACTATTATTATAAATGAGAGAGGATTGAATTATGGCGAGAAAGAAGAATGAATACTATTTTGATACTTTTGTTGAGCTGGTGGACTATTCATGTCAGGCAGCAAATTTATTGAAAGATATAATGAACAATTTTGATGCGTCGAAGCTTCGTGAAAAAATGGAAGAAATGCATACCATCGAACATGCAGGGGATCAGGCACGGCATGTAATGATAAAAAAACTTGTGAAGGAATTCATCACCCCTATCGAAAGAGAAGATATTATGGCATTGGCAGATGCCATAGACAATGTAACGGACTCCATCGAGGATGTCGTTATGCGCATGTACATGTTTAATGTTGTAAATATTCGGGAACGGGCATTGGAAATGACCGAAATTATCGTGAAATGCTGCAATTCGCTAAAGCAGGCTTTGGCTGAGTTTCATAATTTCAGAAAATCCAAGACTCTTCATCAATTGATTATTGAAGTCAATCAATTGGAAGAGGAGGGGGACAGGCTCTTTACTGAGGCAACAAGGGATTTGTATGTAAATTGCAACGACTTTAAAGAAACGGCTGCTTGGGACATTACTTTCTACTATCTGGAAAAATGCTGTGATGCTTGCGAGGACGTTGCAGATGCTATAGAGAACGTTATAATGAAAAACTCATAGACTTTATCGAAATTCCAGGACCTCTACCTTTTACAAGGCAGAGGCTTTTTTATTAATTTCAGTGGGGATAAATACCCATTGAAGTTCGATTTACAATATATATTTTTTTATAGTAAGGTTTTGGTGATAGAGTTATCTTATGAATTAAAACTAAGAGAAGATGAGTGACCACCAGATTCATATTTTCGCTAATGAGGAGAAGATGAAATGAGTGATATTCATGTCTCAGTTGTAGTACCGGCACATAATGAGGAAAAATATGTAAAAAGATGTGTGGATTCTATTCGTGAATCAGCGGATGAATTTGAAGGTAATGTTGAAATTATTATTGTTTGTAACAGATGTACCGATAGGACAGAGGATATTGCTAAAGAGAATGGAGCAATTGTAGTTAAAAATGAAGACAGATGCATCGCAAAGATTAGAAATGCCGGAATAAGTGCGGCAAGAGGAAAGATAATTATAACAATTGATTGCGACAATCGTATGACAAAAGGAACTATTTCTGAAGTGTATCATTTACTTGGAAGCGGAAAATTTATTGGTGGCGGTGCACCGATAAGATTTGAAAGATATTCATTTCCGTTGTGGTGTAACGATATTTTGTGTAGATTTTTATTTGCTGTCACAGGATTATATTGTGGGATGTTTTGGGCCACTAAAGATACATTTGATGCGATTGGCGGTTTTGTGGAGAAAAGGGCAATGGAAGATGTTGCAACTGCAAAGATACTAAAGAAGTATGGCAAGTCAAAAGGGAAAAAATACACTTCACTTAAAAAGAATTATCTTATTAATTCGACAAGAAAATATGATGATTTGGGCGACTGGTTATACTTTAAGTTAATGGTTAAGAATATTGGAACACTTATAAAAGCAGCAATGGGTAATACTGAAGAGTATGATAGATTGATTGATGAAATGTTTTACGATTACAACGACAAACATTGACAACCATAACGCATACCAAAATTTACACAAAGGAATTCATTGATCCTAATCGAAATTATTTTATGTAAACCTACACAAAAAGTACATCAAACTAAACTTTACTCTAATGAAGGGGGATTAGGATAATGAGGTTAAACAGGAGACTAATTTGTGGGGCATTAACAATAGGTGTGATAGCTACAAGTTCAGTATTTGCTTTTGCTGAGAGCATATCCTACAAAGTACAGCCTGGTGATGCCTTCTGGAAAATAAGCAGCAAATACGGTATTTCAACAGTTGAATTGATGAAAGCGAATAATGCCAATGAAAATACTGTGTTGTATCCCGGACAGATTATAACAGTACCCTTGAACAATCAAGTAGTACATACGGTTAAGTCAGGGGAGACATATTGGATTATCAGCCAAAAATACGGCGTAAATCTCCCAAAATTGTTGGAATTAAATAATGCTAACGAAAAATCCATACTTTATGTCGGAGATAAGGTTGTAATACCTTCATCAAACCAGACATCCGCGTATAAGACATACACGGTACAAAAGGGTGACACATACTGGACAGTAAGCCAGAAATTTAATGTTAATTTCACTGAGCTTTTAAAACTGAACGGAGCCAACGAAAAATCCTACCTTAACATCGGACAAGTCATAAAAATACCGTCAACCTCATCAAGCACAACATCTCCTACCCAACCTAGTGTAACCTATAAGGATTATACGGTTCAAAAAGGGGACAGCTTATGGAGTATTTCAGAAAAGTTTGGCATAACAGTAAATGATTTGGCGAAAGCAAACAATATAAGTACTTCAGCAGTGCTTTATGTAGGGCAGAAATTAAAAGTTCCGGTGATTAATGTTCCTGTTAAGAGCACTCCCGGTGCCCAATATGGCGAACTTTTAGATTGGTGGACCGAAGCACAGTATGTTATTCCCAGAGGCTGTACTTTTGAAGTTGTGGATTTCTACACAGGAAAGTCCTTCATGGCAAAGCGTACTGCCGGTTCAAACCATGCTGACTGTGAAACCCTTACTGTAAAAGATACCAATATTATGAAGGAAATATGGGGAGGCTTTAGCTGGGTGAGAAGACCTGTAATAATAAAGTATAACGGAAGAAAAATTGCTGCCAGTATGACAGCAATGCCCCATGCAGGAAACGACAGTCAACCGGGAGGCGTATGGGTATCGTGGAGAAGCGGCGATTACGGTGCGGGAACAAACCATGACTACATTAAAGGTAACGGTATTGACGGTCACTTTGATATACATTTTTATAACAGTACCCGGCACAAAGACGGAAAAATCGATACAAACCACCAGCAGTGCATACAAATAGCTGCCGGAAAGAAATAAAATAAGGCCGATGAGGATATAAAACATTTACGAAATTAACAAAAATTTTATTGCAATAAATAAAGATAAAGAAGATTGCAATAGGTATAGGGAAGTTGGTTTTCAGAATTCAGAGGGATTTGATATATCCCTCTGAATTTTTTGGCCTCTTGGAGTGAAATGAAAGAGGCAAAAGTGAAGGGACTCGATGTCCCGAGCTTTTATTTACGGGATTTCACTAAGTGAAATGTCCAAAAATATTTATTAAAGCATTAATAATTAAGATTAATATATATTGACAATGGTTCCGACAGATACCAGATTAAAAAGTTCATTGACATCTTCATTATACATTCTGATACAACCGTTTGATGCAGCCGTGCCTATGGAAGCTGGGTTATTTGTTCCGTGGATTCCGTAATGCGGGATCGAAAGCCCCATCCACCTTGTACCGAAGGGCCCCCCAGGATTGATTTGCTTATTTACTATGGTAAAGTTACCGCGTGGAGTCGGTGTGGAAGGTTTGCCTGTTGCTACGGGGTAGGACTTGACCAGCCTTCCGTCACGGTATAAAGAAAGCGTTTTTGCCTCAATACTTACAATTATACGTGTGGGGGATGGGGAAACGGGTATACAGATTACCTGATCTACATAAAGTGCGTTGGGGTTGATACCCGGATTTGCATTAATAATCTGCTGTACCGATACATTAAATATTCGGGCTATGGCTGAAAGTGTGTCACCTCTTCGTATAACATAAAAGTTCATTGTCGGACAGGATGGGTCCACGGATTGTGGCTGGGGTATGCAAATTACCTGTCCTACATACAGTCTTTCGGGAACAACTCCGGGATTGGTATTAAGTATAGCCCTCACAGTGGTATTGAACCTTGCGGCTATATTTGCCAGTGTGTCACCGGCCTTTATTTCATAAGGCGATGTACCGATGGGACATCCGGAGACAGGCTGCGGAACACAAATTACCTGGCCGATATACAGCATCTCCGGAATAATTCCGGGGTTTATAGCAAGTAAAGCCTGAACGGTAGTATTAAACCTTCTTGCAATTGACGCTAATGTGTCTCCGCTTCGTATAACATAGGTGGTTGAACCAGCCGGACATGGCTGCTGGACCTGGGGTATGCAAATTACCTGGCCTATGTACAGCCTTTCCGGATCAATGCCCGGATTTGTTGCAAGGATAGCCTGAACGGTGGTGTTGAACCTTTGAGCAATAAGATAAAGGGTATCTCCTGCCCGTATAGTATAAGCAGCCGTACCGGAGGGACACTGACGACTGTAATTCATATTCATCATTATTTTTCACCTCTCTTATTTTTAGTTTGAATTTGCACTTATTTTACTTCTACAACGGTTCCTACAGGTACTAAATTAAACAATTCGCTGACATCGCGATTGGACATGATTATGGTGTTCCCTGTTGCTACGACATCGATAAACTCCGGTGTGTTTGTGCCGTGGATTCCGAAACCCGCTTCAGATAAGCCTATCCACCGTGCACCCATCTCAACGCCTGGGTTAACTTGTTTGTTTAAAACCGTAAAGGTTCCCCGAGGTATGGGAAATGAAGGATTTTCAATGGCTATATTATACCTTCTGAATTCATTTCCTTCGCGGTATACCACAAGACTCCGTTCTGCTATATTGACACTTACGCTGACAGGTGAAGGGGCAACCGGTATACATAACACTTGATCTACATATAAATCACCGGGGTCAATTCCATAATTGGCATAAAGAAGCTGTTGGGGTGTTATGTTGAAATATTCAGCTATAGACTCTATGGTATCTCCTACCACTACAACATAATAGTTGGTGGTAGGGCATGAGGGATAAAGCTGCACGATTATCGGTACACATATTTGTTGACCGACCCTTAATGAATATGGGTCAATGCCCGGATTTGCATTCATGATTTCCTGAACTGTTGAGCCATATTCCTGTGCAATACGGCTTAGGGTGTCCCCCGGCCTTATCGTATAAGGAACAGAGCCAGCCGGGCATTGTCTGTATAAAAACGGAGAAAACATAATACCACCTCAAGAATTAGTTGCTAATATATTATATTTACTTATGTCAATTTTGTTACTGTGTAAGAGGCACTTGTCCGTTCATCGCCATGAGCAGTCTTCTTTCTACCTCATACCAGTTAATCAAATTCCACCAGTTGTCGATATACTCTTTTCTCTTGTTTTGATAGTCAAGATAATAGGCATGTTCCCACACGTCGCAAACCAGAATGGGTATTCCGCTCCATTGGCTTAAGTTCTGATGCTTTTCCGATTGCAGAATTTCCAATCGTCTCCAGGAAGGCTGCCATGTCAGTATTCCCCAACCGGATCCTTCCACCTTTTCGGTTGCATTTTTGAACTGCTCCTTAAAGCTATTAAAGCTTCCGAAATAGTTGTTAATCCGGAATAAAGTGTGGGGACCGGGCTGTCCTCCCCTTCCCAAGGGAGCCATAACGGTCCAGAAAATACTGTGCAATATATGTCCTGAACCGTTGAAAGCCAATTCATTTTCCCAATACTTTATATAATTGTAGTCATTGTTACGGCGAGCTTCCGCCAGATTGATTTCCGCTGTATTCAGACCGTCAACATAGGCCTTGTGGTGTATGTCATGATGAATTCTTAAGGCTTCTTCACTGATTACAGGTTCCAGTGCGTTGTAAGGGTACGGGAGTGGGGGTAAGCGGTGTTGACCAAGGGGAATGGATGCCACTTCATATTGCATTGTTATTTCGCCTCCGATCTAAAAGTTGGTTTACGATAATATAATATTCTTGGAATACCGGTTTTGTGAGGCAATTGACACAGTATTCTTAACTTTGTGGCAAATTATGTAAATAACATATGGGATATTGTGAAATATTGCATGATTAGATTTAGTTCACCATGGGTAAATATTATATGATTGAAGAAAGATTCGGAAGGAAGATTGTGAAGTTATATGCAGGACTTGTTAATGCTGCATAAAAAGAGAGAATACTTTTTCTGCGGAGTAATTTTGCTTGTTGACATGGCAATATCATAAGCGTAATATAATAATAAAGGTACAGTATTATTTATTTATTGACCGAATAAAAATTAATATTTCAATTATGAACTTCCGCTTTAAACAAGGCTTGACTCCAAGAGCATAGGCTTGAGGAGGAGAGTGTGGCGGATATTATTCTGATGCCGAGGATGCTTTTCCGGGGCAGAGGAGATTTTGCGGTAGAGAGGTTTATGCCCTTTGTCAAGGATTCTTCTGTGTTCCTGGCAAAGGGCTTTATGTTTATATTAGAGGAATTAATAGGAGGGATTTTTAATGAATTATCTTGACAAATACAAAGCGGACTTTAAAGAATACGATTTGATGGAAAAAGATTTTATCGATGATGATAAAATATGGGAACAGCTTAATAAATGGGAAAATCCAAGCAAAGATGATGTAAGAAGGGTACTTGGAAAGGCAGAGAAGAAAATCAGGTTGGAGCCTGAGGAAATGGCTATTCTCATACAAAACAAGGATGAAGAAACCATTAATGAAATGTATGCCCTTGCAAGCAAGTTAAAAAGAGAGGTCTACGGTGACCGTATTGTCTTTTTTGCACCGTTGTATATAAGCAATAAATGTGCCAATAACTGCAAGTACTGCGGGTTCAGGCGAGAAAATAAAATGATTGAGAGAAGAACTCTCACCATGGATGAGATATCACAGGAGATAAGGATTATGATAAGCGAGGGGCAAAAGAGGACGGTGCTGGTTTACGGAGAATCTCCTGAAACGGATATAGACTTCATATGTGAAAGCATCCGTCAGGTATATAACACAAAATGCGGAAACGGTGAAATCAGGAGGGCAAATATAAACTGCGCTCCACTGTCCCGGGAAGAGTTAAAGAAACTGAAGGAAGTCGGTATAGGTACGTTTCAGGTGTTCCAGGAAACTTACCATCATGAGACATATAGAAGGATGCATCCGGAAGGAACAATCAAAGGACACTACCGGTGGCGTCTTTATGCTCAGGACAGAGCACTGGATGTCGGACTGGATGACGTTGCGATCGGTGCATTGTTCGGCCTTTATGATTGGAGATTCGAGGCAATAGGACTCTTATATCATACAATACATTTGGAGGAAAAGTATAACGGTGTTGGCCCACATACCATTTCCTTCCCTAGAATAGAGCCTGCTATCGGTACAGATTATGCCTCAAACCCGGAATATGCCGTAAGTGATGAGGATTTTAAGAAGTTGGTGGCAATTTTAAGATTATCTGTGCCCTATACGGGATTGATTCTTACGGCTCGGGAAAAACCCGAAGTAAGGAGAGAGGTTATTCCTTTGGGTGTTTCGCAGATTGATGCCGGAACCAGAATAGGTGTTGGGGGATACAAGAAATCCATGGGCAATATGATGCCGGATAAAGAGCAATTTCAGTTGGGTGATGTTAGAAGCCTTGACGATGTGATCCGGGAAACATGTGAAACAGAGAGTCTTCCTTCCTTTTGTACAGCATGCTACAGAGCGGGAAGAACAGGAGAACATTTTATGGAGGTTGCAAAATCGAGTTTTGTGCATAATTTTTGCATGCCCAATGCAATCCTGACACTGAAGGAATATCTTTTGGATTATGCCGCCGGTGACACGAAAGAGGCCGGTGAAAAAGCGATAAGCAAATATATAGACACTCTTGAAGATGCAAAAACAAGGCAATTTGTCATTGATGCATTGGCGAGAATGGAAAAGGGTGAAAGGGATATCCGGGTTTGATTGTATACCCAAATTTGCTTATCAATTAATGGGATCATTAAGACTATAAAGAATACTATTAAAAAACTTAAGCTTTGCAAGTTCAGAGCCTGTAAATACTCCCGGGAGTCGATCAAAACTCACTTTTGGGGAATGGATGCTCTTTCTATACGTGTCGTATTGACAGGCTCTGAAATTTTCATAATTTAATATTTTGCAAACCCGTAACGTTGTAAGGATATAATTTTCTAACCTTCGTTTTAGAGTCCGCTTTTGCACTTGCCGCTTTTTCCCTTTTCCATGGCTTCCTTTATAGGTTTCTTATTTTTGTCGATCTGATCATTATAGAATGCAGGGTCACCAACGGCATCTTTTACAATGTTTTTATCCCTTTTCTTCTCCTTCAAGTACGTCCCTCCCTTTGTCCTGTGCTTACAATATATTATTTGCACATTTTAATTGATTATGAATTCATAAACTCAGGAAGTTCTTATTATTAATCTTGTTCTTTATTGATTCCTCAAATGAAGTGTTATAAATTTGCACCTGCATGAAAAAGACTCCAACCTACAGAAAACCCATAAAATAGAGGCTGGAGTCTCAATGAACAAATGAATAAAAACTGAATGAGAGCTTGCATTTATCGAAGAATTAATCGGTGGCAACAGCTGTTGAACCGTTAAAAACGGTTGCTTTCCTATCGACAGCTTCTTTCATACCGGGAAGAGTGATTTTACTAATTGTATAATTTAAAACACCTGTGGGGATTTGTACATTTACTTCGTCATTTTCGGTCTTAAGCAACAAAGCTTTACCCAAAGGGGAAAGGCAAGAGGCACAATCAATAGTACTGTCCGTTTCTTTCACAAAGGGTAATACAATGCGATACCGGCAATTTTCCATTTCCTCCGTGTCAAATACCTCAACAATGCTGTCAATGATTACGAAGGGACAGGTCGTTAAACCTCCTTTTCCAACCTTTACTGTGCCTAAATAACCGTTAATATAATCGATATAGTCTTTAAAGAATTCTTTAAAATTTATGGATTCTTGAGTTTCTTCAATGTAATGTTCGTTAAAAAGAAGCTCTTTCTTTTTTTCAATTTCTCTTACGTGCCAAGATAAATAGTCATATATTTCTCTGGATAATATATTATTACGCATTTCCATCTCCCTTCATCAAATTAGTGTTATTAAATGGAAAACCTTTAAATAACAGAACAAGGCATCTCGCATAAGGAATGCGAAACGCCTTATTGCTTTATATATATGATAACATAAATGTAAATGTGTGTCAAGTATGTATTGTGTAACCAATTTATTGATTTTAAATTATTAAATGGTTAGGGTTGAATTTACTTGAAACATTTTTTTATTTTTTGTAAATACTAAAAAAAACAAGTGGTGGTGAATTATGTTTTTTAAGAGAAGGAAGAAAGTTTATAAAACCGATAAAGAAATATTCACCGAAAAGATGGAAAAATCGGAAAATGAGCTTACATCGTCCAATATATCGAATTTGATACAGCATAGTGCGGATATTATATTCCACAGCGTCAATATAAACGGAAATAAGAACTTACGTGTAACGGTTATATTTATTGAGGGTTTGGTAGATATTATGGGAATGGACCAGTTTATATTAAAGCCCATAATGCAGGAGATGGATTTTGAAAAATGCAGTATTGAAGACGTTGTGGGAATGTTGGAGCACAGCACATTATTCCATGGTGTTCAAAAAATAAGAACCAAACTTTCAGAATGTGTCAATGATATAATGGATGGCTCGGTGGCATTGGTGTTTGATAAGGTAAAAAAGGCTGTAACCTTTGATATGAAAGGCTTTGATAGAAGGAGTATTACAGAGCCTACAGAAGAAAATGTGCTTAAAGGACCGAAGGACGCTTTTATTGAAGTGCTGAGAACCAATACTGCTACCATCAGAAGAAAAATAAAGACGCACAATCTTGTAATTGAAGAAACTACCGTTGGAAAGCAGACATTGACGAAGGTTGCGATAGTTTATATTAAGGGTATTACAAACAGGCATATTATTGAAGAAGTGAAAAAAAGACTGGATAATATAAAAGCTGATGGAGTGATATCTTCCGGTGTTATTGAGGAGGAAATAATTGATAATAAATATTCTCCCTTCCCTCAGATTATGACTACCGAAAGACCTGACAGGTTTTGTGCCAGCGTCCTTGAAGGTCGTGTGGGTATTATAATTGAAGGTTTGCCCACCACCTTTGTGGCACCGGGGACATTAAACCAGTTTTTGCAGGGACCTAAGGATTACTCCCAAAACTTTATTGCCAGTTCCGTATTCAGGTTAATGAGATTTACCCTTATGGTTGTTACCCTGCTGCTACCTGGGTTTTATATTGCCATAACAAGCTTTCATCATGAAATGATACCGACGGAACTTGCCTTATCTATTACAGCTTCAAAAGAAGGAGTTCCCTTTCCGGGATTTATTGAGGTAATTTTTATGCTCATAGCTTTTGAGGCATTGGTGGAAGCAGGATTGAGATTACCGAAAAACATAAGTCAGGCAGTTACCATTGTCGGTGCCTTGGTGGTGGGACAGGCCGCTGTAGAAGCAAAGCTTGTGTCCCCTGCTGTAGTCGTGATTATATCTATGACGGCAGTGGCAAGCTTTACAATGCCGGATCAAGATTTTTCAAATGCTTTAAGGATATGGAGGTTTGTTATAGTTATTTTATCAAGTGTAGCCGGGCTGTATGGATTAAGTATCGGAAGTTTATTGCTGTTGATTCATTGGTCAAAAATGGAGAGCTTTGGAGTGCCATATCTTGCACCTTTCGTTTCGGTTGATGACAAGCAGCTTCAGGATACACTTTTTAGATTGCCCTTTTCATCAATGTATAAAAGACCTATTTATTTAAAAACGACTGATAAAAAGAGAAGAGAATAGGAGGAAGTATTGTGAGAAAAAAGATTTTGCTTTCAATCTTACTTATTTTTACATTAAGCTTTACAGCCTGTAATACTCCACCTATAAGCAGACACGAGATCAATGACCTTGAATTTATAAGATCTATAGCAATAGATACCTCTAAATCAATACCTGACGGCGTGCGGCTGACTATGGCTTCGAAAAGGCTTGATGTAAGCGGTGGCGGTTCTTCGGGGGAAAAGAAATCTACAAAGGTATCCTCTGAAGGAAGGACCATGTTTGAAGCTGTCAGAAATTTCAGTACCTTTTTGGATAAAAAGCCTTTTTGGGGACATCTTGAATATGTTGTCATAGGAGAGGAAGCTGCAAAGAAAGGCATATATAACTATCTGGATTTTTTTGCCCGCGACCATGAAGTAAGAATGAATATATATGTTTTTATCATGAAGGGTTGCTGTGCGGAAGATTTGATGCAAAAAGCCGACAGAAGCGACCGGTTTGTATTTGACCGGTTGAAAGGATTGATTCACAGTATGGATGGGCAATCGGTTTCAAATCCTGTTAATCTTATTGAGGTAATGTACATACAGGATTTGAAAGCCTTGTCCCTGTATATTCCCTGTGTTGAAATGGTTAATGTGACAGGGGGAGAGGATGAAGATGTAACCGATATTAAAATGGCGGGATTTGCAATATTTGAGAAAGGTAAACTGGTGGGTTTTTTGGACGAGGATATGGGAAGAGGATTGAACCTTTTGAGAAATGAAATGAAATCCGGCATTTATGTTGTAAATACTCCTAAGGGCTCAAAGGTTTCTTTAGAAGTAATAAACTCCAAAACTAAATTTTATCCTGAAATAAAGGACGGGAATCTATTTTTAAAGGTTAAGGTAAACATGGACAGCAATATTGGAGAAATAGATTCCAATGAAGACATTTTCGACAATGAAGTTTTTACTTTTTTGGAGCAAGAGCAATCAAGGGGCAGGAATTTTAAAGGAGGCACTAAATGATATCGGGAAAAGATAAAATTTCTATCAGGCAGGCTATGTATTTGTTCTTAACCATTGTTGCTTCGCCTGCAATAAGGCTTGTTCCTGTTTATGCAGCACAGACTGCAGAAGAAGCTGCCTGGCTTGCACCTATTGTTGCTGCAGTTATACTGTTTTTAATTGTACTGGTGTGGAATAAAATTTATAAGAGCTACAAAAATGATTCTTTAATGAATATATTCAGTGATATTGCCGGGAGATTTATCGGCAAACTCCTAACCGTTATATACCTTTTATGGGTAATGCTTTTGATTCCTTTGTATGTGAGTTATTTTGCAGTTAGGTTGGTAGGCTCGGTTTATCCTGATACCAATCCGAGTATATTTATTATATCGATTTTGATTTTGATAGCATATATAATGCGTTATGGACTTGTAACGCTTGCAAGACTGAATGAGATTGTGTTTCCTATGTTTGCTGTCACGTTTGCAATTATATTTATCTTGCTTACACCTTATCTGCAGGTAATTTTTCTTGCACCTGTAACCTACAAGAGCATATTGCCTGTGATAAATGCGGGTATAGGTATAGCCGGAATTTCATCTTACTATACATTTCTATTTGTTGTAGGAGACTATATTAACAACAAGGAGAGTATAAAAAAAATAGGGATACAGACTACTGTTTTTCTTATGGTAAACCAGATTCTGCTGCTTGTATTGACTTTGGGGAGTTTTGGTTATTCGGTCATAAAAAGGACTCAATTTCCGTTTTTGATAGCAGTAAAACAAATATCTTTATTCAATACCCTTGAGAAGATTGAGTCTGTTGTTGTAGCAATCTGGGTTTTATCAGACTTTGTATTAATTTGCTTTTTCATTATTATTGCCCTCAAGCTTATAAAGTCATTGTTTGGGCTTTCCGATGAAAAACCCTTGGTTAACATATTCATGATTGTTGTTTACTTTTTGTCAGTATATCTGTCCAACACAGTTTTTGAATTGGAAAGGTTATCTAGCTATGTGATTATTCCCGGAGATTTTATTTTGGGTTTTATAGTACCGGTAATAATGTTCGTCGTCGGCAAAATCAGAAAGAAAGTTTAAATGCATTGAATATTTGGAATAAACATTGTGAAGCATTCATATACCTTTGAGAGTGAAATAAATATAGACTAATTTAGAGTCTTGTGATAAAATAAATTTACTCATAAAGCTGATGGATATAAGCGTCAAACTAACCCATATATAGAAATGTGAGGTATAGGACTATGAAGAGTGATAATTTTATTGAATTTGAAGGGAAAATGCTGGATGAATTAAGTGATCTTGCATCAAAGAGCAGTCGAATTGATCCGGAGCTTTTTACAAAATATGAAGTAAAGCGTGGATTGCGTGATTTAGACGGTAAAGGTGTACTAGTTGGTTTGACAGAGATTGGAGAGGTCCATTCGTATATCATTGATGAAAATGAGATTATACCGGTTCCGGGAAGATTGATTTACAGAGGCATAGACATTTTTGATTTGGTAGACGGTTTTATTGCAGACGGCCGCTTTGGCTTTGAGGAAACTGCATATTTGTTGCTTTTTGGCGATTTGCCGAACAAAGAGCAACTGAATGATTTTGAAAAACTTCTTTCATTTTACCGCAATCTACCTGAGGCTTTCCTAAACGATATGATTTTAAAGCTGCCCGGAAAGAATATCATGAATATGCTGGCAAGAAGTGTGCTTGCATATTACAGCTATGATGACAATCCAGATGATACTTCAGTAAAAAATGTATTGAGGCAATGTATCCATCTGATAGCATGTATGCCTACAATTGCTGTTTATGCTTATCAGGCTATTTCCCATTATTATAGGAAAAAGAGTCTTGTTATTCATAGCCCAAAACCTGAATTAAGTACTGCGGAAAACATTTTACGTATGTTAAGACCGGATAAGAAATATTCAAAGCTTGAGGCAACGCTTCTTGATCTTGCCCTTGTGCTTCATGCGGAGCATGGTGGCGGAAACAACTCAACCTTTGTAACCCACGTAGTTACATCCACCGGTACGGACACATATTCTGCGATTGCTGCAGCTCTTGGGTCTCTTAAAGGTCCTAAACATGGCGGAGCCAATATAAAGGTTTGCGAAATGTTCGAAGACTTAAAACAGAATGTTAAGGATTGGAATGACGATGAAGAAATTCAAAATTACTTAATGAAGGTATTAAATAAAGAAGCTTTTGACCGTGCAGGTTTGATTTACGGTATTGGGCATGCGGTTTATTCAATATCCGATCCAAGATGTGTTCTTTTAAAAGAGCAAGCTGAAAAACTTGCAAAGGAAAAGGGGTTGGAGGCTGAATTCGCTCTTTATGATAAAGTGGAGAATTTGGCTCCTCAGGTTATTTCTAAGGTTCGTAAAATATACAAGGGCGTTAGTGCCAATGTTGATTTTTATTCGGGTTTTGTATATGAAATGCTGGGCCTTCCGAGGGAACTTTATACACCGATTTTTGCAATTTCCAGGATGACCGGTTGGGCAGCCCACCGGATAGAGGAAATTGTTAATGCCGGAAAGATTATTAGACCTGCATATAAGAGTGTAGCTAAAAGACGGGAATATGTCAGCATAGAAAAACGTTAAGCATTGAAAACCATTAATCATTCAATGGCAGAGGGGAAATCGATTATTCCCTCTGTTTGTTATTATGCGGTTAGATAGGTAAACTATTTAAATTTATTCTAACTTTAGATTTGTCTATATATGGCTTAATTCAGGTGAGAGCTTCACGGCATTGCTTTTCTTTGTGGGTAGAAGATCGGCATTGTGTTGGAGATGTAATAAATTTCTGTGTTAAAAGATATTTACTTTTTGGAGAATTTATAATAAGTTTTGAAGAAGCATAATATATTATATATATAATAATAAAGGTCAATAAACATAATTTGACCGTTATACAAGAAATATATAGAAATATATTGAAATATGAAACTTTATATTGAAAATCAGCTGAAAATAATGTAAAATCATTGTGTAGTTTGCATTTAAAATAATTAAACAGGGGGTTAATAAATGAAATTCTGTCCTAATTGCGGTTATTCAAATGAAGACTTTAGTACGGTTTGCGGTAGTTGTGGCTCTGCATTGAATGCAGCTCCGGATGCGCAAAGTCAGTTCAGACCCTATGAAGGCATGAATATGCCGGTACAGGTTAAAACTAATGGTTTTGCAATTGCATCCTTGGTACTCGGTATTTTGTCATTGCCTCTTATGTGTTGCTGTTATACTGGTATAATTCCTGGAATACTTGGTATTATCTTTGGATTTTTAGCTAAAGGTAAGATTAAAGCCTCGAATGGCTTAGAAAAAGGAGATGGCTTTGCCTTAGCAGGAATAATACTCGGTTTTATAGGCTTAGGATTAGCTATATTAGGTATTATAATTGCAGTTGTAACCCCTGATAATAACGAATTATGGAATGAATTTCTCAGAGAATTGGAATTACAAAGCTATTAAAAGAATACGGTGAATAACTTGGTGCTTTTAAACAGAGTTGATTTTAACTAATAAAGCCTAAGTAGTACTTACGGGATATTGAAAATTCGGTTTTAGTGCTTACAGAATACATGGAAAGAGTGAAATGATGTCACAATCTACAATGTTGGTGCCCAATAAGCAATTTGTATCCAAGAGTAATATATTAAATTTGCTACTATTATTGTTATGCCTTTTTCCTGTGGTAATGTCTTTTATGCTTGTTACTAATGGAGAATGTAATGCATTTAGAATAGGTGACAATTATTATCAAGCAGGGATACCCTGCTTTTTTAATAGCTTAACAGGGTATAACTGCCTTACATGCGGAATGACACGATGCTTTATTTACATGAGCGATTTTAACTTTGTTGCTGCTTGGAATATGAATCCTGCCGGTGTGCTATTATATATGTTTTGCATAATTCAGATTCCATACAGGCTTTTTCTGATATTAAGACCGAAAGTCAATATTCATAGGCTTGTAGTATTATTTCAATATGCATTCCTTGTTATAATCGGTGTTGCTGCTGTTATAAAGTTTGTTGCACAGTTTTTGATAAATAAAGTGTAAAGGCATGAAGTAGTTTTGTTTTGATTGATTTATTTTGAGAAACTTTAATATTAAAATATAAACCGCCTGTTTTGCTCTATATTGCATCGACAGGCGGTTTTATCATATTATATATTCCTAGTTAACTGTTTAAATTACCCTTACCATACGAACTCCCTTAATTGCTTTTAGTTTTTCTATTATTTCATTGGTGATGGAATCCTCAACGTTTAATATTGTATAGCCGAGTTTATTTCTGTGTTTGCTTAACATATCTCCGATATTGATGTTGTTTTGGGCGAGCAGGGAAGTGATCTGCCCGAACATATTCGGTACATCGTCATGGGCAACAATTATTCTTGTGCCTGACATGGGAAGTTCGCAATCAGGGAAATTAACCGAGTTCTTTATATTGCCTTTTTCCAAAAATTCACGAAGCTGACTTGCAGCCATTATCGCACAATTTTCTTCAGATTCCGGAGTTGACGCTCCGAGATGGGGAATGGTAATTATTTTGTCATTACCCAACAATTCTTCCTCAGGGAAATCGGTTACATAGCAGGAAACAGTACCGTTTTCAATTGCTTTGAGCAAGTCTTCTTTGACTACCAGTCCACCCCTTGCAAAGTTCAGCAGTCTTACGCCCTTCTTCATTAATTCGAATTTATCTTTGTTAATCATACCACTGGTTTTTTCGTTATAGGGTACATGGATTGTAATATAATCACAAGTGGAAATTAAATAATCCAGGCTTACGGCCTTTTCTACTTTGCTTTCCAGTTCCCAAGCTGAATCTATGGAAATGAACGGGTCATAACCGATTACTTCCATTCCCAGGGCACAGGCATCATTTGCTACAAGAACACCTATTGCTCCTAAACCTATGACACCGAGTTTTTTTCCTTTTATTTCGGGACCGGCAAATTGGGATTTACCTTTTTCAACAAGAGATGCTATTTCATCGCCTTTTCCTTTAAGGGATTGAGTCCAGGATATACCGCTGTTTATTTTTCTGGAGGATAAAAACAGTGATGCAAGTACAAGCTCCTTAACAGCATTAGCATTTGCTCCGGGGGTATTAAAAACAACAATCCCTCTTTCGGTACACTTTTCAATAGGAATATTGTTGACGCCGGCTCCTGCTCTTGCAATTGCTTTCAGATTTGAGTTCAATTCCATATCATGCATGTTAAAGCTTCTTACGAGAATAGCGTCGGGATTAGACAATTCCGTAGCTATTTCGTATGTATCTCTGGGTAAAAGCTCTAAACCTTTTGATGAAATTTTGTTTAGTGTTTGTATTGAAAACATAATAAAATCTCCTTTACATGTTATTATTTTTAATATTTATTACATTGAACACAAAAGTAAATATCATTTACCTATGAGTGTTCAATAGCTGACTTATAACGATTTCGCAAAAAATTTATGAATCAATGCAAAATGTTTTTGCGAAACAAATAATGTGCAATGTCTAGAACAATTATTAAGATATACCAATAGTTATTGTAGGCTAATAATTTAAATAGTTTATTTTTTAACAATCTATCGTGGAAAAAAACGACTTTTTTAAGTATATATTTTATAGCCGTATCTTATATATTATTATACTACTTTTGTGTTCAAGGCTTCAAGGTGTATTGTGAAAAAAAAGAAAATTGTTCATTTACCTTTTTAGTTCATATTTTGAAAGGTTATATTGATGGGCATGGGAACGGTATTGGGGATGGTGAGTTTTTGAAATGCATTTTTTCAATGACTTGCTGGAGAATTATAGTTTGAATATTGATTTTTCTAAGATTCTGTCTGCAGGAATTATAATATTAATACTTACAGTATCTATTGCGGTCGTATATTATGTTTTAAAGAAAATTATTCTTTCATTTCTTACAAATCAAATAAAAAAGAGCAGATTCAAATGGGATAATATTTTGCTGGAGAGAAAAGTCCCTCATAAATTATTGAGAAGCATACCGGCATTGATGGTATATGCATTTGCCCCTATATTTGGTGATTTTGGCGGGCTGATAATAAAAGTAACTTCAATCATTTTAATCCTAATTTCTATCGATGTAGCCAATGCTGCTTTAGATGCAATACTGAATATTTATAATCTTTTCCCTGTATCGAAAAGCAGACCGATAAAAGGTCTTCTGCAGGTAGTAAAAATAGTATATTATATAGTGATGGGAATTTTGGCTGTTGCCATTCTGCTTGAAAAGGAACCTATGATCTTACTTGGCGGAATAGGTGCCATGACAGCGGTGTTTTCCCTGGTATTTAAGGATTCTATTTTAGGACTGGTAGCCGGAATTCAACTATCTTCCAATGACATGCTTCGAATCGGTGATTGGATTCAGATGCAGAAATTCGAAGCTGACGGCAATGTTATAGATATCTCATTGAATACTGTTAAGGTACAGAATTTTGATAAGAGTATTGTAACCATTCCGGCTTATTCGTTGGTTTCCGACTCCTTTAAAAACTGGAGGGGTATGCAGGAGTCGGGAGGACGCAGAATAAAACGTGCAGTTTATATAGACATTACAAGTATAAGCTTTTGTACCCGGGAAATGATTGAAAGGTTAAAAAAATCAACTGTTTAAAAGATTATATTATAAAAAAGGAAAAAGAAATAGAGAGATACAATAAGAAGCATAATGTGACCGATGATATGTTGATTAACGGCCGGCGTCTTACCAATGTGGGAATTTATAGGGCATATATCAAATATTATTTGAAAAACCATCCCAATATTCATCAGGGAATGACCCAGATCGTAAGACAGCTGCAGCCGGGAGAATATGGTTTGCCTTTGGAGATCTACGCTTTTACCAATGATACCAATGGGATCAATTATGAAGCAATACAGGCGGATATATTTGATCACATTATTGCAGTGGCTCCGGAGTTTGGGCTAAGGATTTTTCAAAACCCTACAGGGCATGATTTAAAATCAAGGATTAATGCCGATGAAATAGTGGAAGTACAAAAAAACGATTAGTTTTATTGAGAGGGGTACACAAATGAAAAAAACATTAGTATTGCTGTTGATGATTTTGATTCTTTTAACTGCCTGTAATGGGGATGATAGGGAAACAAATCCCCCGAATACCGGTAACGATACCAATGGTTGGGTGAATACTTCCAATATTGAAAAAAAGACCGATAATTCTACTGAGGAGGATACCAATGGCATTATCGATGATGAAACGGTATCGCCGGAGGCTTCAGAAAACGGCGATATAGTGTTTGAAAATATTTTGGCTGCCGTCAATATAACTCCACAAGATATAGAAAAATTATATAAAGAGCAACTGTCCTTGGAAAACCAAGATGAAGAGAATTTAAAAAGCTGTATGGATTATATATGCAGAAGCCTCGGTATTGACGAGTGGCCGGTTCGCCCTCCCGACAGGGTTGAGAGAAAGCAATTAAAACTAAACGGTGAAAATTCCTACACGGTTTTGGAATTCAGCGGTGCCTCGGAACTTCGAATGCTGATATTTAAGCAGAATTCCGACGGAATGTGGAAGTTTATAGACTATATCGATTTCGGAGGAAAGAATGCGGGTATCGGGTATAGCCTAAAGAAATTGGGAAACAGCATTTTCGTGGTGGGAAACTCCTGCAAGGGCTATGGAACCGGTCTAAGTATATACAACAGGGAGTGGTATTTGGTATCCGACGAAGGTAAAAAGATGGTTTTGTCGTATCCGTTTGATGATCATTCGGTTGGTCCTTACGGAGGATATATGCGATCGGAAAAGAATATGAAGTTGTCAGCCGAGGGCGACTTGAAATTAACTTTGGATTTTGACGTTTCAAGGATATATAACCTGGAGTTGGATATTGCCGATGAATACGGTCAAATTGAATTGCATGCTGAAATGAAAGCTGAATTTGTCTGGGATGACGGCAAAAAAGAGTTCTCTTCACCCTATCCTGTGGATGATAGCGGTGTTACGAATATCCCTGTGGAAAGCCCTGTGTTTACCCAAAAGTGTGACGAGATACTTGACATGTATTATGACAAGCTATTGGAGAGTATTGATGCAATACAAAAAGAAGACACAAGGGAGTGGAAGGCTCGGGGAATTAATATGTTTTTGGAGGATTGTTCGGACGGAAAAAAGAAATCCGAGGTCTTAAGGAACATGGAAGAGGCATTTCCGGAACTGGCAGACCGGTAGAAGACAGCCAATGTGGGTCAGAAATGTAAATATAATCAATATTTAATTATATGTTCAAGATAATTGATTTGGTGTATAATGAAATAAATATATAGTATTCATAGTAAAGGGGAGACAAAAAATGGGCAGATTCAAAAAAATCAGTGTATTAGCAATTGTTTTTGTATTGATAGTTTCTTTATTGTCGGCATGTCAGGATGCAAATAAGGGTAACGACGTTACAGAAGGCCCATCAGTTACGGAAATAAAGGATAAATATAATGATCCGAGTCTTTCCGTGGATGAAAAGGTAAGTTATTTAATTGAGATAATGACACTGGAAGAAAAGATTGGGCAGATGCTTCAGCCTGACAGAACCGGTGCCTCACCCAGTGATGTAAAGAAATACTTTATCGGATCAGTCTTTAGTGGTGGTGGAAATGCCCCGTCACCGAATACAATGGAAAATTGGCTGAAGATGTGTGAGGACTATCAGAAAGCGGCAATGTCAACACGACTTGGGATTCCGATTATTTATGGAGTGGATGCGGTACATGGTCATAATACGTTGCCCGATGCCGTTATATTCCCGCACAATATTGGATTGGGTGCGACAGGAAATCCTGAGTTGGTGGCGGAGATAGGTAGGATTACTGCCGCTGAGATGATTGCAACCGGTGTAAACTGGAATTTTGCTCCCTGTGTGGCTGCTGTACGGGATCAAAGGTGGGGAAGATCTTATGAAAGCTTCAGTGAGAATCCCGAACTGGTAAGCAAGCTTTCGGTTCCTTATATAAAGGCAATGCAGGACGAGTACAAGATTATAACAACTGCCAAGCACTATCTGGCTGACGGAGGTACCAAATGGGGAACCGGGGAAGGTGACCATTTGATTGACCAGGGAGACGCACAGATATCCGAGGAGGAGCTTAGGAAGATACACCTTCCCATGTATGAGGAAGCTGTCAAGGCCGGAGTAAAAACGGTTATGGTTTCCTTTAGCAGTTGGAACGGAGTCAAGATGCACGAAAACCAATACCTTATCCAGGATGTATTAAAAGGAGAACTGGGATTTGAGGGATTTGTGGTATCGGATTATGAAGCGGTGCACCAGCTTAGCGGTAAAAACCTGTATAACCAATTGGTGGCTTCCGTGAATGCCGGAGTGGATATGTTTATGGAGCCTCTGCACTGGAGGGATTGTATTTCAAATATCAAGAAGGCTGTGAAAAACGGCGACATAACAGAGGAAAGAATAAATGATGCGGTAAGCAGAATTTTGAAGGTTAAGTTTGAAATGGATTTATTTAACAATCCGGTAGGAAACCGGGAATTGGCTGCAGACACCCTAGGAAGTGACGAAAACCGTGAGATTGCAAAACAGGCTGTAAGAGAATCACTGGTGGTTCTCAAAAATGAAAGAAATGTTCTGCCCCTTAAAAAGAAAGCAAAAATATTTGTGTCGGGTCCTGCGGCAGACAACGTAGGTATACAGTGCGGAGGCTGGACCAAAACATGGCAGGGTGGACTGGATAGCTCCAGCAGATGGGTAAAAGGTTCTACCATTCTTGACGGTTTTAAAAAGATTGCCGAAGAGAACGGAGGAACAATTTATACCGATCCTGACGATATTAATAAGGCAGATGTTGCGGTAATTGTTATAGGCGAGAAGCCTTATGCAGAGTTCGAAGGTGACGAGGAAAAGCTTGATTTGTATTCAGGTATGGCGCTGGAGGGCAATAAGGAAGCATTGGAACTTGCTAAGAAAGCCCGTATTCCTGTGGTGGTAATACTGGTTTCGGGAAGGGCCAGAATAGTAACTGAAGAAATTAAAAATTGGGATGCTTTCATTGCCGCATGGCTTCCGGGAAGTGAAGGCGATGCAGTTGCCGAGGTATTATACGGTGACTATGAATTTAAAGGCAAGCTGCCCGTTACATGGCCATCCAGTGAAGAAAACCTCAAACCTGGAGATAAAAGCTGTTTGTTCCCCTTCGGTTATGGGTTTACAATGACCGAGTAATTTCGAAGATTTGAATTATGCGTTGTTAAAAACGTTTTGGTTGGACGACACCTAAAAAAAGATGCTGGTGGAGGCTTTTAATTCGAAGGAGGAGCGGATTTGGACACACTTTCCAAAATAGAGAAGGAATGCGGTTATCCCCGGTATAAGGCTCAGATTGAGCAACATCAAATACAATATCTTGCACCTTTTGCGACAAAGGTTCCCAAAGAGGGCAGCAGAAGGTTTGAAGAGCCGGCGTATAATTATGAAACAAGAAGCGAATTTCAGAGGGACCGGGACAGGATTATCCATTCGAAGGCCTTCAGAAGACTCTTATATAAAACCCAGGTGTTTGTCAATCACGAGGGGGATCATTATAGGACGAGGATGACCCACAGCCTGGAGGTGGCCCAAATTGCCCGGGGGATCGCCCGGTCTCTTGGGGTTAATGAGGACTTGGTGGAGGCGATTGCCCTGGGGCATGACCTGGGGCATACGCCCTTCGGACATGCTGTCGAGAGCTTGCTTTCCGAATTGCTGAAAGATGAGCAGGGCTTTTATCACAATGAACAAAGTGTCAGGATAGTGGATCAAATAGAAGTAAAAAGAGGACTGGATCAAAAGTTCGGTCTTAATCTAACCTGGGAGGTCAGGGAAGGAATATTAAAGCATAATGACGATAGGACTCCCGGAATATATAAGTCTTTGGAACCGGACAAGCCATCGGGGATAGAGGGACAAATAGTGGCACTGGTGGATACTGTGGCCTATTTGTGTCACGACCTGGAGGATGGAATTGAAGCGGGATTATTTGATGATGCAATAAGACACGGATTGTTGAATAAAAGGGATATTGATGAGCTATGGGATTTGTTTGATGCCAGACCGGAAAACGGGGTCAGCAGTATCATAAACCGATTGGTTAAGGATATTGTCGATTCTACATGGCATGTCTTGCGGGACAATAATATAGATTCAACTGAAAAGGTAAGAGCGTTTAGGGATAATGAAACTAATAACAGGGTAGTCAGAGTGGGAAAATATAGCGAAAGCTTCAAAAAACTTAGGAAATTTGTGGGTAAATACGTTTACGGAAATACAATGACAGCTATAATGGATACCAAAGCAAAGAAATTTATTAGAGAGATATATGAGTCATATATGAATAATCCCAAGCAATTGCCGGGAGATGTCTACAAAAGCTTTATCGACGTCTCCAAAGCTAATAATTCGGAAAGTAAGGCAGCAGGAACATGGGATGATTTTAATGACGGATACAGGTTAACACCTGCCCGGGTACTTTGCGATTTTATAGCATCCATGACAGACAGGTATGCCCTCGAAACATATGACAGACTGTTTGATCCCCATATAAAAATATAGTTATATAAGCATCTTCTGAAAGTTTGATAAAATCGGATGTGTGGGAGGATTTCTTGATGAATAAGCTAATGGGTTTCTTTGAGTTGAAGGACTCGGACCTTCCTGCTGTTCCGTGGAAAGAGTTTAACGAAAAGGTTTGCTTTGATGATAAACTTTTGTGGACGGTCAGAACTGCCGTCGAAAAAGGTGAAGATTTGAATTTGCCAAGAGTTGTAGGAGTTAAAGCAAAAGAGGCCTATGAGAGTGCAGTAAAGCTTTATAAGAAATACAGGGATATTGGTATGGTTGTTTATTATCCCTATTTTATTGCAGAAAAAAGCGGCACTCTATACGTGGATAATTCCAGAACAGTGATTGAAGCAGTGGAAGCGGATTTATGGAACTATGTTACATACAATAAAAAAGATGTAACCGTTATTATCGGCCGGGATAACAGCGTTTGTGTTGAAGGTAACGGTGAATTCCTCGATGAAAAGGAAATTGAGGAGCTTCGTTTATACGCCTCAAAGGCAAAAGGCATGTTCCGGGAGAACATAGCTAGGGGAGAAGGAGTTCTGTTGGAGTGGAGCTATGCCTACAATTCCGATTTGAACAAACAGCCTGTGGGAGACAGATATCTGGTTTTTTACGAGATAAGAACGGTATAAAGATTTTTATATATGCAAATTTTACGTATACCAATAAAGAAAGCTTAGGGGCATATTCCTAAGCTTTCTCTGGTAGTTATCCATATTAGTAGTCTTTGGCAGAGATTTTATAACCTACTACTAAAGCTATACCATAAAATAAAATATCATAAATACCGAATGTTAATTGAAGATATTGGATTGTTTTGGCAATTCCTGTTGTAGCAAGTACTTGAAAGAAGGATACGTTAAGTTCGTCCGCAATGATTGCATAGATCGAAAATATATTACCTAAAAGACATCCAAGCATAGACAGAACAGCACCGGCGATGCGATACTGCGAATCCCATCCTTTTCCCAAAAGCCTTACGGCACCGCCTACAAGGAATCTCATTCCCGCAGCGGCAATAGAAAATTGATAGCCTGTCAATACTGTGATACCGGCCCATATTATGGCTCCAATTAGAGCTGCGCTCAATCCACCCAGAATTCCTAGTGCAAGATTTGAGTTTTCATCCTCCGGTTTCCAGTCCTTACGAAAAGGATTAGATGCGTCAGATTGCTCTGACTGTGTATTGTTGTTCTGAGGGTCTACAGGCTCCTTTGAAGTGTTATCGGTATAAAGGTTGTTTTCAGACATAAATTGCCTCCATGAAAATTTATACATCTATTTTAGCATTCGATGGAACAGAGGACAATTATTTTTATATAAAATAACTAAACCTTTCGTTTAATGAATATATTTTAGTTTATGATTGTATTTACGAAAAATTCACAATTACTCTTTCGCATTTTTCACACTAATAATATAGGCTTGTACAACCGGTTAGGATTATTAAAACATATGGGGAAAATTGTACTGAAGGAAATAGAATTTTGTGGTATAGTAGATACCGGATAGGTTATTCGTAACGATAAAATACATTCTATTGCAAAAGGAAAGGAATTAATAATGGGTAAGATTTTAGTGCTGGCAGAAAAACCATCGGTGGGACGGGATCTGGCAAGGGTGCTCAATTGCAGTAAAGATGGCGGTGGATACCTTATGGGATCTAAGTATATTGTGACATGGGCATTGGGACATCTTGTAACATTAGCGGATCCCGAAGTTTACGATAAAAGGTATAAGAGATGGGATCTTGAGCTTCTTCCCATGCTGCCCGAGAGGATGCAACTGGTGGTGATCAAAAAGACTGCCAAACAGTTCAATATAGTAAAGGGATTAATGAACAGGGATGATATCGACGAATTGGTGATAGCTACGGACTCCGGCCGGGAAGGGGAACTGGTTGCACGGTGGATTATTAAAAAAGCAGGTTTCAAAAAGCCTGTAAAGCGTTTATGGATTTCTTCTCAAACCGACAGGGCAATAAAAGACGGATTTAATAATTTGAGGCCTGCCAAAGAGTACGATAATTTATACAAATCAGCCCAATGCCGTGCGGAGGCCGACTGGTTGGTGGGACTCAATGTTACAAGAGCGCTTACATGCAAATACAACGCTCAGCTTTCTGCGGGAAGGGTACAAACACCTACCCTTGCCATGGTTGTAGAAAGGGAAAATGAAATAAAACGGTTTGTTCCCAAAGATTATTGGACAATTGAAGCCGATGTTAAGGGTTTTATTCTCCATTGGAGGGATAAGAAGGGTCAGACCAGGATTTTTGACAGGGAAAGTGCCGAAAAAACGGTTAATAAGCTCAAAGGTCAGAAGGGAAAGGTTGTGGAGGTGTTAAAAGAGGCAAAAACCGAACCGGTACCTTTAGCCTATGACCTTACCGAGCTGCAGAGGGATGCAAACCGCATATTCGGCTATTCCGCGAAAAAAACTCTCTCGATTATGCAGAAGCTCTATGAGACCCACAAGCTGGTAACATATCCGAGGACCGATTCGAGATATATAACCGAAGATATTGTTCCAACGCTTTCGGAAAGACTCAAAAGCATTGCTGTAGGTCCTTATGCCGCTGCTGTCAGGGAGCTTGTAAAAAACAAGCCCAATATAACTAAAAGATTTGTGGACAACAGCAAGGTTACGGACCATCATGCCATAATCCCGACAGAGCAATATGTTAGCCTTGGATCTCTGGATAAGGATGAACGTAATATTTACGATTTAATAGTAAAGCGGTTTATTGCCGTTATGAGCAGACCCTTTGAATACGAACAGACTACTGTAAAGGTTGAGGCAGCCGGGGAACAGCTTTATGCGAAGGGTAAAGTAGTTAAATCATTGGGCTGGAAGTCTGTTTATCAAGGACAGCTTGACTCTGACGATCAAGATTCGGAAGATAAAGACCAGATTCTTCCGGAGATTAAGAAAGGAGCAGAATTACTAATTAGTTCTGTAAAGGCTGTGAACCGTAAGACAAAACCTCCTGCAAGGTATACTGAGGCTACATTGCTGTCTGCCATGGAGAACCCCGGCAAGTTTGTGGGGGACAAAGAGTTAAGGGAAATATTGGATAATGCAAGTGGGTTAGGAACTCCTGCCACCCGTGCCGATATAATTGAAAAGCTCTTTGATTCCTTCTATATGGAGAGAAACGGAAAAGAGATTATCCCTACATCAAAGGGTATACAGTTGATAAATCTTGTACCGGAGGACTTGAAGTCTCCGGAATTAACTGCGAGGTGGGAGCAACAGCTTACTGAAATCAGCCGGGGAAGGGCCGGGGCTTCGGAATTTGTTTTTGAAATGAAGAAATATGCATCCCGGTTGGTATCTAATGTTATTGCCAGTTCGGCAACTTTTAGGCACGACAATATGACACGGGAAAAGTGTCCGGAATGCGGTAAGTTTCTCCTGGATGTAAAAGGGAAAAAGGGCAGGATGCTGGTTTGCTCGGACCGGGAATGCGGATACAGGAGAAATGTTTCCGAGATATCGAATGTGAGATGTCCCGAATGCCATAAGAAAATGGAACTGCGTGGCGAAGGTGATGACAAAACCTTTTATTGCGTTTGTGGATACCGTGAAAAGCTTGAGTCGTTCAAAAAGCGTAAAAGCGAGCAGGTTAGCAGCAGAGATGTGAGAAACTATTTAAAGCAGCAGGAGAGTGGAGAACCGATTAATACTGCTTTGGCAGATGCATTGAAAAAGCTTAAGCTATGAAAATAAAAGACGATATAATATTAGCTTATTGAAACGTCACTTACAACGAGAAGGTGGGTATGATTTTATGAGTGCCGGAAGGCTGAAGAAGAACAAACGAAACAATAATTATGGAGGCAATCGAGCAAAACGCGTTTTTGTAATGTTTTTTGGGATTATGGCAATAGTAGGATTTTTCTTGTCTAAAGGTTCAGTGACCCAGTTTTTTAAGGTGCTTGCAATTGAAGCTGCTGTCTTTGCCTTTATTGTATTTTTAATATTTGCCGCATATAAAAATAAGAAAAGGTTAAGAGTTGTTGACGGAGGCAAAAAGCATAAGAATTCTTACGGAATGAATGATGAAAGTAAAGATGATAATGTCAAAAAATATGTCAGTGAAAGAATTTATGACGAAAGTGTTTACCACCGAAGTATTAAGAACGTAAAAACCAAAGAAAAGAATTACAATTGGGTTATTGAGGACGAAGGTACGCAGAGTACCGGGAAACGGAAGGAAAGTTTCGAAAGCGGCAGGAAGCTGGTATATGCAGGAAAGATTACTCCCGATGAAAAGGGGAAAAAGGACAGTGACGACATTAAAGTCAAGGTGGCTAATTGGGCTGAAGCTGTGGACTTTTCCGATGCTGTTTTCAAGAGAATTTTAGAAAAAACAAAGGAATCCATTGAAGAAGAAAAGGCCGACCATTTGGAGGACAATAGTGAAAATACCCAGGAAGCCGTAGATAATGTTGATTCATTCCTTCAGGAAGAAATGGTTTACAAAGCTATAGACAGTAAGGAAGAGACTGAGGAGATTTTTGATATTTCAGAAGAGCAATATGAAGAAAAGAATTTCAGGGATCCAAAGGAAACAGGGGAGGTAGAAATTCCGGAAGCTGTAGAAGCGAAGGAGATTAAAATAATAGGAGAAATATCGGTCGATGAAGACATAAAAGAAGAAGTTGAAATAAACGAATTGCCTGCAGGAGAAGAAATAGATAAAGAGATCGGGTACTTTGATAATGGGCTCGAAATAGATGAAATAGGAGTAGTATATGAAACAGAAGAAATGGATGAAATTGATGGAGAATTTGAGATATTTGATAATGAAATTGAAATAGAAGAGACAGGTGAAATGGAACAAGCAGAGGAAACGGAAGAAGCATTCGAAATAGAAGACTCAGAAGAAATAGTTGGAATTGATGAAATATATGAAATCGATGAAGCTGAGGAAGCGAATGAAATAGAAAAGACCGATGAAATAAATAAGCTGCAGCGGCCTTTGAAAAGAAATGCAATGCAAGTTGTTCCGCCGCTGGAACTTCTTGAGGAGGCAAAAAATGTAAGCGGCGTTATAAATACCGGTGTTGATGCGGAAAGGAAAGCTCAAAAACTTATTGATACATTGGAAAGTTTTGGAGTTGGGGCAAGGATAATAAACATAAGTCAAGGACCGGCGGTAACCAGATATGAACTGCAACCGGATTATGGTGTGAAGGTTAGCAAGATTGTTAGCCTGACGGATGATATTGCATTAAATCTTGCTGCAGTTGGAGTCAGAATTGAGGCTCCCATACCGGGAAAGGCAGCGATAGGAATAGAAATCCCCAACAGGGAGGTTACACCTGTATTGCTTCGTGAGGTAATTGAGTCGGATAGTTTTCAAAATCATCCTTCAAAGCTTGCCTTTGCAGTAGGTAAGGATATTGCGGGTAATTCTGTGGTTGCAGATATTGCTGCAATGCCCCATCTTCTGATTGCTGGTGCAACGGGTTCGGGTAAGAGCGTTTGTATCAACACACTCATTACAAGCCTTCTCTATAAGGCACAACCCAAAGATGTAAGACTTTTGATGGTGGACCCTAAAGTTGTGGAGCTCAGTATTTATAACGGAATACCTCATCTCTTAATTCCTGTGGTGACCGATCCTAAAAAAGCAGCCGGAGCATTAAACTGGGCTATACAAGAGATGACCAACCGCTATAAGCTTTTCGCGGAAAACAATGTGAAGGATTTGAAGGGTTATAACAGGATAATGAGCATGGAGGGACACGAAACCCTTCCACAGATAGTTATAATTATCGATGAGTTGGCAGACCTTATGATGGTTGCTCCTAACGAGGTTGAAGACTGCATATGCAGACTGGCCCAGATGGCAAGAGCAGCCGGAATGCATCTTGTAATAGCAACCCAGAGGCCGTCCGTAAATGTCATCACCGGGGTTATAAAGGCAAACATACCTTCCAGGATAGCCTTTGCAGTATCGTCACAGGTTGACTCCAGGACAATTCTCGATATGTCCGGAGCTGAGAAGCTTCTGGGGAAGGGAGATATGCTGTTTTATCCTATGGGCATGCAAAAGCCAATAAGAGTACAGGGTTCGCTGATAACCGACAAGGAAGTGGAGAAAATAGTAAACTATATCAAATCCAAGCATGAGGCGGAATATGACGAAGAGATAATTGATACGATCGACAGCCACTCCGATTCGGTTCAATTGCTGTCCGAGGATGATGACGAGTTGCTGCCCCAGGTGATAGATTTGGTTGTGGAGCAGGAACAAGCATCGACCTCATTGATACAAAGGAAATTTAAAATAGGATATGCAAGGGCGGCAAGGATAATCGACCAATTGGAGGCTGGCGGCATTGTGGGACCTTTTGAGGGAAGCAAGCCAAGAAAGGTACTTATAACTAAGCAGCAGTGGCAGGAGATGAAATCGTAAAAAATAATAAACTGCTTATTTTATAGCTTGTGAGTCGGGAAATATATGCTCAATGCAATCCCGGCTTTTTTTACAAAGAAATATGGGAAAATATGCATTTTGCAGGATGTATTATGCTGTATCCATACAACATTTGCGGTATGTATATTCTGCTTATATCGGAAGGACTGCATTTATATTAAACCCGCCTTCCTCGCCCGAGCCAAAAGTTATAGTGCCACCGACGGATTTGATTCTTTCCTCCATTCCGGTTAGGCCTTTGTTTTTAACAATTTTGCAGCATCCCTTGCCGTCATCGAATATATGCAATTTTATATTTTCGCTTGCTAAATTAATAATAATAGAAAGATTTTTTGCTTGTCCGTGCCGTATTGAATTTGTCAAGGCTTCCTGGCACATTCTATAGATTATACTCGTCAGATGTTTTCTGTCATATAGTGTTTCATTCAAATCATCCTGTATGGATAAATCAATACAAATCCCAAGGTTGCTGAATCTATCCGTCAATTCTTTTAATGAATTATATAGATTGCTTTTATTTATAGTCGGGGAGTCTAATCCGGCAATTGCCATTCTTAACTCGTTCATTCCTGCCTGGGCAATTTCGATGGCATCATCAAGATTTTCAATTGACTTGGAGGGATTTTCATAATAATTAATGCGGGTTGCCTTCAACATAGCAATCAGAAGGGTCAATGTATGTCCCATAGTATCATGAAGCTCTCTTGAAAATCTGTTTCTTTCCTTTTCAAGAGTTAACTGCTCTATACTTTGTGAATACTCTTTTAGCTGCTCGTTCAATAGCATAAGCTCCTTGTTCATGGTTGACAGTTCTTCATTTTTGACACTAATCTCATCAAAAAGTTTCTGATAACTTGTGATATCTTTAAATGTGAAAATTCTACCGATTAGATTTTTTTATTTTTATAAACCGGTTTTGTATTGAGCAAAAACACCTTGTTTTCATTAAGACCAATTGTAAGTTGCATTTCTAAAGAGCAGTCCGGATTGATTTCTATAGCGGACAAAGTTTTTTTCAGATCTTCTATATTTGCTGTGTAATTTTCTAAGGATTGGAAAAAACCTTTATAGCTTTGTTCTTTTTCAATATGAATATACTTTCCAAAATAGCTGACAAAAGAATTGTTAAAGTCGATAATGTTATTGCTCCTATCAATGATTAATACACATTCATGCATACTGTCGAATACTTCCTTAATAGCAAAAGGAGATATGTCTAAAAGTCTAAATTTATAAATTGATATGGTCAGGAGCATAAATGAAATTGAAAAACTTATAGGAGTAATATCAAAGGGTATGTAAATTAACTTTGCAAAACCGATCAGATTACTCGAGACCGGTATTATAACTGAAATTAATAATAGAATGATTTGAACTCTATATGTACAGCGTACACTGATTGATTTCTTAATCACCAAAAGTATTCCTATAAAAACGTAGGTATAGTTAATAATCCAATATATCCAAAAGAATAAGCCCCACTGTGTGTTTAAAGGATCTTCAACGGTTTTATGATCAATTATGAGGTGAAAATATTTGTTTGTAAGGACGGGTAAAAAAGTTATAATTATTGGAGTTACTAATAAAATTATCGTTTTTTTCTTATACACTGCTTTGCATTCGGTATAAAACATGGCGAAGATAAGCCATGCAACACCAATAAAGTAAATAGGGAAAAGAGTAAATCTAACACTAAACAGCAATTCCTCCGTTGTAGTAGCCATATTTTCCGGAAACCGGAAGAACAGCCATAATAATATTAAAAACTGGCAAACAATCATGCTGTAAGCTGTAGGAGTCTTTTTAGCCTTAAATAAGACGTATGTAAGGGTAAAAACACACTGTATAACAATAATAACATGAATAATAACAAAAATAAAAAACGTCTTAGCATCAAAAGAATTGAAAACCATATATATTCCTCACAATAATTATTAGTTTTTTTTATTTTATCATAACTGAGTTAATGTGTTTAAGGTGTGTTATATTATTATAAGGGTATTTTAATCTATAGCTCTATTTGGTAAAATATCCGTTAGAAGTTTTTCTCGATGCATAATTTTGGTTGAACTTTGACGTTGTTGGATGTCTTGAAAAAAACTAACATTAACAAAAACAGAAATATTTATTTAGTTGTAGCACTATTCGGGAGTGGTTTTTATAATTAAAGTAGTAATTGCTGATGATGTAGCCCTTTTTAGAAATGCGATGAAAACTATTATTGAACAGGATAAGGAGATTTCCGTGGTAGCATGTGTCGGCAACGGAGAAGAGGCTGTGGAAGCATGCGAAATGCATGTTCCCGATGTAATCCTAATGGATATTAAAATGCCGATAATGAACGGTATCGAGGCAACAAAAATAATTAAGAAAAAGAATAGCCAAATAAAAGTCTTGATACTAACCACTTTTTATGAAAACGAAAATATCTCCGATGCTTTTGAATTTGGGGCAGACGGCTATGTGCTAAAGGATATTGATCAAACGGAACTGGTTTCTGTTATAAAAAACGTTGCAAAGGGTTTAAATGTTTTTCAGAGTAATATTTTTGAAAACGTCAGAAAACAGTATAATTCAAAAAAGAGTTTGGAAAATGCAGGGAATAACAGTCGGGAAAATACATTTGGACTTACTCAGAAAGAACTGCAGCTCATAAAGCTAATAACCGAAGGTAAAAAGAATAAAGAAATTGCAGAGCAAATATTTATTACAGAAGGCAGTATTAAAAACATGTCTTCTAAAATATTAAAAAAGCTTAATCTTGCAGACCGGACGCAGCTGGCAATTTTTGCTGTAAAAAACAATTTGGTTTAAAGGGCAAATTTGGTTAAACTCAATATGCCTTTATTAGTGGAATTTCACGAAATGAAATGACCAAAAAGCTCAAGGGTTCGATGCCCTTGAGCTTTAGTTTAAACTTAATTAATCCTGTATTGTCCAAAAGTCTCGGTACTTGGCTGAATATAATCGACTAATTATTGGAATAGAATACCGTACAAGCTTTGAAAATACCCTTTGAGTAGCTGAATAAGTCCGGTCCGTTATTTAAATAGTTTTCTAAGATTTCTAAATCCCTGGAATCAATCACATTATTAACATCTAAATCTGCAGATACTTTCTGGGCAATGTTTTCAAAATAGTTGAATCTTACTCTTAATGCATCCGCAGAAGTTACCATTCCATCTTCATTGGTATCTCCGTACACAATCAGTTTTGAAGTACCTACCGGTAACTCAGTAATTTCATTGTTTATAAACTTTTCAATAAGTATATAATCTTCATTGGTTATCTCATTGTCCCCATTCACATCATAGTCTAATATAGCTTGCAAGCTCGGTGTAGAGTAACCCTCTAAGTAAGTTCTTATGAAATTTAAATCATAACTTGCGAACTTATTATAGTATTTAACAAAAACCTGAAGGTATTGGGATATTCCGATTATTTCTCCCGATGCATTTTTTGCTCTTACACGGTAAACATGATAACCTGCATTTGCTACATAGCATTGTTGGGTATTTGAACCCACGCTGACATATGGTCCCTGATCCCTGCTTATTTCATACTCTGTAGCACCGTCCATCGGATCCCAGCTGATAGTAGTATATAACCCGTTTAATGTTGCTTTCAGGTACTTTAACTCTTTTCTGAAACTAATATCAACGGACATTGAAGAACTGCTTCTGCTGTTTACTTTTACCGATACTCCGCTGGGATTGCCATAAAAGTTTCTGCTGTTTGAGGGAGCAGAAGAAATGTCCAAAGTATCATTGGACCCGTTATAGTAAAAGCTGCCGCTATCTCCTGCTTCAAGTCTTAGCTTTAATCCATTTAGACCGAATCCGGGCTTATCATATTTATAGCCAAGAGGGAGACTTACATGCCATATTGCAACTCCACCCCTCATGTGGTTTCCGCTTAGTACTGTGTCGAATCCGTTGAATTGTCGGTTTTCGATTAACAGATATTCTTGAGTGTTTTGTTCTGATATCATTGGAACAAGAAGAACATTATATTTTTCGGGATTATCCGGCAAGGACGAATTAACGGTATAAGTACCTGAAGAAGATACAACTGTAGGTTCTACAAATCCCATTATCATCTTATTAAACGGGTCTAAATTAGTCGGTGGATACATATTAGAATTATTCATAATGGATTCATTAGTTATATTGTTGTTTGGAATGGTATATAAATCCACTGCTCCAAGGCTGTGGGCCATTTCGTGACAATAAGTACCAAGAGTATTATTTCCATAATAAGATCTGGAATTAACAAATGACATTGGCAGGTCCACTATATTCACACCATCTATTATAACAGGGCTACTTCCCAGGCTAGCCAACGGGGAATCAGCATTAAAAGCCCTTGTGCCGGGAGCTTGGCTTTGACTGCCGCTTGCAAGAACTAAATTAACATGGAGTTCACCTCTAGTAAGTTTTTCGTCGGAGTTTTTATCAAAGTATGCAAAATCAATGTACTGTGCTGCCTTATTTATTGCTGCCGTAGCAATGTTGCGTCTGGCATCGGCTGTAAGAGTTCCATTGTCCTTTCCGGAGGTCACATAATCGTTGGGATGGGGAAAATCCAGTTTAACTCTTATTATACCGTCATTTACCGATCCATAGCTTTCCGGCGCAGGAGGCAAATCCAATTTCCCTCCGGATTGCTGTCTGAAGTAGTTTCTAACAGAATATACGCTATTATTGGATACATCGAAGAATAGATTGGAATAATATGAATCGCTCTCGATTATTGCTCCGGTGTAATCTGTTCCGTTATAGGCACTTAAGGATTGTGGAGTTTCTGTAAATTCTACTAAAATAACAAGTGTGTCCTCAACTCTTTCAAAGGAGCTATTGGCAAAAACATTTGTACTGAATACAGTGGTAAGAATTATAACAGAAAAAATAACCAGCGAAAGAATTCTCTTCATACAAAAACCTCCTCATAATATTATCATAGAATTCACATTAAAAGAGAAAACTTCTATATGTCGACATATTACCAAAGTTTTCTATACAATTTTACAGCAAAAAGAGGAGATTTAATAGATAACCGAGGTCATAGAAATATATGGAAAAACATTACTTTGGTAACATGCTGTTTTCATAATTTAATTATATTTGAATTATAATTCTGTTACTGAAAAGTCGCGTATAAATCCCTGGTGCATAGGCATTATGTTTACCGCGGTAAAAGTGTTAGTGATGTACGGTTTGGTCAGATTGTATCGGTTATTATCAATAAATCAGAGTTTTAATTGCTTCAAAATTAATATTTGTGATGTTTTAAAAACTCATTTTTAACATTTGAAGACAAGGAGATTTCTTGCTATTACTTTATATCTTAAAATATGATTGTATTGACTTTGAAAAAAGCTTTTTATAAAAATTTAAAAAATAATGAACTTTCCCTACGGGTTAATACTCTTATCTATGAAAGGAGAGAAAACCATGGATGCGCTTGACCTGATCAGGGAGGCAAAAAAGGGAGACAGAGAGGCTTTAATCAAGCTCATAATGGATAAAAAAGAAGAGTATTACAGGCTGGCCTTCGCTTTTATGGGGAACAAGGAAGACTCACTGGATGCTTTGCAGGATATGATTGTTATTTTGTTTGCCAATATTAAAAAGCTTCGAGATCCGGAATCCTTTTACAGTTGGAGCAAAAAGATTTTGGTAAACACATGCAAAAACACGTTAAGGAAAAGAAAGAGGGTGCTGCCCATAGGTATTGATAAAGAAGAGGAATATATTGAAAACTACCAAAGCAAAGAGCTGAAGCATGACATAATGACATATTTGAAAAGACTTAATATTCATCAGCAGGAGGCAATTATTCTAAGGTATTTCATGGACATGGATTATGAAACAATTTCGAGGCTGACCGATGTTCCGGAAGGGACAGTGAAATCAAGAATTTTCAACGGGTTGGCTAAGCTTAAGAGAATTATTGGAGGTGAATATCAATGAAAGAAATGAAAGAAATATTGATTAGAAAGAAGGACGAGATTTATATGACCCAAGTTCCGGAGGAAATGGAGGATTGCTTGAGAAGTGCTCTTCAAAAAAAGAGAAGACATTTCCATAAAAGTGCTGTTGCAGCTGTTTTTGCAGCTGTTTTGATTGTGATATACAGCTTTGATTCCATAGCATATTACGGCAAGAAGTTTATAGGTTATGACAATATGCTATACGGAAATCTGAAGGAGCTTTTTGATGAAGGTCGAGGGCAGGAAATTAACAAGTCCTGTACTTTCAGCGACGGGCTTGAGTTTACCTTGGACGCTATAATGTTTGATGGCAATGAACTGATGGCTTTTTGTAGAATGTATCATCCGGAGGAAAATTTGGTTAATTCCGGCCCTACACCGTATGTAGACTTAATCGGCATAAATCCCCTTGGGTATGATCGTAAAATCGCATTCGGAAAGGGGTCGTATCTGGATGAGCATACATTGGAATATATTTATACCTTTGAGGCACCCGCATTCTATGAAAAGTGGATGAAGTTGAATATTAAGTATAGATTGGATAATAACATGGAAGAGAAAACCATAGATTTCATTCTCGACAGGAGCAAGGCAATTGAAACTTCTGTACAAAAGGATATCAATGCCAAGGTCAGGGTCGGTGATTGCGAGGTGTTGTTCGATAAAATAACGGCATCGGCAATGAAAACATATATACAGGGAAGTATTACCCCTCTTTCAGACGAAGCGAAGAAAAAGCTTGATCCGGAAAGTATAGAAGATTATGAGAAATATGGAATGACAATTTTCCTATTCGATATGGTAAGCGATAAAGGAGAATCTGTTGATTTTCATGAAGGAGACACGAAGGCTTCCATGGGGAAAGTTGGTTTTATAAACAAAGGAGATGCTTTGCCTAAAGACTTCAATACATTGGAGATAAAGAACATAAGACTGAAGCGGCATAAACCCATGGAAAAATCCGTGGATATATCGGAGAGAACCGAAAACCTTAAGGTTGATGACGATGTTCTGATAAAAAGTGTATATTTTGAAGGAGATACTACATGCGTAGTTGTTTCAAGCCGGGGTATTCCGTCGCTGGAGCTTTATGATGGAGATGAATATATGGAAACTATTAATTCCATTTATCCCGATTTAATTAGTCCCGATTCATATGAAAAGCAAGTTGAAAGTGAGGAGCCGGTTGACAGGGTTTTCCGCTTCGAAGGAAAGGGACAGAATATGAGACTGGATATAAAATACATTGTGTATTATTCCTATAGTGATGAAACGATAAGCATTCCGATTGATTAAATAATCGGTATTTATCAGGGGTTTGATACCCCTGTTTTTTGTTGTTTTAAATATTACATTAATGGCATCATTTTTAATAATACGGGAATACTAAAAATAAAAATTTTATTGGAGTGTTGAGACAATGGAAAACACAGTTGTTAAAGAACTCAATGCCTTGCTTAAAGGAAACTACATGGCAATACACGGGTATGAAAAGTTTATACAGAATGTAGAGGATCCGGTGGCCAAAAACGAGCTTCAAAGGATACAGAAGGAACACAAGCAGAATGCTGCAGCAATAGCCGAAAGAATACAAAACCTGGGAGGAGTGCCTGAAGACGGGCCGGGCTTGATGGGAACTATGGGAGAATTAATGAACAGATTAAAAGGTGTCTCCGGCAATACGGAATTTATCATAAAGGATGCATTGGAGAGTGAAGATAAAGGTATAAAAATGGCGGAAGAACTTGTGAGAGGCGATTTGGATCCGGAAAGCCGTAAATTGGTTGAGGACATTTTGAATGTGAACAGACAGCATGTTTCACAGTTGAACAATCTTTTAAATTAGAGGGATGCATATTTTTTTAATATTTATGCACCTGAAAAAAGATAAGTGGGGGTAATACCCCCTGAACTTTTATTAGCGGAACGGCATATGAAATGACAAAAGGCTAAAGAGGTGTTTAAGTTATTTAAGTATAAAAATGAAAAAAGCCTTTTGAAGTAAGCCGTGGAGCAGGCTAGTACCAAAGGGAGACAGCATTAATTTAATTAAAAGAGGAAAAAGAGGATTTTTTATAAAAACGTAGAATATATTATAAGGTGTCTTTTGTTTTAGTATAAACTTCTTGAAAGGTTGTTTACTTTGAATTGGATTGACAGGCTTGAGCGTAAGTACCAACGTTTCTCGGTTAAGAACTTAACAAAGTACATAGTTATCGGGACAGCTTTTGTTTTCATACTGAGCTTATTTAAGGAATTCAAATCAATTGATCAAATACTGAATTTAGACTCTTATTTGGTTTTGAAAGGCCAGATCTGGAGACTGATAACTTTTATTTTTGTCCCTCCGGCGATTGGCTTTTGGATAATTCCGGCTTTGTACGTTTTTTATGTCTTTGGAAGCTCCCTCGAAAGATTTTGGGGAAGCTTCAGGTTTAATCTTTACTATTTGATAGGTGTACTTTCAGCAATTTTGGCGGCTTTCTTGGGCGGAAAAGTGACATCGGAGTTTTTGACCATGTCGATATTTTTAGCGTTTGCTTATCTTTACCCCAATTATAAGCTGCTGGTGTTCTTCGTGTTGCCGTTAAAGGTTAAATATCTGGCCTGGTTTGATATAGTGCTTACGGTGATTTCAATTATTTTCAGACCGGAATCAAGGATTACTGCAGCTTTGTCCTTTGCAAGCTTTTTTGTGTTCTTCGGAAGGGATATTTATTTTGACTGGATTTCTCCGCGAATCAAAGCCGCAGCCAAGAGACGCAAACGAAGGAAATTCAAGGTAATTACATCACAGGTTAAGCCTTCGCAGATGGTATATACCTGCTGTATTTGCGGCAGGACGTCAAAGGAACATCCTGAACTTAAATTTTCCTATTGCTACAAGTGTGGCAGTGATGTTGAGTACTGCCAGGATCATCTGACAAATCATGAGCATATCATAAGATATTGATTTACCGCGAAAGAACAACCTCATTGAAGTTTTTACCAATTATCCGTTTCTAAAGATAAAATCTATGATCTTATGGATTAAGAATACTTGAGAAAAAATGGTGCTTTTAACCTTAAGGATTTTTGTCTTTCATAATGTTAAAATGCACATTTTTTATGTGCCTAAATCTGAAAAATAAACTATTGTTTATAGAATATTTACAATTTATTAATTGACCTTTTAATATTATTTAGTATAATATTTAAAATATTAATTTAATTTATGGGGGACGGTGTATTGCTTTAAATATTACACAGGCAGAAAAATCTGGTCAGCAGAAAATAGGACTCAATGACTGTAGTTTTTATCAATTTATAGTCCTGAAAGGAGAAATGAAATGGAACCGGAGATTTTTCCCCAGAACAAAATACAACAGGTGGACTTTTTGGATGCTCTTAAAAAAAACACTCCCGACAAGCTGAAAGTCGGAGAGATATATCTTGACGGAAAGCTCAAGAAAGCAGAGGATGTTGATGAAGAGGAAAAAAGTTACGGAATTTTCATGCATTCTTTAGTTCTTAGTAATTATGCAGAAGTTATGAGGGTAAACAATAATCAGATAAGTCTTATTGGAGACGAGCAGGAAAAAGCCATTTTTTATTACGCAGAGCAAAAAGGCTTTGATAAAAGTCTTATTGAAAGTATTGCTCCTAAAGTTGAAGAATTAACCTTTGAGTACGATGACAGCATAAGAGTATCAACCCATTTGATAAACGAGAAAATGCGTATTGTATCTAAAGGTACACCGGAGGAGCTCTTAAAGAGATGTTCCCATATACTTTTGGATTCGAGATTTGTTAAAACAACAAGGAAAATTTACAAAGAGGTAAACCGTGTACTGAATGACATGATTAACCGCTGCTGCATAGTATATGCTCTGGCAATAAAGGATATGTATGAAGTATCTAAGAATGTAAATATTGATACTTATGTCAGTGGTATGACTCTTGTTGCGCTGATCGGTATGTGCTATGAATAAAAGGTTTGTCTTTTACGTTTTATTGTGAAAATCATTTATTCTTGATATAATTTAACATTATAAAAATATATAATCTGTATTGGTAATGAGGCTGGGTAACGGCTGAAGAACAGGGGGATATTATGTGGACTAGAGGATATCTTAAGGATAGGGCAAAAAAAGTGTTAGGGGTTTCATATTGGAAGGCTTTTTTGGTAAGTATCATTTTGCTCTTAGTCGGTGCAAATGGGAGCGGAGGAGGCAGCGGAGGAAGTGCTTCAAACAGCGCTGAAACTTTAAGGGGCCTTTCAAAGGAAGAATTAATAATTTATTTAATAATAATATTTGTTGTTGTTATACTAGCCCTAATATTTGGTCTGGCATTTCGAATTTTTTTAGGATATCCCCTTGAGGTTGGAGGAAGAAAGTTTTTTATTGAGAACGCACAATTGGAAGGGCAAACTTCTGCAGATTTGAATTCTCTTGGCTTTGCATTTAAAAAAGATAAGTACATGGATGTTATAAAAGCAATGCTGTATAAAGGAGTATTGAATTTTTTGTGGTATTTATTATTTATAATACCTGGCATTGTGAAGTCTTATGCATATATGATGGTTCCGTATATTCTGGCTGAGAATCCTAATATAGGCTATAGACGGGCTTTGGAGTTAAGTGAGCAAATGACTTATGGACATAAAATGGATATTTTTGTATTGAAACTCTCGTTTATTGGGTGGTATTTATTGGGTCTCATGTGCTGCTGTATAGGTACTGTTTTTGTAGTTCCTTATGAAAATGCTACTTTGGCAGAGCTGTATTTGGTGCTGAAGTATCAGGCCATTGACAAGGGCATTTGCAGCTATGAAGAGTTTATGGCGATGGATATAATACCGCCGCGTCAAGGGTTTAGTGAGTTTCAATAGAGGATGGCATAAAAATGGTTGAGATATTACTGTTACTTATAAAAGTTATTTTTATAATAGTTATATATCTGTTTATTTTTGGTGTCATAAGACTTATTTATCTTGATATTAAGTCTATGAACATCAGCAAAACCAATACCATGGGTTTTCATCCCTATTTTAAGCTTATTAATCAACGGGACATGCTGGGGTTTAAGGTTGAGGAAAACTACACTTTGGATAGAAGTGTTACTATAGGCCGGCAGGATAAAAATGATATTGTAATAAAGGATCCCTTTATTTCCGAAATTCATGCCCATGTTTCAGTGGAAGGTGATATGGTTTACATAAAGGATCTAAAGAGCAAAAATGGTGTTTTTGTTAATGGATCAAGGGTTGACGGAGATCAGAGAGTATTATTGCAAGACGGCGATATCATTAAGATCGGGCAGGTAAAATTTTTGTTTGTTGCTGCCGGTAAATGAGGTGTTTATTAATGCTGGGGGAAACAACATTCCGCAGACCTTTGCTTTTAATAGCTGTGTTTAATATTATTGGATATTCTTTTCTTTTTTTAAGCGGTGAAGCTTACAACTGGCATATTGCTGCACTGGGAACTTTTGTAACCCTTCTGATTTGCACCGTGTGCCTTTTTATTATCAAGAGGAACGCGGGAGATGAGTATCTTTTCTTAATAGTATCCATGCTTTTAAGTATTGGACTTTTGGTGATATCACGGCTTAACGAAGGGCTGGGCATAAAACAGTTTATTTGGGTTTTAGTTGGTTTAACACTTTTTTTCTCCGTTTATTTTGTATATATACGGGTGAGCAAATGGGAAAGATTTACCTACCTGTATATATTCTTGCCTTTTGCATTCTATCTCATTACCTTGGTCTTGGGGAAAAACATCAATGGTGCGGTAAATTGGATTTCCATCGGCGGGTTTACCTTTCAGCCATCGGAATTGAGCAAAATTCTTTTTATTTTTTTTCTGGCAAGCTATTTTAAACAACCGGATATGTTATTCTTAAAAGATTCCCGATACAGCGAAAAAACCAAAGTAATTGTCAATCGAGTGCTTTTAATGCTTGTCACATATTTGAATATTGGTTTTCTTGTTATTCAAAGGGAATTGGGAACAGCGGTCCTGATGTTTTTGGTTTTTCTTATCGTCCTATATGTATATGGCAGGGACATGAGAACCTTTTTCTTGAATTCGGCACTGATAATACCGGGACTTCTGGCAAGTTATGCCCTCTTTTATCACATTAGAGTAAGGATGGAGGTCTGGATTGATCCGTGGTCGGATATCACCGATAAGGGTTATCAGATAACCCAATCTTTATTCGCCATTGCTTCAGGTGGGTTTTTTGGAACGGGAATCGGTATGGGAAGACCCGACATGGTTCCGGCAGTGACAACCGACTTTATTTTCGCTGCAATATGTGAAGAACTTGGGGTTTTTGGAGGAGTTGCGGTAGTTCTTTTGTTTATGCTTCTTATTTATAGAGGGATAAAAATAATACTGGGTGTGAAAAACAGATTTAATAAGATTTTGGGTTTTGGAATTGCTGTAATGTTTGGATTGCAGACCTTTATTATCATAGGGGGAGTGATAAAGCTAATACCCCTTACGGGAATAACCCTTCCTTTTGTGAGCTATGGAGGAAGTTCTCTTACCACCAGCTTTATTGCTCTGGGTATTATGCAAGCTATATCAAATACGGACATGGACGAGGCAGGCGGTGAAATTTATGGCTGAAAACAAAAGAATAATTCGGGTTATGGTTGGTCTATGTTCTCTTTTCTTAGCGTTAGTTGTTTACCTCACATTTATTCAGTTGTTTAAAAGTAAAAGCCTTATTGCCAATACCTATAACAGGCGGCAGGTTAAAATTGAAGAGAACACAGCCCGGGGCAACATATATGACAGAAACGGAGTTCTTCTTGCATACAGTGAAAAAAACGGAGAACAGCAGGAGAGAATATATCCCTTTGGACCATTGTACAGCCATGTGATCGGGTACAACTCAAAAGTGTACGGTAAATCCTTGATTGAAGCGGCTTATAACAGAGAGCTGTTGGGAATAAACGAATACAGTCAGGTATTTGGAATGGCCAGTAGTTCAAATTACCCTGGCAGGAAAGGGGATAATATTTATCTTACCATTGACCATGAACTGCAAGCTCTTGGGGGTGAATTGCTCCAGGGGAGAAAGGGTGCTGTTGTGGCTATGGATCCCAAAACGGGAGAAGTTCTTGCTTTGGTAAGCAGTCCCAGTTTTAACCCTGGGGCCAAAGAATTGGAAAAGAATTGGCAGGTTATGGTTGAATCCCAGGATGCACCTTTTTTGTCCCGGGCTACGCAGGGCCTTTATCCCCCAGGCTCTACTTTTAAAATTCTCATTACTGCCGCAGCGATTGAAAAGGGATTGGAAAATGAAATTTATAATGACAAGGGATCTATAGTTATTGATGAAAGGGAGATCAGGAATTCAGCAGGAAAAGCTTATGGAGAGATAGATTTAAAAAAGGCCCTTGCGGTATCGAGCAATGTGGTATATGCCCAGCTTGGTGTTACCCTTGGCGAGGGAAGCTTAAAGGATATTGCTCAAAGGGCAAAATTCGGTAAAGAGATCGATTTCGACATTCCAGTAAGTGCCAGCCGCTTTCCGCACGACAGCATGAGTAAAACGGATTTGGCTGAATCGGCTATCGGACAGGGAAAGGTTTTGGTAACTCCTTTGCACATGGCGATGATCACATCGGGAATTGCCAACGGAGGTGTAATGATGAAGCCTTTGTTGGTGAAAAAACTGGAAGACCCTGACGGTAAAACCGATAAAGATGCAAAATCAGCAGAGTTTAGTAAAATAATGTCAAAGGATGTTTCTGAAAAAATTAAAGTAATGATGCAGGAGGTAGTGGTTAGCGGTACAGGGCATAACGCGGCAATTCAGGGCATTAATGTAGCCGGTAAAACAGGAACGGCAGAAAACGAGTTGTCGGTGAAGAAAAAGGCGAAGGAGCATTCATGGTTTGTCGGTTTTGCTCCGGTAGAAGACCCTAAAATAGCTGTTGCTGTAATTGTTGAATATGGTGGTTCAGGAAGTGACACTGCAGCAATCATTGCAAGGAATATAATAAAAAAGTACCTCTTGGAGCAAAAAACTTCAGAAAATAAAAACTGAAAGAATATTTACATAAAAGTAGAGCCCATGATGATCTACACTACAGCTGATATAAATCTTTGCATACCTATAAACAATCTTTCGACTGCCCACAAGCATTACAAAACCTATACCAACCTTTGCTCGATTATCAAGGATACCTTAGAAACCTGTTGCAATCATCCATAGACTGCAGCAAACCTCCAGCATATAATACCTTTGCACAGGGTTTACCGAGTCAATCGGTAAGCTAATGCAATAGAATTAATGCCTGCGGAACCCTTGATAGTCTTAGCTCGAGTGCTATACATCCCTTTCAACCGTATTGTAATAACTATTGGGATGATTCACAAAACTGCATGAAAAATCCATTCATTGTTACTACAATACAGCTTTACGGAACATATAGCATTCTTCCCTCCGGCTAATATCAAGCCTTAGTACCAACAATTGGATAGACCTGGTATCAACCTTTGGCCGAACACTATAAAGCCACCTAGTGACCTTATATTGTTCTTGGCTCAACCATCATGAACCCTACGCTAATTATTATGGACCGAATTCAAATTATGATTCGTGGTAAAATTTAGAATTTAAAAAGCTGTTCCCTAAGAAAGTTTTTATATACATCTCAAAATAATAAATGTAAGTAAGTAGAAGTCATGCAAATAAAAACATATAATTGCATCAGAGGGTTTTTCCGAAATATAAAAGAGAGACTTTTGATCGATATAATGCCGGGATTCAATCCAATGAGACTTTGGATTGTCTTTTGTGACATGTGTTTCATTATAGTTACGTATTTCGTTGTTTTATGATTCATTCAGAACTCTTTAATTGGGTCGATTGAGAAATCCAATAAGATATTTTGAGGAGAAATATTTATGTTTCAAAGAATACGGACAAGACTCTATAAATTTGAAATTATCAGAAAAACCAGAGTTAATGTGCGTTTAATATTGGCTTTTATATTACTTTCAATCATTCCGATTACATTACTTGGGGTGTATGCTTATTATCTGTCGAAAAATGCTATTGAATCTAAAATTTACAGCTACACTGAGCAGTTTACGGACCAGATTAAAAAGAGTATTGACGGACAGTTGGCGAAATATGAGCGAGATACTTTTGATATTTCCACCAATAAAGAGATTCAACAGCAATTGAGGATAGCATCGGGCTCGGAAAATGATTTTGATAAATTCAAGGCGATAAAGGCTTTGGAAGATTTGCTGATGACAAAATTTACACTTACTAAAGAAATTTCTTTTGCACGATTTATGATTGACAATGGTGAAACTATAGATTACCAATTGACAGGTGTTTTGCAAAAAGAAGGTGTTAATGACGCGTTGGTCCGGTTAGCCGATGAAGGAGACGGAGCACCTCTTTGGACAACTGTGAAAGATGATGAAAACTTTTATTTGGTTTGTGTAAAAGTGATAAATGATTTACAATCGGCAAAAAGGCTGGGATACTTGTTTATCGGGCTGAAAAACGAAGCATTGGTTAATGTCTATAAAGATGTTGACATAGGAGGAGGTTCGGAGATTTTTGTTATTGATAAAGACGGAACGATTATTTCATCTGAAAATGAGAAAGAACTCGGAAATATGTACGGTGACGAAGAACTTGCGAATGAAATCGGTGCAAAGATAAGTGAGGATACAAATGTATTTGAGTTTAATGATTACTTGGTGTCGTATAAAGAAATTGAAGGAACAAATTGGGTTGTGGTCGGTAAAATTCCTATATCATATACCAGACATGAGCCTGAGAGGATCAGAGATTCACTGCTCGGATTTATCGCAGTATGCTTGATACTTTCCTTATTAACATCGATTATTATATCGATGAGTATTTCCGTACCTCTCGAAAGAATGGCCAAACTTATGAATGAGACTAAAAACGGTATTTTTACATCCGATATTGAGGACTATGGAAAGGATGAAATTTCGGACGTTATAAAAGACTTTAAGAACATGATATCGAATATAAGTGTTCTTATATCCAAGGTTAAGTTATCATCCAATGATGTTTTGAATCATTTGTCCGTATTGGACACTTCAATTGAAAAATCCAATGCTGCTTCAAAGCAAATAAACGGTATTACCCGACAAATAGCTGCCGATGCATCGGAACAGGCTTCTGAAATAAACAACTGTGCAATAAGTATCAGGATCCTTTCAGAAGGCATTAACAAGGTTGAGGATAACATGCAGGACATGACGAAGGTAATAGATAACACCAAAAAACTCAGCCAGGATGCCCTGGAAATCGTCGAAACATTAAATGATAAAGCTACAAAGACAAGTATGGCATCAAACAGAGTAATAGAGGATATCAATAAACTTAGTGAGGATATAAAAAGAATAAAAGCTATAATTACAACCATTGCGGGAATTGCAGAGCAGACTAATCTCCTTTCTTTAAATGCTGCTATAGAATCTGCAAAGGCAGGAGAGGCAGGGAAGGGTTTCGGAGTGGTTGCAAGCGAAGTTAAAGCACTTGCCGAGCAGTCAAAAGAAGCTTCCAGCAAGATTAGTAAAATTATAAACGATATTTTGTTGAAAACGGAAGAGACGGTAAATGTAGCTTACAGCGCACACAGCAATGTAAATGATCAAATGTCGGTGGTTAACCAAACCAATGAATCGTTTAATTCCATATTTAATGCAATGGAAAGTATAGTAGGTTGTATAGATGATATGTCGGAGTCGATTAAAGAAGTGCTTGATTCAAAAGAAAAGGTTTCGGCATCCATAGAGAATATAGCTACAATTTCAGAGCAGACAGCATCAATTACACAAGAGGTATCTGCAACAACTCAAGAACAATACTCATATATGGAATCGTTGGCTGCGGCTTCTAAAAAAATAAATTTGATGGCAGAACAATTAGCGGATGCAGTATCAAAATTCAGAATAAGGAACGAGGAGGATACAATATGAAAAAAGTCTTTTATAAAATAGTTTGTATGGTGATTACACTGGTTTTATTTCTTAATTTGTCCGCATGCACAAACAGTGGAAAAGCCAAAGATGTTGATGATAAACAAAATCCTCAAACAAAGATCGAAGGCAATAATCAGAATAAAATAAAGCTCAGCCTTTGGCATATGTGGGTTTCCGACAGTGATGGAAATAAAAAGCCTTTCCAAACGGTATTGAAACATGTTGAAGAAAAGTTTCCAAATGTCGAGCTTGTGGTGGAGGGTATTGATAACGAGTCTTACAAGAAAAAACTAAAAAATGCTATGGCAACGAATCAGATTCCTGACATTTTCTTTACTTGGTCCGCCGGTTTTTCGAAACCGTTTGTTGAGAATGGAAAAGTGTTGGCTCTTGATGAATACATTGGAGATATTAAGGACAAGCTATTGCCAGGAATAACAGACAGTATGACATATGGCGGCAAGGTATACGGATTGCCGTACCAGATGCAGGTTGCTGCTCTATACTGTAATAAGGAACTTTTTGATCAGAACGGAGTTAAAATACCGGAAAACTATGAAGAGCTGCTAACGGCGGTAAAAGCATTTTCCGAAAAAGGAATTACTCCTATGGTAAACGGAGCTAAAGAATTGTGGCCTGCAATGTTTTATTATGATATCTTGGCTCTTCGAACAGCGGGGCCACAATTGTGTAATGATGCATTGAACAAAAAAGCATCCTTTGATTCTCCTGAATTTATTGATGCGGCAAGAAGACTGGTAGAATTAACAAAAGCCGGTGCTTTCGGTGAAAATCCCCTTGGATTGTCCTACGACAACGGTAACATAATGTTCGCAGAAGGAAAAGCTGCGATGCTGTTTAACGGAAACTGGGTGGCCGGTATAGTTGAAGGTGATACCTCAAAAGTCAAGGGTAAGATTATTGCGGTTAAATTCCCGTTGATCAACGATGGAAAAGGAAGTTTGACGGAGTATTTGGGAGGTGCCGGTGACGGATTTATGGTTAGTGCCGACACACCTAATAAGGAACTGGCTGTTGAGGTGGCAAAGTTTATAGCAGAAGATATGGCAAGAGAGTCTTATCTTGCAAACGCAGGTGTGCCGGGGTGGATTGTGCAGGTGGACGATTCGAAAGTATCACCGATGGTTAAGCAAATGGTGAACATGACACAGGATTCAACGGCGTGGATTCTTTGGTGGGATGTATTCCTGGAAGGTGAAGATGCTGAAATACATAAGAATCTTGTGGTTGAATTGATAGCCGGACAAATATCACCGGAGGATTTTGCAAAGGAAATGCAAAAACTCAACGAATGACACAAAATGATGACACGGGGGGACGGTTTGGTGTGATCTTAAACCGTCCCCCTATGCGTTTGTATTTCATGGTGTGATGGTTTGAGACTTTTTCTTTTTTATGATCTGGACAACGGCTATAATAATAATTGCAGCAATAACCGAAAATATTGCCAAAAAGAGACAAACTCTTTTAATATTATACCAGGTTAAGGCTCGTAGAAGATTACTTTTTACAAGTCCATTATCCGGACTGAGCGCCAGACTTTTGGAATATGCCTGCAAAGCTTGTTTAAGCTTGCCCTTCTTTTCAAGAGCAAAACCCATATTATTATAAAGCAAATAATCCTCTATATTCGATTCGATAGCAGTGTTGCAACACTCAATAGCCTCATCATATTTTGAAAGCTTTATAAGAGCAGAGCTTTTATTTACATATCCTTTACAATCCTGAGGGTTCAACTCTATTGCTTTGTTGCTGTATTCAAGAGATTCTTCGAATTTCTGAAGTCCTGTTAAAGCATATGCCTTATTTACATACACAGAGTACAAAATATTTGGATCGTTTATTTCATATTCCATGGCTTTATCAATATTTTCCAATGCCTCTTCATAATTTCCCTTTTCATTTAAAGAAGCTCCGATATTTGTATAACACTGAACGCAAATTCTGATGTCTTCGGGATTCAACTCGATGGCTTTACTGCATGCAGCTATTGCCTCATCGTATTTTTTTAGCATATACAACGAATGACCTTTAGCACTATAGGCATAGCCAAGTGTTGGATCCAGGCCAATAGCCCTATTGCTGAAAACAAGGGCTTCTTCATATCTACCGAGAATATCTAATGCACTGCCTTTATTAGCATATGCAAGGGAATTCTCGGGACACAACTCTATAGCTTTTTCTGTAGCAGCAAGGGCCTCTTCAGCTTTATTGAGAGATGCCAACGCGCCTGCCTTATTGGCAAGTAAGCTGGATTCTATATATGGGCTTTTTAAAACATCCATTTCCAATGCTTTATTGCAGCACTCAACAGCCTCTTCATATCGTTCTGCATATACCAAATAAGAAGATTTGTTTATATATGCGTCAAGAGAAGAAGGATTTATCTCAAAAACCTTATCGCACATATCAATGGCTTTTTCATAGTTTCTTTGTAAACTGTAAGCAAAACTCATGGACAAATAAGCATCGGTATTGGCATTGTAGAGATCTATTGCTTTATTGCACGCATTGAAAGCATCTTCATATCTTCTAAGCCAGGCCAGGGCGGCACCTTTATTGGAATATGCATAGGAAAGAACGGTATTTTCAGAGGGATTTAAGGAAATCACTTTGTCCGATGTATCCAAAACCTCTTCGTAACGCTTCAGAATATTTAGAGCGCATCCTTTTAATATATATGTATATGAGTCATTCGGATAAAATTCCAGACATTTATCTGAGGTTTCAAGTGCTTCTTCCGCTTTATTGGTTTGCAGAAGACATACGATTTTATTTATATAAGGTTCTTTAAATTTAGGGGCCAATTCTATCGAACTGTCAAAAGATACTGTGGCTTCATCATATTTTCCAAGCTGCAATAAAGCAACTCCTTTATTATAGTGATACTCGGGAATTTCGGAATTCAATTCAATGGCCTTATTATAGCTTTGTATTGCTTCTTCCGTTTTGCCGGAATTCAGAAGAGAATTTCCTTCATTAAAATAGTCAACATCTTTAATAGCCATTCAAGGGCACAAGGGAACAGGGGAACGTTTCTTCTGTGCAGAACACTTCAGCACAGAAGAACTGTCCCCCTGTGTCATTTCCATAAAAGCCATTCCTCTATTATTTATTTTATAAAATCCTTTTAAATTCCCAACTTAAAAAGACCAGTACTTTCGTAAAAGTAAAACAAGGGGCAGTTATAAAACTTTTTATATATAATATAAAAACTCATTAAATATCATGATAATATAAAAACTCATTAAATATCATGGCACTTTGCGTTTCAGGTAAAAGGATTGAATATCGTTTGGAATTTCTATATCAGTGTCCCTGTGAAATCATAAGTGAATAAATATAATGACTATAAATAATTATTTTTAAGGGAGGAGATTGTATGGGAAAAAAAGCAATTCTATGTATGCTCCTGGCAATGTCATTAATTATAATGGGCATTCCTAGTTTGCAGTATCCGGCAAAGGCTGCTTACATAGAATTAAAAGGGACGGATATTTACAACGGACTAAGAGGTCAAAGCTTTAATGAAGGCTGGAAGTTTAATAAAGGGGATGCCAGCAATGGTCAAAGCATCAATTATGATGACAGTAAGTGGTCGGATGTTACTTTGCCTCACGATTGGAGTATTTTCAATTCCTTTAATCAATGGTCCCCGGCAGGTGATGGAGGGGGATACTTAGACGGTGGAATCGGATGGTACAGAAAAACCTTTACCGTACCCTCGGATTATTCCGGTAAGAAGGTTTTCATTGTATTTGACGGGGCTTATATGAACAGTCAGGTATGGATAAACGGTACACTTCTTGGAACTCGTCCGTATGGGTATAGTTCCTTTCAATATGATTTGACCCCATACCTCAATATAGGCGGCAAGAACGTAATTGCAGTTAAACTCAATAACAACCAGCCCACCAGCCGCTGGTATTCCGGAAGCGGCATATACCGTAACGTATGGCTGACCGTACTGGACCCTGTACATGTGGATTATTGCGGTATGTTCATAACGACTCCAAAAGTAAGCAATGATTCTGCAATAGCCAATGTCAGTACAAAGGTGTTGAATCAAAGCAATTCAGCCAAAACGGTTTCCCTGAAGACAACAATTATGGATGCAGGCGGCAAGCAGGTTGCATCCGATACATCATCATCTATCAATATAACGGCCGGTGGTGGATATACATTTAGCCAGAATCTCACGGTATCCAACCCCAATTTATGGTCTCCCGATTCTCCTTATCTTTATACTGTTCAAACCCAGGTGGTTGTGGATGGAAATGTGGTGGATACATATAAGTCGACTATGGGCTTTCGTTATCTTAACTTCAGCAGCACCACCGGTTTTTCTTTAAACGGTGTTAGAACAAAAATAAAAGGTGTATGCCTTCATCATGACTTGGGGGCTTTAGGAGCAGCAGTTAATTACCGTGCTATTGAAAGACAGCTTGAGATTATGAAAGAAATGGGTTGCAATGCTATCCGTACCTCGCATAATCCTCCCGATCCCCAGGTACTGGAGATATGTGACAGACTGGGATTAATGGTTATGGATGAAGCCTTTGATTGCTGGGAAACCGGAAAAACAGCCAATGACTATCATAAGTATTTCAAAGACTGGGCACAAAGGGACCTTCAGGATATGGTTAAAAGAGACCGCAATCATCCTTCGGTTATTATGTGGAGTATAGGCAACGAGATCCCGTCGGCTTCAGTTGAAACTGCCACGAAGCTGAAAAACTGGGTGAGGGAAATTGACACTACTCGTCCGGTTACATGGGGTTGTTTTGCTATAAATATGAACGAAGATGTTTATAAAAGGATTGCCAGTGTTCTTGATTTAGTTGGATATAATTATTTTCCTTTTATGTATGATGGAGGACATAAGGAACACCCCGAATGGATAATGTTTGGTAGTGAAACAAGCTCAGCGGTAAGAAGTCGTGGTGTTTATAAGACTCCTACCAATCAAAATATATTGACCGGCAATGACAACCAGTGCTCTTCTTATGACAACAGTGTAGTTGCCTGGGGTAACAGTGCAGAATCGTCATATTTTGAAATCAACAAGAGGGATTACATGTTAGGGGAATTTGTCTGGACCGGATTTGACTATATCGGTGAACCCACACCTTATAAGTGGCCGTCTAAAAGCTCGTATTTCGGAATAGTTGATACATGTGGTTTCCCCAAGGATATTTATTATTTTTATCAGAGTAAATGGAGCAGCAAGCCGATGGTGCATATCCTGCCCCATTGGAACTGGTCGAACGGTGCTACCGTGGAAGTTTGGGCTTACAGCAACTGCGATACTGTGGAGCTTTTCTTAAACGGTCAATCCCTTGGAGTAAAGAGTATGGGAAATAACGGGCATGTTTCGTGGAATGTTCGTTGGGCTCCGGGAACGCTCAGAGCCAAAGCTGTAAAGGGCGGAACAGTAGTTTATGATGAGGTTGTTACTGCCGGAAATCCTGCAAAGATCCAGTTAAAGCCGGATAGGACAACTATTACGGCTGACGGAAAAGACCTCGTATTTATAGAAACCGATATTGTAGACAGTAACGGTGTTTTTGTTCCGACGGCAAACAATACTGTTAATTTCTCAGTATCGGGGCCGGGAGTGATTGTAGGAGTCGACAACGGAAATGCTGCGAGCTTGGAACCTTACAAGGCAAACAGCAGGCAAGCTTTTAACGGAAAGTGCCTTGTGATCGTCCAAGCAACCAAACACAGTGGGACTATTACAGTTACGGCCAACTCCAACGGATTGGCATCCAGCAGTGTGACTATTCAGGCAACCGGAGGTGAACCTGAACCTACTCCTGTTCCGAAGTCGGCTTTTGATCAGATTGAAGCGGAAAGCTATTATGCTCAATCGGGAATCCAGACCGAAGATTGCAGCGAAGGCGGGAAAGATGTAGGGTATATTGAGAACGGGGATTATGTCGTTTATAGGGCAATTGATTTCGGTGCTGGAGCAGTGAGCTTTAAGGCACGGGTAGCCAGCGCCACAAGCGGAGGTAATATCGAACTTAGGCTGGACAGCATTGACGGTCCAGTTGTGGGGACTTGTCAGGTTACCGGAACCGGCGGTTGGCAGGAGTGGGATTTTGCAACATGCGAGGTAACAGGTTTGTACGGAATACATGACCTTTATTTGAAATTTACTGGTGGAGAGGGTTATTTATTTAATGTAAACTGGTTCACATTTGAAGAAGGAACCGATGTAGGGCGTTTGGGCGATATAGACAGTGACGGAAGTATTGACTCATTCGACCTTCAGTTGTTGAAATTGCATGTACTTAAAAAAAGATTGCTTACAGGAACAGAACTTATAAATGCAGATGTAAACAGAGATAAAAGTGTGGACTCTATCGATGTTTCATTATTAAAAAGATATATATTAAGGAAAATATCTTCTTTTGATGAATAAAGCCAATCATAAGTGGAGGTATTGAAAAATGAGAAAGATTTTTTTGATGCTGTTGTCAAGCGTTTTGATTATAAGCCTTTATAGTTCATCATGCTTTGCGGACAACCCGATAGTACAAACAATCTATACTGCCGATCCTGCTCCGATGGTGTATGACGGGAGATGCTACGTGTATACCACCCATGACGAGGATGTTCTTATTGATAACTTCTTTACCATGAATGACTGGAGGTGCTACTCTACAACAGACATGGCAAACTGGACCGATCATGGCTGTGTGCTGTCATACACTGACTTCAGTTGGTCAAGCGGTAAAGCATGGGCTGGACAATGTATAGAAAGAAACGGTAAGTTCTATTTTTACGTTCCTCTGGCAAAGAAAAACGGAGGAGAGGCGATTGGAGTTGCAGTAGCGGACAGTCCGACGGGTCCGTTTAAAGATGCCTTGGGAAAGCCGTTGATAGACCGGGGAGGCTGGGGAGAGATAGACCCTACCGTGTTTATTGATGATGACGGACAGGCTTATCTATACTGGGGAAACCCCGATCTTTATTACGTGAAGCTAAATCCGGACATGATTTCATACTCGGGCGGCATTGTTAAAGTACCTCTTACTACATCAGGCTTTGGGACCCGAAGTAAGAACGACAGACCGACTACCTATGAAGAAGGTCCATGGTTTTACAAGCGTAACAATTTATATTATATGGTGTTTGCAGCAGGTCCGATACCCGAACATATCGGCTATTCAACGAGCACAAGTCCTACCGGACCTTGGACCTATCGCGGTGTTATAATGCCTACTCAGGGAAGCAGTTTCACTAATCATCCCGGAGTAATTGATTATAAAGGGAATTCATACTTCTTTTACCACAATGGTGCTTTGCCGGGAGGAGGAGGTTTTCACCGTTCCGTTTGCGTGGAGCAGTTCCAATATAATCCCGACGGAACAATTCCCAAAATTAATATGACTAAAGAAGGGCCTGCGCAGATAGGTACTTTAAATCCGTATGTTAGAAACGAAGCTGAAACCATTTGCTGGAGTTCAGGAATTGAGACGGAAAAATGCAGTGAAGGCGGAATGAATGTAGGCTTTATTGAAAATGGGGATTACATAAAAGTTAAAGGTGTGAATTTCGGTTCCGGTGCAGTATCCTTTGAGGCGCGGGTAGCATCCGCAAGCAACGGAGGAAATATTGAAATTCGTCTTGACAGTCCTACAGGGAAATTGGTGGGAACGTGTGCCGTTACAGGAACCGGCGGATGGCAGACTTGGACAACAAAATCTTGTTCGGTCTCCGGTGCAGAAGGAATACACGATTTATACTTCGTTTTCAAAGGCGGCAGCGGTTATCTGTTTAATATTGACTGGTGGAAGTTTGCTCAAGCCGATTCAAACCCGACACCGACACCAACACCCGCACATACTGCCACACCGACATATAATGGTAAGCTGGGCGATTTAAATGATGATGAAAGTATTGATTCTTTGGACCTTCAACTGTTAAAAAGGCATGTGCTCCGCAAAATCCAGCTTACAGGACCAAATCTTTTAAATGCGGATGTAAACAGAGACGGAAATGTAGACTCTATGGATGTTAGTATATTGAAAAGATATATTTTGCGTAAAATATCCGAATTTCCTGAAGGCTAAAAAATAATAAGTCTGGGGTGGATTTATGATAAATAGAACTATAATAAATAGAATTATAATTAACAGATATATGATTGTGGCGATAGCTTTAATGTTTATGATGACTGTTTTTTCGTCAGGCTCATTATCCGTAAATACGGTAAACGCAGCAGAAACAGTGACCTATTATGTATCACCCAATGGAAGCGACAGCAATCCGGGTACAATAGATGCACCCTTTAAGACAATTACCAAAGCCCGGGACGTGGTGAGAACCGTCAACGGTAACATGAAAGGGGATATTTATGTATATTTGAGGGGCGGAACTTATAATATAACCGAAACAATCACGTTCGGTCCTCAAGATTCAGGTACGAACGGATATCGTATTTATTATATGGCGTACCCCGGCGAAACACCTGTATTAAGCGGTGCAACAAAGGTTACAGGTTGGACGCGGCATACCGGCAATATATACAAAGCGAATCTGAATCGTTCGACTAAATTACGAAACCTGTATGTAAATGATAAAAGAGCTTCAATGACCAGCAAGACGGTAACTGCCCGAGGAGGACACGGAACTTATTCCGTTACTGCGGGACAGGCTCCTTGGGCTTGGACCAGTGGCAGCAAGAGTGACGGGGTTCGGTATAATTTATCAGATGTACCGGAAATTACTCGTAACAAGGACGATCTTGAGATAGTAAACGGTACTACATGGAATGAGAATATTGTTTGTACCCGGGATGTAATTACGGCCAACGGTTACAGAGTGCTTCTTTTGCAGCAGCCTTACGGGTCAATAGCACAGACCCCCGGGTGGGGTGCGGCTTTTAGTACTTCCGGCACCCATACAATTTTTAATGCTTTTGAGTTCTTAAATTCTCCGGGCCAATTCTATTTTGATAAAACCGAAAAAATCCTTTATTACTATATCCGACCCGGAGAAAATATGGATACTGCCGAAGTTTGGGCCCCGGTGGTTGAAAAACTCATTGAGATTGCCGGAACATCAACTTCAGACAGGGTTAAAAACATAACTTTCCAGGGCATTACCTTTGCATATACCGATTATAACCTTGTTGAGGTCGGAGGTTCCAGAGGCAAATCGACATGCCAGGCAGCGCAAGGCTTTATAGCTTTTTATAACGATAATTGGCACAACACCAAATATGATCTTGTTGATACATTACCGGGAATGATCAATGTAAGGAACAGCGATTCCATTGACTTTATTGAAAATGTGATTAAACACAGCGGTGCCGACGGAATTTCAATGGTAAACGATGTTATAAACTCCAAGGTCATCGGCAACTATATTACCGATATCACATCAAGCGGTATAACGGTAGGTCATCCGCAGCATGTTTATATTGGAGACGGCGGAAACCGTGCAAAATATCCTCGTGGAATTGAAGGTGTTTGTAAGAACAATACCATTTCAAACAATGTCTTATACGACATAAGTATGGTTCCGGGATTCGGCGGATGTGCCGGTATTACAGCATACTTTGTGGAAGGTCTGGAAATAACCCATAACTATGTTCAAAGGACAGCCTACAACGGTATACATTTGGGCTGGGGATGGTGCAATTTTAAAGACTCCACAACGTGCAAGAACAACACAATAAGTTATAACAGGATTATTGATACCTTGTCCAGGCTTCATGACAGCGGAGCAATATATACCATAGGTCAGATGCCGGGCACAAATATCAACGAGAATTATGTAAAGGGTATTCCACCGGCAACATATGGGCCAACTTATGGCTTGCATAACGACGAAGGTACTGCATATATAATTGAAAACGACAACGTGTTGGATATCGACCCGGGAGTAAAATATACCATTAACTGCGAAGATTTTGGAGAAAAACACGATTTGACAATCCTGAGGACCTATGCAACGGTAAACAAGATGGGGAAAAACCCTCCAAACAGCAGAATTGATCCTCCCGTGGCGGTTCCGGATAATGTATGGCCTTTAAAGCAGTATAATGTGTGCCTGAATTCAGGAATTCAGGAGGAATATAGAAGAATCCTGCCCGAGAGCTTGCTTTCAACACAGGATTATGTATTCCCTGCTAGCTGTGCTGCAGAAGCTGCGTCAATCATAAATATTAGGAGCAGCGGAGACTCTTCAAACACGGTATGGTTTGCACCGGCCGGGACAACTAACTTTGTCGAAGGAGCTACCATGACCAAGGCGGCAGGAAATGCAACATCTATTATTGCTCCGTACGTTGCCGGAACATACAAGCTGTACATACTTAATTCGCAAGGGGTAAAAATCGGAGAATCGAAAGCAATATTGAGAGTAAGCGGTTCTGCCAATCCTCCGTCCAACGAACCGCGGTCGGCATATACGCGTATTGAGGCTGAAAGCTACAGCGCACAATCGGGGGTTCAGACTGAAGAATGCAGTGAAGGCGGAAGAGATGTAGGATATATTGAGAACGGAGATTGTGTTGTTTATAAGAATATAGATTTTGGCTCAGGTGCGGCAAGTTTTCAGGCAAGAGTAGCCAGCGCCACTGGAGGAGGTAATATAGAGATAAGGATTGACGGTATTAACGGTCCTTTAGTAGGAACTTGTGCGGTTAAAGGAACCGGAGGCTGGCAGGAGTGGGTCGATACCACATGCGAGGTTAGCGGCCTAAAGGGAGTCCATGACCTTTACTTGAAATTCACCGGTGGAGACGGTTACCTGCTTAATCTGAATTGGTTTACCTTCGTTGAAGGAAAAAATGATGAGCATTTGGGGGATATAAATGATGACAGAAGCATAGATTCATTAGACCTTCAACTGTTAAAAAGACACGTGCTCCGTAAAATCCAGCTTTCAGGGCCAAGTCTTATAAATGCGGATGTGAACAAAGACGGAAGTATAGACTCTATGGACGTTACTTTATTAAAAAGATATATACTTAGAAAAATAGATACTTTTTAAGAATAACCAGAACTTAAAAATACAGATATAGATTTATATAGGGAGGTATTTAATTGTGAAAGCAAACATCAAGATCAGAGGCACTGCATTAGTATCGATTGCTGTGATGATTATGAGCATTCTGGGGCTTTTTTCAAACCGGGTGTATGCAGATGCTCAGCGAGGGAGACCACGGCTAAATGCGGCCAGAACTACATTTGTAGGTGACAATGGGCAGCTTTTGAGGGGACCGTACACTTCTACGGAATGGACGTCGGCAGCACCTTATGACCAGATAAAGAGAATTAAAGAACTGGGATTCAACGCCGTACACCTTTACGCAGAGTGTTTTGACCCCAAATATCCTGCTGCGGGAAGTAAAGCTCCGGGATATGCGGTGAATGAAATTGATAAAATAGTGCAAAGTACCAAGGAACTTGGACTTTACCTGGTAATAACCATAGGTAACGGTGCCAATAACGGAAATCATAACGCAAGATGGGCGAAAGACTTCTGGAACTTCTATGCACCCCGTTATGCTAAAGAGACGCATGTAATGTATGAAATACACAACGAGCCTGTCGCATGGGGACCGCCCTATTCTTCATCAACAGCTAATCCGCCCGGTGCAGTTGATATGGAAATCGAAGTATATAGAACCATCCGCGCTCATGCACCCGACACACCGGTATTGCTATTTACCTATGCGGTGTTCGGAGGAAAGGGAGGAGCCACCGAAGCCTTGAAGGACATACGTGCTTTCAATAGAGCGGTCTTCGGAAATGAGAATGCAGTGTGGACCAATGAGGCTGTAGGTTTTCACGGATATGCGGGTTGGCGGGATACCACCGTAGCTGTGGAAGAGTTATTAAAAGCCGGATATCCCTGTATGATGACTGAATATGCCGGAGGTGCCTGGGGAAGCGGGATGGGTGGATTTGATATCGAACTCACTTACGAGTTGGAACGTTTGGGTGTATCATGGCTTACATTCCAATATATACCACCTACCGGTGTGTCCGATGACGTTACAAAGCCGGAGTATTTTTCGGCATTGGTTGAAAATTCCGGCCTTTCATGGACTCCTGATTACGGGAACTGGCCGGTAGCCCGAGGTGTGTACGGAAACGGCGGATTGGCCAGGGAAACCACAACATTTGTTAATAACTTCCTGACGGGTACAACACGTATCGAAGCAGAAGATTTCGATTTGGGCGGAAACGGTATCTCCTATTATGATACAGATTCTGAGAATGTCGGCGGGCAATACCGCCCGAATGAAGGGGTGGATATTGAGAAGACCTCCGACACAGGCGGTGGGTACAATGTGGGCTGGATTTCTAACGGAGAATGGCTCGAATATACCATACGGGTTAAGCATCCCGGCTATTACAATCTCTCACTGCGTATAGCAGGAGTAAGCGACGGCAGCGTTCAAGTGAGCTTCGGTAACCAAGATAAAACCGGGACATGGAATCTGCCATCCACTGGAAATTTCCAGACTTGGACCACAGCTACAAAGCAGGTGTTTTTGGGAGCCGGACTGCAAAAATTGCGCATCAATGTTTTGTCCGGTGGATTTAACCTGAATTGGATTGAGCTTTCACCAATATCCACGGGAACAATACCCGATGGAACTTATAAATTATTAAACCGTTACAATGCCAAGACATTACAGGAAGTAACAAGCAACAACAATATTGTAACCGCTGACTACAAGGGGATAACGGAACAACACTGGAAAATTCAGCACATCGGCGGCGGTCAATACAGAATCTCATCGGCAGCGAGAGGCTGGAACTGGAACTGGTGGATGGGATTTGGAACTGTCGGATGGTGGGGAACAGGTAACAGTACTTGTTTTATCATCAGTCCGACCGGTGACGGTTACTACAGGATTGTGCTTGTCGGTGACGGTACGAACCTGCAATTATCCAGCAGTGATGCAAGCAAAATAGAGGGAAAGGCTTTACATAATGGCGCTAATCAACAGTGGGCCATACTTGCGCCTTCTGCTCCCGTGTTCCCGACGGGACTAAATGCCGTCCTGGATTCCTCCGGCAAGGAGGCCAAGTTGACATGGAATGCCACCCCGGGCGCAAACTCCTATAATGTTAAGCGTTCTACCACTAGCGGCGGTCCATACACAACCATTGCCACCAATATTACATCGACAAGCTATACCGATAGCACTGTGACGGCAGGTAAAAAATACTATTATACGGTCAGTGCGGTAAACAACGGCACGGAAACCTTAAATAGTGCAGAAGTAATGCTACAATACCCAAAACTTTCAGGTACTGTTATCGGTACAAGCGGTTCGTGGAATAACTCCGGGAACACAATTCACAAGGCTTTCGATGGTGACCTGAATACATTCTTTGACGGTCCGAGAGCAAACGATTGCTGGTTGGGTTTGGATTTTGGCGAAGGAGTAAGGAATGTGATTACACAAATCAAGTACTGCCCGCGAAGCAACTTTGAACAGCGTATGATAGGCGGAATTTTCCAGGGGGCAAACAAAGAAGATTTCAGCGATGCTGTGACGCTGTTTACCATTACCACTCTACCCGGTTCAGGAACATTGACAACGGTAGGTGTGGACAACACGTCCGGTTTCCGTTATGTCCGTTATTTATCGCCGGAAGGCAGTAACGGTAATGTGGCAGAAGTGCAGTTTTTCGGTACACCGGCCGGTGAAGAAGACGATAAAGGACAATTAGGAGATATAGACGGTGACGGAAGTATAGACTCGTTAGACCTTCAGCTTCTAAAAAGACACGTGCTTCGTAAAAGGCTGCTTACAGGAACAAGCCTTTTAAATGCGGATGTGAACAAAGACGGAAGTATAGACTCTATGGACGTTACTTTACTTAAAAGATATATACTTCGCACTATAGATTCATTTGAACCGTATTTTTGAACATAAAAAAGTATTGTGCCACGAATAAATAACTATGAATTGGAAAAAGAGAAGTTAATTATCAATGGGACTTAATCCCATTTAAATAAACTTTAATAAATTAAGGAGGAGAAAGCATGTCAAGAAAGTTATTTAGTGTTTTGCTAATCTGTATGGTGCTTATAGCATCCATTAGCACTACCGTAAACATTTCATCGGCAGCTTCGCTGCCAAGTATGCCGCCATCGGGATATGACCAGGTAAGGAACGGTGTCCCGAAGGGGCAGGTTGTTAATATTTCTTATTATTCTACAGCAACAAACAGTACACGACCCGCAAAGGTTTATCTGCCGCCGGGATACTCGACCAGTAAAAGGTATAGCGTTTTGTACCTATTGCATGGAATAGGGGGAAGCGAAGGCGATTGGTTTGCCGATTGGGGAGGCAGAGCCAGCATAATTGCCGATAATCTGATTGCAGAGGGAAAAATCAAGCCTTTGATAATAGTTACACCCAATACTAACGCAGCAGGACCTGGGATAGGTGATGGTTACGAAAACTTTACAAAGGATTTAATTAATTGCCTTATTCCCTATATAGAATCACGCTATTCCGTTTATACTGACCGTGAACATCGGGCAATTGCCGGTCTTTCAATGGGAGGAGGTCAATCCTTTAATATTGGTTTGACCAACCTGGATAAATTTGCCTATATTGGTCCTATTTCTTCAGCTCCGAACACCTATCCCAATAACAGGCTGTTCCCCGATGGAGGAGCTGCTGCAAGGCAGAAGCTGAAATTGCTCTTCATTGCATGCGGAACCAATGATCCTCTGATAGGATTCGGACAAAGGGTACACGAATTTTGCGTTGCCAATAATATTAACCATATCTATTGGCTTATCCAGGGAGGAGGACACGATTATAATGTTTGGAAAGCGGGTTTGTGGAACTTCCTCCAATTAGCGGAACAGGCAGGATTAACAGATTATAATGCGCCAACACCACCGCCACCAACTCCAAGATCAGCTTTTGAACGTATCGAAGCGGAAGACTTCAATAACATGATGGGAATACAAAATGAAAGCTGTGAAGAAGGCGGAGTAAATATTGGATATATCGAAAATGGAGATTATGTTGTTTATTCCAGAATAGATTTCGGTGACGGAGCAAATGAATTTCAGGCAAGGGTAGCGAGCGGCTCCAGTGGAGGTAAAATCGAGCTGAGACTTGACGGTATAGACGGTACCTTGATAGGAACCTGTACAGTTCCGGGAACCGGCGGTTGGCAGAATTGGGTTGATGTGAAATGCGACGTCAGCGGGGTAAGCGGAATTCATGATCTTTATTTGAAATTTACCGGTGGCAGCGGTTATCTGCTTAATATAAACTGGTGGAAGTTCGGTAAGACAGCTGTAATTCCTACTCCGACACCTACTCCAATTTCTAATGTGCGTTTGGGGGATGTAAATGAGGACGGAGACATAGATTCTTTAGACCTTCAGTATTTAAAAAGGTATGTGCTCCGTAAAATCGAGCTTACAGAAACCGGCAGAAAAAATGCGGATGTAAACAGAGACGGCAGCATAGACTCTTTAGACGTCAATGTCCTTAAAAGATATATACTGCGCGTTATAGATTTCTTCCCGGAACAATAATAAGATGTTTTGGATGGGGGTTTTAAAATGTTATATGTAAAAAAACAAAAGGGCAAATTTGGGCTTAAAAAAGCCCTTGCCATTCTAATAGTATTATGTATGTTGCTTTTACAAAGCATTTTTGCCTATGGCTGGCAATCTGACAACGGAGATGGAACCTTCAACAATCCGCCGTTGTATGCTGATTATCCGGATCCAAGTATAATCAGAGTGGGCAATTATTTTTACATGGCTAGCTCTACCTTTGTAGGCGTACCGGGCCTGGTAATTTTAAAATCCGAAGACTTGGTTAACTGGGAAATTGCCGGTCATTGCATATCCTCGTTTACCGGTGACAATAAGTACAACATGGTGGGGGGCACAAAGTACGGCAATGGTTGCTTTGCTCCTTCCATAGCCTATAAAAACGGAACTTTTTATGTGGCGGTTACTCCCAACGGCGAAAGAACCCGAATTTATTACGCTAAGGATGTGGCCGGTCCCTGGAATTACAATACTTTAGGAGGCAGTTATTTTGATCCCTGCTTGTTTATTGATACTGACGGCACTGCTTATCTGGCCTATGGCGGAGCTTGGGAGAACTCGATAAAAATGATACAGTTAAATTCCAATTTAAGTGCCACGACAGGATCATCACGGGTAATTCTGTCTTATAACAATGTCGAAGGTACACATCTTGTAAAAGCCAATGGCAGGTATTATTTGTTTAATGCGGTACCGGCACAAAGATTGGTGTGTTCAAGGGCAAATAACGTATGGGGACCTTATGGTGAAACTATAACCTTGTGTACTGCCGGAAAAGGAGGGCATCAGGGAGGTATTGTCGATTTACCCGACGGCAGTTACTGGGGTTATCTTCACCAAGATGACGGTGCCATCGGTCGTCCCACCAGAATCTGCCCAATTACCTGGCAGGACGGATGGCCCAAATTCGGCAGGCCGGGATATATAGGTCAGGTAGAAGCGAAATATACAAAACCGATACAGAATAAACCTATAAAAGTTCCGGCAGCTTCAGACGAATTCAATTCCAATACTTTAGGATTGCAATGGATGTGGAATCATAATCCGGATAATTCAAGATGGTCGTTAACAGGGACTGCATTGAGGTTAAAGGCTACTACCGCAAAGGATTTCTGGAATGCCAGAAACACCTTGACTCAAAAAGGTCAGGGTCCCATTAGTACAGGCACCATAAAAATCGATTGCAGTGCGATGCAACCCGGAGATATATGCGGATTGGGAATGTTGGGAGATCCACGGGGGTATATAGCCGTTACCAGGGATCCCAAACGTATCATAATGACAGAGGAAGAAGTTGTAAAGGCAACTGTTAACAATGTAACTTCCAATATCTTATATTTTAGGCTGGAAATGAACTTCACAAATAAACAGGCCAGATTCTTCTGGAAAGATGACAACAGAGATTGGCAGCAACTGGGTCCGTCAATAACTATGGGCTTTGATTGGCAATATGGTACATTCCAAGGAGAACAGTATGCCATCTTGAATTTTAACCCTAATGGAAGCAACGGATATATGGATGTTGATTGGTTCCGTTTAAATGATATACCCGGTGACAATATGACGCCTATACCTACACCGACACCAACTCCGAGACCGGCTTTTACGAAGATTGAAGCGGAGAGTTTCAATGATCAATGGGGAATTCAGACCGAGGAATGTTCGGAAGGTGGAGAGGATATAGGATTTATTGAGAATGGAGATTATGTTGTTTACAAAAACATTGATTTCGGGAACGGTGCAGAAGGTTTTGAGGCCAGAGTTGCCAGTGCAACCAGCGGAGGCAATATTGAGCTTAGGATTGACAGCCCTAACGGGATGTTGATAGGGACTTGTCCTGTAGTTGGAACCGGCGGTTGGCAGACATGGAGTACTGTAACTTGTGATGTCAGCAGTGTGAAAGGTATGCATGATCTTTATTTGGTATTCAAGGGTGGAAGCGGTTACCTTTTTAATATAAACTGGTGGAAGTTCTATGATGTATCTATAGAACCAACTCCTATACCTACTGGGCTTTTAGGGGATGCCAATGAAGACGGAAGCATCGACTCGTTAGATCTTCAGTTGATAAAAAGGCATGTACTCCGTAAATTACAGCTTACAGGGACAGCTCTTGCCAATGCAGATGTAAACAGAGACGGATCTGTGGATACCCTTGACTGCTCATTGTTAAAAAGATATATATTACGCAAAATTCCTTCTTTTGATTAATGAAGGTTCGTACTTGTTTTTAAGTACGGGTTGGTAATAAAACGTATTAAAGCTTCACCTCATCATAATATTATTTTAAAACTCTGGAAGGTTGTTTTATGCCTTTCAGAGTTTTTATATCTTGAAATAATATATACTTCATGAAATACTCTTTTATTATTGGAAAATATTTTAATTTCTCAACAAATTCATCTTTTATTTTATTATAAATGTGCTATAATCGATGTTAATGTTAGCTAATAAAAACGTTAAGTAATATGGAGGAGAGTAGTATATTGATATGAAGGTTTTAATTGTTGGAGCGGGCAAACTTGGATATAATCTTGCAAGTCAATTGTCCGGGGGGGATATTCTTGTAACAGTTATGGATTCGGATTCCGAGGTGTTAGACCGCATTGCCGACCATCTTGATGTTATGATTGTAAGAGGCAGCGGAATGCAGGTTGAGGTTCTTAAAGACATGAATATTGAGGAATATGATCTGGTCATTGCGGTTACTGAAAATGACGAAACCAATATGGTTATATGTTCTATAGCCAAGAAGCTGGGTTGTAAAAAAAGTATCGCGAGAGTCAGGAATCCGGAGTATTCGGAACAAGGTGATTTTATTAGAGAGGTTATGGATATAGACCATATTGTCAATCCTGAGTTGGCTACTGCAAATGAGATAAACAGGAATTTGCTATATCATTATTCCTTATATTCGGGAGATTTTGCAGAAGGAAGGATTATGATACTTCATTTTGCGGCTTCAACGCTACCGGGATTCGTGGGCAAAAGAATAAAAGAAATTAAAAATATAAATGGAATACTGATTGGAATCATATCAAGAAATGGTGAAATTATTATTCCCCATGGAGAAGATTATATTATGGAGGATGATATTCTATATGTAATAGGCAAGAAAGATAATATAAATCAGTTGGCCAAAACCTGCAAGACATCGGTTGAGATTAAATACATTAAGAAGGTTATGATATTGGGCGGAGGAAGAATAGGGTATTATCTTGCGGAAAAACTAACGTCCCAGGGCATTTCGGTTAAGATTATCGAATATGATAAGGAACGTTGTGAATATCTCTCCGAGAATCTGGATGACACTTTGGTAATATGCGGAGATGGGACGGATATTAACCTCCTGAATGAAGAGGATATATCATCTATGGATGCTTTTATAGGAGTTACAGGTATTGATGAGGAAAACCTGTTGATGACTTTATTGGCAAAGCAAGTAGGCGTAAAAAAAGTAATTGCAAAGGTAAGCAAATCAAGTTATATACAAGTTATTGAAAAGCTTGGGGTTGATATTGCGGTTAGTCCTATAGATATTACGGCTAGTGATATTTTAAAATATATCCGCGGTGGAAGAGCGGCTTCCGTATCCTTGCTTTTAGGTGGAAAAGCAGAAGTCACGGAAGTGATTGCAAGCAAGGACATGTGGTTTGTGGAAAAGCCTATAGCGGAGTTGGGATTGCCTAAAGGAATAATTATCGGAGCCGTTGATCATAAGGGGAAAGTGATTATTCCAACCGGAAACACTGTTATCTACCCCGGTGACAGGTTCGTAATGCTGAGTTCAGCAATTCGACAAAAAGATTTGGAAGACTTTTTAAAATCTTTTTAGAGGAGGGTCATTCATTGAATTATGGCATCGTGACAAAAACACTGGGGAAAATTCTGGTTCTTGAAGCGTTTATGATGATTTTTCCGACAGTTATATCCTTGATGCATAACCAACATGATAAAGTGGCATTTGCCATTACCATAGCAGTGACAGGGTTGATCGGTATTATCCTGTCACGTTTTCCGGCTAAGTCAAATACTATAAAGATAAAAGAAGGTTTGACGATTGTTACCTTTGCGTGGGTTTTGGCATCTCTTTTCGGTTCATTGCCCTTTATTTTGTCGGGAAGCGTAGACTCTTTTTCAGATGCTTTATTTGAGTCCGTATCCGGCTTTTCTACAACAGGAGCAACAGTCATAGACAATGTTGAGGCTTTACCCAAGGGAATCCTTTTTTGGAGGTCTTTTACCCATTGGGTTGGAGGAATGGGTATACTTGTGCTTATGGTTTCCATTTTACCGGCTTTAGGTGTAGGAGGCTTTCAAGTTTTTAAGGCTGAGAGCA
>LFSC01000005.1:0-1411 GCA_001512505.1 Clostridiaceae bacterium DTU079 | reverse complement strand
AATTGTTCCAAAGATAAAGGATACCGCGAAAATATTGTATACAATATACTTTGGAATTACTGTTTTAGGAGTTGTGTTGCTCAAGATTGGCGGAATGTCAATGTTTGATTCATTAGTTTATTCTTTTGGGACTGTCGGCACAGGAGGGTTTTCGACAAAAAATTTAAGTGTGGGAGCATATAACAGTGTATATATAGATATTGTAATTTCCTTACTCATGCTGGCTTCCGGCGTAAACTTTTCACTGTATTATGCTTTGTTTAAGAAAAAGTGGAGAGAAGTATCGGGAGATTCTGAGCTGAAGTTCTATTTTGGAATTGTAGGCGTAAGCGTTTTGCTTATTACTTTGAACATCTTTAGAAATATTTACGGGAGTATATGGGAATCCTTGAGATACTCACTTTTTCAAGTCAGCTCCATTATAACCACAACAGGATATGCAACAGCTAATTTTGATGAGTGGCCGACCTTCAGCAAAGCTATACTTTTTGTCCTTATGTTCATAGGAGGGTGCGCCGGGTCTACAGCGGGTGGAATGAAGAGTGTAAGGATTTTAGTTTTACTGAAAATGATAAAGCGGGAAATTAAGAAGATATTTCATCCGAGGGCTGTTATTCCTGTTAAACTCGGTCAAAGAACATTGTCAAAAGAAACTCTCGATGGTATATCCAGTTTTTTTGTCCTATACATGCTTCTTTTTGTGCTTGGAACTCTATTATTATCCCTTGACTGCTCGGATTTGATAACATGCTCGAGTGCTGCTGCAGCTACTCTTGGAAACATAGGACCGGGTTTTGCAGCTGTGGGTCCTATACATACCTTCAGCCAGTTCAGTCAATTTAGCAAAATTTTGATGAGTATTTTAATGCTATTGGGGAGGCTAGGGCTGTTTACGGTAATAGCATTGTTTTCATCGAAATTTTGGAAAGAAGGTATGTGACAGTATTCTATTTTATGTAGGGGATTACATAACAAATTATTATGAAATAAGCCTAAATAGGCTTATTTTCATATAAGGATATCACTTTTGTAAATAGCTTTGACAAAGGAGCAATATGCTCTATACTGAAGAAAAACGTATTATTCCCGAGCTAAGATAGCTTATTTTATATAAACGAATAAATTTAATGGTTTTGATGGGTTGAACATATGATGAGATAGGTGTTATATTATTAAAGCCGTCGCTGATGACACGCTATGACCGATTTGAAAAGCTTAAGGGCTGTTGGTTAAAAGTGTTAATAAAAAAGTGTTGACAAAACGTCGGCGACATGTTAACATAACATTCTGTGCCGGGTAAACGGCACGAGACATCTTAGAGTATTGACAGAAGCATTAACAGAAATGTTTATGGACTTTGAAAAGTGAACAGTGTAAGACGATAAGGAACTCGTTAATGAATTGAGTAACT
>LFSC01000003.1:915-16635 GCA_001512505.1 Clostridiaceae bacterium DTU079 | reverse complement strand
AGAAAAAGGGTATGTGCAGTTCACATCAGATACGCAATGTTGTAGTGGAACAGCTTTTGCTAGAAGACTTAAGACGTGTAACCTCCTTAGCTAAAGACCATGAACAGGAATTCATCCGTATAGTTATGAATAATTCAGAAAAGGAACTTGCCAAAGAACTTCGCCAAAGTCAAAAGGAGTATGAACAAGCACAGACTCGTATTGCTGACATAGATAAAATCATTCGAAAGCTATATGAAGACAATGTGATGGGCAAAATTCCCGAAGAGCGTTTTTACAAGATGTCAGCTGAATATGAAGCCGAGCAGAAGGCACTGGAGGAAAGGATAACCAAATTAAAGCATACCATTGATACAGCAAATGAACAGTCCCTCAATACCGACCGCTTTTTAGCACTAGTTAAAAAGTACACAGAAATTACAGAATTGGATGCAGAGATTATCCGAGAGTTCATTGACAAAATTATTGTATTTAAGGCTGAAAAGGTAGATGGCCGCAGAACCCAGCGGATTCAAATTTTCTATAACTGCATTGGTGCTATCGACTTACCAAAATAAACGAAAAAACGGCATAGCCGAATATCAACGACTATGCCGAATTTTCAGGAATTATAAATCCCTATCTGACCGCTCCTAAAGGCTTTTTTCTTTTGTCTATTATTACAGTTCTATTACAAATTACGGAAACGGCCATTCTATGACAGGAATATTCATGGTTATGTCGAATAAATAAATAGGGTAAATAGTCGAATTTTGCACATTTATATTTTTACTAATGAAAAAATTTCAAGAGGTGTTATTATGAGAAAGGCTCTGTTCATTTTATTTATGGTGTTTTCTCTTATTATCAGCTCATTTTCGGTTTCTGCGCAAAAGCTGTTGTTAACCTATGACGGTGCTGTTCACGAATATACCGGAAACATTTTCAGTCTTAAGGTTAACGGTGAGACAGTTAAATCGGATTTGCCGCCGATAATAATCAACGGACGTTCCTTGGTTCCTGTAAGAGCTATTTTTGAAAAGCTTGGAGCACAGGTCTCCTGGAATGCTACCGAAAAAAAGGTTACCGTTTCCTATAACGGAAAGGATATTGTGCTTAAAATTAATGATACATATGCAACGGTAAACGGCCAAAAGATAAAAATGGAGGTTCCTGCAAAAATAATAAATGACAGGACTGTAGTACCCCTGCGTTTTGTTGGCGAGAACCTTGACATGGAGGTCGGTTGGTACCCTGAAAAAGGTGAAATTACAATAGATAACAAAATAGTTGTAGGTCAAATAAATGATATTAAGTACTCAAATGCAAATAACTTGGATCAGATTAAAATAGATCTTGATACATATCAGAATTACAAGATCATGAGAGTATCAGAGCCGGATAGAATTGTTGTTGATTTTCCGAATACTAAAATATCGGCAGCATCACCCAGCATTAATATAGACAGTGAGTTGGTAAAATCAATACGTTGCGGACAGTTTAACGAGTCCACGGCAAGGGTTGTGATGGATGTTGTCGGAAAACCGGAATACCAGGTAAAAGAAGACGAAAAAAGCGTTATTTTGAAGCTTCTGCCGGAAAACACCGGAACCGGTGGGCAGAATGGATCGGGGAATACCGGTGCAAACAACAGGGAGAATATACTGAATATCAAGCATGTATCCAAAACAGACCATGAAGAAGTACATATTAAGTCAAATATAGTTGATAACTTTGACTCTTTTAAGCTTACGGAACCGACACCAAGAATTGTGGTTGATATACCCAACAGCCGTATAGAAGGAGAGCTTCAAAGAATAGATGTAAACAGTGCATTGATAAGTGCAATCAGATCTGCCAATCAAGAGGGTAATAAGGCACGGGTAGTTGTTGACCTTAAAGGAAATTCCAATTATAAGGTAATGAAATCGGGAGAATATATTGTGGTTTATGTTTCCAATAACCGCATAGCCGACAATCCTGAAATTTCCTTGCCGTCCAGAAGCGGTACCGGTGATGAGAAAAATGACAATATTCTTTATGTTGCTTATGAACCGCAGGAAGGCCGGGAAGAAGTGGTTTTAAGCGTCAACAGCTATGATAATTATAATATTGTAAAAAACAAGAGCAGCAATACCATTGTTGTAGATATTCCCAATGCCGTCGGACCTCTGGAGGAAAAAACAATTTCCGTAGACAGCAAATTAATTAAGAACATAAAGTATGCAGGTGTTAATGGGTCTTCTGCAAAGGTTACGGTTCAGCTTAACGGAAAATCCCAATACAGGGTTGAGGAAGACATGGGAAAAATGACTTTGATTATCTCGGAAATGACCGATGATGAAGAATTTATACCTGCTACACCAACTCCGGCACCGTCACCTACGGTAAAGCCGACATTAACGGCATCTCCGGCAATAACACCTACCCCGGATGCGACGGGAACAAACACACCGGATAAGACTCCCAAAGCCGGAGGAAGCAATAAGCTTAGTGTGGATTATATAATCAACGAGGGATATAACAAGGTTTTTCTTAACATAGAAAATTACACAAACTATAATGCATGGAGACTTTCCGACCCCAACCGTATTGTAATAGATATTACCGGGGCTCAGGTTGATGAAAAGGATCAAAAGACAATTGAAATAAAGAGCGGTTTGATTGATTCCATAAGGTATGCTCAGTATGAACAGGATGTAGCCAGGGTTGTAATTGATTTGGCAGCACCGCTTCAGTATCATATAGAGAAATTTGACGGCGGACTTATTGTATACATGCTGGAGTCTACTTTGAAGAACGTAACTTACAGTAACAGTATGGACAGAAAACACTTTATTTTAAAGGGAGCCAAACTGACCGAAGGTGGAGAAAACCTGAAGAAACTCTATAAAGAAAGCTATGATTTGGAAGGAAGAAGATTCACTATTACATTCCCCAGCAATCTGGCGGATATAGGAAGCGGTATAATGCGAATAAATGATGGAATAGTGGATTACGTTCAGGTTGAAGTGAACGAAAAAACCGGTCAAACAAGTATTGAGTTTAATACCCTTGACAGCTACAATTATGTAATAATCACAAGAAGCGAAACAAAAGATACAGCGATAACTTTGGTAAAGAGGTATACGAAAAAGGATAAGCTTGTGGTTATTGATGCCGGTCATGGCGGAGTAGAGCCGGGAGCCGTACACGGAGGATATTATGAGAAGGATTTCAATCTGGATATTGCAAAAAGACTTAATGAGCTTTTGAAGAGCAAAGGAGTCAAAACCTACATGATAAGAGAAGATGACAGCTTTGTTGGGCTTTATGAGAGGGCATATATTGCAAACAGCCTCAATGCAACACTGTTCCTGAGTATCCATAACAATGCATATTACGAGAGATTTAAGGGAACTGAAACTTTGTATTATCCGCCGTCTTCCGGCAGCACCGGATTTAACGGAGAGAAGTTTGCAAAAATTATTCAGAAAAACCTTGTAAATAAACTTAATACAGTGGACAGAGGCATTGTCCAAAGGCCGAAGTTAGTGGTCTTGAAAGCAACAACAATGCATGCTTCACTGGCAGAAATAGCTTTCATGACCAACAGCGAGGATATGGCAAAACTTAAGACAGAGAGCTTCAGGCAAAAGGCGGCAGAAGCCCTGTGCGAAGGTATACTTGAGGCATTGAAAGAAGTGGATTAAAATTGCTTGATAAAATAGGGTGGCTTTTATAAGCCACCTTAATATTTTTCTAAACTTTGCTTTGCCTTAAATATTAATGTCTTCATATGTTTTAATTGAATAAGCTTTATGGTATTATAAATAATAAATTCTAAGTATGTATTAAAAACTACAGGAAAGGTTGTGTTATTGTGGCGATATTGGTAACAGGAGGAGCGGGTTATATTGGAAGCCACACGGTGGCAGAGCTTTTAGAAAAGAACGAAGAAGTAATTGTTGTTGACAACCTTGAAAAAGGTCATAGGGATGCCATCATGTCCGATAAATTAAACGGATGTCCTAAATTATTCGTCGGTGATTTAAGGGACAAGGATTTTCTAAAAGAGGTGTTTTCAAAGAACGATATTGAAGCAGTAATCCATTTTGCCGCATATATAGAAGTCGGTGAAAGTGTGGCAAACCCATTAAAATATTATAATAACAATGTTATAGCAACCCTAAATCTTCTTACTGCAATGAAGGAAGCAGGAGTAAATAAAATAGTGTTTTCTTCAACAGCTGCAACATACGGGGAACCGGAAAACATACCGATTCTGGAGACTGATAAAACATTTCCCACCAATCCTTACGGAGAAACAAAGCTTGCTGTGGAGAAGGCATTGAAATGGGCTGATAATGCCTATGGAATCAAGCATGTAATTTTAAGGTATTTTAATGCCAGTGGTGCCCATGTGAGCGGTTGCATCGGTGAAGACCACAGCCCTGAAACGCACCTTATTCCCCTTGTTATACAGGCAGCATTGGGAAAAAGAGAGTCTATAAAGATATTCGGAAATGACTACAACACCCCTGACGGTACATGCGTAAGGGATTATATACATGTCTCGGATCTTGCCAACGCACATTATTTGGCTCTTCAGAGCTTGCGTACGAGAGAAGAAAGCAATATATACAATCTTGGGAACGGAAAAGGATTTTCTGTAAGAGAGGTCATAGATGTTGTGCGCAAGGTGACAGGCAGACCTATAAAAGCTGAGGATGCACCGAGAAGACCCGGAGATCCTGCAATATTGGTTGCATCATCGGAAAAAATAAAGAAAGAGCTTAATTGGGAGCCTAAAATGGCTGATCTGGAGACAATAGTAAGTACAGCATGGGAGTGGCATAAAAATCATCCGGATGGATACAATGATAAATAATTAAAATAAAAGTTTATAAATAGATTATATTATACTGCTCATCTGTCTATAATTACAGTAATAACAATTTTTTTACTGTAAGGAGTGGTATAATATGAAAAAAGCAATATGTCTTATTATAGTGCTTGCAATGGCTTTGTTTAATGGATGTAAAATACCTATAGAAGATATATCTGATGAAACCGGATTGGGAAGTATAGATGTAAATAGAGAGAACGAGGATACCGATGATAAGTCTGTTGCTGTAAAGAATGTGACTCATACTAAAGCTCCTGAAGGCGGTACGAATGAAGACGATGACAGTGAGAATGAGAGCAAAGATGACAATGAAGACAGCAGTGCAGATGACAACAAATCGGAGGTTTCCGACCAATATATTTATGTGACCGTGTATTATAAAGACGGCGACAATCTACTGGTGCCTTTGACAAGACGAATAAAAAAAGAGGAAGGTATAGCAAAAGCCGCTCTTAACAGCATGGTTAAAAATGAAGAAAACAGCAACGAAATAAAAGATTTGGGATTATACACTGTTTTGCCGGAGGGGACTTCCATCCTGGGAATGAATATTAAGGACGGGACTGCAATTGTCGATTTTAACAGCAATATTTTAAACTATGAAGACAGTTCTGCTGAAAAAAGTATTGTTGCGGGCGTTGTGTATTGCCTTACCGAGTTTAGTACAATAAAGGGAGTAAGGTTTCTGATAAACGGCAGGGAGCAAGAGAGCTTGAAATATGGGACGGATATTTCAGACGTTATGAGCAGGGAGAATGTTCTTATTAACTCAGACAAAGTTAATCTTGCTCAAAAGGTTAAGAAGGTTGATATTTACCGGTATAAATATTTAGGAGATAAAAATGAATATATTATTCCTTTTTCAATAGAGTACATAGGTGTTGAAGAGGAGAAGCTTCCGGCAGAAATAATAAGAATGCTCGCTGTCAAGCCGGAGGAGCAAAGCATAAGCACCCAAATACCGGAAGGTACTGAGTTGATTGACAGCCGTATTAACAACAGCACTATAGTTTTGAATTTTAATAAGAAAATAAAAAGTTATGGTGGCGGAAGTGCTAGGGAAATGGGTATTTTGAATCAGATATTGTATACAATGAAGCAAATAAGAGGCATTGACAGAGTAAAAATCTTAATTGAAGGCAAAGAAGATACACTTCCGGAAGGTACTGATTTATCGAAGGAATTTGTGCTTCCCTCACATATAAATAAAAGGGATATCATCTAATTATGGTATTGCCTTGTAAAAAATCTATATGAATTGCATAAATCTTGATTTTGAGATTTGTGCAATTCAAGTATTTATAAATACTGTTTTGCATAATTGCGAATAGTATTGTATAGTATTTAAGGAGTTATTAAATTTGTCCATGGAATGAATACAGTAAATATGGAATATGCGATTTATAGCGATTTTATCTTTAGAATGTCAGAAAGGTTGTGAATATTTTGAGAATTGATGGAAGAAGCCAGTCGGAGCTTAGACCGGTGAAAATAACAAGAAATTACATAAAACACGCTGAAGGATCGGTTTTGATTGAGATGGGCGATACCAAGGTTATTTGTACAGCCACAGTAGACGATAAAGTTCCGCCTTTCAAGAAAAATACCGGTGAAGGTTGGGTTACTGCGGAGTATTCAATGCTGCCAAGATCAACAGCCGTTCGAAATCCAAGAGATATAAGCAAGTTGAAGCTGAACGGAAGAAGCCAGGAAATTCAAAGACTGATTGGAAGGGCATTAAGGTCTGTGGTAAATCTGAACTTGCTGGGTGAAAGAGTAATCATTATAGATTGTGATGTGATACAGGCTGACGGCGGAACAAGAACTGCCTCTATTACCGGCGGTTTTGTTGCCCTTGTCGATGCCTGCAAAAAGCTTGTGGATGACGGTGTTATAGAGAAAATTCCGTTGACCGATTTTTTAGCCGCAGTAAGTGTCGGGCTGGTAGAGGATCAGGAGATGTTGGATCTTTGCTATAGTGAGGATTCAGTTGCTTATACGGACATGAATGTTGTTATGACATCTAAGGGAGAGTTTATTGAGATCCAGGCTACGGGAGAACAGGCACCCTTTAAGAAAGAGCAGTTTGAAAAGCTTTTGGATCTGGCACAGAAGGGTATAAACCAATTGATAGAAATACAGAAGGATGCTTTGGGTCAAGTATCAGAAGAAGTGGGGAGAGTTACAAAGGATGAGAAAGTTTGTTATAGCGTCGAAGAACAAGGGGAAAATTAAGGAAATAGAGGAGATATTAAAAGGATTGCCCTTTGAGGTTGTATCAATGGAGGAAGTTGGAATAACGGAAGATATTGAAGAGGACGGGAACACTTTTGAAGAAAATGCGTTGATAAAGGCAAGAAGAGTTCATGCTGTTTCCGGTGAAATGGTTATGGCCGATGACTCCGGCCTGGAAGTGGATTTTTTGAACGGAGCTCCGGGTATTTTTTCTTCAAGATTTGCAGGAGAAGGAGCAAGCGATAAGGACAGGAACGATAAGCTTCTTTCCATTTTAGAAGGTGTTCCTTTTGAACAAAGAAAGGCAAGATTCGTTTGTGTAATTGCAGTTATACTTCCCGGAGGAGAAGAGTTTACTGTAAGAGGAACCTTTGAAGGATACATAGATTTTGAACCGAAGGGCGATAACGGGTTTGGATATGATCCTTTGTTTTTTGTTCCGGAATACAATATGACATCTGCGCAAATGGAACCGTCAAAAAAGCATGAAATCAGTCATAGAGGAAAAGCTTTGAAGTTGATGGTTGAAGAATTGAAGAAAAGGCTGGACCTATAAAACAACGATGTCCAAAAGGTAAAAATTATTATTAACTTTATTAAAAATGGTGTTGACAAAAAAATATGGAGTTTGTATAATATATGAGTCGGCAGTGAGATTGCCGAATGCTATACAAACTGCGGGTGTAGTTCAATGGTAGAACATCAGCCTTCCAAGCTGATTGCGAGGGTTCGATTCCCTTCACCCGCTCCAATATCTGCCCGTAGCTCAGTTGGATAGAGCAACGGACTTCTAATCCGTCGGTCGGACGTTCGAGTCGTCTCGGGCAGGCCATGAAAGACCCTAGAGGTGTAAGACTTCTAGGGTTTTGTTATTTCTTGAAAAACCTTGATAAATATTAAATTGACTACTATTCGACTACTAAAGATTATGTAAAGACATATCAAATTAAGAAAGCTTATGAAGTGATAAAAGAAAATTTAAAGTTTGTCTTGCAAATATTTTATTTTGTTTTTAAGTTCTAGCCTGGTTTCTTCTTTGCTTTGCTGTTCCTCGTCATAAGCAGCTATAGCAGACATAAGACCAATAATATCGCCGATAACCATAATGAAAGCTGAAATAATTGCCAACTGTGTGGAACTTAATTTATTACAGGACAAAATAATCACTCCATAAATATTTCGTTAGTTATTTATATTCAGTGAATATAAGAGATGTGAAAAATAATATGCTTTTGCGAGTATTTTTGTAACGTGGAAATTCCCTAAACTCACGCTAGAAATTTCATATTTTGCAACTCTCTCCAAGAAAAGTATTTGATATATAATCAATATTTAATATAATATTACACATAATGATAATGGGGGTATAATTTGTGAACAATAAAAAAGCCTTTAAAAGCTTAATTATATTAGTATTGTTGCTTTCTTTAGGAACGGCTGTGTGAAACTTTTTCTGTAAATTTGAGTGTATGGACGTTTTTCTGGACTTTGTCGTACCACTAAAATATGTATAAAATACGCAAATAATATCAATATGTACGCATAAAAGACGTATAAAAAATGTGAGGAGGATACAATAGATTAAGAAAAAAGACTTAAAAACTTCTCGAAAAGCACGGATAGTACTTAAAAAGAAACGGCGGAAACCATGACATATATAATGACGGAAAAGAATGTGAACTTATACCGACACACTGAAATTAACGAGAGGTTGGCAAGTTACATAATCAAGAAGCATGGACCATCATAAAAGCCATTGTTGTTGGTGGCTTCATATATTTATCATTTGTTAGATAGATTTAAGGAGAAATTTAAGTGAAAGAAGCATATCCGGTGGTAATCACAAAAGAAAACGATGGATATTTTGCATCGATACCAGACTTTAATATAGATACACAGGGCACAAGCGTAGTAAATGCAATTGCTATGGCCCGGGATGCAATTGGACTTATGGGTATAGACTTGGAGGATGACGGTAAGGAAATACCCAAGCCAAATTCAGTGAAAGTTCAAGTTGGAGAAAATTATACTGTTACATTGGTGGATGTGGATTTTACGCAGTATTACAGAAAGGTTGATAATAGGGCAGTTAAAAAGAATTGTACTATATCGTATTGGCTTAATGTTGAAGCGGAAAAGTCAGGCATAAACTTTTCTAAAGTGCTGCAGGAAGCGTTAATGCAATAGTAAATATTTCAAAATGAGCATAATTATCCTGTCAATTGTCCATTCATAAAAAATATTTAATTGAAAAAATAAATTACCCGGTAAAAGCTTATCTTATCAAGCTTAGATTGTTTTTGGCATCGCAAATGCTTGCAGAAACATCAATTCCGGTATCTGAAGTAATTAACAGGGTGGGGTTTAATGATGTGGTTCATTTTTCAAGGATATTCAGAAAAAATTCGGTTATTCACCGTCGGAGTACAGGCAAAAAATTGTTGGTCGTTGAGGTAGTAAAAAAATTTAAAAAATTGAATAATATATTGTAAATTGGTTAATAATTATATTGACCTCACAAATACATTTTAACCCCCTAATACATGCCCTGGCCTTAGTGCCGGGGTATTTAACATTAGTGGGATATGAAACGTCAATATCAAAAATTAAAGGCTTCGATATCCTTTAACTTTTTACTGAAAGAATTTGAAAGAATCAATGGACTTATTGGGTTTAAATCTACAAAATTTGATATTATAATAATAAAAGATGTCTTGTACCAAAATAAGCATCCGGTTTAATAATCATGACATTGGGGGAAATAATATGCAGGACTTTAAAGAAGGAAATTTAGTAGATTTTTCACCGTATTTATATATTGCGCTCTATTTTGCCATAATTAACATAATCGGCATTATTATTTGCGGAATAGATAAATATAAAGCAAGAAGGAGTTTATGGAGAATACCGGAGAGGACTTTTTTCTGGCTTGCTTTAATGGGAGCTGCTCCGGGGGTTTATTTTGGATTCTTGCTGTTTCACCATAAAACAAGGCATAAAAGATTCATGATTGGTATTCCGGTTATTTTTATTTTTCAAGTATTGGGATTGATTCTTTTTTATCTCTATTTGAATGCTTAATAAAAGATTATATGGATTAGATACATAGAGCTATCGGTATATATTGACTTACTATTATGTTTATTATAACATTGTTCTGGAGATGTAAATACTTACAGGAGTTGTCTTTTCCTTCGCTTTAAAGATTATTTTGACTGCTATTATTTAGACAAATATGAACTTGAAAAAAATCATTGGGAAGAAGGAGTTTTAGGTGGGATAATGCAAAATAAAATGGGATTTGAATATATTTATATATAAGTTTTTTGCAGAGGTTTCATCAACTACCTGTGAAAAGGGGGCGATGGCTTGAAACTTCAAAATAAAAAAACAGTAATAAGCGATGATAAAATAATAATTTTGGATTATTTGAATTATTTCTCCAGCAAGTTTTCGTTGTTAATAGTACTGTTGTTTTTTGGACCCTTACTGAAACAAGTTATCAACATCGGTAATCTTACGAGTATCCTTATTGTAGCCATTATATTTATTCTTGTCATATCATTTACATTATATGAAAGATTCAAAAAGAAAAAAACGAATGTAGAAGAAGGATATGAATATATTATTGATAAAGTCTCTCGAACTCTGATTGTAAAGAAAACAGAGTACTTTTCCCCAAAAAAATATGAATACAGTTTAGAGAATTTAAAGCTAAAAATAACCGATAACTTGGACAGCGAAGAAGAAAAACCTTATTATAATTTATACATTAGTATTGACGGGAAGGAATTTTTAATTCAGCAGGCTTATGATGAGAATTCAATTAAGAAGTTAGTAGATGAAATTATCCGACTGATAAATATTCCAGATGTAATTATTGAAGATCCAAAAGATATTTTATTTAATAAAACTGAAAGCTTATCGAAAAAAGATATATTCGGCGGTCATGCTATAGATCAAAATGAAGTTTCAGAAGATGAAGGCAGTAAATACCGGCATTCGGCAGAAAACAATCTATACGGTGGCGAAGGACCCGATGATCCAATAAAGATAAAAAAACTGTCAGAAAAAATAAAAGAATTGCATATAAAAGACAAAGGCAGTTCAATACCTCTATTAGAACCGGATTATAAAGTTAAGGTCTGTGACAATAAGCTTATAATTAATGTAAGGAGAAATTATATTCTTTTTTTTGTAGTTCTGACTTTGTTTCTTTTTCTTATATACAGGGTCTACTTGACTGAAAGTACTATAACTTTAGAGCGGGAAAGTACAAATGAGGTAACTTGCGAAATTAAATACAATTTGTTAGGTATAGAAAAGTTCGAGACTAAGAAGTTTGTTCTTAAGAATTTGGCAGATATTACTGTGGAAAGTGACAGTGAAGGAGATATTACATATATATTTGAGTATGAGGATAATAAAAAGTTCAGCTTGGCATTGTATGACATTAATAGTGAGGATATTGAAGCAATAAAGTCTTTTCTAAGAGATGAATATAATAAAAAACTTATTATTAAAGGCAAACAGCATTTTTCGAGTATATTATTTGCCTGTCTTCTGGTAATACTTGCATTTATATTGATAGTATCAAGTATAGTAATTCTATTAAAAATAAAAATACAGAAAATAGTAATTGATGGGGATAGTAGAAAAATCTTTTTAACCTTTAAATCGATTATAAAAAAAGAAGAACAGGAGTTTACTTTAAGTATTTTGAAAAATATTAAAATTAAAAAGATATGTGATAAGGATTATTTGTTTATGGAAATTTTGAATATGTCTTTGAATTTAGGGCAATTAAAAAATAAGGACAAAGTATATGATATTGAAATGTTTGCTGGTAAACTTTTTAGTTAGCTGCAGATAATGAAGCAAAATTGCGGTAAAATGCCGGTATCCTTTCTTTACAAGTATTATATGTACTTTGGTAGGCTTATAGATGATTTCATTAATATTCCCGTAATGGTATAATATACTTAAATACCGATTATCGGAGGGATACATATTATAATTTCTAATGACCTCGCAGATAAAATAATAAAAGCACCGGCAGAGAATTCAAAGATTATACTCAAAGGACCTACGGGAAGCGGGAAATCAACCCTTCTTCTCGAAAGGTATAAGTATATGGTGGAAAAGCTAAAGGTGCCCAGTGAGAAAATATTGATACTTCTGTTAAACAGAACCCAGTCTCTTGAGTGGAGAACCCGGACTGTGCTTGAGGGCTCCGGTGCTATTTTGAGGACCTCTTATTACGGATTTATCCAGGAAGAGATAAAGACTTATTACCCTATTATTTTAAAAAACTGTAATGAAATTGAGAAAAAGGACATAAAACCGGTATTTTTAACCTTTGAAGCCGCACAGTTTTTGGTTTCAATAGTTTTGGAGTGGCGCAGGCAGAATAAGGGGTATTTTTCCGGGGTTACATCCTTTAGCGACAGGCTTGCCATAGATATGACATCCAATCTGGTCCGGGCGGCTATTTCGGATATTCCTTACAATGAGATAGGCAAGAGGCTTTATGAAGCACTGGAAAAGAAGGAAGAAACAAAAAAACAGGTGTTTCGGGAAGCGGATGATATAATTACAGCATACCGAAAAAGATGTATGGAGCTTGGTATATTTGACTTCGGAATGGCTGTAGAGCTTTACAATAAATATCTTATTACTGACGAAACATACCGGGAGCAGTTGTTTAAAAGGATTGACCATCTGATTGTTGACAATATTGAAGAATGTGTCCCCACAGAGGTGGACTTTATAGATTTTCTTTTGCCTCATTTAAAAACCTGCCTGATGGGCTATAATCATGAAGGGGGATATGGAGAAGCCTTCGGAAGCAATCACGAATACATGAAGCAGAAGCTTCTGGGCAGGATTGAGACGGTGGAATTAAATAAATCCTTTACATGCAAGGATTATATGTATGAGTTTTCGGACATGCTTTTTGATGCTATTGAAAACGGATCCTTTAAAAGGTGTGAACCCAGAAAGGAAATAGAAAGGGTAATGCCCTTTGAGCTCAGAAGTGAGATGCTGGAAAAGGCGGGAGAGAAAATATTATACCTTATAGAGGATGAAGGCTATAATCCTTCCGATATAGTGGTGATTTCAAATTATGCCGACCCGGTATCGGAGTTTGTTATTGGGCGGTGTCTTGAAAAACACGGCTATGAATTAAAAAATCTTGCCCGAAAAAGCAGAATTATTGATAATCCCTTTTCCCAGGCTCTTATAACCTTGGCACAGCTCTGCCATCCGTCCTATGGGTTTGTGCCCGGAAGGGATGATGTTAGGGCGCTGTTACGAATGGTACTTAAAATTGATCCGGTAAGAAGCTCGGTGCTTGCGGGAGAAATTCTGGCCCAAAAACCCTTTGCCGAGTTTCCCGATATAGAGTTTCCGGGCCTGGTGGAAAGGGTAGGATATTATAATATTGAAAAATACGAGTATATAAGAAATTGGATAAAGGAATACAAGGAGTTGGAAAAGCCCCTGGATATAAATGAGTTTTTCCAGAAGGTTTTTTTGGAAGTGCTTATTTCTACAGAGGTGTCTCAGAAGGATATTCTGGAAACGAAAAAATTAATTGACAGTGCCAAGTCCTTTGTTGACGTGGTGTCCAGGTTTAACAGAAATGCCAACAAGGATTTTTTAGATGTGGTGAGAAGGGGCATCAAATCCGGAGAAAGTATTTTTGAGTTGGAGGAAAAGCTTAGCGGAAACTTTGTGTTGATGTCGACTCCGGTAGCTTATCTTGCCAGCTCGTTAAAAAGCAAGGTTACCATACTTTTGAGCATCAGCAGCAGCCACTGGACTCCGAGAAGCATAAAGGAAATAACCAATATTCATGTATTGACAAAGACATGGGATGTAAAGGATATTTATACTGAGGAAATGGAAGAGAAAAACCAGAAGCATTATCTGGCGGTTCTTATACGATCGTTGTTTAAAAGGTGCGGTGAGAAGCTGATAACCTTCGAATCGGCCTTATCGGCAAACGGATATGAAAATGACGGTATCCTGGCTGACTATTTTGATGAGATACTCTCACAGTAGATGCAGGTTTATAATAAAGTGTGAAAATAAAGGGTGCAAAGTATTCATGCGAATAAAAATATGGAAGAAACATTGTGAAGCAAGTTTTAGAGCCTGTTAATACGACGTGGAAAGGGAGAGCATTGTTTGAACGAAGTGAGTTTTGCTCGACCCCACGGAGTATTTACAGGCTCTGGACTTGCGAAACTTCAGTTTCTGTAATATTTTTCTTCACATATATCCTTAATAAAGGAATTGGAGGCTTTTATGGGACTTAGAAAGGGCCAAAAGGAGCTTGTTGAAAGGTACCGGGGCGGTTACTGTGCTATTCCTGCCATACCCGGCGGCGGCAAGACCCATTGCCTTACATTGTGGGTCGCGGAAATGATAAGCAACGGGCTCCATAAACCGGGTAAAATACTAATTGTTACATATATGAACAGTGCTGTTAATAATTTTAAGAAGCGTATTTCCGAAGAACTGCAAAGAAGAGGGATCAGCACAAACAAGGACTATTTTGTGTCCACCATTCACGGGTTATGCCTTCAGATTATAAAGGAAAAGCCTGACCTTATTTTTGCAAACGAAGAATTTGAAGTGGTGGACGGTATTGTCAAGAACCACCTTATTTCTGCTGCCGTTGATGAATGGAGGCGTTATAATGAAGGCGCATTCAAGCTGTATTTGGATATTGAAAGCTTAAGTGCCGCCAAAATGGGGGATGTTTATAGAAATTGGCACGATAAGCTTTGCGGCATAATGCTTTCTGCCATAAGCGACTTTAAAATAAGGGGTATTTCTCCCCAAAAAGCGAAGAAAATGTGCCAAAGCTGCGGTAAGAACTCTATTTTGTTTTGGGCTTCGCAAATTTATGAAATATACGACAGGAAGCTTAAGATGAGAGGAGCCTTGGACTTCGATGACATGCTTTACAATGCTAAAAGAATGCTTCAGGAGGATGAACACCTACTGGAGAAATACCGAAAAAAGTACAGCTTTGTATGTGAGGACGAAGCCCAGGATTCCAACTATATTCAAAATGAGATTCTTGAAATGATTGCCGACGGAAATCTTCTGCGGGTGGGAGACAGCAACCAGGCAATCTGCGGAAGCTTTAGCAGCAGTGACTTTACACTGTTCAAAAGCTTTTGCGAAAATCCGAATACCACTGTGTACCGGATAACTCAGTCCAGCAGAAATACAAAGAATATTATAGATCTTGCCAATTATTTTGTAAAATATGTAAGGGAAAGACATCCCGTTGAAGAATGCCGGGAGAGCTTGCTTCCGCAATATATAGAGCCTGTTGATGAAAACGACAGCCGTCCCAACCCCCGGATAGATGAGTACGGCATAAAAGTAGCTGTTTTTGGCTCATGGGAAGACGAGGCCAGGGCTGCGGTAACTCAGGCCATACATATGATGAACAAGTATCCGGATAAAACCATAGCGATACTTGTCCCTACTGCGTGGAGGATGTCCTTTGTTTTAAACTGCCTGGAAGCCAGAAGAGTTCCCTTTGAGCAGTTGGACAACACCTCCGATGAAAAAAACAAAACGGTAAGAAAATT
>LFSC01000003.1:275-863 GCA_001512505.1 Clostridiaceae bacterium DTU079 | reverse complement strand
CTACGATAAGCCCGAAGTTGACGGAAACGAGGAAGAGCCGAAAAAAGCCGGGCAGAAGGAGCTTCTGGAACGTTTTTTGAAAAGATATCCTGTAGAAAAGATTTTGTACCCTTTGGGAGGAGAAATAGATATTGACGAGGTACCGCAGGAGCTTCTCAAAACAAAGATATGGAAGGATTTTTTAGGGCATCTTGAGACGGTTAGGGAGCTTTTGGAGTTTCCTAATACCATTGTGGAAAAGCTAATATTGTTCATATCGGAAAAGCTCAGGTTTGACAGGGAAGAAAGGGCTATAGCACAGAAGGTTGCCGGAGATGTGAGGTTTCTCATGGGAGGGAATTCCGGCTGGAGACTTAGTGACCTTGCGCTGGAGCTTCTCAGCCCTAAAAACATGTTTAATTATTTTGCGGGTATTGTATGGGATTTAAAGGGATATGAGCCAAGACCCGGGGTTGTTACTCTGGCCACCTACCATAAATCCAAAGGCCTTGAATGGGATATAGTCTTTCTTACAGGGCTTAACAATTCCGATTTTCCTGTTCTTTTGGAGGACAGATTCATAGGTGAGTACTGGTTTTTAAAAGAGGG
>LFSC01000003.1:0-236 GCA_001512505.1 Clostridiaceae bacterium DTU079 | reverse complement strand
TATAAGAACCCTCAAGCCTTAGTTAAAAAAGAGATGGAAAAGTTACTGGGTCAAAAAACCGAAGGAGATCCTGTAAAAGAGACCCGTTTAGAGACAATTTCCGAAAGGGCAAGGCTTTTGTATGTAGGTATTACCCGAGCGAAAGAGTACCTGTTTTTATCTTCCTTTGAGCAAAATCCGGGCAAAAGAAATGAGATACTTCCGTCAAAATATATCTTGGAATTGAGAAAATATAT
>LFSC01000002.1:28155-28414 GCA_001512505.1 Clostridiaceae bacterium DTU079 | reverse complement strand
GGGCCTTTAGCTCAGTTGGTTAGAGCAACCGGCTCATAACCGGTTGGTCCGGGGTTCGAGTCCCTGAAGGCCCACCAAATTTGCCCAGATAGCTCAGTTGGTAGAGCAGAGGACTGAAAATCCTCGTGTCGCTGGTTCGATTCCGGCTCTGGGCACCACAACATAATAATATATGGAGGGATTCCCGAGTGGCCAAAGGGGGCAGACTGTAAATCTGTTGGCACCGCCTTCGATGGTTCGAATCCATCTCCCTCCACCA
>LFSC01000002.1:25132-28067 GCA_001512505.1 Clostridiaceae bacterium DTU079 | reverse complement strand
TATTCTATTAACTTAGTTATTGTATTCTATTAACTTAGTCATTGTCATCAATGGTATTTATTTAGCCTTATTGGCATCAATGGGGATTATTTAGCCTGAATTGAATTTACAATCTTTTTAAAACGGTTGCCCCTCTCTTCAAAATTCTTAAACATATCAAAACTTGCACTTGCGGGTGACAGAATTATGACATCCCCTTCGGCTGCCTGATTATAGGCTGTATAAACAGCCTCTTCCAAAGAACTGCACCTATTAACGGGAATATCTCCGCCTTTTTTTGTTCTTTCCACCTCATCCTTAAGACTCTTTTCAATTTTTGAAGCGGTCTGACCGATCAAAACCAGACTCTTGACCTTTTCCACCAGTACTTTCCCCATGACGTCATAGGGTATATGTTTGTCATAACCGCCGGCAATCAATATAACCTTTTCTTTAAAGGAATTTAGTCCTGCAATGGTCCTTGTAGGGCTGCTGGCAATGGAATCATTGTAAAACCTTATGCCGTTTAACTCCCTAACCAGTTCAATTCTGTGTTCCACACCCTTGAATGTGGTTGCAACCCTTCTAATAACATCCTTGTCTACAAACTCNNCCCTCTGTTCTTACTATTTCGGTTTCCTTATTGCCATCATAATATACAATTTTATCATCCTTTAGCATTGCTCCGTATTCAAGCGTTTTTTTCCGGCTAAAGAAAACCACTTTTCCTTCTGCTTCTTTAGATAATTCCCGGGTAATATCATTGTCATAATTCAATACAAGCTTATCCTTTGGCGACTGATATTTGAAAATATTTTTTTTAGCCTCGACATATTCGTCCATGGATTTATGTACATCCAGATGATTGGGAGATATATTTGTTATAACTGCCACAGAAGGGCTTTTCGTCATCGTATGCAGTTGAAAGCTGCTCAATTCCACTACCACCATGTCGCTTTCTTTTATTTCATCAATCCTGTCCAATAACGGAGTTCCGATGTTTCCACCCAGCCAACAGTTATAGCCCTGTTCCTTCAGCATATTGTATATAAGTGTTGTAGTTGTGGTCTTCCCGTCACTTCCCGTAACAGCAAAAATCCGCGCGGGGCATAACTCAAAAAAAACTTCCATTTCAGAAGTAATCTTTGCTCCCTCTTCTTTTGCCGCTAAAATCTGCGGTACATCATACCGCATTCCCGGTGTCTTAAATACAACATCAAATCCTTTTAAATTATCCAGATAGTTTTCGCCCAAACTGTACTTTATGTTCATTGTGCTAAACTCATCCAAAACAGTTTTCAGCTTGGTCTCATCCGATTTGTCAAAAGCGGTTATATCGACTCCCAGGTTATAAAGATATTTAATTAACGGAATATGGCTGATTCCTATACCCAATACCGCTACCCTTTTATTTCTTATTTCCTTTTTAAAATTCTCCAACTCAATGTTCAATATTCTGCCTCCCATTTTATCGAAAATTCAGTACTCTGCCTACTGTAAAGCAGAGTACTTTTTATCTGTGCATATTACCAATATGAAAAAAAATGATAGAGACACAAGCCTTTATATTATTTTTCTTCACATATGTAACATACACCCTCCTCTTATTAGTATAATCTTCTTCTTCGACTATTGCGATACTTTATTTGCATTAAAGTTTTATCAAATTTACGTTCCCATTTTTCCGATCCCAGCATCTTGGAAAACTCAATACATTGCTCCAAAAATACTTCCTCGCTTTTTATGTTGTTATTGGTCAATCTTTCCCGTATGGACATAAAAGTACCGAACCTATCATAAATAATTATATTTTCTCTACATATCATATACAAAAATGTTCCCACCATTTTATCTTTATACAATATTTCCTCAAATATTTCCGGAGTATAACTAAGAATTCTCACGTTCAGATATTTCTCTCTGACCAGTTCAAGCTTTACAGTCTCCTGAAACAAGATATAATCTTTTAGTGAAGACTCATTGTCCAGCAAAATCAAAAATTCATATTCACTTTGTGACGTGTTGTCACCTCGTGCCCTCGACCCGAATAACACAACACTGATAATTTTGATGCCTATTTTCTCCGAACATTGTTCCATAATATCTGTAACGCGGCCTATTATCCTTTCATTAACGAGACTTACGCTTCTCATTTTATACCCCTCCCAATAACTACCAATCAATTAATCAAAATATATTATTATTTTTATTAAAAAGCAAAACTGAAATAAACTACTAATAAAAGCATTTCTTAACCGTAGCTTTTAGTAAAAATGAGATAGTATAATCACGATTAAAAGTAAATTAATAAAATCTCCGATACATAAAGCCTATTTGGCTCTTAATTATTACACCCCGTTAAATTACTAATCAGATAAACCGCATTGTGAGAAAATAGTAATTTTTTATTGTCATATTGGAACAATTTACTGTCATTTTTCAAATACAATATTAACACATTTTTAATATTATGCCTAGAGGGATTTTTAATTAACTAAAAAATCAAAAATTACCCCTTGAAATATTATTGTTTTTAGAGTAGAATAATTATTGCATTTGATATGCGAGGGTGGCGGAACTGGCAGACGCGCTAGATTCAGGTTCTAGTGGCCGCAAGGTTGTGAGGGTTCAAATCCCTTCTCTCGCACCATTGAATATGTATAAAATAGATGCTGTGCTCAAAAGCCGGCATAAGCGGAATAACGAGGGTTTTGAATTTTTATTCAGAACCCTCGTTTTTAGTGGGATTTCACGAAGTGAAATGACCAAAAAGCGATGGGACTCGATGCCTCCGGAGCTTTTATTTGGCCTCTTGGAATGAAATGAAAGAGTCAAAAGCGAAGGGTCTCGATGTCCCAAGATTTTTTAATAGTATTCGGGCTCATAGATTAAGCAAAGCAAGTAAGCTGCAAACTGAAAGTAAATGAAAAAGGAGATTTGATGATGAAAAATAAAA
>LFSC01000002.1:0-24985 GCA_001512505.1 Clostridiaceae bacterium DTU079 | reverse complement strand
GTCCCTATTATTTTCTTAACCGCTCTTGATGAGGAGGTTAATGTGATTCGCGGTTTAGACATCGGCGGAGATGATTATATCACCAAGCCCTTTAAATTGGGCGAGCTCTGTTCCCGAATTCGGGCCTTGCTAAGGAGAGCCGGCATTACAAATCCAACTTCCTCGACATTACTAACCTGCGGAGATATTTCGATTGATTTTATTCACAGCAGTGTTTTGCTTCGGGGAAAACCCCTGGAGTTGACAAATGCAGAATACCGTCTTCTTTGCTTATTGGTCCGCAATGCAAATCATGTGGTCACACGGAATGCCATTATGGATGAGATTTGGGACGGAACCGGTGCTTTTGTGGATGACAACACCCTTTCGGTTTATATCCGCCGTCTGCGTGAAAAAGTGGAAAAGGATCCGTCAAACCCTGAGCACCTTATTACGGTTCGAGGCTTCGGCTACCAATGGAACGAGGTGTCTTAAATATGAGTTTTTTATACGAAAAGATATCACGCCGATTTTTTATAAAAATAATCCTTTTGTCGATTCTCCTCCTGGGATTGGGTATATTGCTGTGTTATTGGCAAACCGAAGCCGTAAAAAAGGTAATGCTCGATCATGACAGCGTTGTTGCCAGTTCTCTTTTACAGCAAAATGTCCCGCCGGAAGTTATCGCTTATGCTCTTTCAAATACAAAGGATGATGGACAAGGCAGAGAGTTACTTTCAAAGCTGGGTTACACCGAAAAGACTGCAGTTCGATTTTTACCTGCGATCTCTTCTTTTAAATTAACCGCATTTAGAAATATTTCTATCAGTCTTCTGGCTTTTGTGACCCTTCTTCTAGTCCTGTGTTGTATTTTTCTTATGCAGCGGGAACGCTTGTATCGTCAAGCTTTAAAAAGAATTCTGGCGTTTTCGGAAGGGGATTTTTCAAAGCATCTTCCAAGCTCCGATGAAGGAACCTTGTTTCAGCTGTTTGCCTCCGTCGACAAGCTTGCATCCGCATTACAGGCAAAGGGAGAAGCGGAAAATAAAACAAAAGAATTTTTGAAAAACACAATATCCGATATCTCTCATCAGCTTAAAACACCGCTATCCGCACTCAGCATGTACAATGAAATAATTTCTGAGGAAACGGACCACCCTGAAACCATCGCCCGGTTCTCACAGAAAGCAAAAGTGGCTATTGAACGCATGGAGCAGTTAATTCAAATGCTTTTGAAAATTACCCGTCTTGATGCCGGAAGCATAACCTTTCAAAAAACATCCTATGCGGTATCCGAAGTTGTACAGAAAGCTATTGAAAACTTGACAACAAGGGCTCTTAAAGAGAACAAGCAAATTATCGTTAACGGAGAACCCAATGAACGGCTTACCTGTGACTTGCAATGGACAAGTGAGGCTTTGGGAAACATTGTTAAGAATGCTCTTGACCACACAAATCCCAGAGGACATATTTATATATCTTGGCAGCGTTCTTCGGCAATGGTACGGATTCAAGTTACGGATGACGGCACAGGAATTGCTCCGGAAGATATTCACCATATTTTCAAGCGTTTCTACCAAAGTAAAAATTCAAACAATACCCAAGGTATCGGTTTGGGCCTTTCTCTGGCAAAATCCATTGTTGAAGAACAAGGAGGCACCATAACCCTGCAAAGCACTTTAAATCACGGAACTACTTTCATCATCTCTTTTCTTACAGAATTGTAAGCTGTGATTCACCGTATTGTAAGGTGTATTTACTATACTGTTGCAAAAAGGAGGTACACCCTATGGAAATATTAAAAGTAATGAACTTGTCTAAAATATACGGAAAAGGAGAGGCTCAGGTCAATGCCTTAAAAAATGTATCCTTTACAATGCAAAAAGGTGAATTTGCTGCAGTAGTGGGTGAATCAGGCTCCGGCAAAAGTACATTGCTCAATTGCATCGGCGGTTTGGACAATCCCTCTTCCGGTAAAATTATTTTGGACGGAAAGACCTTTTCTCCATGAAGGAGGAAGAAAGAACCGTTTTTCGCCGCAGAAACATCGGATTTGTATTTCAGTCCTTCCAACTGGTTCCCGAACTTTCGGTAGAGCAAAATATAGTTTTTCCGATTCTTCTGGATTATCAAAAACCCGATCCCGAGTCGGTCAATGAAATTTTGCATGTTTTGGGGCTTTATGACCGCCGCAGCCACCTGCCCGGCCAGCTTTCCGGCGGACAGCAGCAGAGAGTGGCAATCGGCCGGGCTCTTATAACCAAGCCAATGCTTATTCTGGCAGATGAACCCACCGGAAATCTGGACAGTAAAAACGCGCAGGATGTTATGGACTTATTAATCAAAGCATCCCGTCATTATCAACAGACCATTTTAATGATCACTCATAACATCAACCTTACAACTTCAGTAGACCGGGTGCTTCGTATATCCGACGGTGTTCTGACCGATTTGGGAGGTGGCAAAAATGAAGCATTATCTTGACCTGGTCCCCATTTCTGCGAAGGTTCATAAAAAACATAGCAGAATGACCCGGATTTGCATTATCCTTGCTGTTTTTTTGGTTACAGGAATTTTCGGCATGGCCGATATGGCAATACGCAGCCAGCAATTGCAGGAAATCAAAACCGGTGGCAACTGGCATGTGTTGATTTCGGATACTGACCAAAAGACCGTATCAATGATATCAACCCGCCCGGAAGTGAAGGTTTTCGGCTGGTACGGATTTTTGAAAGAAGAATCAAAATATACCGTTTCCGGAAAACCTGTTAGTTTGGCAGGGATGGACAAAAATGTATCGGATAAAATACTACCTATGAAAGTTTTAGAAGGCAGTTACCCGAAGGAAAAAAATGAGGTGGTTCTAACCCGGAATGCAAAGCTTGACTTAGGAACCCATGTAGGAGATACAATTCTTTTGGAGCATCCGGATTCTAAGCCGGTGGAGCTTGTTGTCGTAGGATTTATTGAGGGCACCTCAAAAATATTGAAGCAAAATGCTTATGTCATGCTTATGACAAAGGAAGGTTTCGAGTATTCAATTCCTCAAGAAGAATACGAAAACCTGTATCTTGTTCAATTATCCCGGTATTGCAATATGCAAAAGGTGATCACCGATATAAAAGAGCAATATAACCTCACCGACAAGCAGATAATTAAAAACGGCAATCTTCTGGCTGTCCTGGGTCAAAACGATAACGATTATATACTCAACCTTTACGCTACTGCTGCTGTTTTATTTATCATTGTAATGGCGGCAGGAATCATGATGCTTGCAAGCAGCCTGAACACCAATGTCATGCAAAGAACGGAATTTTTCGGTATGATGCGCTGCCTGGGAGCGACAAAAAAACAGATTATGCGTTTTGTACGAAAAGAAGCACTTCATTGGTGCAAGACGGCGATTCCTATAGGTATTCTGATTGGAACGGCAGCAATATGGGTGCTATGTGCAGTTTTAAGAATTATAGTTCCCGGCTATTTCTCCGAAATGCCCGTTTTTTCAGTCAGTTGGATTGGTGTAATATCGGGCATCGCTGTGGGTATACTTACGGTTCTTTTTGCAGTCAGATCTCCTTCCAAAAGAGCAGCCCGTGTTTCACCCTTGACCGCAGTTTCCGGCAATATAAATTATACCCAATCAATCCGCACATCGGCAAAGACCTCAATTTTTAAAATAGATACCGCTATTGGCATTCATCATGCCATGTCTGGCAAAAAGAATTTTTTTCTTATGGTTGGCTCCTTCTCTTTAAGTGTTGTTTTATTCCTTTGCTTTTCCGTAACACTTGATTTCATGCACCATGCTATAAAACCGTTAAGGCCATGGACACCGGATATTTCTTTTATAAGCTCCGACCAGTCTTGTTCACTGCCCGACACCCTTATAGAAAAACTTAAAGAATATCCGAAAGTCAAACGGGTTTACGGAAGGATGTTTGCCTATAGCATTCCGGTAGTATCGGGGAGCCAAAACAAAAAAGCAAATCTTGTTTCATATGAAGATTTTCAATTTTCATGGGCTAAAGGCAGCCTAATAGAAGGCTCCATCGATGATGTTAAGAAAAAAGAAAATTACGTGTTAATTGTGCACAGTTCTGACCGTTCCTTGGGTGTAAGCGACAAAATTACACTGAATATTAAAGACAAGCAAAAAGAAATTATTGTGGCAGGACTTCTCTCTTCCAGCCCTTTTGACAATGCAGAAGACGAAATAACGGTTATTTGTTCGGAAAGGGCATTCCGTGAATTGACCGGTGAAACCGGTTATACAATCATTGATATCCAGCTTTCGGCCGGTGCATCAGACAGTGATGTGGATTCTATCCGCTCTTTAGTTGGCACAGATACTCAGTTTTCCGACCGGCGTGCAAGCAATCGTGAAGCAAAAGGAATATTTTACTCAATGGCATTGTTTATGTACGGTTTTTTAGTAATAATCGTATTGATCAGTATTTTCAATATTGTAAACAGCATCGCAATGAGCGTTTCAGCCAGGATCAAGCAATACGGTGCAATGCGTGCCATCGGAATGAGCGGTCGGCAACTGATAAAGATGGTTGCTTCCGAAGCATTGACATATTCCATTGTCGGAAGTATTGTAGGATGCATCATAGGTTTGTCCATGCATAAAGATCTGTTTGAAAAAATGGTAACTTCCCACTGGGGGGATCCATGGCAGCTTCCGCTGGGAATGCTGGGTATAATAGTGGCTGTTGTGATAATTTCGTCTGTTTTTGCGGTTTACGGACCTTCAAAGCGAATTCGTGACATGTCCATTGCAGATACCATCAGCGCATTGTAGGGTTGTATTGTCGTATTAACAGGCTCTACAACTTACTTCACAATGTTTCTTTCATATTATTCTTTAATACATATTTTTCTTTAATACATATTTTTCTTTAATAACACTATATAATAACCTCAAAAACTGATATTGCCTTGACATGCTATATTTTCAATCATATATTATATTTATGTGATTCATATATTATAATGAGGCGGTAATAATCCCTGCATTTCTATAAGTGGCAGGTACCGATTAGCCTTTAGGCGGCAAGTGTGTTCCTCGCCTCGTTGAAGCAACCGCTTCAGTGTAGATATAAATTTGAGATGACACTATTGAATATCAATACTGTCAGTATAAAGGAGTTACTTATCATGGATACAATTTATAAAAAATATGACCTGTTAAAAGATTATATTGCATCGTTGGGCAGTGTTGCTGTCGCTTTTTCCGGAGGGGTTGATTCCACCTTTCTTCTGAAAGCCGCATGCGATGCCCTTGGAGATCGTGTAATTGCCGTGACGGCATCCTCCTGCACTTTTCCGGCACGAGAACTTAAGGAGGCAACAAAATTCTGTCAGGATAATAATATCAAACAAATCATTTGCCGTTCTGAAGAATTGGATATTGACGGATTTCGTCAAAATCCAAAAAATCGCTGTTATCTCTGTAAGCGGGAGCTTTTCACTAAGATTTGGGATATCGCAAAGGAAAACCGGATGAATGCCGTGATTGAAGGTTCTAACCTGGATGATGACGGAGACTACCGACCCGGGCTGATTGCGGTCAAGGAGCTTGGTGTAAAGAGTCCTTTGCGGGAAACACAGTTTACCAAAGATGAAATACGCCAGATGTCAAAGGAATTGGGGCTTCCAACTTGGAATAAGCAACCCTTTGCCTGCCTTTCTTCTCGGTTCGTATATGGTGAAACAATTACAGAAGAAAAATTAAACATGGTGGACCAGGCTGAACAGCTTTTATTGGATCTGGGCTTTCACCAAGTTCGGGTTCGCATACATGACATGATGGCAAGAATTGAGCTACTGCCCTCTGAATTTGAAAAACTTTTACAAGAAGACGTCCGGCAGTTGGTTTATTCAAGGCTGAAAGATCTTGGATTTACTTATGTAACGATGGATCTTGGGGGTTATAAGACCGGCAGTATGAATGCAACATTGAAATAATGAAACAAATAAGATTTAGGTAACTTAAATTCCGTTGGATTTACCTAATTCGGATAATTATTTATAAGTAAATAAATTTTTCTGCAACCGGAAAGTTTTCTTTAAACGAGGAGTTAACAATTAAAAAGAGGGGCAGGGACTTTATGGAGCTATTTACAAGAAGCTATGATAAAGACTGGAACCGTATTGTGTACTTAAAAATATTGGAAAATCAAGAAGCTTGTCTTCATCTTAATGATGATCAGACCTGTAAGCTAATCCTTTTTCTTGAGGGTAATTCTACCATAACATGCAATAACCAAACAGCATATATCATCGCGCCCTCCGTCCTTTGCTTGAATCATCGGGATACCATAGAATTTGACAGTATCTCTAACTGCAAAACAATGGTTCTCTTTTTTCAGCCAATTGCTTTAAATGATCAATTAAAGTACAGCGTGTTCCATCCCGGTTATTATCAGGATATGGTTGGTACAACGCTGTTCCAGGATATGACCTTATTAAGCTCTTTTTACGATATTAACAATTCCAAACGTCAGCTTATCTTACTGGATGCCGTTTCTGCCGTTAGCTTGAAACAATTGCTGAACAAGATAAACAAAGAACTGACAGATCAAAAAGATGGCTATTGGCCTTGCAGAAGCAGATCCCATTTTATTGAATTGCTGTTTTTTCTGGAGGGATTGCGCACTAATGCATCATTGCAGAATATGAGTATCATAGTGGACAAGAATAAAAACAATATTGTACACAAAATCGTCCAGTATCTTAATCAAAATATCGATAAGAAAATTACACTGGAAGAATTGGAAAAGACTTTTGGATGTAATCGAAATCAAATAAACAAAGAATTTCAAAGGGAACTGAATACAACAGTAATGAAGTATTTCACTCAAATGCGAATGCAGTTGGCCAGCATCCTGTTAAGAGACACCGAAATACCGATACTTGAGGTTGCATTCAAAGTAGGGTATTCCGATGCCGCTTATTTTTCCAGAGCATTTAAATTATACTGCGGTAGCTCCCCCAGCGAATACCGTAATTCTTTCTATTCCACTATATCACCGGTTTGATAGGTTCCGCTTAACACTCCGGATGCCAGTATGTTTCCGTTTGTTCCCTTGGAGACATCCAGTGCTGCAATGATATCATCAACCGATGAATTTGCACTGTCAAACAGTCCCTTGTAAGAATCCGGAGAGTCCTTCAGAGCAAAGACCATAACCTCATATGTATGAACTCCGCTGGGTGGATACGGTCCAATGTATCTGCTGTTTTCAAGCTCAGCACCCAACTCAATTTCCGTTACCTTGACGTCCTCGGCAATCCAGTGACACCAATTGCTTGCAGAGGTATCAATCATATAGATTGCATAACAAGAAGCATTTTCAACTGGAGTCCAGGACAATTGCGGTGATTTGTTTTCACCGTCGGATGATGTGATAACGGTTTTCCATTTTCCATCATCGGTTAAGGAAGAAGAAGTAATTTGAATTTTCTCTCCCGGTTTGATTGTCTTTACGGACTCGGACTGTTTTGATTCGGAACAGGCAACAAAGGATACAGCCACAAGCGCACATATGATAAGATATACAATTAGTCTTTTCATACTATCTCCTCCCAACTTTTAATCAACTATGATAATTATAATGGAAGTGGAAATAGCATTGAAGAAAAAATCTGCACAGATACTTGGATAATTTGCACCCGTTTTAAAATTTTCTATAACCGAATTGTCTCAGACTAATCCTTAAAAATCAACAAAAGCTCTAAGGGTATCGAACTCCAATCACTTTTTGGTCATTTCAGTTCGTGAAATTTAGCTAAGTAAAGCGGTCAACAGAAACTGCCGACCGCTGCAATCAAATTCTATAATCATCCTTCAGGGATTCCATCAAGCCGTACTCCAGCAAGATTTCCTCCAGACGTTCCTGGGACATGGGTTTGGGTATTGTAAAATATGTATTCTCATCTATCGCTTTTGCCAGCTGCCTGTATTCGTCGGCCTGCGTCGAATTCGGCTCATATTCGATGACGGTTTTTCTGTTGATTTCAGCTCGCTGTACCACATTGTCCCGAGGAACAAAATAGATCAGTTGAGTTCCCAATTCTGCAGAAAAAGCACGGAGAAGATCAATCTCACGATCGACATTACGGCTGTTGCATATTATGCCTCCCAGTCTCACTCCGCCCTTTTGAGCAAACTTTGCTATTCCTTTTGCGATATTGTTGGCAGCATACAACGCCATCATCTCACCGCTTGCCACAATATAAATTTCTTTAGCCTTTCCTTCACGAATCGGCATAGCAAATCCGCCGCAAACAACATCCCCCAGTACGTCATAAAATACATAGTCAAGATCATCATCATAGGCACCCAGCTGTTCCAGCAAACCGATGGAAGTAATAATCCCCCTTCCTGCACATCCAACGCCGGGCTCAGGCCCTCCGGACTCCACACATTTTATTCCGCCGAATCCGGTACGCATAATATTTTCCAGTTTCACATCTTCCCCGGTCTCACGCAATGTATCCAGAACAGTACGCTGTGCAAGAGTACCCAATAAAAGTCTTGTAGAATCGGCCTTGGGATCACATCCTACCACCATAATTTTTTTACCGCTTTCCGCAAGTCCTGCGGTAAGGTTTTGTGTAGTAGTAGATTTTCCAATGCCGCCCTTTCCGTAAATAGCGATTTGTCTTATTTCCTTGCTCATATTATCTCTCCTCCATAATCTATATAGTATATTCCGGCTGCGGCAATGCACTTGCCAGATGCAATTTTTCTAAAATATTCCTGCGAAGGGAAAGAAATTCGGTCCCTCCACGATGGCGAGGATGCGGAAGATTAATCTGCATGATCTCACTGATTTTTCCGGGCCGCGGAGTCATAACCACAATACGGTCGGAAAGATAGATTGCTTCGTCCACATCGTGGGTCACCAGAATCATTGTCGTTTTATTTTCTTTATGAAGTTCAAGCAATTTATCCTGAATATCGGAACGGGTAAAGGAATCAAGGGCACTCATGGGTTCATCAAGAAGCAATACCTTAGGATTATTGATTAAAGCCCTGGCAATAGCAACTCTCTGAGCCATCCCCCCGCTTAATTGATGCGGGTAAGATTTTTCAAAACCCTTAAGTCCGATCAGATCTATATAATGGGCCACACGGTCTTTATTCTCCCTATATACATGGCGTGCCTTAAGTCCGGTTGCGATATTTTTCTCAACAGTCAGCCATTGAAATAGACCCCCATGTTGAAAAACATAACCCCTCTGCGGATCCGGTCCGAAAATTTGCTCTCCGTTAAGAATCAGGGTTCCTGTTTCCGGCTTGTCAAGACCTGCTATAAGCCGTAAAAGCGTCGTTTTCCCGCAGCCGGAGGAGCCTATGATTGAAAGGAATTCTCCCCGGCGTACGGATAAATTGATATCCCGAAGCACCTCAACATGGCTTCCGGTGTCGTCATAATAAGTGTAATTTACATTTTCTATATGTAAAATAACATCACTGATTACCGATAAGTTTTTGCTCATTCCTTAACCCATCCTTTCTGCCACCGGAGCACATTCGCCTGTATCAACCCCAGTATTTTCATAATTAGGCTGAACAGTACGGCCATTACGAGAATGGAGGCAAATACTTTATAATAGGCAGACCACGCTTTACTTAAGTTTATGTAGTAGCCTAATCCTCCCGGCTGACCCATCATCTCCGCCATCACCAAAGTCGTAAACGCAAAACCATTGGCATTGGAAATACCGGTGAATATCTGGGGCATGGCCTGAGGCACTGCAACATGGAATACTAAAAACGGTGTTTTTGCTCCGAGGGTGCGAGCCACTTCAAACTGAATTTTGGGTGTGGATTGAATGCCTTGAGCTGTAAGAGCCGCAATGGAAAACCATGCACATATTACAATAAGAAAAACAGCTGCTGAAAACGGAGACGGGAAAAGCGTCAGTGCAAATGGCATCCACGCTACGGCAGGAATGACACCGGTAATCTTTAATACCGGATATACCCAATAATATACCTTTGGAAACCAACCTATTAAAATTCCCGTACCTACCCCAAACACTACCCCCAGAGTAAATCCGACCGAAAATAGTTTAATGGAGTAAAGGGCATTTTCTAAAATAAAATCCCCTTCAATCAAAAAGGATTCAAGAATTTTCGCCGGCCCCGGAAAAAACGGCTGCGGTAACAAAAGTAGTTTTGTTCCCAATATATCCCAAGCTGTAATGGCCAGACCCATAGCGAAACGAAAGGGTGCCCGCCGTGAAAATTTATCTCTTCGAACAGGATCAAAATATGAAAATATTCCTGTACCGGCATAAAACAAAACAATTGCTCCTAAGACCAATCGGTAAAGTAAATTAAATGTGAAGGGAATTCCTGCAACAATATAAGTTTTGATTTCCACATCTGCCACTTGCTTAACCAGAATATTGGCTGCTATGGCTACAGAAAACCCTGTTAGTGTCAGTACAAAATTAGCACCCCAATTTTGGACCGAAACCGTTTTTAGCTTCCCATACCGTTGCTTCACTTTTAATTCCGAGGATGTTAGGCTTTGTAGTTTAATTAAGTTGTACATAGCAGAATACCTCCTGTGGGTTTTATTATTTCCGCCCGGATCCTTTTAATCACCGGGCGGAAACAACCTTTGGCGAATGTTATGAACCCAGGTTAATGTCGACCTCGACATATGCATCATTTGTAAAAGCATCAGGATCCGTCTTTAAATACCCTATTTGGTTCAATTGGTCGGCAAAATAGAAGACATTATCGCGAACTTGTGTTTTATTCTTTTCCCGTTCAGCATAAGAAGGATATTGATAGCTCTTTATTAGCTTAATGGCTAATTCTCTGTCTTCAATCTGGGCGTATTTACCGCTTATTATAATGTCAACGGCTTCTTCCGGGTTTTCCGAAATCCAGTTTTGGGCTGCCCTATATGCACGCAGCAACGCGGCAACCTGTTCAGGTTTTTCCTTTAGCAGCTTTTCCGAAGCATAAAGGAAGCAGCAGTATTTTCCGGCAAAGGGTTCGTCCTTGGAAATATCAAGAATTACACGGTAATTTCCCGTTTTTTCCTGAACCGAGCCGAAGGGATCCCACAACGCCGCTACATCGACTTCCCCTTTTCTCAGGGCTTCCACTGCCAGGTTTCCGTCAGAGAAAGGAAGGAACGTAACTTCTCCGTCCTCCTGCTTTGCAGAGATTCCGTTTTTTTCCAGCCACACGGATGCTACCTGATGGGGAGTACCGCCTATTTCATCAACGCTGATCTTTTTTCCCTTAAGGTCTTGAACCCCTTGAATAGGCGAATCCTTCGGGACAATCAATTTTATGCATCCATAGTGGAGGCCGTCCACCACCTTTACCTTCACATCGTTTTCAATAGAGGGAAAGAACTGAAAATCTCCGTTGACAATCGGGATGGTACCGTTGTTCAAGCCGATTTTACGGGTTTCGGTATCTGCGGAGATTAGGTTGACATCAAAGCCCTGCTCCTTGAAAAAGCCCTTTTCATATGCAATATAGATAGGTGCACCGCAAAGTGAACCGTCTTTACCGGGAATATCAATTTTTCCGTATTTGAATTCCGTTGAAGATGTTCCCGCTTTCCCACTGTCCTGGCTCCCTCCTGTATTCTTCGAACCACATCCTGAGAGCAAGCTTATGAAAACGGAAAACAGTGCTACTGTACCGATCAATTTTATAAAACCTTTCATGATAAAACACACCCCTTTACAAAATTATGTATTAGCCTTTTCAAACGCCTGCTCCAAATCCGCTATTAAATCCGCCGGATCTTCCAGACCTGCCGATATGCGAATTAAGTTTTCCGGAATATCGGCAATTTTTTTCTCATCGGGCTCCAGCTCACTATGGGTGGTCTGCGGAGAATTTACAATCAGGCTGCGGGCATCTCCAATATTGACATGATAATGAAAAAGCTTCACTGAGTTCAAGAAAGCCTCCCTTTGCTCCGTTGTTCCTTTGAAACCGAATGACAGGATTCCTCCGGCTCCTTTAGGAAAGTCTCTTTGTGCCAGTTCATGATACGGGCTATCCTTTAAACCGGGATACCGAACCCATTCCACCGACTTGTGATTTTTTAAGTACTCCGCCAGGATACCGGCATTACGCACTTGCTTTTCAATACGCTCGGACAGGGTTTCCAATCCGATTAAAACGAGATAAGAATCAAAGGGCGAAAGTGCCGCTCCGAAGTAGTTCAGATAGTTAAAGCGTATCCTGCCGGTAAACGGAGCCTCCGGAAATACTTCCAGAAAACTGCGGTTGTTATCGTTAATATCACGCAGGGTATAATACTTTTCCGAGAATTGAGGGAATTTATCGCTCTGCCAGTTGAATTTACCGCTTTCCAGTACCAGCCCGGCAATAACGTTTCCGTGTCCTGTCAAACCTTTGGTGGCAGAGTAGACCACAATATCGGCCCCATGGGCAATAGGGTTATACAAGTACGGAGTTGCAACCGTATTGTCTACAATCAAAGGTATGCCATGTTTATGGGCGACTTTCGCAATTGCATCAATGTCCAGAAGAACTCCATTGGGATTGCTGATACTTTCCACATAGATTGCTTTGGTATCGGGCTTAATCTCCTCCGAAAGTTTTTCTGGATTTTCTATATTTTTAGCAAAATCGAAGGTTATACCGAATTTAGGATAAACTTTCTTAAAGCTATCCGCACTACCTCCATAGAGATAGGGAGAAGTCAAAATACGTCCTCCACCCTCTGCAACATTGAGCAGAGTATAACTTATAGCTGCCATACCGGAAGCTAGTGCTACCGCACCGCTGGCTCCGTCAAGGGCCGCTACTCGTTGTTCCAGTACTCCAACCGTAGGATTGCCAATGCGGGTATAAAGGTTACCCAGTTCGCGAATTCCAAATAAAGCTTTAGCATGCTCTACATCGCGAAAATCGAAAGAAGTGGTCTGATAAATGGGCGGCGATACGGCATAGTTATGCTCTTTTGGATCATAACCCGCCCGCAGTCTTTGAGTATCAAATCGATATACATTTTTTTCTAATTCGTTTGCCATTTTAATTCTCCTCCTATAAATAATTTAAAAAGTATACATCGGGGCATATCCGTCATATCACAGTCACTACTCATATCAAACCACCTCCTAAAGCCTTCTTAATATATACAGCTTTATTTCATCAAGTTACACTTGCTGCTGCCACTTTTTATCTATAAATCATGTAAACCTCTCTCGGCCCATGTTAAGCTCTAGCAAGAAATCTACATATAAATGTATTAATTGTGTTAGTACTTCTCTCAGTCCATGTTAAGCTCTAGCCCTTGAATCACTTTTTAATTATGTTAACTTTCAACTTGTTCCATCAGGTCTATGTTGAACATATACAGTTAGCTTTTGCTTTTATTTATGTTAGCTTAAAACAAGGCACTGCCGTTATTGAACGCAGTCAATTACTTGCTTTTGCTTTAATTATGCTGACTTTTAGTCGAATGACATAAAGAACAATATCATTCACAAACTCTTAAAACTCTTGCGTTTTAAGCCTTATTGACTATTAACCGTGGGAAAAGGTACTTTCCAATTTTACAGGACGAATATATAACTTTTCGGATATATCCTTACCGCCGGGAATTCCGGCAGCATCTGCCCTACAACGCCGTTTTTGGCCTGTCTCTTTTGAATTTCATATCCTTGAGCGGATTTTAAGCCGGGATAATAGATGTTTTTAACTGCCGGATTACTCTTTAAAGCCTCTGCAATTTTTTCCGCATTGGCCACATGGGCTTCCATGCGTACTGCCAACGTTTTGATACTGCGAATGAGCAAAAAAGAATCAAACGGTCCGGCAACGGCACCCACCGCATTTTGTATGAAATGCAGCTTTTCTGCCAGTTCATCGTCTTTGACGACAACAAATCCGGCAATAACATCGCTATGTCCGCCTAAATATTTGGTTGCAGAATGCACGACGATATCCGCACCAAGCTCCAAAGGACGCTGCAGATAAGGTGTCATGAAAGTATTATCCACTACAGTCAACGCGCCTTTAGATCTCGCTATCTCGGATGCCGCCGCGATATCGGTAACTGTTAAAAGCGGATTGGCCGGAGATTCCAGTAGCAATGCCTTAACATCCGAAGTAAAGGCACTTTCAAGTGCTGCTAAATCACTGGTATCCACAATTTTGTAGTTAAGCCCGTACTGTTTGAAGATCTTATCGAGGATTCGGAAAGTTCCCCCATACACATTGCTGGAAATAATGACACTGTCCCCGGATTGGAAGAGATGCAGAACAGCATCGATTGCCGCCATACCGGAAGAAAATGCAAATCCTCCGGCTCCTCCCTCCAACTCTGCAATCAAAGCCTCCAAAGCTGCCCGAGTGGGATTTCCCGTTCGAGAATATTCCCAATTTGAGCGGGGCTTGCCCAAACCGTCCTGCTCAAAGGTAGAGGTTTGATAGATAGGGGTACTTACCGCACCGGTATGGAAATCTCCATATATGCCTCCATGGATAACTGCCGATTCAATATGCTTATAATGTGCCAAATCAATCATTCCTTTCAATATTTGTAATCTGGGCGTATTAACTCCGGATGCTTCGCCTATGTTTCCTTCTAACAAAGTTTTTTTTCGATGGGATTCTTCAGATTCTTAGAAGTTATGGACATACCTATTACCTCCATTTATAGAAATTTATTATTCCTATATGTTTTATATGAATTATCATAAACCCTTATATTCATATTGTCAATATAAAATTTATTATTTCTATATGTTTTATTTGTTTAAATATGGGTATATATTAATAAATAAAGTACTGAAAAGGATTATGAATCAAGTGGTGAAAACTGTTCCTACGAAAGGAAAATGACTTAAGGAAAGGCCTATTGACAATACAACTTTTTCCCATTATCATAATTACATACTATTTATATATGAAATGAGTGATAAGGATGAGAATATCAGCAAAAGGAAGATATGCCCTGGCAGCGGTAATCAGTATGGCACAACAATATAACAATGGAGAATATATTACGGTAATTAGTATTTCTGAAAAACTGGGAATATCTAAAATCTATTTGGAGCAGGTATTCTCCTTGTTAAAAAAAGCAGAAATTGTTAGTTCCACCAAAGGAACTCAGGGCGGCTATCAATTAACAAGAAAACCAAGCCAAATAACGGTACTGGATGTATTGTTGTCCGTCGAAGTATCGTTATTTGAGCAAGCACAGGAAACAGTTTCGGATAAAGCCCCCGATATTGAACAAGCCCTCCGGTTATCGGTTTTTGATGTTTTGGATAAAAACGTCAGACAAACTCTCAGTACAATCACAATTGCAGACTTGGTTGTAGAAGCAGAAAAGCATAAGGACTATAATGCCTTGATGTTCTACATTTAATAAGTTCAGTATTCAGGCTAATTCAACAAAAATTTGTGAATTAGCCAAATTTATTATTGACTTTTTTGCTTTTAATTCATATAATTTATATATGATTAATATGTTTTGATCTGGGGTATTTTGAAAGAAAGGATGCACAGTATGAAAAACACAATTCATCTTATGCTAAATAATAATATGATCTGTCGTATGAGTATGTGGGTTATCTGTATGCCCAAATTTCCTACCGGTGGATAAGTCTACCCTTCTGTACATTTTGCAGTCGGGATTGGAGTTATCCCGGCTGCTTTTCTGTTATTTGGGAAAGACAGAGAATTTTGATTCAGTAGTTTCATAAAAAACATCATTTAACTTACGATGATGATTTTATAATTTCAGCGGAAAGGAGAAGCACGGAATGTCGAAACCGACGCTGTGCAAAATGGGTGTTATGGATAATTATATTCAGATTTCAGGCGTACATAAAACCTTCCGTACACACAACGGCCCGCTTCAAGTACTGAAGGGAGTTGACTTAACGGTGCACAAGGGTGAGATATTTGGGATTATTGGATTCAGCGGTGCAGGAAAATCCACACTTGCCCGATGCATCAACCGGCTTGAAGCGCCGGATTCAGGCAGTATCAAAGTGGGAGGTGTTGAAATACTCAACCTTTCAAAAAAGCAACTGCTTCAAGAGAGAAAAAAGATTGGCATGATTTTTCAGACCTTTAATTTGTTTGAAGCCAAAACCGTTTATCATAACATTTCCTACCCGTTGGAAATAAGCAGAATTCCAAAATCGGAAATTCGTAAGAGAGTCTTGGAAACAGCCGAGCTTGTGGGTTGATTATGATCATTCTGATGATTCCGGTGGCACGGCTTCTTTTCGGGAAATCTTACGGGACCAACGCCTGTATCATATCCATCGCCGCCAGCTGTATCCCCATGTATGCACGAATTGTTGAAAGCAGTCTGCTTGAGATTTCAAAAGGAAAGATTGAGGCAGCAAAGTCTATTGGCAGCACTAATTTTCAAATAATATTTCGCATATTGCTTCCTGAAACTTTACCTTCCTTAATTCGTGGGTTTACAGTGGCTGTAATTGCCGTAATTTCCATGACCGCACTTGCGGGTATGTTTGGAGCCGGAGGCATCGGAGATATAGCAGTAAGGTTCGGCTACCAGCGTTTTCAGCATGATGTTCTTTTTGCATCCGTCTATGTTTTGATTGTTCTTGTCCAACTGGTTCAGTGTATTGGAAACTTTACATCCAAGCAAATCTTGAAAAAGAGAAATTTAATTTAATTAATTGGAGGAGATTGAAAATGAAAAAACATAATGTGATTTTTATTATTCTTGCATTGGCATTAGCATTAAGCCTTCTTGCCGGATGCGGCAAGGAAGGGGATTCGAAAAAGTCATCTGCTTCTCAAGATAACCCGACTTCTAACAGCAATACAAATCCATCACCCTCTAAAGAATCAATAACAATTAAGGGTATCGCCGATTTGGTTCCCCACTCCGAGCTCATTGAATTTGTGACTCCCAAGCTTGCGGAGCAAGGCATTATTATTGTGAAATTGGTTGCAACAGCTGCGGATAACACCACCAATGAAAAACTTGTAAAGGGAGAAATTGATTTTAACTTTTTTCAGCATGAGCCCTATCTTAAGGAGTGGAACGAGGTAAACGGATACAACCTTGTAAATGCCGGAGATATCCATGTAGAACCTATCACTGCATATTCCGACAAATACAGCTCAAAAGAAGACATACCGGATAATGCGGTTGTAGCAATTCCCAATGACGGTACCAATGAATACCGGGCCTTGCGCATTCTCGAAGAAAACGGGTTTATCAAGCTTAATCCCGAAACCGCAACCTCTCTTAGCGCTTCGGTTTCGGATATCGAAGAATATCTGCGTCCTATAGAGATTATTGAGCTCGACTCGGCACAGATTATCCCTACAAAGGACGACTATGATTTCTTTATCACCAACACAAACAAGGCCTTGGAAGCTAAAATTACTTCAGCAAAGCTCTTCAGCGAAGGCAGCGACAGTCCTTATGCCAATATCATCGCCGTTCGGGAAGAAGATTTGAACAATCCTGCCATTGTCGCTTTGGTAAAAGCTTTGCAGTCGGAAGATGTCAGGCAGTACATAACGGATACTTATAACGGCGCAGTGATTCCTGCAAAGCTAGACAATTAACCGCTCATTTTCGGGAGGCCGCAAATATCTTATGAGGCCTCCCGCAATAAAATTTCTGAATAAGTAAATTTATTTCAAAGTATTGTCCGATAAAGCCCGGCAAATTGCTTACCGGGCTTTATTATATGAAGGAAAGCACATTATTTCGTTCAAAATTTTGAAAGATCTCCCACAGCAAATACCATGATTAAAATGTAAACGTCTTCTGAATATGGTACAAAAGTTAAAAGCAAGCCTACTTGAATTGAATTCCTATTATTCATATAATATAATAATGATAAGATGTAATAGATAGGATGTGATGTAATGAAGATTTCAACCCGTGGGAGATATGCCCTTCGAATGATGCTTGATTTGGCTATGCATAACGATGAATATTCACCTATTAAAGCGATTGCGGAACGCCAGGAAATTTCCAATAAGTATTTGGAGCAAATTATAACTGTTTTAAGCAGAGCAGGATATGTCAAAAGTATCCGTGGCCCCCAAGGAGGTTACAAACTGGCCCGGCCGGCCAACGAATATACTGTGGGTATGATTTTAAGACTTATTGAAGGCAGCCTTGTTCCCGTAGCTTGTATGGAGGATAACCCCAATGAATGTCCCCGCAGTAAGTTCTGTGCAACTCTGGATGTTTGGAAGCAAATTGATGAAGCAATCAGTAACGTAGTTGACAATATTACATTGGAAGACCTCGTAAATCGACAACTCCAAAAACTTCAAGACCAGAAATAGCGTTATAATAACTTGTACCTTTAATACTCCGGAAGTATTTTCTCCCTTATTGTTTATCCAATAACTAAATAGAAGTAATTACTGTTTTAGAATACACTCAAAATCATAACATAAGTTGCACAATTAATGAGACTTATCCTTTTTCACAACACATATTGGAATATCTGATAACTTATCTCATTTTCTTAGTAAGTTTAGGATGCCCTCAACCTCACTTCTTAATTCCGGATTAAGTTTTACGGCTTCCTCCAAATGTTGTCTTCCCTTTTCAACCTCTCCAGCATAAATATATATTCTGCCAAGTAAATAGTGTCCGTTGGAAGGATCCACATCATTTAAAGCATTGGCATGCTCTATCGCTTCGTCAGTTTTATTCTGATTCACTTCCGATATGGATAAATACCAAAGGCAATTTGACAATATAAATTCGTCCTTAGTACCGGAATTAATTATTTCTTCTCCAGCCCTTTCAACCTCTTCCCATTTTTGCTGTCCGGTCAACCGTTCCATTTCATCAATTTTGATCAATAAACGGTTTTGAGGATTGTTAAAACCGTAGTAAAGGGAAAATACTGTAACAACCAATGTAATTACGATAAAAGCTATGCGAAGTCCGATTTTTTTGAAAAAGTCCTTCACACCAACAACTCCTGCCGCTAAAAATCCGCCTATCAGACCTCCGATATGTCCAAAATTATCAATTCCTGAGACAGAAAAGCCATAGACAAGGTTTATGGCAATAGTAATTATAATGCTACTTCCAAAACCCCTTCTGAATAATTCGGGATTCTCTATTCCGTAGTATATCAAAACACCCAAAAGCCCGAAAATAGCACCCGATGCACCTGCCGCACGGTATGTGGAAAACATAAAGCTCATAATACACCCCATAATACCGGCAGTAATATAAGTAAACAACAACCGGGGCCTTCCAATCAATCTTTCAACTGTAGTGCCCAAAATATAAAGGGAATAGGAATTTACTAAAAGATGTGCTATGTCGTTGTGTAAAAAAATCGGAGTCAAAAACCGCCAATACTGTCCCGACATAATCAGGATATTGTCCTTTGCACCGAAAACGGTTACCAAACTGCTCTCGGGAACCCCTTTATAAATCGCATACAGCTTCATCAGAAGCCAAATCACTACATTAATTGAAATCAAAACATAGGTTAGCCATACCTTATTTGTTTTTAAAACTATCCGATTGGCTTTTTGCCTTTTATCCATTAACTCCTCATAGCTTTCATTATTGTAGGGCCCCTCACTGTATTCAAATTCCCCCATTGAATTGTCGTATCTTTCCTCCGGACCTTTTTCTATCAATTATATAATACTCCTTTCACTCTTTAGGTTGTTTCTATTATAACCAATATACCACAAAAAATCATTATTGTCTGGAAGTTTATTTATTAGTTAATTTAAAAAATCAAAGGCTAAGGCTTATCTGTGATTTTACCGCAACTCATCTTCATAAATCAAGAAAAGTGACAACGGCCACAATCCGCAGCCGTCATCACTTTTTAAGTAATACCTATTAACTATCCAATATGAAACCTATCTTTCAAATTGCATTTAGCAAATTAAAACTTATCAATTTTGCGAAGAACATATCTTTTTAATAATGTTAGGTCTAACGAATCTATACTACCGTCATCATTTACATCGGCACAATATTCGTCAACCGGAAGAGTAGTCAGTTTTCTTAGTAAGTATCTCTTTAAAATGGTAACATCCAATGAGTCAATAGATCCGTCTCCATCTAAGTCTCCTTTTGCTTTTTCTTCCTCCATTAGTATAATGTTTTCAGGGTTTATGATGTTTGAACCTTTATTTATTAATCGTCTTACATAAACTTTTGTTGCCATTTCTACTCCCTCTGCCGAGGAGTTCGTTATCTCCAGTATGTTGAAATATGAGTCTCCTGGATAATCAAAATGTACTGTTTGCTTCTTTTCTCCACTTAATATAACCCTGTGTCTCCTTCCCGGTGTGAAATTTTCTAGTGCATCAGTATAATCACTAACCTGCTTATTCACTATAAAATCTCCCTTTATTTCCATAATCCCCGCATCAAATTGGCCTGGCATAATCTTATTTAAATTAATCTCAAAATTGCCTCCTACATACACATAATCCTTATCATTTGTCATAATTATTCCCGCAAAAGAAGACATCTCATAATTACCTTGTATTCTCAATTCTCCATTATTTACATTTATTGTTCCTTTCTCTTGTATTAAATTACCGTGTATATTTAGAGTTTTATTATTTAAATCTATTATTCCACCATATACATTCTCTTCACATTCATATACATTTCCTTCTATTGTTTGATCTCTTTGTAACTTCCAATGGTATATACTTAAATCATACTTCCAATTGCTTTCACCTGTTTTAGCTTCTTCACTTATTACCACCTGTCCATTTATTACTATGTTCTTTGAATTTTCTATTTTTGATGATGTCGCTACAAGTTCTTTTATTACATATGCTTCTGTTAAAAATTCTACTCCTTCTTCTGAGCTGTTCGTTATCTCCAATATGTTGAAATATGAGTAACCTGGATAATTAAATGACACCGTCTGCTTCTCTTCTCCACTCAGTATTACCCTGTGTGTTCCCGTCGCTGTGAAATTTTCCAGTTCATGTATATAACCTTGTCTATCAGTATCATAATTTGTCTTCTTATTGTCTATGAAGTCTCCTTTTATCTCCATAATTCCCGCTTCTAATCGAGCCTGGGTACTATCGTTTAAATTTATCTCAAAGTCCCCTTCTACATATACATAATCTTTATCATTTTTCATTATTATCTCTGAATTATTTGATATCTCATAATTTCCCTTTATCTTCAGTTTACCCCTATTTACATTCATCTCTCCACTACTTTGTAAAAAATCACCTTCGACTGTCAATGTACCGTAGTTCAAATCTATTTTTCCACCTGATTGATCAACTTTACCTTTAACCAGTAGTTCCCCATTTCTTATATCAAGGGAACCACCAGTAATAATTAAATTTCCCTCAATTACTAATAAGTGATGTCCTAAATCAAGCACTCCTCCTGCTATTTCAACATCTGAGTAAGCTATTCCAGGATTAAAAAAGTATAAATACACCATCATCATAATATAACGGTATTTCGTCCATTCTAGGAGGGTCAAATAAAATCATATGTTCTTCCTGCAATGGCTCATTATCATTATTTGCATATACACTTACACTTCTACAAATACACAAAGAAGCAACAAGCATTACAGCCGCTAAAACTAAAACTTTTAAAAAAAATCCTTCTAAACCTAAATTTGTAGCCCTACTACTTCTTAATCTTCTTATCATTTAATATACCCCCATTCATTAATAAAATATTATATTATGAAAATATAGAATAAAAGTGTAATAATAGTAACAGAATCCATTTAATATAATATCTAATAAATGAAATATTGTCAATATGTAGTTTAAAATTATTTACTCTTATTTGTCAATATATTAATTATAATGAAGTATGGTTTAATTTAATTGATTTAATAATAAAAAGTGATAACAGCCACGTTTCAAAGCTATTATCACTCTTTAATATAAATCTATATCAAATACCTAACAAATAAGTATAAAATTATATCTGAATTAAATCACTAAAACTTATCAATTTTACGAAGAACATATCTTTTTAACAATGAAAGATCCAATGAATCTACACTGCCATCGTCATTTACATCGGCAAAATATTCATCAACCGGTAAGGCACTCAGTTTCCTAAGTATGTACCTCTTCATATAGGTAACATCCAATGAGTTAATTTCGCCATCTCCGTCCAAATCACCTTTTTTCCCTACAGGAGTAGGATTCGGTACACCGGTAAATACAGTACAAAGCTTCGATGTTTCCTTCAATCCGTTGGGTCCGTTTACTACAATATTTCCATACTCGGTTAAGCTCTTTCCTGCCCAGTCATTTGCAAGATCCAGGTATTCAACACCACCACTGTTACCCTTCCATGACCATGCCAGCCATCCAACATTCTTTTCCCGGCAATAGCTCATAATAGTAGCTTCATCTACATCTCCGTCAGTGTGTTTCCATCCAAACTCACCGATACAAAGAGCCAATCCCTGATTTATTACTCCGTCGATATTGTTTTTTACCATTGTTGCGTTTCCACCGGAATACTCATAAAAATGAATGGAAAACATAGTGTTTTTCAGAGGATCAGCTTCAAATACATCTTTCCCATAGTCATGGATAGATTGAGGATACTGTCCCCATCCGGCACAATCCACCATTATGGTATGAGTGAGTCCTGCATTTCTTATAATCGGGATTGCCTTTTTATAGCCTTCTGCCCATGCTTGTCCACCCCAACTTCCGAACCATTCGTTAGCTATGTTTATAATTACTTTGTCTTCCCTTCCGATAAGAACATCCTTTATTTCAGCAAAATATTTGGCTGCATCAAGCAAAGGCTGCTCCTGGTCCACTCCAAGTGCGTCGTGAACTTCAAGTACTGCAATTAGCTTGTACTGTTCACACAAATCAAGAATTCTCTTCACCGAAGCCGCATCATCCTTTTGCCACTTTGATCCGTTTGAAAGCACTATTCTAACGGTATTACATCCTATTTCGGCCAATGCCGGTATAGTAGTTTCCAATTCTCCTTTATACCATGTATGAGCATGGTTAACTCCCCTCATAACAAAAGGATATCCGTTTGCGTCAAAAAGGTGCCCTCCTTCTACCTTAAACTGTCCGGGTGCGGGAATGGGAGTGGGATTCGGATTATAAGATCCCCCTGTTTGTGCTTTTCCAAGACTCCAATTTGTAAATATAACTTTACCCGTAACCTGGTTTCCCATTACCTTCAAATCCAGCTTCATTACCTGGTTCAGATCAGCAATAGTCGATGTATTCTTCCAGTTAGTAGCTTCCGTTTTCCATATGGCATCCTTAAGGTTAAAGGAAACATCCTTGCTCTTTCCCGGAGGTACTGAAGTTGTCGGCGACTCATGCCAATACCAGTTAGATCCGGTGCAAATTCCAAGACCCACTTGAATCTCTGCCGTTGATTGATTGGTAATTGTAAAGTTTACTGCTTCGTATTTTGTCCAGTCCTCATTAAGAGGTTTGGCTCCTCCACCTGCTGATGTGGTTGAAGCCCCTGCCGCGTTATTATCATAATTAATATTCCGAAAACTAATCTCAAGGCTTTCAGCTGTTGACTTTACCTCTGTTGTGCCCAAATAATATCCGGAAATCTTTTGCCATGGGTAGCCCCCAAAACCTTCGCTCTCAGCAGCATTTATTGTTGTCATACCCATAACTCCCAATAGTAATAAAAATACACATACAAGAGCATTAATTCTTTTCATTTCTCCTCACCTTTCTGAAAAACATTAAATTAATGTACGTACAATGGTCAAAAACATGTAAAATCTTGATACAATAAGCTAAAGCTTCTGACCGTTTGCAATTGATAAACCTTTAAAATAAGAACCTGACATAAATCGAATTACCGGATAGCTTGGAATAACAAACCGAATAGATTGGTATATCGAGTAATTAAATAAACATGAAATGCGCAAATACAAACTACGGCTATAATAACATTACTATTTCGCTTTTTTTGTAAAAAATAGGATACTTCTTTTCATCAAGTTTAACAAGCAATATAATAAAACGGTAAAGCATCCCTCCCTCTAATATTATTCTGTCCCGTAATTATCATTATCCATAATTCATAAACAGCTATAAATTCTATACATAAGAATTTATGCTATTCATTTAAATTACATATGATTTGCAATATGTGACACACAAATTCTTCAAGTAATATTGCAAAACATACTTCGTTTCTAAATAATACTATATCACATTTTGATCATTAAATAAAGTGACTTTTTCGTTTTGTAATAATATTTATTTTGTTAAATAACATTATTTTATAAAAAAGATCTCTATCTTACTTCAAGTTAGAGATCCAATTATTTTTTCCTTTGGGATAATGCAAAATAATTGATTATTCTTATTTAGATAAAAAACCGGACAATTAAAATATACGAGAATTAAAAGAAAGTCATATAGAGTTGGTTATTCTGTTTAATGCGGATCTTATGTTTTCCCTACTGAATCCCCTATGCAATAAAAAATAGTAAATTTTCTTTTCTATTTGAGGTTCCTTAATATCATACTTGCCAAATTTCTTTCTAATCAACCTGTCAATAACCAAATCCTCATCAAATTCCATTTCATTTATAACCTGATCGGCAATATCTTCTGAAACACCCTTGCTTAAAAGCTCCATCTTGAGCATCTTTTTCGATTTGGGTTTTAACTTGACTCTATCATAAACATATTTTTCTGCATAAATCAAATCATTTATATAGCCTATGGATTTAAGTTCATTTATAACATCCCAAATAATATCCTCATCATAACCTTTGTTCTTTAACTTATCAAAAAGCTGAGCCTCCGTAATAAGCCGATAAGATAAATATTTAACAGCCTGAGATTTTACAGTTTTAAACGTAACATTCTTCTTGATAAACTCAATTTCCTCATCAGATATTTCTTTTTTTTCATAAAGGCAAAGCCTCAGATAGTCTTCTTCAGGAATTGAAAAAGCATATCTGTCGTCAACAAAAACAGAAAGCAATCCTTTATTCTTTTTGCTCT